>NZ_JBLVOJ010000011.1:251312-308508 GCF_053543715.1 Glutamicibacter sp. AGC46
CCCCGCTTCTTTAGCGGCGCGGTTTTTCTACTTGGCTTCGCCCAGCAGCTTGGCCATCCGTGCGACGCCTTCTTCGAGATCAGCATCACCCAGTGCATATGACATGCGGATATAGCCGGAAGGGCCGAATGCTTCACCTGGCACGACGGCAACTTCTGCCTGTTCCAGGATGAAAGCAGCAAGTTCTGCACTGGTGTTGTTCACTACGCCGCGGATTTCGCGACCCAGCAGGCCTCGAACATCCGAATACGCGTAGAACGCGCCTTCCGGAGTAGGGCAGTGCAGGCCGTCAATCGCGTTCAGTGATTCGACGATGGCCAAGCGGCGACGGTTGAAGGCAACCTTCATGTCGTTCACGGCATCCAGCGGCCCGGCAACAGCAGCCAGGGCGGCTCGCTGCGATACGTTGGAAACGTTCGAGGTGGCGTGGGACTGCAGGTTGGTGGCGGCCTTGATGACATCCAGCGGACCTGCCATCCAACCCACGCGCCAGCCGGTCATTGCGTAGGTCTTTGCCACGCCGTTGAGGATGACAACTCGGTCTTCGAGCTCTGGGACCAAGGTCGCGATGGAGCTGAAAGTTGCATCGCCGTAGGTCAAGTGCTCGTAGATCTCATCGGTAACAACCCACAGCCCCTTGGAAGCAGCCCACTGGCCGATCTCGCGGACCTGCTCCGGGGTGTATACGGCACCGGTGGGGTTCGAAGGAGAAACGAACAGCAGCACCTTGGTGCGTTCGGTCAGTACGGATTCGAGCTGTTCGACGGTAACCTTGTAGCCCTGCTCCGGGCCGGCAAAGACCGATACGGCCTTGCCTCCGGCGAGCTGGATGGCTTCGGGATAGGTGGTCCAGTACGGAGCCGGAACGATGACCTCGTCACCTGGATCAAGCAGGGTTGCGAAGGTGTTGTACACCGCCTGCTTGCCGCCATTGGTGACCAGAACCTGGTTGGCCTTGAGCTCGTAGCCCGAATCGCGCATGGTTTTGGCGGCGATTGCTTCGCGCAGCTCGGGAAGGCCGGCTGCAGGGGAGTAGCGGTGGTTCTTTGGATCCTGGGCCGCCTTGACTGCTGCTTCGACAATGTAGCCAGGGGTTGGGAAGTCGGGTTCACCGGCACCGAAACCGATTACTGGTCGACCTGCTGCTTTAAGAGCCTTCGCCTTGGCATCTACTGCGAGAGTCGCGGATTCGGAAATTGCGCCGATGCGGCGAGAAATGCGAGACATTGGGGATTCGTCCTGAAGTCTATGGGGACAGCTGTTACACCTCAGTTTAGTTCGCAACCTTGCACTTCAGCATCACAATTTTGAAAATGACACAATAAGGTGCGCAACGGGGCGCGGGAATGCGTTCTGCGCCACACCGGAGGTTGTCAGTTCGACATTTCCGATTTCGTTGCGTAAAGTTATTTCTCGTTGCCGAGACATCGCAACGGACGAAGCTGAATGTTTTATCCGCTAAGATGTTCTAGGTGGGAGCGGTAAAAAGCTCCGAAGGGTAGTGGCGCAATTGGTAGCGCAGCGGTCTCCAAAACCGCAGGTTGCAGGTTCGAGTCCTGTCTGCCCTGCGCAATAGCGATTTATCGCTTAGCGAATTATCTCATCACGGTGTGTTGCAGTCGAATAGACTATGGCACACCGTGATTGTTTCAACTGGCCAAATTTTTGAAACGAGGAAGAACATGACCGAATCTGCTCTCAGCTCCGGTAAGGGTGGACAGAAGTTGGGTTTCTTTGCCCGGATCTTCTTGTTTTTCCGCCAGGTAATCGCAGAACTTAAGAAGGTCGTCACCCCGACCCGCAGTGAACTAGTGAATTATTTCCTGGTTGTTGTCGGTTTCGTGGGCGTGGTGATGCTGATCGTGACGGCCCTGGACTTCGTCTTTGGGCAGGGTTCGATCCTCCTGTTCACCAACAAGGTCGAACAGTAATTTTGTTGCCTCGGAGGTATGATTACCCCGAGGCAATTTAGTGTCATTCAGTCAAAGAAAGCAGGAGCTGCAGTGTCCGACAAGGAACTCGAACCGCAGATTAATGACGAGGTCGAAAACGAGTTCGTTGAAGCCGCCGGCGATCAGGTTGAGCCAGCTGTAGAAGCTGACGTCGACCCAACCGAAGCACCAGCACAGGACGCTGAAGACGCTCAGGTAATCGAAGGCGTAGCTGAAGAAGCTGAAGGCGAAGACAACGAAGCCGAAGCTGAAGAAGCCGAGGGCGAAGACAACGAAGCCGACGCTGAAGAAGCCGAGGGCGAAGACAACGTAGCCAAGCTCAAGGAAGAATTCCGCGCTAAGCTCCGTCGTCTTCCAGGTGACTGGTTTGTCATTCACACCTACGCTGGTTACGAAAACCGCGTGAAGGTCAATCTTGAGACCCGTATCCAGACCCAGGACATGGATGAGTTCATCTTCGATATCCAGGTTCCGATGGAAGAGGTCGTCGAGGTCAAGAACACTCAGCGCAAGATCGTTCGCCGCGTGCGCATCCCGGGCTATGTCCTGGTCCGCATGGAGCTGACTGACGCGTCGTGGGGTGTTGTTCGACACACTCCAGGTGTCACTGGATTCGTTGGCAACGCCCACGATCCAAACCCACTGAGCCTTGACGAAGTGTTCTCCATGCTTGAGCACACCATCGTTGATCCAGTAGAGCAGCCATCGGCGTCCAAGCCAGGCCGTGCTCCAATTACTGAGGTCACCGTGGACTTCGAAGTCGGCGAATCGGTTATCGTCAATGACGGACCGTTCGAAACGATGCCCGCAACCATCTCGGAGATCAAGCTGGATGCCGCACAGCTGGTCGTACTGGTTTCGATCTTCGAACGTGAAACCCCAGTGACCCTGAACTTCAACCAGGTCACCAAGATCCAGTAGTATTAAGTCTTCGTGCCCCGCATCGGTCGCTTATCGATGCGAGGGTACGCTTGGCTGTCGCGCCACGATAGCCAGATCCCCGTGCCACGCTCCTGTGCCACGGGAAACGCAAGAGTAAGAAGGACCCGACATGGCCCCAAAGAAAAAGGTCACCGGACTCATCAAGCTGCAGATCCAGGCAGGTGCTGCTAACCCAGCTCCTCCAATCGGTCCAGCCCTTGGTCAGCACGGCGTCAACATCATGGAATTCTGCAAGGCTTACAACGCAGCGACCGAGTCGCAGCGCGGTAACGTTGTTCCAGTTGAGATCACCGTATACGAAGACCGTTCGTTCACTTTCATCACCAAGACTCCTCCTGCAGCTGAGCTGATCAAGAAGGCAGCTGGCATTGCAAAGGGTTCGGGTGTTCCGCACACCGACAAGGTTGCTAACCTGACCCAGGCTCAGGTTGAGGAAATCGCCACCACCAAGATGGCTGACCTGAACGCAAATGACCTGGCTGCTGCAGCCAAGATCATCGCCGGCACCGCCCGCTCCATGGGCGTGACCGTAGAAGGCTAATCCCGCCTTCCGCTGTTCACACGCTGGATAGCACTCAAGAATTCAATCTAAGGCGAAACGGTCATCCGATCGATTCGCCCGTGGCAGGACCCCGCGCGGTCCATATGACCACGACTGCATAAGGAGAAAACGCAGATGGCAAAGCGCAGCAAAGCATACGTAGCCGCCGCGGCTAAGATCGATGCCGACAACAACGTCTACGCTCCAGCCGAGGCAATTGCCCTGGCTAAGGAGACCGCAGGCGATAAGACCAACTCGACCGTTGAGGTTGCTTTCCGCCTGGGTGTTGACCCACGTAAGGCTGACCAGATGGTTCGCGGTACCGTAAACCTTCCACACGGCACTGGCAAGACCGCCCGCGTGGTTGTTTTCGCTAACGGTGACAAGGCAGAAGCAGCTCGCGAAGCTGGCGCCGACTTCGTTGGCTCGGACGACCTGATCGAAAAGATCCAGGGCGGCTGGACCGACTTCGACGCAGCAGTTGCAACCCCTGACCTGATGGGCAAGGTTGGCCGCTTGGGTAAGGTACTGGGTCCTCGTAACCTGATGCCAAACCCTAAGACCGGCACCGTGACCATGGATGTGGCCAAGGCTGTAACCGACATCAAGGGCGGCAAGATCGACTTCCGCGTCGACAAGCACTCGAACCTGCACTTCATCATTGGCAAGGTTTCGTTCGACGCAAAGCAGCTGACCGAGAACTACGCAGCAGCTCTGGAAGAGGTTATGCGCCTGAAGCCTTCGGCTTCGAAGGGTCGCTACATCTCGAAGGCAACCATCGCTACCACCTTCGGTCCAGGTATTCCTGTTGACGCGAACGTAACCCGCGTTGAGGCCTAAGTCTAGTAGCTAACTAGCTTGAGGGAGCATGCCGATAATCGGCATGCTCCCTTCCTTTTTAAGCGAGGAATCTGCGCGATGGCCACGGCTGCTGGAAAGCGTATTCATGTTTCGTACCAGCCTGTAGCCGATGATAAGCTTTGACTACCGAGTATCTCGGTCATCCGCGTATGGATCCCCCAAGGCCCTACGCGGATGAGATACGAAAGTTTCCCCAAAACTTTTGTATCGGCGGGACTTACTACTAGCGTTCCCCAAGCGTTGGTAAATGAGTCCCGCCATTCTAATTTAATTCCCCTAGTGACCAGGATCATGAGATTGGCTCCGGCTTCGATTTGCTGTGGGCTGGAGTGCTCCTATAAACTAGAAATACCGAAGACCGTCGGTCGAGCATTTGGTTTCCAACTGCTCCTAAAGATCCGCAAGGATGACCAACGCAGGTTACATAGATTTTTTTGACTTTGAATAAGTTGAAACGCCCTGTGCTCCTGCGCGGGGCTATTTTTATGGCCTCGCCGGTTTTGAAACGGTACCGAACAAATCCCCGGAAGGAGTGTTATGGCAACCCCAAGCAAGACTGCAGCGATTGAAGAAATCACCGCGGAATTCAATGATTCGTCGGCGGCTGTCTTGACCGAATACCGTGGGCTTACCGTTGCACAGCTCAAGGATCTGCGCCGCTCGCTTGGTCAGGAGACCAAGTACGCAGTCGTAAAGAACACCTTGACCGCAATCGCAGCGAAGAACGCTGGCATCGATGCTTTCGATGAACAGCTTTCTGGTCCAACCGCAATCGCCTTCATTAAGGGCGATGCAGTTGCTGCCGCTAAGAGCCTCACGGAATTCGCCAAGACTAACGAAAAGCTGGTCATCAAGACCGGTTGGTTCGAAGGTAAGGCACTGGACCAGAGCGGCATCGCTGCTTTGGCTGCGCTGGAATCCCGCGAAACTCAGCTCGCCCGCGTTGCAGCAGTGCTGCTGGCTCCAGCTTCCGCTGCTGCCCGCGCTGTCGAGGCTCTGCGTGCAAAGCTCGACGAGAACGGTGGCGAAGCTGCCGAGGAAGCTCCGGCAGAAGCCTAAGCTTTCGAGTTCTCTCGCAACGTAAACCCAAATTCATCGGCCCTCAAGGCCAAAAACCGAAAGGACGCCCACCATGGCGAAGCTCAGCAACGAAGAGCTGCTTTCCGCATTCAAGGAAATGACCATCATCGAACTGTCCGAGTTCGTTAAGGAATTCGAAGAGACCTTCGACGTAACCGCTGCTGCTGTTGCAGTTGCTGGTCCAGCTGCAGGCGGCGAAGCTGCTGCTGAAGAGCAGACCGAATTCGACGTAGTCCTCGAGTCGGCCGGCGACAAGAAGATCGCAGTTATCAAGGAAGTTCGCGCACTGACTTCCCTGGGCCTGAAGGAAGCTAAGGAGCTCGTTGACGCTGCTCCAAAGGCTCTGCTTGAGGGTGTTGCAAAGGACGCTGCCGAGAAGGCTAAGGAAGCTCTGGAAGCTGCCGGCGCTACCGTCACCGTTAAGTAAGTACAGCGGTCACTCGCAACTTATTGCCAAAGGTCCACAGACGAAAGTCTGTGGGCCTTTGGTCGTTAAGCTGGGAAGTCCATAGCAATTGTTTTATAACGTTTCTATTAACAGCGTTTATTCAAGTTCATTGTTTACAGTGAAAATGTGTCAAAAACCGTAGCTACCCAGAACCAGAAACCAGCACCGCGGCTAGGGCTCCTAGACGCATTGAGGATTACAGCTGCGCTAATTGTCGTCCTGTACCACTACACCGCATGGGGACATGATCACTGGGGGAGGCAGGCCGCAGAGTTCTGGCCAGTACTCTCCGAATTCACCCGTTACGGACAGCTGGGTGTACAGCTATTCTTCCTCATCTCGGGCTTCGTTATCCTGATGTCCCTCCAGGGAAAGAACGTCATTGGTTTCATCGGCTCGCGTGTGGGCCGCCTCTACCCGGCCTACTGGCTCGCGGTACTCGCAGCAACAGTACTCTCGCTTGGGATCTGGCCTTCCGGCAACGAGGGACGCTCGGCCAGTGATATTCTGCCCAACCTGAGCATGATGCAGGCTGGATTCGGCGTCACCGATATGGACGGTGTCTATTGGACACTTTGGGTCGAGTTGCGTTTCTACGTGTTGCTCGCAGCGCTCTTGTCCATGGGCTTCGTGAAGAACAAGCACATCCTCTTGCTCTCTGCCATTTGGCCCGCTCTGGGCCTGTATCTGCATTTCACAAGCTTGGACAAGCTGCAGGAATGGATTGCCGGGCAGTATGCGGCCCTGTTCGCAGCCGGCATGGTGCTCTTCTTGATCTATCAAAGCGGCCACAGCATTCTGCGGTGGTCCATGGTCGCAGGCAATACTGCCATCGCCGCATTTTTCACCGGCATCAAGGGGCGCAGTGACGCGGACTTGCTCTCCGGGATGGATATCCCGGCCTGGCATTTCCAGCTGCTGACCGTCCTGTGCGTAGCTCTGCTGGCGGTGTGCACCCTGACTCCGCTCAAGAACGTCCAGGGCAAATGGCTGGCTGTGGCCGGTTCATTGACTTACCCGCTGTACCTCGTGCACCAGTTGTGGGGTTGGTGGCTAATCAACCAGCTGCACGGTTTCGTGAACAAGTACGTGCTGCTGGCCGGTTTGCTGGTGCTGATGCTAGGAATTGCCTACCTGGTGGCACGCTTCGTCGAGCAGCCGCTTGGTCTGCCGCTGCGCAACGCGACGATCAAGGGATTGACCAAGTCGCAGGCCTGGGCCAAGAAGGCATTGGCTAAGCCAGGGCTGGTTATTCCGGAGTCGAAATATCAGCAATCGTGGCATCAAATCCGCTAACCAAATCCTTGGCGCGAACCAGCAGTCCATGGGCTCGGTCCCCGCTGCCCAGTCCTATCTGTTCCGATACGGGCTCTTCGAAGACGCTGGCATCGATGTAGACAGGCAGTACCGTGTGCGAGCCAAAAGGCGTAATGGTTCCGCTCTCGTAGTGCGTGACATCCCAAGAGATATCTGAAGATGGCAGGGAGAGCTTATTGACGCCCATGACTCCGCGCAGCTTCGCCCAGTCAAGTTTCCGCCCGCCGGGGATCAGCGCGAAGACGAAGGTGCCGTCTGTGCGTTTGATAACCAGCGTCTTGAGCAAGGCCGAGGCCGAGATTCCCAAGGCGTCCGCAGCCTCTTCCAGCGAGCGCACCTTGTCGCGCGGCACAATCTCGATTGGGATGTTCCGGCGCGAGGCGTCCAGGGTGACTCGGGTCAGTGCTTCATCTGACTGCAGCTTATTCACTTCGTCTCCTAACCGTGGATGTTTGCTCGATCATAGCTAGTGGCGAAAGAAGAAGCCACCGGACACACCAGGTCGCAAAGGCTGATATCTGCTGGGGGAGCGTGTAGCTTCAAGCCTCCCGGATACCCGGAAAAAATCTCCAAGAACGTTCGCCATGCGGCTGAAGCGGAGAAAAATTGGGGTTTCTGATGCCTGCTGAGGAGAATGTGACAGAAAGCATAACGTTGCCTGATGCCCGGAATCCGGAGACTGCGTTCAGCGGGCCAAGACCTTTGGCAATTCGCAAGAATCCGCGAAAACAAGGGTATCAGTTGGGAAAATGCATGCACTTTTCGGTGCGCGGTACGACCGGGTTGCGCGCTGGCGCGGTGCTTGGAAACCTGAGTGGCAGCCCGCGCGAAAGTGGGGGCGAAAACTATAGCACGAATTTCTGCACCGAGTATCGACAACCGGATTTTCCTCCGGTAGAGTAGAAATTTGCGCCTTGCTGTTTGCGCGCGCGGCCTTCATATAGCGGTGGGTTCGTGCGGACGAAAAAAGAGGAACTGTCCTATGGCAGGAACCTTAGCACGGTAAGCGTTCGGAAACCTGACGGTCTTTGGAAGGATCCATCTTGGTCGCCTCGAGCAACCCTAACAACCAAACCGCTAGTTCGGCTCGCGATGCTGCATACGCTGGCCGACTTTCTTTTGCAAAGATTCACGAACCCCTTGAAGTGCCTAACCTGCTGGCATTGCAGACCGAGAGCTTTGACCGCCTCGTCGGCAACCAGAACTGGGTAGAGCGCCTGGCCAAGGCAGAAGCCGCTGGTGACTTCAGCGTGCCCAACACCTCGGGCCTGGCAGAAATCTTCGAGGAAATCTCCCCAATCGAGGACTTCCAGGACACCATGTCCTTGAGCTTCTCGGATCCGGAGTTCGCTGATCCTAAGTACTCGATCGCAGAGTGCAAGGACCGCGACGCCACCTACGCGGCACCGCTGTATGTCAAGGCCGAATTCATGAACAATGAAACCGGCGAAATCAAGCAGCAGACCGTGTTCATGGGCGATTTCCCGCTGATGAGCGAAAAGGGCACCTTCATCATCAACGGCACCGAGCGTGTCGTTGTGTCCCAGCTGGTTCGCTCCCCAGGTGCGTACTTCGAGTCCACGCCGGACAAGACCAGTGACAAGACGATCTTCTCGGCACGTATCATCCCATCGCGTGGTGCATGGTTCGAGCTGGAAATCGACAAGCGCGACCAGATCGGCGTACGCCTTGATCGCAAGCGCAAGCAGTCGGTCACCGTCTTGCTCAAGGCCCTTGGCTGGAGCGAAGAGCAGATCCTGTCCGAGTTCGGCCAGTACGATTCGATGCGCGCAACCTTGGAAAAGGACAGCATCAAGGATCAGAACGAAGCCTTGCTGGACATCTACCGCAAGCTGCGTCCAGGCGAGCCTCCTACGGTTGAGGCCGCCCAGGCACTGCTGAAGAACATGTACTTCGAGCCTAAGCGCTACGACCTGGCAAAGGTTGGCCGCTACAAGATCAACCGCAAGCTGGGCGTGGAGACTCCGGTCAACGCCGAGAACGCTTCGGTGCTCTCGCTGGACGACCTGGTAGCGATGATCCGCTACCTCGTTGCGCTGCACGCAGGCGAGAAGACTGTTCAGGGCACCCGCAAGGGCGAGATCGTTGACGTTCCTGTCAACGTCGACGACATCGACCACTTCGGCAACCGCCGCATCCGCGCCGTGGGCGAACTGATCGAGAACCAGGTCCGCACCGGCCTGTCCCGCATGGAGCGTGTTGTGCGCGAGCGCATGACCACCCAGGACGTCGAGGCGATCACCCCGCAGACCCTGATCAACATCCGCCCTGTTGTGGCTGCCATCAAGGAGTTCTTCGGAACCTCGCAGCTTTCGCAGTTCATGGACCAGAACAACCCGCTGGCCGGCCTGACCCACAAGCGCCGCTTGTCGGCTCTGGGCCCAGGCGGCCTGTCCCGTGACCGCGCAGGCATGGAAGTACGAGACGTCCACCCGTCCCACTACGGACGCATGTGCCCAATTGAAACCCCTGAAGGCCCGAACATCGGCCTGATCGGTTCGTTGGCTACCTACGGACGCATCAACTCCTTCGGCTTCATCGAAACCCCGTACCGCCGCGTCGCCAATGGCGTCGTGTCCAACGAGGTCGACTACCTGACCGCCGATGACGAGCTGCAGCACTACATCGCACAGGCCAACGCGCCACTGGATGAGAACGGCCGCTTCGTTGAAGAGACCGTTCTGGTTCGCGAAAAGGGCGGTGGCGGCGAGCCTGTTATCGTCGATTCCGCTGAAGTGACCTTCATGGACGTTTCGCCGCGCCAGATGGTTTCGGTGGCAACCGCGCTGATTCCATTCCTCGAGCACGACGATGCCAACCGCGCACTGATGGGCGCCAACATGCAGCGCCAGGCTGTGCCGCTGCTGAAGTCCGAGCGTCCGCTGGTTGGTACCGGCATGGAGAAGTTCGCCGCGGTTGACGCCGGCGACTCCGTTGTCGCCGCCAAGCCAGGCGTGGTCACCGAGGTATCTGCTGACCTGGTTGTCGTCATGAACGATGACGGCACCGAGTCGATGTACCCGATCATGAAGTTCGCCCGCTCGAACCAGGGCAACGCCTACAACCAGCGCGTTCGCGTGTCTGAAGGCGACCGCCTGGAGTACCAGTCGATCATCGCTGACGGTCCTTCGACCGACTCCGGCGAGCTCTCGCTGGGCAAGAACCTGCTCGTGGCATTCATGTCCTGGGAAGGCTACAATTACGAGGATGCGATCATCCTCTCCCAGCGCATGATCTTCGACGACGTGCTCACCTCGATTCACATCGAAGAGCACGAAGTCGACGCTCGCGACACCAAGCTCGGTGCCGAGGAAATCACCCGCGACATCCCGAATGTCTCGGAAGATATCCTCTCCCAGCTCGATGACCGCGGCATCGTCTACATCGGTGCCGAGGTCGAGGCCGGAGACGTGCTGGTGGGCCGTGTCACCCCTAAGGGCGAGACCGAGCTGACCCCGGAAGAGCGCCTGCTGCGTGCCATCTTCGGTGAGAAGTCGCGCGAAGTGCGCGACACCTCGCTGAAGGTTCCGCACGGCGAGTCCGGCACCGTCATTGGTGTTCGCATCTTCGACCGCGACAACGACGATGACCTTTCCCCTGGTGTCAACCAGCTGGTCCGCGTCTACGTTGCCCAGAAGCGCAAGATCTCGATCGGCGACAAGCTCGCAGGTCGCCACGGTAACAAGGGTGTCATCTCGCGCATCATGCCGCTGGAAGACATGCCATTCCTGGAAGACGGCACCCCGCTGGATGTCATCCTGAACCCGCTGGGTGTGCCAGGTCGTATGAACGTCGGCCAGGTTATGGAAATCCACCTGGGTTGGGCTGCCAAGCAGGGCTGGAAGATCGAAGGCGAGCCTGAATGGGTCCGCGATCTGCCGAACCTGCCACGCGAGTCCGGTTCCACCACCGTGGCAACCCCGGTCTTCGATGGCGCTTCCGAAGAGGAAATCCGCGGCATCCTGGATTCGACCAGCAAGACCCGTGACGGTGTGCGCCTGATTGGCAACTCCGGCAAGGCGAAGCTGTTCGACGGCCGCTCCGGCGACCCGCTGCCGGATCCGGTTTCCGTGGGCTACATGTACATCTTGAAGCTCCACCACCTGGTGGACGACAAGATCCACGCCCGTTCCACCGGTCCATACTCCATGATCACCCAGCAGCCACTGGGCGGTAAGGCCCAGTTCGGTGGCCAGCGCTTCGGCGAGATGGAAGTTTGGGCACTGGAAGCATACGGTGCCGCTTACACGCTGCAGGAAATCCTGACCATCAAGTCGGATGATATCCACGGCCGCGTGAAGGTCTACGAAGCTATCGTCAAGGGCGAGAACGTTCCAGAGCCTGGTGTTCCAGAATCGTTCAAGGTGCTCATCAAGGAAATGCAGTCGCTGTGCTTGAACGTCGAGGTACTCGGTACCGACGGCAACACTATCGAAATGCGTGAGTCGGACGAGGAATCGTTCCGCGCCGCTGAAGAGCTGGGCATCGACCTTTCACGGTCGGAGCCGAACTCCGTAGAGGAAGTGTAATCTGGCGCCCTGCCTGCAGGACCTGCAGGCAGCGGCGGCAAATTCCCACCCTCATTCGTATCGACTTCAGACACCACAGAAGAGAGAAAAGGACCATATGTCCAGCGATTCCTCATTCGGCCTCATGCGAATCAACCTTGCCACCGCGGATGAAATCCGTGGATGGAGCTACGGCGAGGTCAAGAAGCCGGAAACCATTAACTACCGCACCCTGAAGCCGGAGAAGGACGGTCTTTTCTGCGAAAAGATCTTCGGCCCTTCCCGCGACTGGGAATGCTACTGCGGCAAGTACAAGCGCGTGCGCTTCAAGGGCATCATCTGCGAGCGTTGCGGCGTCGAGGTGACCCGCGCGAACGTACGCCGTGAGCGCATGGGCCACATCGAGCTGGCAGCTCCTGTGACCCACATCTGGTACTTCAAGGGCGTTCCATCGCGCTTGGGCTACCTGCTCGATCTGGCTCCGAAGGACCTCGAAAAGGTCATCTACTTCGCTGCCTACATGATCACCGGTGTCGACGAAGCACGCCGCCACGCCGAAATGCCTAACCTGCAGGCCCAGCACGACCTGGAACTGCGCAACCTTGCGAACAACTCGGAAGCTGACAAGAAGGCTGTTGCAGCCGACCTGGAAGCCGAGCTGGAGCGCATGGAAGCTGACGGCGCCAAGAATGCCGAGCTGAACAAGGCCCGCACCTTGGCCGAGAAGACTGTTCTGCAGATCGACAAGCGCGCCAAGGCCGAAGCCGAGCGCCTGCGTGCGGTCTGGGAGCGCTTCAAGAACCTGAAGGTCGCCGACCTCGAAGGCGACGAAGGCCTGTACCGCACCATGCGTGAGAAGTACGGACTGTTCTTCGAAGGCTCCATGGGTGCAGAAGCTATCCAGAAGCGCCTTGAGAACTTCGATCTGGCGGCTGAAGCTGAAGAGCTGAAGACCATCATCGAAAACGGCAAGGGCCAGAAGAAGGCTCGTGCGCTCAAGCGCCTGAAGGTCGTCAACGCGTTCCTCGTCAACGGCAACTCGCCTAAGGGCATGGTGCTTGACGCCGTTCCGGTGATCCCGCCAGAACTGCGCCCGATGGTCCAGCTCGACGGTGGCCGTTTCGCTACCTCGGATCTGAACGACCTGTACCGCCGCGTGATCAACCGCAACAACCGCCTCAAGCGCCTGCTTGATCTCGGTGCGCCAGAGATCATCGTGAACAACGAAAAGCGCATGATGCAGGAAGCTGTTGACTCGCTGTTCGATAACGGCCGTCGTGGCCGTCCGGTGACCGGGCCAGGCAACCGCCCGCTGAAGTCCCTGAGCGACATGCTCAAGGGCAAGCAGGGTCGTTTCCGCCAGAACCTGCTGGGCAAGCGCGTTGACTACTCGGGCCGTTCGGTCATCGTTGTCGGCCCGCAGCTGAAGCTGCACCAGTGCGGTCTGCCAAAGCAGATGGCCCTGGAGCTGTTCAAGCCTTTCGTGATGAAGCGCCTGGTTGACCTCAACCACGCACAGAACATCAAGTCGGCTAAGCGCATGGTCGAGCGTTACCGCCCGCAGGTTTGGGATGTTCTCGAAGAGATCATCACCGAGCACCCGGTACTGCTCAACCGTGCACCTACCCTGCACCGCTTGGGTATCCAGGCCTTCGAACCACAGCTGATCGAAGGCAAGGCCCTGCAGCTGCACCCATTGGTTTGCGGCGCGTTCAACGCTGACTTCGACGGTGACCAGATGGCAGTCCACCTGCCGCTGAGCCCAGAAGCACAGGCTGAAGCCCGTATCTTGATGCTGTCCTCGCACAACATCTTGAAGCCTTCCGATGGCCGCCCAGTGGCACAGCCTTCGCAGGATATGATCATCGGCTTGCACCACTTGACCACCAAGCGTGCAACCGAAAAGGGCGCCGGCCGCGTGTTCGCTACCGTATCCGAGGCCATCATGGCCAAGGATCTGGGCGAACTGCACCTGAACGCACCGATCAAGGTCCGCGTGGAGAACTTCGTTCCTTCCGCAGACCAGCCAGCCCCTGAGGGCTGGGAGCCAGGTACCCCGGCATTGCTGGATACCTCGCTTGGCCAGGTGCTGTTCAACGACACCCTGCCTGCGGACTACCCATGGGTAGCCACCGTAGCGGGCAAGGATGCGCTCTCGGAGATCGTCAACGATCTGGCAGAGCGCTACCCGAAGATCATTGCCGCAGCTACCCTGGATAACCTGAAGGACGCCGGTTTCTACTGGTCGACCCGCTCGGGTGTCACCGTGGCGATCTCGGACATCACCTCGAACATGGATAAGGCAGCCATCTTGGCTCCTTACGAGGTGAAGGCCGCCAAGGTCCAGGCTTCCTACGACAAGGGCCTGATTGCAGATACCGAGCGCCGCCAGGACCTGATCGACATCTGGACCAAGGCTACCGACGAGGTTGCCGAGGCGATGAAGAACGGCATGGAAGAGCTGAACACCATTAACCGAATGGTGACTTCCAAGGCTCGTGGTAACTACCTGCAATTGCGTCAGATCGCGGGTATCCGTGGTCTGGTGTCCAACCCTAAGGGTGAAATTATTCCTCGCCCGATCAAGTCTTCCTACCGTGAAGGCCTGTCGGTTCTGGAGTACTTCATCGCGACCCACGGTGCCCGTAAGGGCCTGGCGGATACCGCGCTGAAGACCGCTAACTCGGGTTACCTGACCCGTCGTCTGGTGGACGTTTCGCAGGATGTTATCGTTCGCGAAGAGGACTGCGGCACCAAGCGCGGCTTGACCGTTGCCATTGCAGATAACTCTGCCGGCATCCGCGTCAAGCACGAGACCGTGGAGAACTCGGCGTACACCCGTACGCTGGCTACCGACGTCAAGAACGCTGAAGGCACCGTGCTGGCTACCGCCGGTTCGGATGTCGGCGACGTGCTGATCGACGAGCTGTACGCTGCAGGCGTGGATGAAATCCGCGTTCGCTCCGTGCTGACCTGCGACTCGGCTGTTGGAACCTGTGCTCTGTGCTACGGCCGTTCGCTGGCCAGCGGCAAGACCGTGGACATCGGCGAGGCTGTTGGCATTATCGCCGCGCAGTCCATCGGCGAGCCTGGTACCCAGCTGACCATGCGTACCTTCCACACCGGTGGTGTAGCGTCGGCTGACGATATCACCCAGGGTCTGCCTCGTATCCAGGAACTGTTCGAAGCCCGTACCCCTAAGGGTGTGGCTCCGATGTCCGAGGTTGCCGGTCGCGTGTCGATCGAAGACGACGAGAAGCAGCTGCGTGTTGTAGTTACTCCAGACAACGGCGACGAGAAGCAGGCCTACCCGGTTCTGCGCCGTGCTCGCCTGTTGGTTGAAGAGGGCGAAAGCATCGTTGCCGGCACCCAGCTCACCAGCGGTACCTTGGATCCGAAGCAGGTTCTTCGAGTCCTCGGGCCACGTGAGGCACAGAAGTTCCTGGTCCGCGAGGTCCAGGATGTGTACCAGTCCCAGGGTGTAGGCATCCACGATAAGCACGTGGAAGTCATCGTCCGCCAGATGCTGCGCCGTGTCACCGTCATCGAGTCCGGCGAGACCGACTTGCTGCCAGGCGAGTTGGCCGATCGTTCGCGCTTCACCGCTGCGAACCGCAAGGCCGTTTCGGAAGGCCAGCGTCCAGCTGCCGGCCGTGACGAGCTGATGGGCATCACCAAGGCATCGCTGGCCACCGATTCGTGGCTGTCGGCTGCTTCCTTCCAGGAAACCACTCGCGTCCTGACCCAGGCTGCGATGGAAGGCAAGGAAGATCCACTGCGCGGTCTGAAGGAAAACGTGATCATCGGTAAGCTGATCCCGGCCGGTACCGGTCTGGATCGCTACACCCAGGTCAACGTCGAGCCAACCGATGAAGCAAAGGCAACTTTGTTCACCGGCACCTCGGCCTTCTCTTCGGGCCTGTACGACGATGCGCTGGAAGGCGGGCTGTCGCCTGAATTCCGTGCCATCTCGATGGACGACTACGACCACGGCTCGGACTTCCGCTAAACCGGAAGCACTGTCACCGTAAGGTAGTTTGACCCAATGCCTGCCCGCACACTGTGCGGGCAGGCATTGGGCGTTTAACCGTCACGGGGTGAAAATAGTAGTCGACGAATCCACTGGGAGATTTAGGAACTAGTATTTGCCATGAAGCGGATCCGCTGGCAAGCCGGCAGCGGCCATCCGCGGATTCAGGTGCTTTTCATCTGGCGGTCCCATGGCGTTCAGCTGGGGTCGTTAGCGTAGTCACTACCCAAACCGTCTCGATGGCGGCGGGGGCCAAGAGTGGCCTGGTCGGTGAGATAGCTTACTGTACATGGTGGCTCGGTGGATTAATGCTAGACTGAGATCAATTGTTTTATGTGTGGCAAAATGGACTCCGTCCGGGTTGCGGGTAGGTTGCGCAACGAATGCCACACTTTCGCACGCCTAGGGACTTTTGATTCTGAGTGCGCGGTAAAGCAAGCAGCTAGCTACATTGCGAAGCGCTAAAACTTTTCTAGGCTTAGGCGTTTTCGTCGTGTTGCCGAAGAACTTAGACAATGGAAGGACACGAAAGTGCCTACTATTCAGCAGCTGGTCCGCAAGGGCCGCTCGCCTAAGGTCGTCAAGACCAAGGCCCCTGCCCTTAAGGGCAACCCAATGCGCCGTGGCGTGTGCACCCGTGTGTACACCACCACCCCGAAGAAGCCAAACTCGGCTCTGCGTAAGGTCGCACGTGTGCGCCTTGCCGGTGGCGTCGAAGTGACCGCTTACATTCCAGGTGTCGGACACAACCTGCAGGAACACTCCATCGTGCTCGTTCGCGGTGGTCGTGTAAAGGACCTTCCAGGTGTTCGCTACAAGATTGTTCGTGGTGCTCTGGATACCCAGGGTGTGAAGGATCGTAAGCAGGCTCGTTCCCGCTACGGTGCAAAGAAGGATGGTAAGTAATGCCTCGTAAGGGTCCGGCGCCAAAGCGCCCACTAGTTTCTGATCCAGTCTTCGAATCCCCATTGGTCACCCAGCTGATCAACAAGGTTCTCGTAGACGGCAAGAAGTCCACTGCAGAGCGCATTGTTTACGGTGCACTCGAAGGTGCCGCAGCAAAGTCCGGCGCCGACGCTGTTTCGACCCTCAAGAAGGCTATGGACAACATCCGTCCAGCCCTCGAGGTTCGTTCCCGCCGTGTCGGTGGCGCTACCTACCAGGTTCCTGTTGAGGTCAAGCCAGGCCGTGCAACCGCACTGGCTCTGCGCTGGCTGGTTGGCTACTCGAAGGCTCGCCGCGAGAAGACCATGATCGAGCGTTTGATGAACGAGATCCTGGACGCGTCGAACGGTCTGGGTGCCGCTGTGAAGCGTCGCGAAGACACTCACAAGATGGCCGAGTCCAACAAGGCCTTCGCACACTACCGCTGGTAAGAACCGCTCGGAAAAGCTGGGCATCAACCGATGCCCAGCAATTCCGGCCTCACCTTATAGGGAGACAACGTGGCACAGGACGTGCTTACTGACCTTAACAAGGTCCGCAATATCGGCATCATGGCTCACATCGATGCCGGTAAGACCACTACTACTGAGCGCATCCTTTTCTACACGGGTGTGAACCACAAGCTCGGTGAAACCCACGACGGTGCTTCGACCACCGACTGGATGGAGCAGGAAAAGGAACGCGGTATCACCATTACCTCCGCGGCCGTCACCTGCTTCTGGAATAAGAACCAGATCAACATCATCGATACCCCGGGCCACGTTGACTTCACCGTTGAGGTGGAGCGCTCGCTGCGCGTGCTCGATGGCGCCGTTGCCGTCTTCGATGGCAAGGAAGGCGTTGAGCCTCAGTCCGAGACCGTTTGGCGCCAGGCTGACAAGTACGATGTTCCACGTATCTGCTTCGTCAACAAGATGGACAAGCTGGGTGCTGACTTCTACTTCACCGTGGACACCATCATCAAGCGCTTGGGTGCCAAGCCGCTGGTAATGCAGCTGCCAATCGGCTCCGAGTCGGAGTTCACCGGCGTTGTGGATCTGCTGACCATGAAGGCTTTCGTATGGGAAGGCGATTCCAAGGGCGACGTCACCATGGGCGCTGCTTACGAAATCCAGGAAATCCCAGCAGACCTGCAGGAAAAGGCTGAAGAGTACCGCGCCAAGCTGGTTGAAGATGTCGCTGAGGCATCCGAAGAGCTCATGGAGAAGTACCTCGAAGGCGAAGAAGTTTCGATCGAGGAACTGAAGGCTGGCATCCGCAAGCTGACCGTGAACTCGGAAGCTTACCCAGTATTCTGTGGTTCGGCCTTCAAGAACCGCGGCGTGCAGCCAATGCTCGACGCTGTCATCGACTTCCTGCCATCCCCACTCGACGTGGGCGCAATGGTTGGTCACGATCCAAAGAACGAAGAAATCGAGCTCACTCGCGAGCCTTCCGAGGATGCACCATTCTCGGCATTGGCATTCAAGATTGCTGCTCACCCATTCTTCGGCCAGTTGAACTTCATCCGCGTCTACTCGGGCAGGGTTGAGGCCGGCGCACAGCTGCTGAACTCCACCAAGCAGAAGAAGGAACGCGTTGGCAAGCTCTTCCAGATGCACTCCAACAAGGAGCAGCCGGTAGACGAGATCCACGCGGGTCACATCTACGCTGTGATCGGCCTGAAGGACACCACCACCGGTGACACCCTGTGCGATCCGCAGAACCCAATCGTTCTTGAGTCGATGAGCTTCCCGGATCCAGTGATCTTCGTGGCCATCGAACCAAAGACCAAGGGTGACCAGGAAAAGCTGTCGACCGCTATCCAGAAGCTGTCCGCAGAAGATCCAACCTTCACCGTCTCCCTGAACGAAGACACCGGCCAGACCGAAATCGGCGGCATGGGCGAGCTTCACCTGGACATCCTCGTTGACCGCATGAAGCGCGAATTCCGCGTTGAAGCCAACGTTGGCAAGCCACAGGTTGCATACCGCGAAACCATCAAGAAGGCTGTGGAGAAGGTTGACTTCACCCACAAGAAGCAGACCGGTGGTTCGGGCCAGTTCGCAAAGGTCCAGGTCTCGTTCGAGCCTCTGGAAGTTGTCGACGGCGTCACCTACGAGTTCAAGAACGCCGTAACCGGTGGTCGTGTTCCTCGCGAATACATCCCTTCCATTGACGCTGGTATCCAGGACGCAATGCAGTACGGTATCCTCGCAGGCTACCCACTGGTTGGCGTCAAGGCTACCCTCATCGATGGTGCTTACCACGATGTCGACTCCTCGGAAATGGCCTTCAAGATCGCTGGTTCCCAGGTATTCAAGGAAGGTGCACGCCGCGCTAACCCTGTTCTGCTTGAACCACTGATGAGCGTTGAAGTCCGTACCCCAGAAGAGTACATGGGCGATGTCATCGGTGACTTGAACTCCCGCCGTGGTTCCATCCAGGAGATGTCCGACGCTGCTGGCGTCAAGGTCATCCGCGCTGGTGTGCCACTGTCCGAGATGTTCGGTTACATTGGTGACCTGCGTTCCAAGACCCAGGGTCGCGCAGTTTACTCGATGACCTTCGACAGCTACTCTGAGGTCCCGAAGGCAGTTGCCGACGAGATCATCCAGAAGTCCCGCGGCGAGTAATCGTCTCGGTATAAAAACCTGGCCGTGACCCCCTTAGCGGGGAAGTGGCCGATCGCGGGCCGGTTCCGTTGAAAAACGGAGCCGGCACCGCAAACGGCCAACGAGGGATTTGCATCACAATGCAGGCCCCGCAGAGGACCGGAATTTCCTAAATTATCCAAGCCCCCAGTAGACTATTTCTAGTTCGTTTGCGAACCGCGCAGACGAAGAATGTCTTCTGTAAATGTTTCTAGGAGGAACTTGTGGCAAAGGCAAAGTTCGAGCGCAACAAGCCGCACGTCAACATTGGTACCATCGGTCACGTTGACCACGGTAAGACCACTCTGACCGCGGCAATCTCCAAGGTTCTGGCTGACAAGTACCCAGACCTGAACGAACAGCGCGACTTCGCTAACATCGACTCGGCACCGGAAGAGCGCCAGCGCGGTATTACCATCAACATCTCGCACATCGAGTACCAGACCGAGAAGCGCCACTACGCACACGTAGACGCTCCAGGTCACGCTGACTATGTCAAGAACATGATCACCGGTGCTGCTCAGATGGACGGCGCAATCCTCGTTGTTGCCGCTACCGATGGCCCGATGGCTCAGACCCGCGAGCACGTTCTGCTGGCCCGCCAGGTTGGTGTTCCAACCCTGATGGTTGCACTGAACAAGTCGGACATGGTTGATGACGAAGAGCTGCTCGAGCTCGTGGAGATGGAAGTTCGCGAACTTCTGTCCTCGCAGGGCTTCGATGGCGATGACGCTCCAGTGATCCGCGTTTCGGGCCTGAAGGCTCTGGAAGGCGACGCAAAGTGGGTTGCAGCTATCGAGGAACTGATGGATGCAGCTGACAGCTTCATTCCAGACCCAGTTCGCGACCGCGACAAGCCATTCCTGATGCCAATTGAAGACGTCTTCACCATCACCGGCCGCGGTACCGTTGTTACCGGTCGCGCCGAGCGTGGCACCCTGGCTATCAACTCGGAAGTTGAGATTGTTGGCATCCGCCCAATCCAGAAGACTACCGTTACCGGTATCGAGATGTTCCACAAGCAGCTCGACGAAGCATGGGCTGGCGAGAACTGTGGTCTGCTGCTTCGCGGTCTGAAGCGCGACGATGTTGAGCGTGGCCAGGTTATCGTAGCCCCAGGCTCGATCACCCCACACACCAACTTCGAAGCTAACGTCTACATCCTGTCGAAGGACGAAGGCGGACGTCACAACCCGTTCTACTCGAACTACCGTCCGCAGTTCTACTTCCGCACCACCGACGTAACCGGCGTTATCACCCTCCCAGAGGGCACCGAAATGGTTATGCCTGGCGACAACACCGAAATGTCGGTTGAGCTGATCCAGCCAATCGCCATGGAAGAGGGCCTCGGCTTCGCAATTCGCGAAGGCGGCCGCACCGTTGGTTCGGGCAAGGTGACCACCATCACCAAGTAGTCTCTACTTGATGAGGTAGTTCCCTAGTGAACTGAAAAGAATCCCCCAGCACTTTTGTGCTGGGGGATTTTTCGTTAAATACGAGCCCCAGCTAGTGAATATATCTAGAAGGTGGTCTAATTGGAGGGCGCGACAATTCGCTAAGTGGGGGAGTGGCATCAATGATGGGCTGGATCATCGTTTCTATCATCTTGGTCCTGTTGGCTTTCGGCCTCGGCCGGCGCCAGGGGAGTCGGGATAAATCGCAAAGGCAGCAGCAGCTTGATGCGCTGGGCGAAGCGTGGCAGCAAGGCTACGACGAGGCAGTGAAGTACCTGGGGCAACCCGGGCCGCCGGGTGCCGCGGCCCCGGCTGCTGCCCAAGCGCCGGGGGTCCCCGCACAGCCGCTTGAACCGCAGCCTGCAAGCCGCAACGATGCGGCGCCGGCCGCATCGATGGCGCCGTCCAGCCAGCCATACCTCCAGCCACCGGCGGCCGGTGCTGCCCCCGCGTACCGCGCGCCGCTCCCCACTGCCACCCTCCAGCGCGCTGCACCGGCTAAGCCAATCAAGGTGCTCACCAAACGCGAGCGCGAACTGCGCAACATCAACATCACGCTGTACGTCGCGGCCCTGATGATCGTTGCCGCTGGCGCGCTCTTCCTGAGCTTCGCGCTCCCGCCGCTGTCAAAGCTCATCGCCTTATTCCTGCTGTCAGCCGCTTTCTACGGCGGCGGCCTGGTCACCTTCGCAGTGAAACCATCCTTGCGTCCGGCAGGAGCGGCCTTTGCCGGCACCGGGCTGGCTTTATTGCCGCTGTGCGCCATCGCTACCTACAGCACGGTGAATATATCCGGCCCGGCGACCTGGCTGGTTTTCTCAGCCATCGGCACATTAGCCGTGGGCTACGCAACACTGACGTTCAAGTCCCGTGTTCTGGCGTGGGTAGCCGTGCTGATTCTGGTCAGCACCGCCATGGCCGGCGCGGCCGCGATGCAGCGTGGCGTCCTGGACTACATGCTGATCCTGCTGGTGCTCTCTATTGCGCTGATGCTCTTGGCGGTACGCAGCGAAAGGATCCGCCACTCAATCTTCTTCCGGGCCCTGCACGGCACCGCGCAGCTGCTGCCTGCGTTTGTTTTTGCGCTGTCGGTGATCCTCTTGGAGATGCTCGCCAGCCGGGATCTGTTCTGGATCTTCGCGTTGCTCACCGCCCAGTTGCTGCTCAGCGTCAGGCTGTTGCCCAACCTGCGGCTGCTGCGCGCCTACGCCGCCCGCGCTGCTTTCATGGCGATGCTCGTGGCCGGCTGCAGCTACCTCGGTTTCTCCGCAACGAGCAGCTGGCTGGTGCTCGCCTTCGCCTTCGGGCTCCAAGCGGTAGCGGTATTGCTCTGCTCCACCGGCTACCAGCAGAGGCTGGGATTGGCGCGCAGGCACCTGCAAGGTGAACGTGCGGTGCTGTGGTGCTTAGCGGTCGCTTCGGTGATCGGCGCGTTTCTCTCCGCGCAGGGCTTCGAGGCCTTCGTGCTCTGCTACATCGCGGTTCCCATCTTCATGGCGCTGGGCATTCCCGGCTTGCTGCGCAGCGCCAAGCTGGAAGTTGGAGTCATCGCGGTTCTTCCCCTGGTGGCGCTGGTCGATATGCAGAACCACAGTTGGCGCCCGCTGGTGGTATTCGCCCTGGCTCTGCTCGGGCTTTCGCTGGCTCAGCGCAACGCCCGGAACCTGCGCAGGGAAATGACGCTCCATGCGCGCTGGGTCCTTACCCTGGTTGGCGCAGGCGTGCTCGGTGCTGCGCTTGATGAGCTCACGGCTGGGGACTACGGAAATCCTGACGGCTCAGCCCCGTTGATTGCGGTGCTCTTCGTGCTGTTCATCTTGTGGGCGGCGAATCTGGCGAGCCGTGCCGTGCTGGATTCCGGCATGGTGCAGGGGCACCGGCTGGGACGTGTGGGCGCTTCGGGTTTACTTGGCGTGGTGCTGCTCTTCAGCCTGCGCCTGCTGTCAACCGCTGGCGACTATTCCTACGCCAGCGAAAGCACCGTGGTGTTCCTGGGCATCGGCGGGCTGGCGTGGTTCATCACTGGCCTTGTGCTCGCAGTTGGCCTGGTCATTGCCTCGGGTCGACGGCTTCGCGATATTCCTGCACAGCGCCCCGCGCTGGAACAGCCGATCAACGTCGTTGCGGCCTGCCTGCTGATTGGGCTTTATGCGCTCAGCTTCGGCAAGGAGATCTGGCCGCTGGCAATCCTCATCGGGGCGGCAACCTTGGGCTATTTCATCTGGAGCCTGCGCCGCAGCACCAATACGCGGTGGAAGATCCTCTATGCAGCGTTGGCCCAAGTGCTCTTCAGCTCCATGGTGTGGTGGATTGCCTACAGCATGGAATTCGACATCCACGGCCGGTTCTGCCTGCTGCTGGTTTCGATAGCCGTCCCGCAGCTGCTCCGCTTGCTGGCCAGCATCCGCGACGGCAAAGCGCTGGGCAGGGAATTGCACTGGATGGCGGTGGGACTGCTGGCTGGCATTCCACTGGCGACGCTGGCCTACGGGCAGTTCGCGGGCGGCATGGATCGGGGAGCGGTCCTCTTGGCCTGCTTGTTCTTCGGGCTGCACGGGCTGACCGCGTTCAAGGCCGAGACCAGCTTGACGGCGGCCAAGCGCCAGCTCTATCTATTTGCCCCGATCCTGGCACTGATCCTGCTGATCAGCATTCCTGCACTGGCCATGGAAGATGCGACCGGATGGGTCCGCTCTACGTGGTGGAGTTCCCAGGTTGCTTGCGCCATGCTGCTGGCCCTGAGCCTGGCCGCACTCGTGCTTGAATGGCGGTTGCGCGCCAACAAGTCGTACTCGATAGCCCTGGGCCTGGCCATCTTCCTTCCGGCGGCGTGGGCCGCCGCATGGCAGGCGGGGTCGTGGTGGGCAGTGGGTGCGCACCTGCTGCTGGCCCTCGGCTTCATCCTGCTGGTGCACACGCGCAAGAGCGCCTGGTACGCGGCCGGTGCCGCCATCATGCTGTGCGTCGCTATCCTGCGTGCAGTCTTCGAGGTGCGGCAAGCCGGTGGGGCAGTGGTGCTAGCACCGATGGATGCCGCATGGGCGCTGGTTGGCGCGGGCCTCGCGCTGTACCTGCTGGCAATCTTCCATGGGCGAATGAAGGACCCCATTCCCGGCTATCCGGAATTCGGCTACCTCCATGCCGATCCGCCCGGCAGCGCCTCGCGCTTGTATTTCGCGGCAATGCTCCTGGCCCTCTTGCTGGCCGGTGGCATCGCCCATCTGGATGGCGGAGCGATTTGGCAGGTGGCCGGCGGAGCGCTGCTGGTCTTCGGCGTTGCGGTGCTGGTGCGGCTCTTTGAACTTCCGCGGCGGCTGGTGCCCTACGCGGTGGACGTCTTCATCCTCCTGGGCGCGGTGCTGGCGCTGGGCAGCTATGCCCAGATCCTTGGCACACCACGGGCCAGCAACTTGGCGGCCTACGCCTGCATTGTTGCAGTAGTGCTGGTCGCGTGGCGCAATATCAGGGCCAACGCGCGATTGGAGAGGGCATACCTGCTGGCCGCCTCAGTGGCCGGCAGCCTGGCCTTGCTCGCCGCACTGGTCCAATCCAATGGTGTTGCGCAGGCGATCGGCCTGGTCTTCTTCGGTGGATTGGTGGCCTGGGGCTTGAAGCTGGGGGAGCGGTTGTTCATTTGGTGGGGTGCGGCGGCTATCACCTTGTCCGTCTTGTGGTTCCTGCGCGATTTGGCATTCCTCTGGCTGGTGGTCATTGGCTTGGGGCTGATTGCGGCCGCGGTCTTCAAGCTGGTGAAGGTCGACAAGCAGAATTCGCTGCCCGTGAGGCCGCAAAACCCTGTTGATCCACCGATCCCCGCGGGGCAGGAGCCGTCCGGGCAGGACGGGCCACGCGAGGTGTGAGGTCAAGATCACGGGCGCGGATAGGCATAAAAGATTTGCGCGATCGTTGCCGACCTGTCAGACTAGATAAGTTGCTTCAATGCAACCCGGTCCCCATTTATGGGGTAACCGGTCTGGTTTGAACGACCGGGATCGACTCTCACGCAGGATAATGCCTGGGGTTCGGGATCGATACGACTGCTTCAAACTATAAGGCCCTTCGATAAAGTGAAAACTTTGTGGGAGTGTTGTGACTGAAAATTTCACGACACGCCCGAGCGCGGGGGTCGGAGCCTCCTGCGGGTGAGGAACCCGGATCTGATCCGGATTCAGCCGCAGAGCAAGGCGTGCCGGTCTGCAAGGACCCGTATATAGGCACAGAAACTTTAGATAGTGCTAACAGAAAGAGGCATGACGCCATGGCGGGACAGAAAATCCGCATCCGGCTGAAGTCGTATGACCACGAGGTCATTGACGTTTCGGCCCGGAAGATCGTTGAGACGGTCACGCGCGCAGGCGCAACCGTAGTCGGCCCAGTGCCGCTGCCAACGGAGAAGAACGTGTACTGCGTTATCCGTTCGCCACACAAGTACAAGGACAGCCGTGAGCACTTCGAAATGCGCACGCACAAGCGTCTGATCGACATCGTTGATCCGACCCCGAAGGCTGTTGATTCGCTGATGCGTCTCGACCTGCCAGCGGATGTCAACATCGAAATCAAGCTTTAAGGGGAGGTGGCGAGAAAACTATGACCGCAACCCGTAATTTCAAGGGCCTGCTGGGCACGAAGCTCGGCATGACCCAGGTTTGGGATTCGAACAACAACCTGATCCCTGTCACCGTCGTGCAGGCTGATAGCAACGTTGTCACCAAGCTCATCAACGAAGAGCGCGATGGCTACACCGCAGTTCAGATCGGCTACGGCCAGATCGATCCTCGCAAGGTCACCAAGCCACTGGCTGGTCACTTCGAGGCTGCTGGCGTCACCCCACGTCGCCACTTGGTAGAACTGCGCACTGCAGACGCTGCCGAGTACACCGCAGGCCAGGAACTTTCCGTAGAGGTCTTCGAAGCCGGCCAGAAGGTCGACGTCGTAGGCACCTCGAAGGGTAAGGGCTTCGCCGGCGTTATGAAGCGTCACAACTTCCACGGTGTTGGCGCATCGCACGGTGCTCACAAGAACCACCGTAAGCCAGGTTCCATCGGCGGCGCATCGACCCCAGGTCGCGTTTTCCGTGGACAGAAGATGGCTGGTCGCATGGGTGCTGAGCGTGTTACCACTCAGAACCTGACCATTCACGCTATCGACGCTGAGAAGAACCTCCTGCTGATCAAGGGTGCCGTTCCAGGCGCCCGCGGCCGCGTCGTTCTCGTACGCAACGCCGTGAAGGGAGCATAAGTAAATGACTAAGGCACTTAACGTCGAACTGCCTGCAGAGATCTTCGACGTACAGACCAACGTCCCGCTGCTGCACCAGGTTGTCGTTGCACAGCTTGCTGCTGCCCGCCAGGGTACCCACAAGACCAAGGACCGCTCCGAGGTTTCGGGTGCAGGTCGCAAGCCGTTCAAGCAGAAGGGTACCGGCCGCGCCCGTCAGGGTTCGATCCGTGCTCCGCACATGACCGGCGGTGGCATTGTCCACGGTCCAACCCCACGTGATTACTCGCAGCGTACCCCGAAGAAGATGAAGGCTGCTGCACTGCGCGGCGCCCTGTCTGATCGCGCACGCTTCGATCGCGTTCACGTGATTGAGAACTTGGTTGCTGGCGAAACGCCTTCGACCAAGGATGCTCTGGCTACCTTGCGTTCGCTCACCGAGCGCAAGAACCTGCTTGTCGTCATCGATCGCGCCAACGATGTTGCAGCCCTTTCGGTTCGCAACCTCGTCAATGTGCACGTTCTGTACGTCGACCAGCTGAACACCTACGATGTTCTGGTTTCGGATGACGTAGTCTTCACCAAGGCTGCCTTCGATGCCCTGGTCCAGAAGGAGGAAGCCAAGTGAGCGCGTTCTCAAAGGCTCCACACGACGTGGTCATCGCACCTGTCGTATCGGAAAAGAGCTACGGTCTGATCGATCAAGGTCAGTACACCTTCGAGGTGGCACCAAGCTCCAACAAGTCGGAAATCAAGTACGCCGTTGAAGCGATCTTCAACGTCAAGGTTGACTCCGTAAACACCATCAACCGAGCTGGTAAGCGCAAGCGCACCCGCTTCGGGTGGGGATCGCGCAAGAGCACCAAGCGCGCCATCATCACCTTGAAGGACGGCTCGATTGACATCTTCGGCGGTCCGCTTTCCTAAGCGGAGACCACTTTAACGAGGAATATTAATAATGGGAATTCGTAAGTACAAGCCGACTACCCCGGGCCTTCGCGGCTCGTCGGTAGCCGACTTCGCAGAAATCACCCGATCGACTCCGGAAAAGTCGTTGGTTCGTCCCCTGACCAAGTCAGGCGGCCGTAACAACACCGGTAAGATCACCACCCGTCACAAGGGTGGCGGACACAAGCGCGCCTACCGTGTTATCGACTTCCGTCGTCACGACAAGGACGGCGTTCCGGCAAAGGTCGCTCACATCGAGTACGACCCGAACCGTACCGCTCGTATCGCACTGCTCCACTACGTGGACGGCACCAAGCGCTACATCATCGCACCGAACAACCTCAAGCAGGGTGACCCAATTGAGGCCGGCGCAAGCGCCGACATCAAGCCAGGCAACAACCTGCCACTGCGTAACATCCCGGTTGGTACCGTGATTCACGCTGTTGAGCTTCGCCCAGGCGGCGGCGCTAAGATGGCTCGTTCCGCTGGTGCATCGATCCAGCTGGTAGCCCGTGAGGGCCGCTACGCCCAGCTGCGTTTGCCTTCGGGTGAAATCCGCAACGTTGATGTGCGCTGCCGCGCAACCATCGGCGAAGTTGGCAACGCTGAGCAGATCAACATCAACTGGGGCAAGGCCGGCCGTATGCGCTGGAAGGGCGTACGCCCAACCGTTCGCGGTGTTGTCATGAACCCAGTTGACCACCCACATGGTGGCGGTGAGGGCAAGACCTCCGGTGGTCGTCACCCGGTCAACCCTAACGGTAAGCGTGAGGGACGCACCCGTCGTCCAAACAAGGAAAGCGACAAGCTCATTGTGCGTCGCCGCAAGACCGGCAAGAACAAGCGATAGGAGCCTGGAAACATGCCACGCAGCCTGAAGAAAGGCCCCTTCGTCGATCAGCACCTGTTCCTAAAGGTCGTTGCTGAAAACGATAAGGGCACCAAGAACGTCATCAAGACGTGGTCCCGCCGTTCGATGATCATCCCGGACATGCTGGGACACACCATCGCCGTACACGACGGTCGCAAGCACATTCCTGTGTTCGTAACCGAATCGATGGTTGGACACAAGCTCGGAGAGTTTGCCCCAACCCGTACGTTCCGTGGCCACGTGAAGGACGACAAGAAGGGCAAGCGCCGCTAGGCCCCGCAAGGGTACTAGTATCGCTTAGCACTTCTTCGATAGACGAGAGAAGGATAGCAATGGAAGCCAAGGCAATTGCGCGTCACATCCGCGTAACGCCTATGAAGGCCCGGCGCGTCGTCAACCTTGTTCGTGGTCTGCAGACCAACGAAGCACTGGCCATCTTGAAGTTTGCCCCACAGGCAGCTTCGGAGCCGGTATACAAGGTTGTCGCATCGGCAGTGGCTAACGCCCGTGCCGCCGCGGACCGCGCAGGTGAAGCATTCAATGAGGACGAGCTGTTTATCAGCGAAGCGTTTGTTGACGAAGGTCCGACCATGAAGCGGTTCCAGCCGCGTGCACAGGGTCGCGCATTCCAGATCAAGAAGCGCACCAGCCACGTGACTGTGGTTGTTTCAACCACGCAGAAGGGTGGGGAGAACTAAATGGGACAGAAGATTAACCCGAACGGTTTCCGTCTCGGCATCACCACCGATCACGTTTCCCACTGGTTCGCTGATTCCAGCAAGCCAGGCCAGCGTTACGCTGACTACGTGAAGGAAGATGTCCAGATCCGCGCCCTGCTGTCTAACGGCATGGATCGCGCTGGCATCGCCCGCGTCGAGATCGAGCGTACCCGTGACCGCGTACGTGTGGATATCCACACTGCACGTCCAGGTATCGTCATTGGTCGTCGCGGTGCAGAAGCTGACCGTATTCGTGGCGAGCTGGAAAAGCTCACCAAGAAGCAGGTTCAGCTGAACATCCTCGAGGTCAAGAACCCTGACATGGAGGCCATGCTGGTCGCCCAGGGCATCGCCGAGCAGCTTGCTTCCCGCGTGGCTTTCCGCCGTGCGATGAAGAAGGCAATGCAGTCGGCAATGCGCGCTGGTGCCAAGGGCATCCGCGTTCAGTGCTCCGGTCGACTTGGCGGCGCAGAAATGTCCCGCAAGGAGTTCTACCGCGAAGGCCGTGTGCCACTGCACACCCTGCGCGCGAACATCGACTTCGGCAAGTTCGAAGCCAAGACCACCTTCGGCCGTATCGGCGTGAAGGTCTGGATCTACAAGGGTGACGTAACCGCCAAGGAACTGGCTGCACAGCAAGCTGCTGCTCCAGCTCGTGGCGGCCGCGGTGGCGGCAACGACCGTCCACGTGGCGGCGAACGCCGTCGTCGTAACGATCGCAAGGGCGCTGCAGCTCCGGCTGCGGAAGGAGGACAGGCTTAAATGCTTATCCCACGTCGTGTGAAGTTCCGCAAGCAGCACCACCCAAAGCGTTCGGGTGCTGCCAAGGGCGGTACCACCGTTGCTTTCGGTGAGTACGGCATCCAGGCGTTGACCCCGGCTTACGTGACTAACCGTCAGATCGAAGCCGCTCGTATCGCCATGACCCGTTACATCAAGCGTGGCGGTAAGGTCTGGATCAACATCTACCCAGACCGTCCGCTTACCAAGAAGCCTGCCGAAACCCGCATGGGTTCCGGTAAGGGTTCGCCGGAGTGGTGGGTCGCCAACGTAAAGCCAGGACGAGTCATGTTTGAACTCGGTGGCGTCAGTGAAGAGGTAGCTAAAGAGGCATTGCGTCTTGCAATCCACAAGCTGCCAATGAAGGCACGCATCGTGCGTCGTGAAGGTGGTGAATAGGGATGTCTATCGGCTCGAAAGACCTTAGCATTGAGTCCCTGGACGGCTTCGATACCGCTCGTTTGAACGAGGAATTGAAGAAGGCCAAGGCAGAACTGTTCAACCTGCGTTTCCAGTCGGCTACCGGCCAGCTGGATTCCCACGGGAACCTGAAGACCATCAAGCGCGATATTGCACGCATTTACACTGTGCTGCGCGAGCGCGAGCTGGGCATTCGTCAGGATGTCGTTGTTCCGGTTGAAGAAACCAAGAAGGATTCCAAGTAATGAGCGAGAAGGAGAACGGTGTGGATAACGCTACCGAGCGTAACGACCGCAAGACCCTCCGTGGTTACGTGGTATCTGACAAGATGCAGAAGACCATCGTCGTAGACGTTGAGGACCGTGTTAAGCACGCCCTTTACGGCAAGGTCATGCGTCGCAACAAGAACGTGAAGGCTCACGACGAGAACAACGACGCCGGCATCGGCGACTTGGTTGTCATCGCTGAGACCCGCCCGCTGTCTGCTGACAAGCGCTGGCGTCTCGTTGAGATCGTGGAGAAGGCTAAGTAAGCTTTCGCTCCGATTTCACGGATCTCGTGATTGGAGAATGCCCCGAACACTTCGCAAGAAGAGTTCGGGGCATTTCTGTCTTAAAAAGCAGTGAATAAAATGCCACACTGGACTATGGAACAGATCAGGAAACTGCGTCCCGCTGGCCTTGTCAACTCTCCAGCTTTCAGCCACGTAGCCATCGTCCCGCCGGGTGCCACGACTATCTATGTTGGCGGGCAGAACGCCGTAGACGGCACAGGGCAGCTGATCGGAGCCGGGGATGCCGCAACGCAGGCGACCAAGGCACTGGGAAACTCCAAGCTCGCACTGGCGGCGGCCAGCGCGGGATTCCAGGATGTAGTGCAGTGGAACGTGCTGCTGGTGGAAGGAACCGACGTCAACAGCGTCTATGGAGCCATAGGTGAACAGTTGGCAGCCACTGAACCACCCCTGGTGTCTGCAGCCTTCGTCGCGAAGCTCGGTGTGCCAGGTGCGCTGGTTGAAATCAGTGCCGTGGCGGCAGTACTGCCAGACTAGGCTCTGCCCTTTCGATAGGTAACAGGGGAGTAGCCCAAGACTTTGCGGAAGTCTGCCGCTAGATGGGCTTGATCCGCATACCCCATTTCCGCTGCGATGCCAGCGATAGAAACTGCAGTGTCTGCGCGCAGCCGATGAGCAGCCTCTTGCAAACGGTACCGCCGAATCACCGCCAGCGGAGCCAGTCCCAAATACCTTTCCGAAATCCGTTGCAGACTGCGTGTACTGAGCGACAAGCGATGGGCCAGTTGGGAGACCCTTACGATTCCGCGCTCCGCTGCGACGGTGTCGAGCAGCTTATTAGCTTGGAGGCCAGAACTTGTGGCTGCTGGAAGGTGAGCGGTGAGCCACGAATCGAAGAGCTCGGCACAGGCCGAACCGGAGTTCCCGTGGCCTGGTTGAGTCTTCATCCTTGTTATCGAGGCCAGCAGCCCAGGTGCGCTGAACTGGATTTCCTGGTCCAGCAACTCTGCGGGGGACACATTGAGAGCCTGCGCAGCCGCTGGGCGCAACAAGGCGGAGACTGCCCAACTGCTCCCGGACAGGTCGCGGTGCGAAGCGCCGCTGGCCGGGCCGGATAGCGTAATGCCTTCTGGCTCAATGACCAGATTCATTTGCGGAAAGGGCAGGAGTTGTTGCCGTGAGGTACGTCCGGGCGCGATGTTCCAATCCACCAGCCAAAACCAGGAGACCAATTCCTGCAGTCCTGGACCGGGGGAGAATCGCTCGATTGCCGATAGCCGGGCAGGATAGAGAACGCCTCGCGGATCCGGTGCTGATTCCATGGCCTCTACCACCCGTGCGGGTTGTCGCATATCTACAAGAACCAGCGTGCCACACAGGCTTAGCCTAGGGACATGGAAAATCAAGATGAAGTCACGCAAGGTGTGACGGGAATGCATACAACTGCCGGTGTCCCTCATGGATTCACCAGTCTGACGCCATTCTTGACTGTGCCCAACACAAGGGCAGCGCTGGGATTCTATGAAGAAGTATTCGGTGCGACAGTGGTAGATTCCACCGAAATGGGAGGCGTTGTCGTGCATGCAGAAATTGCATTCGGCAATGGCCGTTTGCAGATCGGGGAACCTTCGCCGGCCTACGGACTAGTCAGCCCGCCAGCTGCGCCGAATGCCTGCTATTCCTTGGGTTTCTACTGCGAAAACGCAGATGAGGTGGTGGCCAGGGCCGAGGCTGCCGGTTCCAGTATCCGAGAACCACTGGGCAACTTCGTCTCGGGTGACCGCTTCGCTTCGATTCTGGATCCCTTCGGTGTGCGCTGGTCCATCATGTCCAGGGTGGAAGACCTGTCGCTGGAAGAGAGCGCCCAGCGCGTCGCGCAGTGGGCCTCGCAGCAGTGATGAAGAAGCCAAGGGCAGTCGCAATCGCATCGAGCCGCTATCGTACCTAGGCGGAAGTGTCCTTGCCGGAATTGTCGTCTGCTTCGAATAGGCTCGGATGATGATGACGATGACGCGTGCCCGAAAACCATCCCTGGGATGGCCTATGGGTACGCTTCTTGTTGCTTCCCTAGCTATTGGCATTCTCCCGTATCTGGGTTTCCCCGGTGCAGGATTGATTCCCAAGGTTCAGGCATTCCAACCATATCTGTTGCTCTTCCCGGCAGTGGTTCTGGTTATCGGGCTACTGCGCAAGCAATGGCTCATCAGCGGGTTCGTGCTGGTGTTCCTGCTCTGCGGTGCACTGCCCAACGTGCAATGGAGCTCTCCCGCTGGCCAGACCGGAAACGGCAGCTCCGAGCTGGTTCTCCTATCGTTCAATGCCTTGAAGGCAGGAGCGAACCCGGCGCAGCTAGCTGAACTGATCAGGGACACGGATCCGCAGATTCTCGTCCTTGTTGAAACCAGCGAACCAATGCACCAGCAGCTCGCAGCGCTGGACGCGCTGGATGGATTTGGCTATCGGAGCCAAGAGGCACCCGCCGGGGGAGAACGGGATACCGTGATTTTCTCAAAGTACCCATTGCAGGAACGCTCCACCGATCTGGATTCAGCGGACACCGGTTGGTACTCCTTGCCGGTTGCCGATGTGCAGGCACCCGGTGGGGTCGTGCGAGTGGCCGGCATCCATGTCTATCCGCCGGTTGGCGATGCGCAACGATGGAGCCAGGGCTTGGAAGCAGTCATCGACTGGTCGAATCAGCAGCGAGATCATCCCGTTATCCTTGCTGGCGACTTCAACTCCGTTCGCTCCCATCCAGGATTCCGTGCCCTGGGGGACGGGTATGCGCAGGCTGATGGAGTCTGGCCCCGCGCGACCTGGCCAGCCGGCGGAAGCTTCCCGCCATTGATCGGCATTGACCATATCGTGGCGAAGGGCCTGTCCATCACGGGCTCTTCTTCTCACATCATCGACGGCTCGGATCATCTTGCGGTGAGCGCCACGGTCGAATTCCGTCGCTGAGCAATGATTCCTGCCGGTGACGGCCGGATGCTGGAGCTGCCCAGGGCTGACCGAAAAATAATTTCACTTTTGGCGATTCAGCCGCTTTTCATCCACGGCGGCGCATGGGCGACCTCGAATGGCACCCTGATGCCGCCGCAAGCGACCAGTTGCCCAACTGGATGGCAGCACCAAAACCCCGAAATTCAGCGAATCTGCGGTGTCCAAGGTGTGACGAACGACGCTCGCTTTTCTCTTACCACACCATTTCGGATTCGCGCCACTCTAGGCTAGACTTAAGAATCTGTGCGCATCATGCCCGGGGACTATCCACCTTCGACATAATGCAGTGCGGTCCAAATCCGTTTGGCCGCGCAAGTGCAGCCTCGATATTTTACGCCTCGGCCCTGCCGGCATTTGGGATCAGCATTCGGTGCGCCCGCGCCAGTGGGGGTAAGCGATACGTATCGTGGAGACCATATCCGTTCCGCAAGGCTCATTCATGAGAACCAGCGAGACGACAGGAGTAAGAAGTGATTCAGCAGGAGTCGCGACTTAAGGTTGCCGATAACACTGGTGCTAAGGAAATCCTTACCATTCGTGTTCTTGGTGGCTCGAAGCGTCGCTACGCAAGCATTGGCGACACCATTGTCGCTACCGTCAAGGATGCAATTCCTGGCGGCAACGTAAAGAAGGGCGACGTCGTAAAGGCAGTCGTCGTTCGCACCAAGAAGGAAATCCGTCGTGCAGACGGTTCCTACATCAAGTTCGACGAGAACGCTGCAGTTATCCTCAAGGGTGACGCTGCCGATCCTCGTGGTACTCGTATTTTCGGCCCAGTGGGCCGCGAGCTTCGTGACAAGAAGTTCATGAAGATCGTTTCGCTGGCTCCGGAGGTGCTGTAACCATGGGCGCAAAGATCAAGAAGGGTGACCTGGTTCAGGTCATCGCTGGCAAGGAACGTGGCTTGCAGGGCAAGGTCCTGAAGGTCATTACCGAGTCCAACCGCGTGCTGGTCGAAGGCGTTAACCGCGTCACCAAGCACACCAAGGCAGGTCAGACCGAATCCGGTTCGACCACCGGCGGCATCGAGGTTGTTGAGGCTCCAGTGCACGTTTCCAACGTTGCAGTGGTTGACCCAGAGACCAAGAAGCCAACCCGCGTCGGCTTCCGCGAGGAAACCGTAGAAAAGAACGGCGTGTCCAAGACTGTACGCGTTCGTTACGCCAAGGCTTCCGGAAAGGATCTGTAATGACTGAAGCAGCCACCAAGATCCAGCCACGTCTGAAGGCTAAGTACGCAGCTGACATCCGCCCTGCCCTGCAGGAGCAGTTCAACTACGCCAACCCAATGCAGGTACCATCCCTGACCAAGGTTGTCGTGAACATGGGTGTTGGCGAAGCAGCCAAGGACTCGAAGCTCATTGAAGGCGCCGTACGCGACCTGACCGCAATTACCGGTCAGAAGCCAGTGGTTACCAAGGCCCGCAAGTCGATCGCACAGTTCAAGCTGCGCGAAGGCATGCCAATCGGTACCCACACCACCCTGCGTAACGATCGCATGTGGGAATTCGTCGACCGCCTGATCACCCTGGCACTGCCTCGTATCCGCGACTTCCGCGGCTTGAGCGACCGCCAGTTCGATGGCAATGGCAACTACACTTTCGGTCTGACCGAACAGTCGATGTTCCATGAAATCGATGTGGACAAGGTTGACCGCGTACGTGGTATGGACATCACTGTCGTTACCACCGCCAAGACTGATGACGAAGGCCGTGCCTTGCTTAAGGCTCTGGGCTTCCCATTCAAGACCAACAACTAATCTCACTACGTTACAGGTCCGCTAAGGAAACCGTAACGAGGAAGGGCTGAAGCCCACATGTCTATGACAGATCCAGTCGCAGATATGCTGACTCGTCTGCGCAACGCCAACTCGGCTTACCACGACACTGTGTCGATGCCGTCGAGCAAGCTGAAAGTGCGCATTGCTAACATCCTCAAGGAACAGGGCTACATCGCCTCGTTCGAGGAAGTTGCAGCAGAAGTCGGCAAGACTCTGACTATCACTTTGAAGTACGGCCCATCGCGCGAGCGTTCGATCGCTGGCGTACGCCGTATCTCCAAGCCAGGTCTTCGCGTTTACGCAAAGTCCACCAACCTGCCTCACGTGCTCGGTGGTCTTGGTATCGCTATCCTGTCCACCTCCTCCGGTCTGCTTACTGACCGTCAGGCTGCAAAGAAGGGCGTGGGTGGGGAAGTCCTCGCCTACGTCTGGTAACGGGAAAGGGGAAACATACAATGTCACGTATTGGACGTCTTCCGATTTCCGTACCTGCCAACGTTGAGTTGAACGTCGACGGCCAGCTGGTCGCCGTCAAGGGTCCTAAGGGTGAACTTTCGATCACCGTTAAGGCTCCAATCACCGTTGCCAAGGACGAGAACACTGTTACCGTCAGCCGCCCGAACGACTCCCGCGAGGCTCGTTCGCTGCACGGTCTGACCCGTACCTTGATCAGCAACATGATCACTGGTGTAACCGATGGTTACGAGAAGAAGCTCGAAATCCACGGTACCGGTTACCGCGTACAGGCTAAGGGTGCCGAGCTGGAGCTTGCTCTGGGCTACTCGCACCCAGTGAAGGTTGCTGCCGTTGAAGGCATCACCTTCTCGGTCGAGGGCAACAACAAGATCACCGTTGCCGGTATCGACAAGCAGCACGTCGGTGAAGTTGCCGCTAACATCCGCAAGCTGCGCAAGACCGAGCCTTACAAGGGCAAGGGCATTCGCTACGCTGGCGAGATCATCCGCCGCAAGGTCGGAAAGGCTGGTAAGTAATCATGGCTATCGGAATCAAGGGCAAGAGCAAGTCCGCTCAGCGCGGTCGTCGTCATCAGCGTTTGCGCAAGCACATCGTTGGTACCTCCGTTCGTCCACGCCTGGTTGTCAACCGCTCGGCTCGTCACATCTTCGTACAGATCGTAGACGACTCGCAGGGTATCACCCTGGCCAGCGCATCGACCATGGAAGCAGATCTTCGCGCAAGCGATGCCGACAAGACCGCAAAGTCCAAGCGCATTGGTGAGCTCGTTGCAGAGCGCGCCAAGGCTGCTGGCATCGAAGCAGTTGTCTTCGACCGCGGTGGCAACAAGTACCACGGTCGCGTGGCTGCTGTTGCTGACGGCGCACGTGAAGGTGGGCTGGCACTGTGAGCGAAGCAACTAACAAGAAGGAAACTCAGGTGTCTGAAGCTACTGAAGCAGTCGAGACTGCATCGGCTCCCGCTACCGAGAACGCAGGATCCCGTCGCGGCGAAGGCCGCGGTCGTGGTGAAGGCCGTGGACGTGGCGAAGGCCGCGGTCGTGGTCGTGACCAGAAGGATAGCCGCAACGAAGACAAGGACAAGTTCCTTGAGCGCGTTGTAGCTATCAACCGCGTCTCCAAGGTCGTCAAGGGTGGTCGTCGCTTCAGCTTCACCGCACTTGTGGTCGTTGGCGACGGCAACGGTATGGTCGGCGTTGGCTACGGTAAGGCCAAGGAAGTTCCTGCTGCTATCGCAAAGGGCGTAGAAGAGGCCAAGAAGTCCTTCTTCCGCGTTCCACGCGTTGGCACCACCATTCCACACCTGGTCAAGGGTGAGGCCGCCGCTGGCGTTGTCTTGCTCCGTCCAGCAGCTCCTGGTACCGGTGTTATCGCCGGTGGCCCAGTGCGCGCCGTGTTGGAGTGCGCAGGCATCCACGACATCCTGTCGAAGTCGATGGGTTCGCAGAACCAGATCAACATCGTTCAGGGCACCATTGCTGCACTGAAGGCTCTGGAAGAGCCTGAAGCTGTTGCAGCTCGCCGCGGTCTTCCGCTGGACGAGGTTGCACCAGCAGCAATGCTGCGTCACATCCAGGCCCAGAAGGCAGGTGCTTAATCAATGGCTAAGAACATTGTTCCAAGCGATGCCAAGCTGGCAATCACCCAGGTCAAGTCCATCATTGGTGGAAACCAGAGCCAGCGCGACGTTGTTCGCTCGCTGGGTCTGAAGCGCATCGGTCACACCGTTGTTCGCACCGCCGATCCTGTGACTGTTGGCATGGTCAACAAGGTCCCACACCTGCTGAAGGTCGAGGAGGCGAAGTAGAGATGGCTGAAGAAAAAGCACTTAAGGTTCACCACCTGCGCCCAGCTGAGGGTGCCAAGACCGCTAAGACCCGCGGGGGTCGCGGTGAGGGCTCCAAGGGTAAGACCGCAGGTCGCGGTACCAAGGGTACCAAGGCTCGTTACCAGGTGAAGGCAGGCTTCGCAGGTGGTCAGCTTCCGCTGCACATGCGTCTGCCAAAGCTGCGCGGCTTCAAGAACCCATTCCGCGTCGAGTTCCAGGTTGTAAACCTGGACAAGATCTCGGAACTGTTCCCAGAAGGTGGCGAAGTCACCGTCGAGGCACTGGTTGCCAAGGGCGCCGTTCGCAAGAACCAGCCTGTCAAGGTGCTGGGCACCGGCGACATCACGGTTAAGGTTGACGTGAAGGTTAACGCCTTCTCGACTTCCGCTTCCGAGAAGATCGCTGCTGCTGGCGGCTCGGCAAACACCCTCTAATACAGGGTCAAGCCTTTGAATGGTCCCGGTTCGCGTTGAGCAATCAACGTGAACCGGGACTTTCTTTCTCTCGGCGAAACATTCTAAGATTTCTTATAATTGCTTGGCTGATTAGTCGGTTTAGGATCATTCCTGCAAACATTTGTGTGCATTTCGTGTGGCGCATTTGGCAGGATTGCCTAACAGACCGCTAGAATCGTTAGGTCTGGGAAGAATCTCTTCCTCAGGCTCAAGCACTTACTTCAGGAGGACGCTTGTTCAGCGCCATAGCCCGAGTTTTTCGGACGCCTGATCTGCGCAACAAGTTGCTGTTCACGCTTGGGATCATTGCGATCTATCGTGTCGGTGTATTCATTCCCGCTCCGGGCATTGATTACAGCAACGTTCAGCAGTGTCTGGCAATGGGTGAAACCACCGGTGGACTTTATTCATTCGTGAACCTGTTCAGCGGCGGCGCCCTGTTGCAGGTCTCGGTTTTCGCAATGGGAATCATGCCGTACATTACTGCGGCAATTATCGTCCAGTTGCTGCGTGTGGTGATCCCGCACTTCGAGGCCCTGCACAAGGAAGGCCAGGCCGGCCAGGCCAAGATGACGCAATACACGCGTTACCTGACCATCGCCTTGGCACTGCTTCAGGGAACCACCTTGGTCACCCTGGCCCGTACCGGCAGCCTGTTCCCAAGCTGCACCCTTCCGCTGGTCCCGGATGACTCGTTGATTGTCATCCTGCTGATGATCATCACCCTTACCGCAGGCACCGGCCTGATCATGTGGATGGGCGAGTTGATCACCGAGCGCGGCATCGGCAACGGCATGTCCATCCTGATCTTCATCTCCATCGCTTCGGGCTTCCCATCCTCGATGGGCGCCATCTTCCAGGCGCAGGGCATCATGACCTTCATTGGCGTGCTGCTGGTGGGCTTGTTGATTGTAGCCCTGGTGGTCTTCGTCGAGCAGTCCCAGCGACGTGTTCCGGTGCAGTACGCCAAGCGCACCGTGGGACGCCGCACCGTGGGCGGCACCTCCACCTATATTCCATTGAAGCTGAATATGGCGAACGTGATCCCAGTGATCTTCGCCAGCTCCATCCTGGCTTTGCCGCAGATGATCGTTCAGTTCAACCAGAACGATGATGGCACCTTGCCCCAGTGGGCGATGTGGCTGCAGGAGCACTCAGCGACTTCATCGCCGTGGTACATGCTGGTGTACACCTTGATGATCATCGGCTTCACCTACTTCTATGTTGCGATTACCTTCAACCCTGAAGAGGTCGCCGACAACATGAAGAAGTACGGCGGATTCATTCCGGGCATTCGTGCTGGTCGTCCGACCGCCGATTACCTGCAGTACGTGATTTCCCGTATTACCTTCCCGGGCGCGTTGTACCTTGCGTTCGTTGCGTTGATCCCGCTGATTGCCTTCGTGCTGTTCAACGCTGACCAAAGCTTCCCATTTGGCGGTACATCGATCCTGATTATGGTTGGTGTGGGTTTGGAAACCGTCAAGCAAATCAATGCTCAAATGCAGCAACGGAACTATGAAGGGCTTCTGCGATGAGTCGACTGCTTATTATTGGACCACCCGGTGCCGGCAAAGGCACCCAGGCCGTAAAGATCTCCGAGCGCTTGGACATTGTCGCCATCTCGACCGGCGACATATTCCGTGCCAACGTCAAGGGCGGAACCCCGCTGGGTCTCGAAGCCAGCAAGTACATTGACAACGGAGACTTTGTCCCTGATTCGGTCACCAACAACATGGTTGAAGACCGCCTGAACCAGGACGACGTCGCCAAGGGCTTCCTGCTCGATGGCTACCCGCGCACCAGTGCGCAGGTGGACGCGCTGGATGCGATGCTGGCCAACAAGGGCATCGCCCTGGACGCAGTGCTGCAGCTGACCGCTGATGACGACGAGCTGGTAGCCCGTCTGCTGAAGCGTGCGCAGATCGAAGGCCGCGCCGATGACACCGAAGAGGTCATCCGCCACCGCCTGGGCCTGTACAACGACGAGACCCGCGTCGTTGTGGAGCGCTACGAGGAACGCGGCATCGTGCGCAAGGTCGACGGCCTGGGCGCTATCGACGAAGTCACCGAGCGTGTTCTTGCAGCGTTGAACGTCAACGCCTAGACACAAGCGTTACAACGCGCAGGGACCGTGCAGCAACAATGGATGTTGCAGCCCGGTCCCTGCGCACTTTTTGCATTGATGGACCTTGCGGTTGCCGGCAGCGGCACACGGCAAGGACATCACACTTTGAGGCAGGGGAATCACATTGGCTTTAGGACAGCCGAAAATCGAGTACAAATCCAACTCCGAGATCCTGAAGATGCGCCAGGCCGGATTGGTGCTGGCTGAAGCGCTGGACGAAGCCGTTGCGATGGCTCGGCCCGGGGTGCGGACCGAAGAGATCAACCAGGCCTTTGGCAAGGTGCTCGAACGCCACAACGCGACCAGCAACTTCCTTGGCTACCATGGCTTCCCAGCGAACATCTGCGCTTCGGTCAATCACGAGGTAGTCCACGGCTTCCCATCGGACTACGAGCTGAGGGACGGCGACGTGCTGAAGATCGATGGCGGCGCCATCATCGACGGCTGGCACTCCGACTCGGCACGCACCGTGCTGGTGGGCGAGAACATCGACCCAGCTGACCAGCGCCTGAGCGACATCACCGAGCAGGCCATGTGGGCCGGCATCGCCGCGGCGGCCAACGCACGCTTCATCGGCCAGATCGGCCAGGCCATCGATGACTTCGTCACCAGCCAGCCAGGCGACGAGCTGGGCATCCTCGAGGATTACTGCGGCCATGGCATCGGTTCGCAGATGCACATGGCACCGGATGTGCTGAACTACAACTCGGGGCACCGCGGCCCACGCATCAAGCCGGGCATGTGCTTGGCCATCGAGCCAATGCTGGTTCGCGGTGGCATCGAAACCTCCGTGCTGGAAGACGACTGGACTGTTGTCACCAACGACAAGTCCAACGCCTCGCAGTGGGAGCACACCGTGGCATTCCACATGGGCGGCATCTGGGTATTGACCGCGCACGATGGGGGAGCGGCCGGACTGGCCCCATTCGGCGTGACCCCATCGCCGATCCAGGGCTAGCACCAGCCTGGAAATCATCGGATCCAGTACGCCACATGGCTGTGGCGTGCTGGATCTAACATTTTAAATGTCAATGAACGATTGGCACTGTGTGGACTAATGCCGTATCGTTGTTTGTTGGTTCCTGATTTAATTGCGCCTAAAACCCTCGGGTTTTCGGTACAGGGATCAAGGACCAGAACCAATTACTTGTTGGTGGAAATTGCCAACAAAAAAAGTTAGCGGGGAAAATGGGCAAGAAGGAAGGCGTCATCCAGGTAGAGGGCACCGTCTCGGAAGCACTGCCGAACGCGATGTTCCGCGTGGAGCTGCCGAATGGACACGTAGTGCTCGCCACTATCTCGGGTAAGATGCGTCAGCACTACATTCGAATCCTCCCAGAGGACCGAGTGCAGGTTGAAATGAGCCCATACGACCTCAACCGAGGTCGCATCGTTTACCGCTACAAGTAAATCTGCAGAATCCAAGACTTTCCCAGCGTGCGCAGCGCAATCTTGTGCTACGGCCGCTGAATGATGTTCTTGGGCAAAGCTTTTTACTGCTCCACATTTAACTGCAACCGCAAAAGGACAAAGCCTTGAAGGTTAACCCTAGCGTGAAGCCGATCTGCGACAAGTGCAAGGTGATCCGTCGTAACGGCGTGGTCATGGTGATCTGCGAGAACCCACGCCACAAGCAGCGTCAGGGCTAATTCCGTTTTTACGGGATTCCCACGCGTAGTCAATTAGGCAGTATCAGCTAGGACGAAAGTCCTGGTGTACCCCCGGATTCGGAGGCCGGGGCCGTGCGCAATCACGGAAGGTACTGCTCCAGACCTCCGTTCGTTGAAAGGTAGCCACTTGGCTCGTTTAGCAGGCGTGGACATTCCACGCGAGAAGCGCGTAATTATCGCGCTGACTTACATCTACGGCGTGGGCAAGACCCGTGCAGAAGAGACCATCGCAGCGACCGGCATCAGCCCGGACACTCGCGTCAAGGATCTCACCGATGACCAGCTCGTGCAGCTGCGCGACTTCGTCGAAGGCACCTACAAGGTTGAAGGTGACCTGCGCCGTGAGGTTCAGGCTGACATTCGCCGCAAGGTTGAGATCGGATCCTACGAAGGTATTCGTCACCGTAAGGGCCTGCCGGTCCGCGGTCAGCGCACCAAGACCAACGCACGTACCCGTAAGGGCCCGAAGCGTACCGTCGCAGGTAAGAAGAAGACTCGCTAAATCTTAGCGATCTAGTTCAAATACTTTTTTCGTAGGAGAAGAAATGCCCCCAAAGACTCGTGGAGCGGTACGTAAGCCGCGTCGCAAGGACAAAAAGAATATTGCGCAGGGACAGGCGCATATCAAGAGCACCTTCAACAACACCATCGTATCGATCACCGATCCGACTGGCGCTGTTATCTCGTGGGCTTCGGCCGGCGAGGTAGGCATGAAGGGTTCGCGCAAGTCGACCCCATACGCTGCCCAGATGGCTGCTGAGTCCGCTGCAAAGCGCGCTCAGGAGCACGGCATGCGCAAGGTTGACGTTTTCGTCAAGGGCCCAGGCTCGGGACGCGAAACCGCGATCCGTTCGCTGCAGGCTGCTGGCCTTGAGGTTGGATCCATCCAGGATGTTTCCCCAAGCGCTCACAACGGTTGCCGCCCATCGAAGCGTCGCCGCGTCTAATTGATTCGCTAGGCTTAGCCTAAGAAGTCACCGAAGCATTCACTCGTGGGTGCTCCGGTGACTGTCTTGGACTTATTAGCCTGCAAAAAGACGAACGGCCACCTCAGGCTACCGTCGTTTCCACCCCCGTGAGGCGTCATATAGCGGACGCTCGCTGAAAGGAAATGTAAGTGCTCATTACGCAGCGCCCAACCCTGACCGAAGAAGTAGTTGCCGAAAACCGCTCCCGGTTCGTTATCGAACCACTGGAGCCAGGCTTTGGCTACACCCTTGGTAACTCGCTCCGCCGTACCCTGCTCTCTTCGATTCCTGGTGCTTCTGTCACCAGTGTTCGAATTGACGGTGTACTGCATGAGTTCACCACCGTAGCCGGTGTCAAGGAAGATGTCACCGAACTGGTCTTGAACATCAAGAACCTGTCAGTATCTTCCGAGCACGACGAGCCAGTCGTTGCCTACCTGCGCAAGCAGGGCCCGGGCATCGTTACTGCAGCGGACATCACCCCTCCAGCAGGTGTGGAGTTCCACAACCCTGATCTGCACATCGCCACCCTCAACGCCAATGGCAAGTTCGACATGGAACTGACCATTGAGCGCGGCCGTGGCTATGTGTCTGCCGCTCAGAACAAGAACATTGATGGCGAGATCGGTCGAATCCCAGTTGATTCGATCTACTCCCCAGTGTTGAAGGTGACCTTCCGCGTGGAAGCAACCCGTGTCGAGCAGCGCACCGACTTCGATCGTTTGATCGTTGACGTGGAGACCAAGGAATCGATCACCCCGCGCGATGCAGTTGCATCCGCAGGTACCACCCTGGTTGAGCTGTTCGGTTTGTTCCGCGAACTGAACACTCAGGCTGAAGGTATCGAAATCGGTCCATCGCCAACCGATGCAGCTATGGCTGCTGACATGGCGCTGCCGATCGAGGATCTGGAACTCACCGTTCGTTCGTACAACTGCTTGAAGCGTGAGGGCATCCACTCTGTGGGTGAACTCGTAACCCGCTCCGAGGCCGACTTGATGGACATCCGCAACTTCGGTGCGAAGTCCATTGACGAAGTCAAGGCCAAGCTGGTTGAACTGGGTCTGGCCCTGAAGGATTCCCCTCCAGGCTTCGATCTGGCCGCTCGTAGCGCCATCGACGATGGCGACGAATACGACGAAGGTCTGTAAGACCCGCGTCTAGCGACACACTACTTCATCCGACTGAACGAAATATTCGTCCAGTACGGGTTATTCATCTAGGAGAACCACAATGCCTACCCCTACCAAGGGTCCGCGTCTCGGCGGCAGTGCAGCACATGAGCGATTGATTTTCGCTAACATGTCGGCACAGCTCTTCGAGAACAAGAAGATCACCACCACCCTGACCCGTGCCAAGCGTCTGCGTCCACACGCAGAGCGCCTGATCACCTTCGCTAAGCGCGGAGACCTGGCTTCGCGTCGCCGCGTCCAGGCCGTCATCGCTTCGCGTTCGCGCACCAACAAGTCGATCGTTCACGAACTGTTCGAGAACATCGCACCAGCAATGGCAAACCGCGAGGGTGGCTACACCCGCATCACCAAGATCGGTAACCGCAAGGGCGACAACGCTCCTATGGCTGTTATCGAGCTCGTGATGGAGCCAGTTTCGCCAAAGCAGGCTGTCGTCAAGGAAGCCACCAAGGCTACCGAGAAGGCTGCTGAGACCGAAGAGGCCTAAGCCCCTTCGAGCTAATGCTCTCTCGCCTGCAAAGGCGAAAAAGATTCCCGTTGGATCCGCAAGGAACCAACGGGAATCTTTTTTTTATGCCTGTTTGCGTGAAGACGCGGGTGATCTTGCCCGTCAGTTGGAGGGCAGGGGCATCCGCATCTTGGAATTGTCTAACTGAACGAATCCATGTCCGGGCAAGCCGTATTCAGGTATTCGGTAGCCTCGGAAGCCTCAGCCGTATCCAGTTCGGCGATCTTCTGCGAAATTTCCATCATGTTGCTGCTGTTGCCCTCAGCCATCAGGCCAGCCATTTTCTTGGTCTGCTCCGATGCCGCATTCAAGGACGTGGCAAGCTTGTTGTCCTTCGTGTTCTCAGCGGCTTCGCCCAGGATGGAATCGAACTCGTTCATGATCTCGGCATAAGCCGATGTATCGCCAGCCAAGAGCTCTGCGCTGGAGTCCTCCGCCTTCTTCTGCAGTCCGCGTTCAGCCACCTGGTCGTTGATGTAAACGCAGGTTTCCTCGGTGGACAGTTTGCCTGCACTGCAACCAGTGAGCATGACAGATGCAAGGGTGAGCGCAGCGGCAGATGCCGCGAACTTTTTCGACATTGAGATCCTTAGGCGATGATGATCCGATGGCCCAGCACGTGAGGCACCGATAAGTACCTGTTTATTCTATAATCAGGAGTTATTGCAGGCAGTGTATGACATGAGCGGATCGGCAAGCAGCGGTTTCCTAAGAAGCGGACGGATCAGGTTCAGAAGCGGAAGCTGGGCACGTTTCACGCACATAGTCGGTGTATCGATCTTGCAGTCCGCCCTCGGCTGCCTCAACGTCTGACGCGAGCGTTGGATCGTCAAAGGAGCGATTGGCAATGAGGTCAATGAAGTCTTGGTAGTTTTCGATTTCGGACCGCAATGCAGTGCGCAAGTGCCTATTGCCAGTTTGCTCGGAGACTTCCCGGTAGATGCCGATGGCTGTTTCCAAAGCCTCAATCGCAGGTTGTGAATTCTGCGCAAGAATTCCCATATATGCCAGCGCCCACTTTTCCTCGATGAAATGCTCTACGGCCAGTTCATTAATGAGGGCGCATGATTGCTTTGTGCTCAGCTGTCCCGAACTGCAACCACTTAAGCAGAGCGGGACAGCAGCGGATATCGCGATAAAGCTAACTGCATTCCTGAACATGGCGAGACCTTAGAACGGTGCTGGTGAACCAGCCGCCTGCGCGGCAGGTCCGTGGAATGCACATAGGCTACTCCCGGCAGCAGCTCTCGTTTTGGCGCCTGTGGATAACGGCGTGAAGGCGGGCACTTGATTCGACGGTTGCACGTCTGCTTACGCATAATTGAATACATGAGTACTCAGCCAGAAAGCATCGATCCAATGGGCATCACCGCATTGGGGGCCACTGCAGCACCAGCATGGATCCGCATGCGCATGGTGCTCGGATACGACGGTGCCGCCTATAGCGGTTGGGCTCGCCAGCCCAATGTCTTGGGCGTGCAGCAGCTGGTTGAAGAGGCCCTGGAAATGATGATCCGGCGCCGCGTGCGCGTGGTTGTTGCCGGACGCACCGATGCAGGTGTGCATGCCCGCCACCAGGTGGTGCACTTCGATTTGACCGAGGAAGAATACGCGGGACTGCCACGCAAGGCGCCCTTGGCTCCCGGTCCTGCGCTCGTACGCCGCATCAACGGCATCCTTGGCCGTCAAGATGGTGCCGTTTGGGTGCATGAAGCCGAACGCGCACCAGAAGGCTTCGATGCCCGCTTCTCCGCGCTGGCCCGCCGCTACTCCTACCGGATTGCCGATGGGCAGCAGCGCTGGGATCCACTGACCCGGCACCTGACGACGTGGCACCGTGAAGAGCTGGATGTCGAGGCGATGAATCGCGAGGCGCAAAGCGTGCTGGGCCGCCACGACTTCTTGACCTACTGCAAGCCCCGTCCGCATGCCACGACCATTCGTACCCTGCAGGAATTCACCTTCACCCGTGGAGCCGACGGCTTGGTACTGGCCCATTTGAAGGCCGATGCCTTCTGCCACAACATGGTCCGTGCGCTAATCGGTGCCGCGATGATGGTGGGGGACGGGCGTGAGCAACCGGGGTTCCTGGCCCAGCGGCTGGAACAGATGGTCCGCGACTCCAAGACCAAGCTTTCGCACCCGCGGGCCCTGGTCCTCGAAGAGGTCTACTACCCAGAGGTTGAAGAACTGGCGGAACGAGCACTCCTGACCCGCGCACGGCGAACCGAAGCTGAGGTTGACGAAGCCTGCATGGAAAGCTGATTAGCCGATAATCCCCGGGATCTTAAGGGTGTTGTTGCTCACGACGTACATGCTTTTTTGGCCGGAAACACTTTAATCCGCTAAACTTTTATGAGTTGTGTATGTCCACGTTCGACACTACACGCCCAAGCGTGACGGCTTAGTTGCATAGTCGCTGGTCTGCTGGGTGTGCGAACAATATATGGACGGCCGGTTATCATCAGTCCTCACCTGGCGTACTGGTCTAAACACAACAACACCACGACAGTGCCTGTCACTGGGGGATCTCACCGCCTTCAGCCAAGCGACTGTTTGACCAGAAACGAATCAACGTAAGGCAATTACTGTGCGTACGTACACCCCAAAGCCGGCTGACCAGACTCGTCAGTGGTTTGTCATTGACGCCACCGACGTAGTACTCGGCCGTCTCGCCGTCCAGGCCGCAACCCTGCTGCGCGGCAAGCACAAGCCAACCTATGCTGCACACATGGACATGGGCGACCATGTCATCATCATCAATGCAGACAAGGTTGCACTGACCGGTAAGAAGCTGCTGAACAAGCGCGCTTACCGCCACTCCGGTTTCCCAGGTGGCCTGAAGAGCATCAACTACGCAGACCTGCTGGAAAAGAACCCAGTACTGGCTGTTGAGAAGGCCATCAAGGGCATGCTGCCTAAGAACAAGCTTTCCGATGCCCAGCTGTCGAAGCTGAAGGTCTACCGCGGCGCCGAGCACCCACACGCTGCTCAGTCGCCAAAGGCACTGGAAATCACCCAGGTCGCTCAGTAGTCCTGGCCCCGAGAAGAAATACTTAATAGGAGATTATCGTGGCTCAGAACGCTGAAGAAACCACTGAATTCGAAGGCGAGACCCCTTCGACTTACACCACCGAGACCTCTGCTTCGGCTGTAGTTGCCGAAACCGAGCGCGCTCCGCTTACCGTTCCAGGTGCAGCAGTTGGCCGTCGCAAGCAGGCTATCGCCCGCGTTCGCCTGGTACCAGGCACCGGCAAGTGGACCGTTAACGGTCGCACCCTGGAGAACTTCTTCCCTAACAAGCTGCACCAGCAGGACGTCAACGAGCCTTTCAAGATCCTTGGTCTTGAGGGTGCTTACGACGTTATCGCTCGTATCAACGGTGGCGGCATTTCCGGCCAGGCCGGTGCACTGCGTTTGGGTATCGCTCGCTCGCTGAACGAGATCGATCGCGATGCAAACCGCGCCACCCTGAAGAAGGCTGGCTACTTGACTCGTGACGCACGCGTCATCGAGCGCAAGAAGGCTGGTCTGAAGAAGGCACGTAAGGCTTCGCAGTTCTCGAAGCGCTAAACCTTGCTTCAAGGTCTTTCCAAAGGCCCTGGCATCCTGCAAAGGACGCCGGGGCCTTTGGCCTTTTAACGCCGAAGACTGCAAGATCCCAGTAATCTTTTCTCATCTCACTGCCAATGCGGGACTTTAAGCCGTATAAATCAATGCAGAGGGCATATGATTGAAGGCGATGGCAAGGTTATTTGGGACCGATGGGGTCCGAGGAAAAGCAAACGAACTGTTAACTCCCGAGCTCGCGCTGGAACTGGCGCAGGCGGCATCGGTGGTGCTGGGCTTGAGCCAGCCAGAGGACGGCTACAAGCCGGTCGCTGTGGTTGCCAAGGACCCGCGCATCAGTGGTGACTTCCTGTCTGCCGCAATTGAGGCCGGCCTGGCCGCCTCCGGCGTAGACGTCATGGATGCCGGCACGCTGCCGACTCCTGCGGCGGCATTCCTGGTAGGGGACCTGAACGCCGATTTCGGTGTCATGATCTCCGCCTCGCACAACGCGGCTCCGGATAACGGTATTAAGTTCTTAGCCCGTGGCGGCAAGAAGCTGGACGATGCGCTGGAAGATGCCATCGAAGCCTGCTTGAAGATGCCAAAGCCACGCCCAACCGGCGGTGAGGTAGGTCGAGTCTCGCGTTTCGCCGACGCTGAGGACCGCTACATCATGCACCTGCTGCAGGCCCTGCCCAACCGGCTGGATGGCATGAAGGTAGTTCTGGACTGCGCCCACGGCGCTGCTTCGGGCTGCTCCCCAGAGGTGTTCAAGGCTGCCGGCGCCGAGATCGTCGTGATTGGCGCAGATCCAGACGGCATCAACATCAATGACGGCTACGGCTCCACCCACCTGGAGAAGCTGCAGGCCGCTGTGCTGGAGCACGGCGCGGACCTGGGCATCGCGCACGACGGCGACGCTGACCGCTGTCTTGCAGTAGACCATGAAGGCACCGTCGTCGACGGTGACCAGATCATGGCCGTCATGGCACTGGACATGAAGGACCGCGGCGAACTCAAGGACAACACCCTGGTTGCCACCGTGATGAGCAACCTCGGCCTGACCCTGGCCATGGAAGCAGCAGGCATCACTGTTAAGCAGACCGGCGTGGGTGACCGCTACGTGCTCGAAGGCATGCGCGAAGGCGATTACTCCCTGGGTGGCGAGCAATCCGGCCACGTGATCTTCTCCAAGCACGCCACCACCGGCGACGGCGTGCTGACCGGCCTGATGATTGCGGCCCGCGTGAAGGCTACCGGCAAGACCCTGAAGGAACTTGCTGCCGTGCTGACCGTCCTGCCACAGGTCCTGATCAACGTACGCGGCGTAGACAAGGCCAGCGTTCCAGAATGCGAACCGCTGCAGCGGGCAATTGCCGCTGCTGAGGCACGCTTGGGCACCACCGGCCGTGTGCTGCTGCGTCCATCGGGGACCGAGCCAGTAGTTCGCGTCATGGTCGAGGCAGCTACCCACGAGCAGGCCCAGGCCGAAGCCGAAGCCCTGGCAGGATCGGTCAAGGAGCATCTGGCCCTCTAGGCCCAGTGGCTTCCCAGCAACCAACACGTAAATATCAAGAAAACTCACACCCCCGCAGCGCGTTCCACGCCGGAACACGCTGCGGGGGTGTGGCATGCTAACTAATAGAAACTGATATCGGTTCGCGTTCTCGGAGAGAAGGACTTTCGTGACTTTACGCATCAGCGTGATCGGCACCGGCTACCTCGGTGCAACCCATGCCGCCTGCATGGCTGAACTGGGCTATGAAGTCATTGGACTGGACGTAGACAAAGCCAAGCTGGAAGCACTGGCCGCTGGCGTTCTGCCCTTCCACGAGCCAGGCCTGCCAGAACTGCTGCGCAAGCATGTGGCCTCCGGACGCCTGCGCTTCACCGACAGCTACGCAGAAGTCGCTGCCGGCGCGGATATCCACTTCATCACCGTGGGCACCCCGCAGCGCGCCGACTCGCAATCCGCAGACATGTCCTACGTAGACGGTGCCGTGGATTCGCTGCTGGAGCACATCACCGGCGAAGCGCTGATTGTCGGCAAGTCCACCGTGCCGGTAGGCACCGCACGCCGGCTGAGCGAGAAAATTGCCCAAGACGCCAAGAACGGAAGCAGCATCGCGCTGGCATGGAATCCGGAGTTCCTTCGCGAAGGCTTCGCCGTCCAGGATACCCTGCGCCCCGATCGCCTGGTCTACGGCCTGGAGCATGAACGCGGACTGGAACTGCTGCGCAAAGTCTATGCACCGATCCTTGCCTTGGATACTCCGGAGATCGCCACGGACCTGGAGACTGCAGAACTGGTCAAGGTTGCAGCCAACGCCTTCCTGGCTACCAAGATTTCTTTCATCAACGCCTTTGCCGAGGTGACTGAAACCGTAGGCGGCGACATCAAGGTCCTTGCCGACGCCATTGGCCACGATAAGCGCATTGGACGCCGCTTCCTGAACGCTGGAGTGGGCTTCGGCGGCGGTTGCCTGCCCAAGGACATTCGAGCCCTCCAAGCACGCGTCAGCGAACTTGGCCTGAGCCAGACCATGGGCTTCTTGGCTGAAGTCGACCAGATCAATTTGCGCCGCCGTGACCGCGTGGTCTCGCTGGCCTCGCACATGCTGGGCAATGAGCTGGCAGGCAAGCATGTTTGCGTACTTGGCGTGACCTTCAAGCCGAACAGCGATGATGTGCGGGACTCGCCAGCACTGGATATCGCCGTCCGCCTGTACAACGAGGGCGCTGAAGTCTCGGTCTACGACCCAGAAGGCAACGCCAACGCTGCCGGCCGCTTCCCGCGCTTGAACTACGTTGATTCCTTCAAGGAAGCGGCGAAGGATGCGGACCTGACCTTGGTGCTGACCGAATGGAATGAATTCCGCGAACTGAATCCGTCGGATCTGGAAGACGTAGTGGCCAACAAGCAGCTGATTGACGGGCGCAACGTCCTGGACCGCCCTGAATGGCGGAATCAGGGCTGGACTGTTACCGGTCCGGGTGAATACTTCGAGCTGGGCAACATGGCTCCGGCAACTACCTCGATTCCGGTACAGGCTTCCTGAAGCTAGCTGCGGTACGCGACCGCAACTGCAAGAGAGGGGGAGCCGCATGGCATACACTGTGGTCACCGGCGGTGGTCGTGGCTTAGGAGCCGCGATTGCGGTGCGTCTAGCCACCGACCGCAACTTGATCATCGGCTACAGGCAGGATGAGAAATCGGCGCAGGCAGTGGCAGATAAAGTCCGTGAGCTCGGCGCTATTTGCCATGTCCTGCAGATCGACTGCGCCAATGAAGAATCAGTGGCAAGGTTCTTCGCCCGAGTGAAGGACATTGGTGAACTTGAAGGACTGGTAAACAACGCGGGATCAGCGACGGCCATCGGAAATCTGGCAGACAACGAGTTGACCGATATCGCCGCGGATCTGAACGTGAATCTTCTGGGCCCAATTACCTGCATTAAATATGCGCTGCCCCTGCTCCAGTCACATGGCGGTGGTGCAATCGTGAACATTTCATCGGTGGCGGCTGAATCCGGAAGCCCCTTCACGTACGTGCATTACGCTGCAGCCAAGGCCGGAGTAGAAGCCTTGACAGTGGGACTGTCCAAGGAACTGGCTAAGGACGGCATCCGAGTGAATGCGGTTAGCCCGGGAACGCTTTGGACTGAATTCCATAAGGATCCACAGCGCCCTGCGCAAATCGCCGAGACGATCCCGATGGGACGCGCAGGCAAGCCGACAGAAGTAGCCGGTGCGGTGGCTTGGCTATTGTCTAGCGAAGCCGCCTACACCACCGGCAGCGTTCTCAAAGTTTCTGGCGGCCTCTAGAGGGACCCAGAGCCTAGAAGCCGAACTGCTTCATGACCTTAGGCAGGTTCTCGATCAGGCGCGAAGCATTGACAGTTCCCTCTGAAGCGGTCACCCGGCCCAGGTGGCCATGAATGTAAGCGGCACACGCGGTCAGTTCCATCATGCGGCGGTTAGGCACGGTTCGCAGGCCTTCGGTGCCCGTGAGCGAGCTGTCGGAGAGCATGTAGCCCAGGATGCCGGTCAGGACATCGCCGCTGCCTGCAGTGGCCAATTCTGGTGCCGAGTGGCTCACCATCAGGCTGTCGCCATTGGGGGCCACAATGTAGCTGGTTGGTCCCTTGAGCAGGACCACGGCGTTGTATGCCAGGGCGGCCCACCGGGTCCAGCGAATCGGGTCTTGGGAAATCTCATCGGGAGTGATCTTCACTCCAGCGCGGCTGAGCAGCATGCGCAGTTCCTTGGCATGAGGCGTCAGCACGCGAGGCTGCTCGCTTGGGCCGGCAGGAACGACTTCCAATCCGGACGCGTCAATTACGGCCGGCTGCGGGCTGGCAAAGACATCAGCGATGGCGCCAGTCGGGGGAGTGCGTCCATCCAAGCCCGGGCCAATGGCCCAAGCCTTGATCTTGGCGCCCTTGCCGTGAATCTGACGGCGGGAGGAAGACAGCGCTTCCTTGATCTGCTCATCATCCAGTGGCACGGACTCCGGCACGGCGACGGCCATGAGCGGCTGAATGGATTCTGGCACGTGGGTGCGAAGCAATCCGACGCCGCAGGCTACAGCGGCCTTGGCGGTCAGCTGAGCAGCTCCGGGATAAAGGCCGGAACCGGCGATGAGTCCCAGGACTCCACGCTGGTACTTGTGCCGTCCGGCATCCCGCCAAGAGCGGTGCTGGTCCAGCAGCTCGCGAGTGGCCACCTCGTCCACAAGCTGCGTTCCAGCTTGGACGGAAGAAAAGTCGAATTCGAGATCTGCCACGGTAATGTCACCGGTAACCAGCGGTCCGTCTACAGACAGAAGACCGGATTTCATGGCACCGAAAGTTACCGTGCGTTCTGCGCGAAGAACAGAGTCCTGCGCAACGCCCGTTTCAGGATCCAGGCCTGAAGGAATATCGCATGCCAGCACCCGTGCGCCAGCAGGAAGCTTCGGCAAATCAGAGCCGGCACGGTATCCAAGGCCGTAGATGGCGTCAATAATGAGCGAGGCATTAGCTAATTCGCCTTGACCGTCGGAGAGGTCCAGCACGGTACCGCCGGCAGCTTGATATGCTGCAGCACCTTCGGCATGGATCTGTTCGTGGCACTGCAGAGCCAGAGTGGAAATCTTCTGCAGTTGGAGCTCTGCCAGTGCATACAAGCCATCTCCACCGTTGTTGCCCGGGCCGATAAGCGCCACCACGAAAGCCGGATCGGCGCTGGAATTCTCGGTCAGCATGGCGACTGCCGTTGAAGCCAAATGGGCGGCTGCTTGCTTCATTAAGCTGGTCTCGCCCCGCTTGGAGTTCTCCTGGGCTTCAACCGCACGAATTTGCGCAACACTGTAGACAGGAATCATAAGACAAACAATACTCAAGGCACCTGTGCGATGCCCTATTTAATGAGATGCGTGTCGTTATTCTTTCGTCGTGGCGTTGGTGCCTAGCGTTCTGCAACCACCATTGCGATAGCCATATCTCCATCGTGGGACATGGTCAGATGCCATGATTTGATGCCACGCAGCTCGCTGGCAGCGGCCACTGAACCAGTGTTGTGAACCTGGGGATCACCGGCTTCATCTTTGCGGATAGTGCAGTCCTGCCAGTTCATGCCCGCAGGAGCTCCCAGTGCCTTGGCGATGGCTTCCTTGGCCGCGAAGCGGGCCGCCAGGGATCGCAGGGGCAGGCCCCGCTCTTCTTCGGTGAAGAGCCGTTCACGCAAGCGTGGAGTCTTCTCGAGCTGGCGGCCAAAACGCGGCACATCAACGATGTCCACTCCAATTCCTGCAATCATGCCTATCAGTTTATCCAGTGCTTGCAGGGCATAAAAATTGCGGGCATTCTCGGAAAGGGAATGCCCGCAATTCTGGTGCTCGGTGGATTACTCCACGGTCACCGACTTGGCCAAGTTGCGTGGCTGGTCGACATCGAAGCCCTTGGCGGATGCCAGTTCGCAAGCGAAGATTTGCAGTGGCACGGTGGCCAGCAGAGGCATCAGCAGGGTTGGGGTTTCTGGCACGTAGAAGACCCACTCGGAGAAGTCCTTGACCGCAGCATCGCCATCTTCGGCAATAACCAGGGTCTTAGCGCCACGGGCGCGCACTTCCTGGATATTGGAGACAACCTTGGAGTGCAGCGAGTCGCGACCACGAGGGGAAGGAACTACGACGAACACTGGCTGGCCATCGTCGATCAGGGCGATAGGGCCGTGCTTCAGCTCGCCAGCGGCGAAGCCTTCAGCATGGATGTAGGCGATTTCCTTGAGCTTCAAGGCGCCTTCCATTGCTACCGGGTAGCCTACGTGGCGGCCCAGGAACAGCACGGAGTTGGCATCTGACATGTTGCGTGCCAGATCCTTGATCTCTTCCGCGCGGTCCAGGACGTCCTGGATCTTGGAAGGGATCTTGCCCAGGTCGGCAAGGATGTCCTTGATCTGGCCCTGGAACAGGTTGCCGCGCAGCTGCGCCAGGTACAGGCCCAGCAGGTAGGTTGCGGTGATCTGTGCCAGGAATGCCTTGGTGGAAGCCACAGCAATTTCCGGACCAGCGTGGGTGTACAGCACCGCATCCGATTCGCGTGGGATGGTCGATCCGTTGGTGTTGCAGATCGACATGGTCTTGGCGCCCTGCTCCTTGGCGTAACGCACAGCCATCAAGGTGTCCATGGTTTCGCCGGACTGGGAGATCGAAACGATCAGGGTCTTTTCGTCCACGATTGGCTCGCGGTAGCGGAACTCGTGGGAGAGCTCAACTTCTACCGGGATACGGCACCAGGACTCGATAGCGTACTTGGCCACGGAGCCGGCATATGCCGAGGTGCCGCAAGCAAGAACAACAATCTTGGAGATTTCGGCCAGTTCCTCTGGAGCGATACGCAGTTCGTCCAGGGTCAGTCGGCCATCAGCGTCCGAGCGGCCCAGCAGGGTGTCGGCAACAGCTGCAGGCTGGTCGAAGATTTCCTTCTCCATGAAGGATGGGAAGCCGCCCTTTTCAGCGCTGGCTGCATCCCAGTCAACGGTGAATTCCTTGCCTTCGGCCGGGTTGCCGTCGAAGTCGGTGATGGAATGGTTATCCGGGGTGATGGTTACGATCTGGTCCTGGCCCAGCTCTACGGCACGACGGGTGAAGTCGATGAAGCCGGAGACATCCGAACCCAGGAAGTTTTCGCCATCGCCCAGACCGAGAACCAGAGGGGAGTTGCGGCGAGCCGCAACGACAACACCTGGGTGGTCCTGGTGAACTGCCAAGAGGGTGAAAGCACCTTCGAGCTGCTGAACAGCAAGCTGCATGGCGCGGGTCAAATCGCCTTCGGCCTCGGAGCTGTAGAGCTTACCCAGCAGAGCTGCGGCAACCTCGGTATCGGTATCCGAGAGGAATTCAACGCCCTCGGCTGCCAAGCCGGCCTTGATGCCGGCGAAGTTTTCAATAATTCCGTTGTGGATCATGGCAAGCTTGCCACCATCGGCCAGGTGTGGGTGAGCGTTCTGATCGCTCGGACCACCGTGGGTTGCCCAACGGGTATGCCCAATGCCGGTCATCGACTTAGGCAATGGGGACTCGGCAATTTCATTTTCCAGATTGACCAGCTTGCCGGCCTTCTTACGAGAATGAATGGCGCCATCGGCAACAACAGCGACACCAGCCGAGTCGTAGCCGCGGTATTCCAACCGACGCAAACCTTCAATTAGAACGTCGAGGGCGCCATGATCGGCGACCTGGCTCGAGGTTCCTGCATATCCAACAATTCCGCACATGGGAAAAATCCTACCGGTTCAATGCCTATCGATGGGAATAATCGTGTCGGAGCACTCAAAATTACCTATGTCTTAGATCACCAGTCGGCTGTTTTTTGACTAATCCAATTGCCTTGTTGATGTTGTTAATTGGGATGTGGAGCATATTCTTGGCAGAATTTACCCTCGTGGAACCACACGGAACACTTGAAACGCCTATCTCGCCTTTCGTTGAACTGGAGCGCGAGACATGGGCGCGCCTGTCCAATCAAATGGAACAGCCGCTGAATTATTCGGACATTGAGCGGCTACGCGGCCTCGGCGACCAGCTGGACTTGCAAGAGGTCCGGGACGTCTACCTGCCACTGAGCCGCCTGCTGTCGCTTTATGTCGAGGGTGCCGGCGCGACGCATCAGGCAACCACTACCTTCTTGGGCGATCAGACCAGCCGCACGCCTTTTGTCATCGGCGTCGCCGGCTCGGTTGCCGTGGGAAAGTCCACAACTGCTCGTGTACTGCAGGAAATGCTGCGCCGCTGGCCGCATACGCCTGATGTCCAGCTCATAACCACTGATGGTTTCTTGTACCCGAATGCCGAGCTTGAGCGCCGCGGGATCATGCACCGCAAGGGGTTCCCCGAATCCTATGACCGGCGGGCGCTGCTGCGCTTTGTCTCGGCCGTAAAGTCTGGTGCCCCAGAAGTAAGTGCTCCGGTCTACTCGCACCTGACCTACGACATCATCCCGGGGGAGCGCAATGTAATCCGCTCACCGCAGGTATTGATTGTCGAGGGACTGAACGTATTGCAGCCTGCTCGAACCCGTTCCGATGGAACCGTGGGTCTGGCCCTGAGCGACTTCTTCGACTTCTCCGTCTATGTGGATGCGCGTACCGCGGATATCGAAGAGTGGTACATTAAGCGGTTTATGCGTCTGCGCTCCGGTGCCTTCTCCGACCCTGCCAGCTACTTCCACCGCTATGCCCAGCTAACTGATGTCGAGGCACGGGAAACTGCTCACGGTATCTGGAAGCGCATTAACGAGCCGAACCTCAGAGAAAACGTCTTGCCTACGCGTGGGCGGGCGCAATTAGTACTGCGCAAGGCGGCGGATCACTCGGTGCGCAGGATGCTATTGAGGAAAATCTAGGCTTCTTCAGCTGATATCTAAGCAAACGATTTCTGTGAGTTTGCCGAACTATTGCGGATCGGAGCCCAAATTCGTAGTCTTGCTGTGATTTTCCTGTGTATGCTCTAACCATGCTAAAAGGTTTCCGCGATTTTATTATGAAGGGCAACGTTGTCGATCTGGCCGTTGCTGTTGTTATCGGCGCTGCCTTCGGCGCCGTAGTCACCGCCTTGGTCGATAATGTGCTGATGCCATTGATCGCTGCCCTGGTTGGATCTCCAAACTTCGACAGCTTCTTGTTGCTAACCATTGACGGCGTTGACATCAAGTTCGGTGTCTTCCTCACTGCACTGGTCAACTTCCTGCTGATTGCTGCAGCTGTCTACTTCGCGCTGGTTCTGCCAATGACCAAGCTCAACGAGCGACTGGCTGCACGCCGTGCTGCCGGTGCAGAAGAGCCAGAGGAAGAAGTAGATCCACAGCTGGAGCTGCTCGCCCAGATCCGCGACGAGCTGAAGACTCTGCGCTAAGCCCTGACAAACATCCGTCTCCAAGGGGCGGGGCCCGCAAC
>NZ_JBLVOJ010000011.1:308562-346119 GCF_053543715.1 Glutamicibacter sp. AGC46
GGGGGCCCCCCCCCCTTCCGACTTTAACTCGCACTATGTGCCGAACTGCGCACGGGTGGACAAGGCAAGCGGAACCGAAAAGTGCGAAGATGAATAGGTGAACTCTGAAGCGCTTGAAGAAAGCAACCTGACAAAGAGCACCAGCGGTGCACAGGCTATCGGATTTGAACGTCGTGCAGTCATTGACTTGTCGGCCATCCGCAACAACGTCAAGCAGATTTCTGATGTTGTAGCCCCAGCTGCAGTTATGGCCGTCGTCAAAGCAGACGCCTACGGCCATGGAGCTATCCCCGTAGCCAAAGCCGCCTTGGAGGGTGGCGCCCGCTGGATCGGGTGTGCCCATGCGACGGAAGCTCTCGCCCTGCGTGAAGCGGGCATCGATGCTCCCATGATGGCCTGGCTGCACACCGAGGACACCCCATTCGAGGCCGCCATTGATGCCGGTCTTGATCTGGGAGTCTCAGGCTGGGAACTTGAATACGTTGCCGCCGCAGCACGTGCCGTGCAGACACCGGCACGTATCCACATCAAGGTGGACACAGGACTTGGCCGCAATGGCTCCACTATGGATGCCCTGCCTGATCTGTTGAACCGCGCCAGCGACTTCCAAGAAGAAGGACTGCTGCGCGTAGTTGGCATCTTCTCCCACCTCGCGGTCGCAGATGAGCCAGAGCGGCCCGAAACGGACGAGCAGCTGGAAATCTTCAACAAGGCCATAGAACTGGTAGAAGCAGCCGGCTTCGATCTTGAAGTGCGCCATATCGCCAATACGCCGGGTATCCTTTCGCGACCTGATTCACACCACGACATGGTGCGCTTGGGGTTGGGCTTGTATGGCCTGAGCCCCTTTGAAACCGACTCGCCAGAAAGTTTCGGCCTGCGTCCAGCCATGACAGTGAAGACCCGCGTGGCTAACGTCAAGAAGGTCCATCCGGGGCAGGGCGTGTCCTACGGCCTGAATTACAAGACTGAAGCGGAGACCTACCTCGGGCTGATCCCCATGGGCTATGCAGACGGTTTGCCGCGCATCGCAACAGGTGCGCCGGTAACAGTTAACGGACGCACCTACCCGGTACGCGGACGCATCGCCATGGACCAGTGCGTCATTGATCTGGGCGCGGACATCAAGCCTGAGGACCTCCTCGGCGCCGAGGCGATTATCTTCGGTAAAGGCGGGCAGTCGGTGAACACTTGGGCCTATGCGGCGAACACCATCAACTACGAAGTGGTAACCCGCATTTCTCCGCGCGTGCCCCGCTACTACATCGAAGGCAGCTGGGGTGAAGCCGGTGAGTAACCCGGTGCGGGAATTCTCCTGCCAACTAGATGACCTCACTGTTACCGAAGCGCTGGGGGAAGCTCTTGGTACCCAGCTCAAAGCCGGAGACTTGGTGATTCTTACAGGGGCCTTGGGCGCTGGTAAGACGACTCTGACTCAGTCGCTGGGCGTGGGACTGAATGTACGCGAGGGAATCATCTCGCCTACATTCGTTTTGGCCCGCCAGCACCCGGCGCTAGGCGATGGCCCCGGACTGATCCACGTGGATGCCTACCGCTTGAAGGGCCACGACGACGTGGACACCCTGGATCTCGAATCAACGCTGGCTGATTCAGTCACCGTTGTGGAGTGGGGGCTGGGCAAGGTGGAACATCTCACGGACTCGCGTCTGGAAATCCAGCTGGACCGCGAAGCCCTGGCCGCACCGAGTGCCAACCCGTGGGAAGAATCGGAGGAAGAGCTGGACGAGCCGCGGTTGTTCAGCCTGAAGGGAATCGGCCCGCGCTGGGACGAGGACACCTTTGCCCAGTTGAAAGACACTTTACTGTCTGCAGTAACTGCGCAGCACACGGAAGAGAAGCATGCCTAACTACTTAGCTATCGACACCTCCGCCAACGCATCGGTGGCACTGGTTGACAAAGCCACCGGTTCAGTTGTCGACCAGCGGGTTTCATCCAAGGGGAATGACCAGACCGAAACCCTGTCGGCATACGTCAAGGATCTCTTGGACGCTCATGGACAGAAAGGCCAAGACCTTGCTGGCATTATCGTTGGCGTAGGGCCGGGCCCGTTCACCGGCCTGCGCGTTGGCTTGGTTGCCGCGCGTACCTTCGGCTTCGTATGGCGGGTACCCGTGCATGGTGTGATGTCCTTGCATGCGCTCGCCGAACAGGTGCTGGATGCAGGCGAGGCTCCGACACAGTTCATTGTGGCTTCCGATGCGCGCCGCAAAGAAGTGTACTGGGCTCGCTACGACCAGGATGGAGCCATGGTTGATGGCCCGCATGTTTCAGCTGCTTCAGCCCTTCCTGCATTGCCGGTCTACGGCATTGGCGCCGGAATCTATGCCGAGCAATTGGAAGAAGCCGGGGCCAAGCCCATGCCTGAGTCCTTTGAATGGATTGCAAACGCTGGCTACCTCGTCCGCCGAGGCATAAGCGATCTGGCTGCGGGCAAGGATCTGTCTGACACTTCGCCGCAGTACCTGCGCGAATCCGATGCACAGGTTCCGGCGTTCATGAAGCAGGCTAAGTGATGAACGAGGCGAACCAGGTCATCCTGCGTCCCATGGCTGCCGAGGATCTGCTGGCCGTCCACGAGCTGGAACAGCAGCTGTTTCCCGAGGATGCATGGCCACTGGCTGGTTTCGAATCCGAGCTAGCGCAGCGCGACACCCGCACCTACTGGGTCTATGAAGACTCTGGTCGAGTTGTCGGCTATGCCGGCCTGTGCGTGGTTTTGCCGATTGCCGATGTGCAGACCATCGCCATGCACCCTGATTACCAAGGTCGAGGCCTGGGACGCAAGCTATTGTCCCTGCTGATCAAGACGGCTGGTGAGAAAAATGCACTGGATGTGATGCTCGAAGTCCGCTTTGATAACCCCACTGCTATTGGCCTGTATGAATCCATCGGATTCACTACCATCCACCGCCGCAAGGGGTACTACAAAGGCGGGGTTGATGCACTAATTATGAGACTCCCGCTGGATGCACAGCAAGGACAAGAGGAAGAACGCAACGCATGAGCATCACCGAACCCGTAGTACTAGGCATTGAGTCCTCCTGCGATGAAACCGGCGTGGGCATCGTACGCGGCAACAAGCTTCTGGCTAACGCTGTCTCCAGCTCCATGGATGAGCATGTACGCTTTGGTGGCGTGATTCCCGAGATCGCTGCGCGAGCTCATTTGGAAGCCTTCGTGCCTACCCTGCAGTCCGCCTTGGATACCGCGGAGCTGACTCTTGAGGACATTGATGCCATCGCCGTGACCAGCGGTCCCGGCCTGGCCGGCGCCCTCATGGTTGGCGTATCAGCGGCCAAAGCCTTGGCCCTGGCTACCGGCAAACCGCTGTACGGGATCAACCACTTGGTTGCTCACGTAGGTGTTGGCGTTCTCGAAGGAACCGTATTGCCGCCTACTTTCGGGGCACTGCTGGTCTCAGGCGGGCATACCGAAATCTTGAAGGTCACTTCGCTGACTAACGACGTGCAGCTGTTGGGCTCCACGATTGATGATGCAGCCGGTGAAGCCTATGACAAGACTGCTCGTTTGCTGGGTCTTGGGTATCCAGGTGGTCCGGCTATCGACAAGGCGGCCAAGGATGGAGACCGAAAGGCATTCCGGTTCCCTCGCGGCTTGTCGCTGCCGAAGTTCGTGGGCAGTACCGAGAATCCTGGCAAGCACCGCAACAACTTCTCGTTCTCAGGACTGAAGACTGCTGTAGCCCGTTGCGTCGAGCACTTCGAGGCCAACGGCGGAGAGATCCCAGTTGCTGACATTGCCGCTTCATTCCAGGAAGCTGTCGTAGACGTGATTACGTCCAAGGCTGTGCGCGCAATGCAGGAACAAGGTCTGAAGACCTTGCTGCTAGGCGGGGGAGTTGCAGCTAATACCCGCTTGCGCGAACTGCTGGCGGCTCGTTGCACTTCGGCAGGAATCGAGCTTGTGGTTCCACCGTTCAGCCTCTGCACGGATAACGGTGGCATGGTTGCTGCGCTTGGTGCCCAGTTGGTCGCAGATGGCGTGGCCCCATCGGGGTTGGACTTCGCTACGGATTCTTCGCAGCCCGTCACACGGATTACCTTGCGGTAATCGCATAAGTTCCTAACGCTGGGTATGTAATCGGTTTCCCAGCAGGGCCGGAGACTTCGCGCAATCCTGATACACGCGCAATGAGAACTATGCCAATTCCGGAATCACCAGCATCCTTGCGATCTTCGGTTCCATTGGATTGCTGCGCGTCGAGTATTCAGCGCGCAGCAAGCCATGTTGACTATGGCAGCGGAAGCGGCTCGTCGAGCGGCTGCGTCTTAGTGCCCATATCGATTCCCAAATCCTTGGCAAATACCGTGCGGGTTCCGGTGTAGACCCCGTCTTTGTTCTCATCCAGCTCGAAGACGCGAGCGCCACGAAGCTCGTGGTTCTCGGTGCCGCCCAAACCATAAGTGCCGAAACCGGTACCCGGCGCGTAACCCAGCTCGATACCGTAGTAGTTGCCCTTGAAGGTGTTGATGTGGTCGTGGCCGCAGTACACGCCACGAACATCTCCACGTTCCTGCAGAGCAGTGAACATGCCGGAGTTGAATGCACCGGTGTAGATTCCCTCGTTCTTGACTCCCTCGATGGAGTGCTTCTTGACCGCCTTCTGATGATCGGCATCATTCGAGGTGAACTGGGCTCCGAACCACATGTGGTGGTGCTCCCACAGCGGGATATGGAAGAACATCAAGGACTGGACCTTGCCGTAGCGTGCTTCTGTTGCCTTAGAGGCTTCGCGATACCAAGCGATTTGCTCCGGGCGGATCCAGTCGTAGGACATGAGGCCTTTGAAGTCCTGGCCGCCAAGGGTATCTGGCGCGTAGCGATTCGAATCAAGCAGCCAGATGCCGAAGGCAGGCTTGGCGTTCTTGGATGACGCGATCAGCAGCTGCGAATTCGATTCTCCCTGGATCTTGTCATTTTTCGCGTTGGCGTTGAATTCGTAGCCCCGAATGAAATCGAGAATCCTGGCATCGGTCATATTCGTGCCGTGCGGCATCGAATCCTCGTCATGGTTGCCAAAGGTCAGAGCCCAAGGGATACCACGGGATTCCATTGGCTGGACTACATTGTTGATGGCTTGCTTGACCTCGGTGGTGGTCTTTGCCGAGCCATTGATGACATCACCGTTGATAAGCGCGAACCCAGGCTTTTCGGTATCCAAGACCTTGTCCATCAGCTCCAGCGTGCGGCGATCGGTGCGCGGCCCATCCTGCGTGTCATTGAACTGGACGATCTTGAACTTGCCGTCGGCAGCGAACTTGAGCTTCGGGGAGGCTGCCGGGGACTTCTTGGCCGGTGCTGCAGCCGCCGCAGTGCTGCTGGCAGCGAAAAGACCGGTAATCGCGGCAGCGGTGCTGCCAATCAGTACTCCACGACGGGGGACAGAAGAAGAATTGCTCACAGGAATGCCTTTCGAATTAATAGATAGCCAGCTAGTTAGCCAGTCGGCTGATAACTCCTAGAGCGTAGGGATGCCTAGTGACCGGATAGTGAACATTGGCAGTCCGTATTTGTCCCTGTGCATAAATAAAACGATCGAACTAGCGCTTCGAATATGTTCCTTTCAGAGCGTGTGTCAGGTCACAAGATTCCCCGCGGCAAACATCAAACGTCTAATGTATAAACGTGATCACCAACGCCTCTGATTCAGTGCTTCCGCCGACCGCCAATGCGCCAGGCAAATCCCCGTGGCTGGCTGGTGCGCTAGCCATCGCCGCCGTAATCCTCGTGGGCCTGAACCTGCGCATGGGCATTGCCTCGGCATCTCCGCTCTTCCATGACCTGCAGGAGATGATGGGGTACGGCACGTTCATCGCTTCGCTGCTGCCGACGATCCCAGTTTTGTGCTTTGCCGTGGCTGGCGCGGCAACGAGCTTGGTGATCCGCAGGACCGGACTGGAACTGGGCATCGCCCTGTCCTTGCTGCTGCTCACCGCTGGGCTGGCCTTGCGCATTGTCGATTCAACTTGGGCTTTGCTGGCCGGCACCGTGGTAGGCATGTGCGGCTTGGCCATCTGCAATGTGGCCATGCCCTCATTTATTCGAGAGCACCACGGGAACCGCGCCGCGTCGATGACCGCGGCCTACACGACCACCATGTCCATCGGCGCGACGCTGGCCTCCGCAATCAGCGTCCCGCTGGCGGTGAAGGCGGGTTCGCCGACGACGGCATTGGCTTTGTGGGCGATTCCCGCCGGCCTGGCTTTGCTGGTCTTTGTGCCGCTGTCCATCTCCGGGAAGCGTTCCGCTGTTCAGAAGGGCACGCATGTTTCTCCATGGCCGCTACTGGCCACGCGCAAGGGCTTGCTGTTCACCACTGTTTTCGGCATCCAGTCGCTGCTGGTCTATACCGTAGTCAGCTGGTTGCCGCATATCCTCATTTCGCGCGGGCTGGAGCCAGTTGATGCCGGCTTGATGCTGGGCATCGTGCAGGGAGTCAGCATCCCGGCAGTCATGATCATGCTCTGGATGGCTTCGAAGCCGGCCCTGCTGCGCAGTGCCTTCGTGCTGACTACCAGCTGCTCGGTACTCGGTTTTATCGCTCTGCTGCTCTTGCCGGTAGAACTGTCCTTGATCAGCTCGGTCTTAATTGGCCTGGGCTTCGGGGTGTTCCCGCTGGTGATGCTCATGCTTAGCCGCAGTGGCGGCAGCGCAGAAGAAACGACAGCAATGTCCACGGTGGCCCAATCTGTCGGCTACCTGATTGCAGCCATTGGACCCTTCGCCCTGGGGCTCATGCAGGGCGCATTGGGATCTTGGACGGTTGGCTTGGTGATCATCCTCGCCTTCGCTGTGGTGCAGCTTCTGTTCTGCTACAAGCTGGGCGGCCTGCGTACCGAAGCCGATTCGCATCCGTTGATCGAAGTGGACGGCTCGGCTGAAGCGGAGCGGCCATGAGCAAGACCCCATTGCGTCCGCCCTTGTCCGAAGAGGTTGTGGCGAAGCTGCAGAGCGCCGTAGCGCAGGGCCGCTGGAAGGTGGGGGACCGCATTCCGGCTGAACCCGAGCTGATGGCGGAAATGGGCGTCTCCCGCGGGACCTTGCGCGAAGCCATCAAGGCGCTGGCCAGCACGGGGATCTTCGAGGTCCGCCGTGGAGATGGCACCTACGTGCGCGCGACCAGCGAGATCAGCGGCACCGCCCAACGGGTGTACCGCGACCACTCCGACCAGGACGTGCTCCAGGTGCGATTCGCCCTGGATACCCAGTCGGCCCGGCTCGCTGCCAAAGCCGCCGATGCAAAAGTAGTCGAACAGCTGCGCGCTTTGCTGGGCCAGCGAAGCGAAGCATGGGGAAACCGGGATTATCCTGCGTGGGCGAAAGCCGACTGGAAATTCCATCTGGAAGTGGCGCGGGCTTCCGGTGTTCCGCTGATGCATGAGATCTATGAGAGCTTCGGGGATGTTTTCCACGGAACCAAGATGGTCCAGAGGCTTTCCGACGGATTCGATGGCTGCCTGCACGAGGGCCACGAATCACTGGTAGACGCAATCGAAGCAGGCGATCCCGAAGCAGCAGCTCGAACTGTTATCAAGAATCTTGATTACTGCATGAGCTGGATGCCTTAATTCCTGACTTCAAGGGCTCTGCCCGGACTAAACAGCCTTCATGCGCCGGACGTTTTCCTGCACCACTGCCTTGAAATCCCCGCCCGAAGCCGCAAAGGTATTGCGCTGCAACTGGTATTCCGCCCCGCGTTCGATCAAACGGATGATGCCCTGCAGTTCCTCGGCGCATCCCAGCTGCTCGGCAATCGGTGCCAGGCGCTTGACCTCTGAGCGCAGGTGGTCGGTCACCAGCATCTCGTCGCCTTGGGCGTTGAGGATGATGATGGCATCCAGCCCGTAGCGGGCGGCGCGCCACTTGTTCTCCACTCGGAACCAGGCCGGCATGACAGGGATCTTGTAGCCGGCTTCGATTGATAGCGACATGTCGTGCACCAGGCACTGGGTCAGTGCGGTAAAGGCGGCAATGTCATCCAGAGAGCTCACGCCATCGCAGATGCGCATTTCCACGGTGCCCAAACGAGGTACCGGACGCACATCCCAGCGGATCTCGGAGACATCATCAATAACCCCGGTGTGCAGCATGTCTGTAACGTGGGATTCGTATTCGGACCATGAATCGAAGTGGAAGGGGATCCCGGCAGCTGGCAGCTGCTGGAACATCAGCGAACGCTGCGAAGCGTAGCCGGTGTCTTCCCCGCCCCAGTAGGGGGAGGAGGCGCTGAGTGCTTGGAAATGCGGCTGGTAGTTGATCAAACCGTCAGTGATTGGAAGCGCTTTTTCGCGATCGTCCAAGCCCACGTGCACGTGCACGCCGTAGATCACCATCTGGCGGCCCCACCACTGGGTGCGGTCAATCAGCTTGGCATAGCGGTCCTTGTCCGTCACCGGCTGCAAGGTCGGCGCGGCAAAAGGATGGGAGCCCGCGGAATACAGGTCCACGCCGTGGTTTCCGGCGACCTCGTTGAGCATGCGCACGTTGGTGCGCAGTTCCTCAGCCGCGTCTGCCACGTTGGTATGGACACCGGTGACCACCTCCACGGTATTCATCAACAATTCCGGCTTCACTGTCGGATGCTCATCTTCGCGGTCAAGACCGGCCTCATCCTTGAGCTGGTCAAGGATACTCTCGGCAACCGAGCACAAGTCCGCACTTTCGCGATTGACCAAGGCGATTTCCCATTCGACACCGATAGTGGATTGGGAAGAGTGGGCGAACTCGATTTTCTGCACGGCGCTCCTATTGATGACGTCTCGGACGGAATGCTCCGGAGCCGAACAAAGTGGATGGAGCGTCCACCGATTCCTCGATGTTTCTCCATACTCATTGTATGTATTGCGCCGCTCCTGCCGGGACAATGCTCCGGTGGGACCTGCGTCACCCCAGACTAGTGCGGGATGACCTCGAAAGCTACGCGTTTGTCGCCGAGGCGAGCCAGGATCAGCGTTGCCTTGTTCTTGGCGCTCTTGGGGGAGCCTGCCAGCAAAATGCGGCGCAATTCTTCGGGCGTGACGTCGACTCCGCGCTTCTTGATATCCAATGTGCCGATGCCGTTGGATTTCACCCAGCTGCGCAGCTTCTTCACGTTGTAGTCATGCACTGCCATGACTTTGTATCCGCGGGCAAACGGCGTGGAAATCTGCTGGTTATGGGTGAAGTAGGCGATGTGCTCATCGAGCAGGTGGCCGCCAGTGCGCTCCAGCAAGGTCGAGATCAGGTGGGAACGGATCACTGCGCCATCGGGTTCGTAGATGTGCGCTTCCAATTCGCCTACCGGGGCTGGCTGATCATTTGCCGCGGCAACTGCACTGGCCAACTCGTGGGCGCCGTCCTTGTCGATGACCAGCGCGGCACGGGCGATGTCCTTGCGCTTGAGCTTGCCGAACCAGAGGCAGGCCTCGATGACCGAGCCGTGGTCCGAAATCCAGACAGCCTCGGCGTTCGCCGGAATCGCTTCATGGGGCAGGCCCGGACCGAGTTTCACTCCGACGTCCAGCCCGGAGTCCACCAGCTTCTCCACGAAAGACAGGGGCGGGGAAAACGCCTCGGGGTCGAAGAGTCGGCGGGTGCTTCCCTTCACGTCGGTACGCCGGGCTGGATCCAGCCAGACGCCGTCAATCCCGGTCAGATCGGTGTCCTCGGCGCTGCCGTGGATCACGGTGGCATTGTCGAAGGGCATCAGGTTCAAGGTTGTGGCTGCCGCGGTGGTTTCATCCATCTCTACCGCGGTGACCTGCAGGCCAGCGCTGGCCAGCGCAATGGAGTCGGTGCCGATGCCACATCCGAGGTCTGCGACGTGGGTGGAACCGGCATTGGTGTAGCGGCGGGCATGCAGCCCGGCGATGGTCAGGCGCGTGGCCTGCTCCAGTCCGGCCGGGGTCAAGATCAACGAGTCTGCAAAGGGGCCGAATTTCACCCTCGCCCGGAAACGCAGCTCGGCCTGCGCCATGACGGCGCGAACCACCTGGGCGTCGTGGCCTTCCTTCCGCAGCTTCTCATTCAGCGACCAAGCAGCATCCTTGGTGGCCACCATGGACGGGTCGATGGTGGAAAGCAGCTTCCAGCCGTCTTCCGAAAGCAGGGCGGCGAATTGTTCATTGAGCGTGGAGTCATTTGAAGCCTGGGCCATGATCCAAGACTATCGTTGATGCGTCTTGGAACAGACTGGCCCTCTCGGTGTGCCCAGCCCGCAGGGCCAGTGATCTATGTGACAAAAACGCGTCACATTCAGAATTCACAGAATCGCCAAGCGGGCTTCGCCAAGCTCCGGGATCCGGCCGCCCAGCAGTTGCGCCAAGAGCAGTTCGAAGCCGGGAGATGTGAAGCCCTGAAACGAAAAGACTAAGTATCGCTATCTCATGGGCAATGATTTCGTTAGAGAGAGTAATGCTTGTTGCTAATTGGATCATCTGGCTAACGAGTAGCCCTATCGCTGTTTTACAGTTCTCCGCCACTAGGAAGCAGTTCGCTGGACCAAGTCGCCCCGCTTGCTGCAAGCGGCTGCATGTCCTCCGCAAGACCTGAAGTGATCCACGTCGCATCCCCCTGTGGAACTGGTGTTGTATGGCACCTGTGATGAAACCTATGCAGCGAACGACAGTGACGTCGACAACCGGTCCAAAGGCCGTGGATCCCGCACCCCTGGTGCAGAACCAGCTCAAGCGCGGCATGAGCAGCCGCCACCTGCAGATGATCGCCATTGGCGGTTCCATCGGCACCGGGCTGTTCGTGGCCTCCGGCGGCACTATTGCCCAGGCGGGTCCCGGCGGCGCGCTGCTGGCCTACGCCGCGGTGGGTCTCATGGTGTACCTGCTCATGCAGTCCCTGGGCGAGATGACCGCGAAGATCCCGGTGGCCGGATCCTTCCAGACCTTCGCTACCCGCTTCGTTTCCCCCTCCTTCGGCTTCGCCATCGGCTGGAACTACTGGTTCAACTGGGCCATCACCGTTGCAGCGGAACTGGTGGCCGCTGGCATCGTGATGAGCTTCTGGTTGCCTGATGTCCCCGGTTGGGTCTGGGCCGGCTCTTTCCTGGTGGCCTTGACCGCCTTGAATGCTTTGTCCGCCAAGGCCTTCGGCGAAGGCGAGTTCTGGCTGGCCATGATCAAGGTGGTCACCGTCATCGCCTTCCTGGCCGCCGGCGTGCTGATGATCTTCGGGGTGCTCGGCGCGCACACCGATCCGCTGGCCAACTGGCGCGAAGGCAAGGATGTCTTCCATGGCGGCTGGCTGTCCATCGTCTCGGTCTTCATGATTGCCGGATTCTCCTTCCAGGGCACCGAGCTGGTGGGTGGCGCCGCAGGCGAAGCCAAGGATCCGCGCCGCGAAGTGCCCAAGGCCATCCGCCGGGTGTTCTGGCGCATCATGCTCTTCTACATCGGTGCCATCTTCATCATCGGCTGCCTGATTCCGTTCACCGACCCGAGCCTGCTGGCCAGCGGCGAAGCCGACGTGGCTTCCTCGCCCTTCACCCTGGTCTTCGAGCGGGCCGGCATCGCTTTTGCCGCTGCTGCCATGAACGCGGTCATTCTCACCGCCATCCTCTCGGCTGGCAACTCGGGGCTCTACGCCTCAACCCGCATGCTCTACTCCATGGCCCACGATGGCAAGGCTCCGAAGATCTTCGGGCGCACCAACTCCCGCGGCGTGCCGATCATGGCTCTGCTGGCCACCGCTGCGGTAGGCCTCTTCGGGTTCCTCACCGCCCTGGTGGGCCAGGGTGCGGCCTATACCTGGCTGCTGAATGTCTCGGGGCTGTGCGGGTTCATCGTCTGGGTGGGTATTGCCGTATCCCACTACCGCTTCCGCCGCGGTTATCTCGCCCAGGGCTACAGCGTGAAGGACCTGCCCTACTTGGCCCCGCTCTTCCCGCTAGGACCCATCGTGGCCTTCCTGATGCTGATTGCCGTGATCGTCGGTCAGAACTACCAAGCGGTGCTGGCCGGCCACGGGCTGGAAGTGCTCTCGGCCTATATCGGGCTGCCGCTGTTCCTCGGACTGTGGCTGGTGCACCGCATGGTGACCAAGTCCAAGATGGTCAAGCTCACCGAGATGGATCTGGACGCTCCGGAGGATATCGAAGAGTCCGCGGCTGTGCGCTCTGCGCGAACCGGTGTGAAGAAGTAGGGCAATGATTAGCACTCGCCTTGACCGAGTGCTAAAGCTCGTCCTAAAGTCATGTGTGGGTGTCACGATGGAAGTCGCATCTGCAGCTTGCAGCGTTACACACCGCCTGACTGGATACCACCAACTGGCACCGCGACGACGGTTGGTCCAATGCCATAGGGCGCACCCCTACAACCATTGGTTCATACACGAAAAGGAGAGACCATGTCTGTCTCCATCAAGCCGCTCGAAGACCGCATTGTCATCAAGCAGGTCGAAGCCGTAACCACCACCGCTTCGGGCCTGGTCATCCCAGACTCCGCTAAGGAAAAGCCACAGGAAGGCGCCGTAGTCGCCGTAGGCCCAGGCCGCATCGATGACAACGGCAACCGCATTCCCCTGGACGTTGCAGAAGGCGACGTAGTCCTGTACTCGAAGTACGGCGGAACCGAGGTCAAGGTCGGCAACGAAGAGTACCTGGTGCTCTCGGCTCGCGACGTACTGGCAGTCGTCGTAAAGTAACGCCAACCTCTCTAAAGTTTCAGGAGAAAATGCATGGCTAAGCAGCTAGCATTCAACGAGGAAGCGCGACGCGCCCTCGAAGCGGGCATTGATAAGCTCGCAAACACGGTGAAGGTCACCCTCGGCCCACTCGGCCGCAATGTGGTGCTTGCCAAGACCTGGGGCGCCCCGACCATCACCAATGACGGTGTCACCATTGCGCGTGAGATCGATCTGGAAGATCCATACGAGAACCTTGGCGCGCAGCTGGCCAAGGAAGTAGCCACCAAGACCAATGACGTAGCAGGCGACGGCACCACCACCGCCACCGTGCTCGCTCAGGCCCTGGTCAAGGAAGGCCTGAAGAACGTCGCCGCAGGCGCCGCTCCGGGCGATGTCCGCAAGGGCATTGAACTGGCTGTGGAGATCGTCTCGGACGCATTGGCCGCTAACGCCGTTGCCGTAGAGGACAAGGTTGCTAACGTAGCCGCGATCTCCGCGCAGTCGGATGAAATCGGCGAATTGCTGGCCAAGGCCTTCAAGACCGTGGGCACCGATGGCGTGATCACCATCGAGGAGTCCTCGACTACCGCTACCGAGCTGGTCCTGACCGAAGGCATGCAGTTCGACAAGGGCTACCTCTCGCCACAGTTCATCACCGACCAGGAGCGCCAGGAAGTTGTCCTGGAAGACGCACTGATCCTGATCAACCCAGCCAAGATCTCCACCGTGGCAGAATTCCTGCCACTGCTGGAAAAGGTCCTGGAAGCGAAGAAGCCGCTGCTGATCATCGCCGAGGATGTCGAGGGCGAAGCCCTTTCCACCCTGGTGGTCAACAAGCTGCGCGGCCTGCTGAACGTGGTAGCCGTCAAGGCTCCAGGCTTCGGCGACCGCCGCAAGGCAATGATGCAGGATCTGGCTATCCTCACCGGTGCCCAGGTTGTCTCCCCGGAACTGGGCCTGTCCCTGGACCAGGTTGGCACCGAGGTACTCGGCTCGGCACGCCGCGTGACCATCACCAAGGATTCCACCACCATCGTTGATGGCGCTGGCACCGAGGAAGATGTCGCAGAGCGCGTAGCCCAGCTGAAGGCTGAGCTGAACCGCACCGATTCGGAGTGGGACCGCGAGAAGCTGTCCGAGCGCCTGGCCAAGCTGTCCGGCGGCATCGGCGTGATCAAGGTGGGCGCTTCCACCGAGGTCGAGCTGAAGGAACGCAAGCACCGCATCGAGGATGCTGTGTCCTCCACCCGTGCTGCCCTGGAAGAGGGCATCGTTGCCGGCGGCGGTACCGCCCTGGTTGACGCACTGGCTTCGCTGGATACCGATGCCCGCATCGCAGCCACCGAAGGCGACGTAGCAGCAGGCGTTGCGATTGTCCGCCGCGCGCTGGTGCAGCCGCTCTTCTGGATCGCTACCAACGCCGGCTTCGACGGTGCGGTAGTTGCTTCCAAGGTGGCGGAGTCCCCAGCCAACGAAGGCTTCAACGCCAAGACCGGTGTCTACGAGAACCTGCTGCACGCAGGCGTCATCGACCCAGTCAAGGTAACCCGCTCGGCACTGCGCAACGCAGCATCGATCGCGGCCTTGGTTCTGACCACCGAGACCTTGGTGGCAGAGAAGGCTGAAGAAGCTGAAGAGGCGCACGGCCACTAGGGTTTAGCCCGTCACCGAAGCATTGCTTCGTGAGCGAAAGCCGCCGTTGGATCCAGGATTTATCTCCTAGATCCAGCGGCGGCTTTTTGTTCTCAGAAAACGATCCACCCGGGGTGACCCAGCTCATTGACACGATAAATGAGTGCGCTCATAATTGAACTCAGTCAAAGATTGATGCCCATTTCATATCCGTACAGGAGATCTTCCATGCACGCGTTCGTTCTCGAAAACTACAAGGGTGCCCTGGTGCAGGCCGAGGTCGCTGAACCTGAGTTGGGGGAGCGGGAGGTACTCATCGAGATTGCGGCCGCTGGCGTCAACCAGCTTGACGAGAAGATCCGCGCAGGCGAATTCAAGGCAATCCTGCCATACAAGATGCCGCTGGTTCTCGGCCACGACGTCGCCGGGACCGTGATCGGGCTCGGCTCAGGAGTCCGCGGCTTTACGGTAGGGGACCAGATTTTTGCCCGCCCTCGAGATCATCGGATCGGAGCTTTCGCCCAGCGCATGGCCGTGAATGAAATGGATATTGCGAAGGCACCTGTCTCCATCGACCTGGTGCAAGCGGCCTCGCTGCCCCTGGTTGCACTGACTGCGTGGCAGGCACTAGTTGAGCGGGGAAATCTGCAGCCGGGGCAGCGAGTACTCATCCACGCTGGCGCTGGCGGCGTCGGAACCATCGCCATCCAGCTGGCCAAGCACCTGGGCGCTTACGTCGCGACAACAGCGTCGGCGACGAACGCCGAATTCTTGCAGGATCTCGGAGCCGATGAAGTCATCGACTACAAGACCGAGGATTTCCAGGTAAGTATCTCGGGCTATGACCTGGTGCTTGACAGCCTGGGCGGCGAAACGCTTGCCAAGTCGCTGGGAGTTCTGCGCCCTGGAGGGAAGGTCATCGGCATCTCGGGTCCGCCGACTCCGGCATTCGCCAAGGAAGCAGGGCTGAATCCGGTGATGGGCTTGGCGGTCCGCGCGCTAAGCCGGTCAGTTCTCAAGAAGGCCAAGAAGCTGGGTGTCGGGTACGAGTTCCTCTTCATGAAGCCCAGCGGCCAGCAGCTGCGAGGCATTGCCGAACTGGTGGACTCCGGGGTCCTGACGCCCGTGGTGGGCCAGGTCTTCGGTTTTGCGCAAACTGCAGAGGCCCTTGAATCGATGGAGGCTGGTGGCCGGCGCGGCAAGACCGTCATCACCATGCAGCAGAAGTAAAGCGAGCGCGTTCGCCTGGGCGGTGGGCGCGCTTTGCTCGTCAGTGGGGGAGGATTGCAGCAATCTGAGCGCGGATGCCCCGGGCGACTTCAGCTGTGGCCAGTGCCGGGTCCGCAGCAGTAGCCATCGCCAGGAACTGGATGGAAGTGATGGCCCGCGCAATCGTGGCTGCCTCCGGCGCCTCCAGATTCCTATGCGTGCCCAGGAGCTCGGCAATCGCCTGTTCGGTCAACGCCGCTATGCGCAGGGCTTCGGCATGATGCGGTTCCGCCGAATCGCCAAAAACCATTTCGCGCAGATAAAAGCGCCCGTTGTCGACATGCTTCCGATTGCAGTCGATGATCGGTACCAAAAGGGCCATGGTTGCCTCCAGCGCGGTCTTTGCTGATTTAGAGGCCTCGATGCCTTGCTCCAAGGAGCGTTCGTAGCGGTGGTTCTGCACCATGAGCAGCAGCTCGGATTTGGACTTGGCGTAGAGGAAAAGGGTTCCGGTTCCGATATCCGCCGCGTCGGCGATCTGCTGCGTGGTGACCTCATCGACACCGTGTGCCGCGAAGAGTTCGCTGGCCGCGGAGATGATCCGTTCAAGCTTCGCCTGCTTGTTGCGTTCGCGTCGTCCTGGCATAGGAGTTGAAGACGTCACCCGGGAGCCCCTCGGCTAGAACTGATCAGAGTTATTCATGAGTCTAATCAAGAAAGCTGTTGTTTCAGAATGCGCGGATTGACTTCGCTCACCTGGCCAAGCAACAATTTGCCGCCGTGCCGACGATGGCTGGGCGGCAAACCGCCGTGGAACTTTGCGCCAGTTCTCGAATTTCGACAGCTAATCCTGAGCAGGTCAGGCCAATACGGTCAATCTATATACGCTGCTTTACAGCGGCAGCAGCGTCAACTCGCACGGTGTGGCCATGGCGAATTGATAAGATGGTTGGTTGTCTGACGTGAATCAAGTAGAAAACGCCGAGGACAATTACCTGTCCCCGAAGAAAGCGCAGCCAGTGAGCCATACCTTGGATCAGTCTCGGACAAGCACCCAGCGTGCCGGTTTCCGAGTTGATTTGCAGGGACTTCGCGCCCTCGCAGTCCTGCTGGTGATGTGCTATCACATCTGGTTCTCCCGGGTCTCCGGCGGTGTGGACATCTTCTTGATGCTCTCCGCCTTCTTCCTCACTTCTTCCACCGCACGGCGCAGCGCCCGCGGGCAGCGCCCGCCTCTGCTCGACGGCTGGCTGCATCGATTCTCGCGCCTGATACCGCAAGCGGCGGTAGTCATCATTGGCGTGGTCATCGCGGCATGGATCATCCTGCCTAGTACGCGCTGGCTGGAGCTGATCGACCAGTCCAATGCCGCGCTGTTCTACTGGCAGAACTGGTACCTCTCGGATCACCAGGTGGACTACTACGCCTTCAACACAGCCGCCGCCTCGCCGCTGCAGCACTTCTGGTCCCTGTCTGTCCAGGGACAGATCTTCATCATCTGGCCGCTGGTTCTTGCCGGCAGCGCACTGTTCTGGAAGAAGTTCTTCTCCCGGCACAGCTTCGCCGCCGTAGCAGGCGGCGCCTTCGGAGCCATCTTCCTCGGCTCGCTCGCGTATTCCATTCACATCACCGCCACCAACCAGCAGGTGGCCTACTTCCACACGGGCGCGCGCCTATGGGAATTCGCCCTCGGTTCGCTGCTCGCCTTGGCATTGCCGTGGCTCTCCAGCCTGCCCGAGAAGATCCGCCGCATCGGAGGCTGGGCCGGCCTGGCCACCGTCATAGGCAGTGGCGCCGTACTGGATGTGCAGGGGCAGTTCCCGGGCTTCATGGCTTTGGTGCCCACGGTCGCCGCCGCCTTGGTGATCTCGGCTCCGGCACCGCGCAGCTGGGCCAACCCGTCGGGCCTGCTTTCCTTGCCCCCGCTGGTAAAGCTGGGCGACCTGTCCTACGGCATGTACCTGTGGCACTGGCCGTTGCTGGTCTTCTACCTTGAGGTCTCCGGGAACGAGAAGGCCTCCTTCGCTGCCGGCAGTGTCTTGATTCTTGCCTCGATCCTCGCTTCATGGGCCACCACCAAGTTCGTCGAGAAACCGGCCATCGCCTGGCAAGCCAGTGCCAGCTTCTCGCGCCTGATTCCGCAAACCGGGTTCAAGCTCATTGCCCAGTTTGCCGTGGTCGCTGTGGGGCTTGGCGTAGCCAGCCTTCCGGTGATGGCCTGGGAGAACAACGTCGAGCACCGCAGGGCCATGGCCGCGGCGCAGACCGCCACCGACAACCCCGGGGCCAACGCCGAAGATGACTGGGATCCGTCACCTGCGGCTTTGACCCTGCCGCTGGCGACCGAACTGGATAGCGAATGGCAGACTCCCGGCGACGTCTGCGAAGGGGCGAACGCTCCAGATGACGAGCGCATCCACTTCTGCGAGCAGGGCGGCACTTTCGACGGGGGAGCGCCGGACCTGGTACTGCTGGGCGATTCGCACATGCAGCACTGGTCCGCGGCGGCTTCGGCAATGATCGAGGAAGCTGGCGGCAGCTGGATCCTGGTGTACGAACCGGGTTGCCGCTACGGCTCCGATGCGGACCGCGTGGAAGAAGCCTGCTCCGGCTTCCAGGACGCGGCGCAGGAATATGTAGCGGACCTGGCTCCGCAGATGGTGCTGACCACGGCCAGCAAGACCGTAGCGGACCCTGATGACATGCTTCGCAGCCCGGGGGAGCAGGAGATCCTGGTGGACAACTACGCCGAGATGATCCAGCCGCTGCTCGATGCCGGAAGCCGGGTCATCGCGATGCGCGATACCCCGCGCTATACCTACTCCATTCCGGAATGCGTGGATTCGAACAAGGGACTTCCTGCCAACTGCGATGGTTCGGCCGGCTACGCATTGAACAGCGTGAATCCAGTGGAGCAATTCCTGGATTCCAATGATTATGGCGACCAGGTTGTTTCCCTGGACATGACGGGGTTGCTCTGCCCCGAGGGGGTCTGCAAAGCTGTCATTGGCAACGTCTTGACGTACCTGGATGATTCGCACCTGTCCAAGACCTTCGTGCTCAGTGCCAAGCGCCAGTTCGCTTCTTCTTTCAAGGAAGCAACAAACTGGGAATAAGTCACCCCTGATGCGGGATGGGGCATGAGGTTGAACACAGTGCGCCACGAAGGAATAACCGGAACGCCAAAAGAGCTCTACCATTTAATCAACCTCCGCTGTCGCCCCGAAAGGTTCCCCCGTGACTGAGTTCAACCCCTTTGCCTTTGAAGGACTCACCTACGACGACGTTCTGCTGTTGCCTGGCCCGACGGATGTGATTCCTTCGGAGGCGGACACCACCACCCGCTTCACCAAGCGCATCAACATCCAGGTGCCCATCAGCTCCGCTGCAATGGACACGGTGACCGAAGCACCCATGGCAATCGCGCTGGCACGCCAGGGCGGTATCGGCGTGATCCACCGCAACCTTTCCATTGAGTCCCAGGCCAAGCAGGTTGACCAGGTTAAGCGCAGCGAGTCGGGCATGATCACCGACCCAGTCACTGTGCACCCGGGTGCCACCTTGGCTGAATGGGATGAGCTGTGCGCTCAGTACCGCGTCTCCGGTCTGCCAGTGGTAGATGAGAACCGCAAGCTGTTGGGCATCATCACCAACCGCGACACCCGCTTTGTTCCTCGCGAACGCTACATGACCACCAAGGTCTACGAAGTGATGACCGGCATGCCGCTGGTGACCGCTCATGACGGTGTAGCTCCAGAGAAGGTAATCGAGCTCCTGTCCAAGAACCGCATCGAGAAGCTTCCACTCATCGATAACGACGGCAAGCTCACCGGCTTGATCACCGTCAAGGACTTCGACAAGGCCGAGCAGTACCCGCTGGCGACCAAGGACGACGAAGGCCGTCTGCGTGTTGCAGCTGCTGTTGGATTCTTCGGCGAAGGCTACGAGCGTGCAATGACCCTGATCGACGCCGGAGTTGACGCACTGGTTGTCGACACCGCCAATGGCCACTCGCAGGGCGTGCTGGAGATGATTGCACGCCTGAAGAAGGATCCAGCGGCTGCGCACGTGGATATCATCGGCGGCCAGGCAGCCACCTATGACGGTGCCAAGGCACTGATCGATGCTGGCGCTGACGCCATCAAGGTCGGCGTTGGCCCGGGCTCCATCTGCACCACCCGCATCGTTGCCGGCGTGGGCGTTCCCCAAGTTACCGCTATCTACGAAGCAGCCAAGGCAGCTATTCCAGCTGGCGTTCCATTGATCGCTGACGGCGGCCTGCAGCACTCGGGCGATATCGGCAAGGCCCTGGGGGCCGGCGCCGACTCGGTCATGCTCGGCTCCCTGCTGGCAGGTACCGCTGAGTCCCCAGGCGATCTGGTCTTCATGGGCGGCAAGCAGTTCAAGGCCTACCGCGGCATGGGCTCGCTGGGCGCAATGGAAACCCGTGGCAAGAACACCTCGTACTCCAAGGACCGCTACTTCCAGGCTGACGCGCCATCGAACGAGAAGCTGATCCCTGAAGGCATCGAAGGCCAGGTTCCTTACCGCGGCCCGCTGTCGGCTGTCACCCACCAGCTCGTGGGCGGCCTGCGCCAGACCATGTTCTACGTTGGCGGACGCACCGTTCCCGAGCTGAAGGCACGCGGCAAGTTCGTCCGCATTACCGCAGCAGGCCTGAAGGAATCGCACCCGCACGACATCATGATGACCGTTGAGGCACCGAACTACCGTTCGCGCTAAGGCTCATCTGATGCGGAAAACCCCATCACCACTGGCGCATTGCCAGAGGCGATGGGGTTTTTCCGCATCTCTGCTAGCTGATTCAGGAGGCCAGCCAGCCACCATCGACGTTGAGCATCTGTCCAGTGATGTACCGGGATGCTTCGGAAAGCAAGAAAACCGCCGGTCCGGCAAAGTCATCAGTGTGCCCCAGCCTGTTCATCGGAATCCGAGAGAGGATTCGTTCCCTGTCTGCCGAATTGGCCAGGAGATCTGAAGTGAGCTGCGTCTGGACGTATCCGGGAGCAATGCCGTTAACGCGGATGCCTCGTTGCGACCATTCCCGGGACAGCGCGCGGACAGCTCCGAGTACGGCTGACTTGGACATGACGTATGGAGCCACATTGGTCAGCCCAATGGTGCTTGCCAACGAGCAGAGGAAGATGTGGCTTCCGATCGCGCTGCCGCGGGAGATCTCCCGCCGCGCGATCTCGGTGCTGAGGAACAGAGGGGCTTCGGCATTGACCTTCTGTACCCATCGCCATTCCTCAGGATCCAAATCGATGGCCTGCTTGCGCAGCTGCACGCCCGCAGCATGGATCACGGAATCAACCGGACCGTTGCCTTCGGCAAGGTCTACAAGTTCATGGGCTTTGCCGGTTTGCGCTACATCCCAGGTATAGGTGTGCAGGCGTTGCCCATCGAGTCCGGCAAGCTGCCGTGTTTGCTCCAGCTGGGACTCCGTGCGGGACACTGCGCTGACCCGTGCGCCGGCTTTGACGGCTGCCAGTGCCATAGCCTGCCCGATGCCGCGGCCAGCTCCGGTCACCAAAACGTGACGGTTGGCCAGTGAAAACTGTTCAAGACTCATGGGAATTCCTTGTTTGCGTGCTAGTTAGAAAATAAAGGTGGGCAACAGCAAGATGAAGAGGAATACCGCACCGCTGATGACCAATGAAACAAAGGTGTATTTCAAGATCGATCTCACTCCGAGCCCCGCAATCGCCAGGATTGGCAATGCGAAGAACGGCTGGATCATGTTGGTCCAAGAGTCGCCGTAGCCGATGGCCATGATGATCAGGGCGGGATCCGTGCCCAAGGCATTGGCCGCCTCGATGAAAATCGGTCCCTGAATGGCGAATTGGCCCCCTCCACTAGGTACGAAGACGTTTACCAAGCCGGCGGCGAAGAAGGCGACAATCGGCAATGAGTTCGCGTTGGACATCGAGATGAACGCGTCGCTGAGCACGGTGATCAGCCCCGTCGTGGTCACGATCCCCAGGATGCCGGCATACAGAGGGTACTGCAGCAGCACTTCGCCGGTGACTGACGACGCGTTCTTGATCAGCCCGGCCAGCGCCACAGGGGAATCAACCAGCAGGAGGATGATCGCGAGCATCGACCAGTTCACGATGTCGAAGGTCAAAACGAAGCCCAGGCGCATGAAGTGCCCGACGATGAAGACGCTGAGCAGTAGTCCCAGTCCGGTCGTGACGTAGCGCTTGGATTCAATCCAATCTGCCGGGCTTTCCGGTTTCCCAGCTTGACGGGCCTCCGTCTGGGAATCCGGGTTGCTGAGCGGGATCTCCAGGATCTCCTCGTCGGTCTTAGGCCGGGACATCACCATGCCGATGACCAGCGCGGGAATCATGATGAGCAGGCCAGTCATATTCCACCAGCTGAAGACCGTTTCCGTAACCGGGACCGGAGCACCCAGGAATTCCTCGATGAAGCTGCCAGGAGTGGCCGAAGTCAGCGGGGCTGCCCCTGAATATCCCATATGGTAGGGAATAAAGCCGGTGTAGGCGGCAGCGACCAACAAAGGGAAGTGGACTTTGATGCCGCGTTCGCGGCAGCTGGTGGCGATACCCTTGGCCAGAATCGCTCCGACGATTAGTCCCAGGCTCCACTGGGCCCAGGACACCAAGCAGGTCAGCAGGGTGACCCAGGCGTAGGCCTGCACCGCGTTCTTTGGAATGCTTGATACTTTCGACAGCACCCCCTGGACCTGGCGGGTATGGGCCAGTGCATGCCCGAAGAGCAGGGCCAGGCACATCTGCGTGATGAAGGCCAGTAGCCCTGTCAATCCTTCGCCCCAAGCATTCACCACGGCGACCGGAGACGAGTCGGTCATCGTCAAGGCCATGAGCATCACGATCAACGTCAGCAGGACGGCGAATACCATTGCTGAGGGCATCCATCGTTCGACAAGACGAGTCACAGGCTTCATTGCGGTTGTGAGCATCGTGCACCTCCAAGAGTAGGCCGATCAATTTGCTGGAGAGGAATATGACTGCCGTCACATCCTTTCGAGGACGCTACTAGTGCGGTTCGGCATTAAGCAATCGTAAGTGGCTAGGCGTCCTATCTCCGGTTGCACCGGGTGCTTCAGGTGCATGAATAAGGTGATTCAGAAGATTTAGCTTTTGAAGCTTAATGTTGCTTAACGTATTTCCATGCCATGTAATGGTGATCACAAGCATTCGCAGGTTCTTATCCGATTTCACCAATGGAGGTGCGCGTTGACCACCCAGTCGCATTTATCGCTTCGACCAGCGCGTGTCTCTGCTGCTGCTGTTGCCCGAGCTGCAGGGGTCTCTTCTGCAACGGTCAGCTACATCATGAACGGTCGACCCGGTGCCTCGCCTGAGACCCGGCGCCATGTGCTGAAGGTGGCGAACGAACTTGGCTACCGTCCCGCCAACCATGGGCAGCAGCAGGACCCGCTTCTGACCCGCGTGGTCGGCCTAGTGCTGCCGAACATCGTGAACCAGATGTATACGATCTGGGCACAGCACATCATCAATGCCACCGCCGCGGCCGGGTTCGATGTCTTTGTCGCAACAACGGGGGACGACCCCGAGGCGCTGGATCAAGTTGCTCGTACCCTGGCTGCCCGGAATGTTGATGGCGTCATTATCGCCGCTGCAATCAAGGAAGATTCGCGTTCTCTGAGGACCTTTCGCCAGAAACGAATTCCCTATGTCTGCCTGTCGCGCAATTCCGAGCATCTGCCTGGTGATTTCGTCGGGATCGATGACGACGCGGCTGCGGGGGAACTCATGTCCCACGTTCTGGATCACGGCTATTCGGAGGTGGCCACTGTCATCGGGCCGCGTTCCTCTACTGCGTCTTTGTTGCGCGAACAGGCTTTTGTCCGGGTTGCCCAACAAAGGGGTGTCCGGGTTGCGGGAGAACGCCTGATCAGTACCAAGCTCAGTTCGGAAGGCGGGCAGCTGGCCGCCAAAAGATTGTTCAGCTCGGCGCATCCGCCACGGGCTGTGGTCTGCGGATCGGATGAAATTGCCATTGGTGTCATGGAGCATGCGCTGTCGCTGGGCCTGCGCATTCCACAGGATGTCGCGATCGTCGGCTGTGACGGACTCAGGCACAGCCGCTCGAAAATCATCGGGCTGACAACAATTGTCCAGCCGGTGAAAGACATGGCGGAAAGGTCCTTCGAGCTACTCCTGGAACAGATCGTCGAGCCGCGGAACACCTACAAGCACACGATCTGCGAGCACAGCCTCCATATCGGTAGGACTTGCGGGTGCCCTGCTACAGGGCGAATGCCTGCCCTCTAGCTCACCACTAGACATTCTCAAAGCCAAGGGCCTGGTGCCCTCTACTCGTCATGCCTGCATGCGGAAGGAACTGACCGTGCAAACTACCAACGCGACACGTCGGATGCGCTCACCGGAAATGCTCAACAAGCTGATTTTCCGGCGCATCATGCCGCTGCTGATCGCAGCCTATGTCATGGCTTTCATTGATCGCACGAATATCGGCATGGCCAAAGACCGGTTGGAAATCGATCTGGGTATCTCGGCTACAGCGTACGGCGTGGGTGCCGGGCTGTTCTTCTTGACCTACGCGCTTTCGGAGATTCCCTCAAACCTGATCATGCACAAGGTCGGCGCACGGTTCTGGATCATGAGGATCATGATCACTTGGGGAATCCTGTCTGCCTGCATGGCACTGGTCCTGGGGGAGTGGTCCTTCTATATCCTGCGCATGCTGCTGGGCATCGCTGAGGCGGGCCTATTCCCGGGAGTCATCTACTTCATCACCCAGTGGTTTGTCGTCAAAGACCGCGCCCGGGCCAACGGACTCTTCTTGCTCGGCGTAGCCCTGGCGAACGTCATCGGGGCGCCGCTGAGCGGCCTGCTGTTGACTATGGACGGCGTTGGCGGGTTGCACGGATGGCAGTGGATGTTCATCATCGAGGGGTTGCCAGCGTGCTTCTTGGCTATCGCAGTTTGGAAACTCCTGCCCAACAAGCCCACCGAAGCTAAATTCCTCACCCAGGCCGAGGCCGAGGACTTGGAAGCGCGAATCGCGGCTGAGGAAATCGCCGGCGCGCAGGCTGCTGGAAATTCCAAGCTGCTCCATGTTCTCAAGGACAAGCAGATCCTGTTGGTCGTTGCGATCTACTTCTCCCACCAGATCGCAGTCTACGCATTGAGCTTCTTCTTGCCTTCGATCATCGGTACATACGGAGAGCTATCCACCATCCAGATCGGCTTGCTCACCTCGATACCGTGGGTCTTCTCTGCCGCAGGCGCCTTGCTGATCCCCAAGCTTGCCACCAATGGCTCGCGATCGCGGATCGTTGCCAGCGCAACCATGACCGGCATCGTTGCCGGGTTCACCCTCGGTGCGCTTGGCGGACCGGTGCTCGGACTGATCGGCTTCTCGCTAGCCGCGTTCAACTTCTTCGCGTTGCAGCCGATCCTGTTCACCTACCCGGCAACCCGCCTTTCCGGTGCGACTCTGGCTGGCGGCATTGCTTTCGTGAACACCGTCGGGCTGTTCGGCGGATTCCTTGGTCCCTACATCATGGGGCTGATGGAAGAAGCTACTGGAAGCAAGATGTCGGGCCTCTGGTTCATTGTCGCGATCTGCGCCGTTGGCGCACTGCTCACTCTCAAGCTCAAGCAAGGCACCGAGGATCCCGCTAAAGCCGCTGTGTCCGGCCACTAGGCATCTAACTAAGGAGCAACGAACTCTAATGGATACCCATAACATGAAAATGGACTTTGACGGACTCCGGGTTCTCGTCACGGCTGGAGCTGCGGGCATCGGCCTGGCGATCGCTCAAGAGTTCAGGAACCATGGCGCACAAGTCTTCGTTACGGATATCAATCCTGAAGCAGTGCGTGCCGCCGCGTCGGCGGGTTTTGCCGCCTCCGTGAGCGACGTGTCGGATGAAGATCAGGTACGTGGATTGCCCGATCAGATCCAGCAGTCTCTAGGGGGACTGGACGTCCTGGTGAACAATGCCGGAATCGCCGGTCCTACCGGGCCTATCGAGACTCTTGAATCCGAAGATTGGATGACGACTTTCGATATTAATGTCCACGGACAATTCTTCTGCATCAAGCACTTGCTCCCGTTGCTGCGCCAGTCCACCCGCGGATCCATCATCAACTTGTCCTCGGCCGCTGGCCGTCTGGGCATGGCAGGTCGCAGTCCGTACTCGGCATCGAAATGGGCAGTGATCGGGCTGACCAAGACGCTTGCCATCGAGCTCGGCGGTGAAGGAATCAGGGTCAATGCCATCTGCCCGGGGGCAGTCAATGGCCCGCGCATCCAATCCGTCATCGAGGCGAAGGCGCGAATGCTCCAGCGTCCGGTGGACGAAGTCTCCGATCTGTACCACGCGCAGTCATCGCTCAACAAGCTGGTCGAGGCCGAGGACATCGCCAATATGGCGGTGTTCCTGGCCAGCCCGATGGCACTTCGGATCAACGGCCAGGCCATGGCAGTCGATGGCAACACCGAGAAACTGTACTAGGAAGGCGTATTGTGAAAAACAAGCGAAAAGTCATCATTACCAGCGCTGTCACCGGCGCTATCCATACCCCCAGCATGTCGCCGCACCTGCCGGTGAGCGCCGATGAGATTGCCGAAGCTGCGCTTGGCGCCGCCAAGGCTGGCGCGGCCATAGTCCACATGCACGCGCGTGATCCCAAGGACGGCCGCCCATCTCAGGATCCCAAGCATTTCGAACCGATCTTGGAGAAGCTCAAGAACGGCACCGACGCCATCGTCAACATCACCACCGGTGGCTCCCCGCATATGACCGTCGAAGAACGCATGCTTCCGGTGGCAACCTTCGAACCTGAACTCGCTTCGCTCAATATGGGATCAATGAACTTCGGACTGTATCCCATGCTGGACCGGTTCACGGAGTTCGAACACGATTGGGAACGAGAAGGCCTGGAAAATTCACGGGATCTGGTCTTCAAGAACACCTTTGCCGATATCCAGAGGATCCTGGAAATCGGTAACGCCAATGACACCCGGTTCGAATTCGAATGCTACGACATTTCCCACCTAAATAACCTGAGTCACTTCCACCAGCGCGGCCTGGCCCGTGGCCCGCTTTTCGTGCAGTCGGTTTTCGGTCTGCTCGGCGGCATCGGGGCGCATCCGGAAGACTTGATGCATATGCGCCGCACGGCTGACCGCCTGCTGGGAGAGAACTACGAATGGTCCATCCTCGGTGCAGGCAAGAACCAGATGCCGTTAGCTACCATTGGAGCGGCCATGGGATCGCATGTACGTGTTGGGCTGGAAGATTCCTTGTGGATCGGACCGGGGCAGCTCGCCGCTTCCAATGCCGAGCAAGTGACCCGTATCCGGACCATACTGGAAGCACTGGATTTCGAGGTCGCGACTCCCGAGGAAGCCCGGGAGATGCTGGAGCTCAAGGGGCGCGACAAAGTCGGTTTCTAGGCGCCAAATGCCTTCGGCCTGAATAGCAGCACAAAATCAAACAGACTCGAGGCTCCATCTGTCCTGCCCCATGCAGGCATAGATGGAGCCTTGTTTTGTCCTAGTCCCAGTTTGACGCCGCGCATTGGCGCGCGCCGTGGCGTATCCAATCCCACTAGAACATCGCGGGACTCGCTCGCCGCGGACACGTAGACTTGTTCGATGGCGGCGCTTCCCTGCGCGTGCGGGAAACCTCGCGCCAATGCGCCGGTGACGGAAGGACAATCAGTACATGGGCCAGCCAGCCAACCTGAAGAAGCAAACCCGACAGCGTATGGAACGCACGGGGGAGAGCTACACCACCGCGCGCAAGAACATCTTGGCCGGCAAGCCTGAAAGCCCTCGGGCCGCTCGCGCTGCCGCCGCACGCGACTACGCCAAGGAAGCACGCGAAAAGGCCAAGGCGCAGGAGCAGAAAGGCAAGAACGCTCCGGCTGCTTCGCCAGCTGACGAACTGCCTGAGTACCCAGCGCCAAAAGATGTCATCCAGTACGATGCTGCGCTCTGGCACCGAGTCCTAGTCCAAGCTGGCGTCACCAACAAGCACACCGGCGAACCGCTGAGCCAGGCATTGCTCGCTGGCCTTGCCGGCGGTATCGGCTTCATGGTTTTTACCCATGAAGGCGGCGAAGAGACTGCAGTAACCTTGGTGACCCGCCACAACCCGGAACCCTATACACAGAACCTGCTGGCTCGTTGCGGTGCTACGGTGACCGAACGTACCACCGGCTCAGCCGAACGCGCTGTCGAATACATGGACGCTGCCCTGGACGCAGGCCGCACCGTGGTGGTTCGCGTGGCAATCAGCGCGCTGCCATGGATTGACGGCAACACGGTTGATGAGGCCGAGACCCTGGATCTCGTCGTCGTTGGCGAGCACAAGAAAGACCTGATGGTAGATGACGGTTCAGGTGCGCTGAACCTTATTAGCCCCAAGGAACTGGCCATCGCCCGTGCGATGCGCAAGAAGGAAAAGCACTGGCAGGCATGGATCCCGTCCTCGCGCTCGCCGAAGGCCGAGACCCTGGCCGCCAATGCTGTCGAGGCGATTGGGGAAACCACCGCTCGCCTGCTGGGCACCAGCGAGCTTTCCGGGGTTCCAGTGCACTTTGCCAAGAACTTCGGCATTACCGGCATGCGCACCTTGGCTACGCGACTGCGCGATAACGAGTCCAAGACCGGTTGGTCCCAGATCTTCGCAAGCCAGCAAGCGCTGGCCAACGGCTTGGACCAGCTCGCAGGTTTCTTCTCCGACACGCGTTTCAGCGGCGAGGGCGCGTTGCGCGGCCTGTACGCGGAGTTCCTTTCGGAAGCGGCGGAACTTCCAGGCCTGGCGGCGCTGGCAGCTCACGTAGATGCTTACCAGCAGCTCTCCACCCAGTGGGATGAGTTCGCGGACCTGATTGATCCAGAGACCGAGTTCGCCAAGCGTGCTGAGCACTTCGCCGTATTGGCTGACGCGATTGAGCGCATTGCCGATTCTGAAGAGCAAGCCGCCACCTCCTTGGCCGTGACCGCCAAGAAGCTTGCATCCAAGACAGCCAAGTAAACCTGGCTCAACATAGGCCCTGCCATCCGGTGATCTTACTCACCGGCCGGCAGGGCATTGTTGTCCCGGTGTGCCACTTGCGGCCCCATGCGCCAGAGCCAGCGCAGAAACATCGCCTAAAGCCAATGCGCTATCAAAAGCGGGATTATCCGGGAATCTTGATAACCTAGTTAGGTGAGTAACGAGATTGAGATCGGCCGCGGCAAGCGGGCAACTAAGGCATATTCCCTGGACGACGTAGCGATCGTACCGAATCGCCGTACCCGTGATCCGAAGGACGTATCGGTGTCCTGGCAGATCGACGCCTTCCAGTTCGACACCCCTATCCTGGGCGCACCAATGGATTCGGTGACCTCCCCGTCTACTGCAATCGCCTTGGGCAAGCTCGGCGGCCTGGGCGTGCTGAACCTCGAAGGCCTGTGGACCCGCTACGAGGACCCGGAAGCAGTGCTGGCTGAAATTGCCGGCCTGGAGTCCGAGGCGGCAACCCGCAACGACCCGAAGATCACCGCAAAGCTGCAGGAACTGTACTCGGCTCCCATCCAGCCTGAGCTGATCACCTCGCGCATCTCCGAGATCCGCGACTCCGGCGTTGTCGTTGCAGGCTCGTTGACCCCGCAGCGCACCCAGGAGCACTACAAGACCGTTGTCGCTGCCGGCGTGGACATCTTCGTCATCCGCGGCACCACAGTTTCGGCAGAGCACGTCTCGAAGACCACCGAACCGCTGAACCTCAAGCAGTTCATCTACGAACTCGATGTCCCAGTGATCGTGGGCGGCGCAGCAGGATACACCCCGGCCATGCACCTGATGCGCACCGGTGCAGCCGGCGTGCTCGTTGGCTTCGGTGGCGGCGCGTCCTCCACCACCCGCCGCACTCTGGGTATCCACGCGCCGATGGCTACTGCCATCGCCGACGTTGCAGCCGCACGCCGCGACTACATCGAAGAGTCCGGCGGACGCTATGTCCACGTCATCGCCGATGGCGGCATGGGGAACTCCGGCGACATCGTCAAGGCCATCGCCATGGGCGCCGACGCAGTGATGCTCGGTACCGCACTGGCCCGTGCCGATGAAGCACCAGGCGCCGGCTACCACTGGGGCATGGAAGCAGTTCACGAGGCCAGCCCACGTGGCGACCGCGCCAAGGTCGGAACCGTCGGCTCGCTGGAGAAGGTCCTGCACGGCCCATCGCACGAGACCAACGGCACCTCGAACCTGGTTGGCGCACTGCGCCGCTCGATGGCCACCACCGGCTACTCGACCCTCAAGGAATTCCAGCGCGTCGACGTCGTGCTGTCCCCGTACGAATCCGATCGCTTCTAGCTGATCCTGATCTGGCCCTGCTCTTCTTTCGAAGGGCGGGGCCAGTGTCGTTTAAGCGCTTGGTCTCAACGAATGAATAAGCAAGTTGGTTCCACCAGCGGAAAATAAGGCAACAGGGCTAATCTCACGCCATCGCATTTCGAGTTCTACGCCAAATAGAAGTACCGTTAGAGTGTGCTTAAAACCGCTCTGAAGCCCAAATGGATCGGCGCCCTCTTTGCCGCGCTAGCTCTCGCCACCGGATTCGTTCTCTTGTCCGGATGGCAGTTCGGCGCCTCCGAAACCGAGCCGCCGGTCAAGATCGACAAGACCGAGAAGCCGGTCGCGCTGATCGAGCATCAGGAAGTCGGCAAGGAACTGCTGGGCATCAAGGCAGACCAGATCGTCACCATGGAGGGCGAATTCGTCCCCGGCACCGATCAGCTGATTGCGCCTCGGCTGAATGGCGATCAGCGCGGTGTCTGGGTCATCACCCAATTCAAGGGCGAGGGCGCGGCCCAGGACGCCGGTATTGCGGTGGTACGCGGCTGGCAGCCTGAAGCAACCAAGCCAGCTCCGGCACCTGAAGGTGAACTGGAGATCACCGGGCGCCTGCTGCCTAGCGAAGGCCCGGAATTCCGCGAGGACCTGCGCAGCTCAACACTGCCAACTCTCGCCTCGGCACAGCTGGCGAACATCTGGGATTCGGTCCTCTTTGAAGGATTCGTCACGGCCCACGAAATCACCACGGCCAAGGGCGAAACCGTCGAGCAGCCGGGCCTGGACGTCGTCGACGTCGGTCCGCAGCCCCAGGAAGCGCAGATCAACTGGCTGAACGTTTTCTACGGCCTGGAATGGGTCCTCTTCGCAGGGTTCGCCATCTTCCTCTGGTACCGCATGGTGCGCGATGATTACCAGCGGGATCTTGACGAGATTGCTGAGCGCGCTGCCGAAACACATATCACGGGCGGCAACACCACCCAAGCTGAAAACAGCAACGAATAGCAATTCACGCACACCGCACTTCTTACCGAAATCGGAAGGAATCACCAACGATGTCCAGCACCACCCCGGCACCGAAGCCCCGGAAATTCGGCGGCACCCCTAAGCAGATCCGTGCAGCCGCAACCTTCTACAAGGTCTTCGCCTACATCACCGGCGTGATGCTGCTGCTGCTCGTGCTGGAAATGATTTTCAAGTACTTCTGGTCCCTGGAACTCTTCGTGGGTGGCACCCTGGTCGATGGCACCTCCAACGCCGTCGGCATGTACAACCGCGCCGAGGTGGCCGGAGGACTGAACCTCTCGCTGGGCATCCTGATCGCCCACGGCTGGCTATACGTGGTGTACCTCTTTGCCGACTTCCGCCTGTGGACCTTGATGCGCTGGCCATTCATGCGCTTCATTACGATCGCGCTCGGCGGCGTCGTTCCGTTCCTTTCTTTCTGGACCGAAGCCAAGGTGCACGCAGAAGTAGACCGCGAGCTGGCCGCGCATCCAAAGGCCGCCAAGCGCTACTGACACGTGGCTGCATTCATTGCCAAAGGGCAGATCCGTTCATCGAAAATGAACAGATCTGCCCTTTGCTTTTTGCCAAAAAACGACTAGGTGACGCTGATGACATCACCTTGGCTGTTTCGCGCGCAGTGAACCGCGTAGACTGTAACGGTGACTACTGCTCCCCTCAATCCAGAACATAAGCCGGTTCTGGTCGTCGACTACGGGGCCCAATACGCGCAGCTTATCGCTCGCCGCGTACGTGAGGCCCGTGTGTACTCGGAGATCGTTCCGCACACCCTGTCCACCGAAGCCATCCTGGCCAAGAACCCTGCAGCGATCATCCTCTCCGGTGGTCCTTCCAGCGTTTACGCCGATGGCGCCCCTTCCGTCGGGGCTGACCTGTTTGAAGCCGGCGTGCCGGTCTTGGGCATCTGCTACGGCTTCCAGGCCATGGCTAACGCCTTGGGCGGTACCGTGGCCGAAACCGGCCTGCGCGAGTACGGCCGCACCGCAACCAACTTTGAGGGCGATGCCCGCTCCATCCTGGCAGGCGCCGCTCAGGCCCCTACCGTCTGGATGAGCCACGGCGACTCCGTCTCCAAGGCCCCAGAAGGCTTCGAAGTGTTGGCCACCACCGCTGGTGCTCCGGTTGCCGCTTTCGCAAATGAAGCAAAGCGCCTGTACGGCGTGCAGTGGCACCCAGAGGTGAAGCACTGCGAGTTCGGCCAGGATGTCCTGGAGAACTTCCTGTACAACGGTGCTGGCCTGAAGGGCGACTGGACCGCTGACAACATCGCTGACGAGCAGATCGAGCGCATCCGTGCCCAGGTCGGCACCGGCAAGGCCATCTGCGGCCTGTCCGGCGGAGTGGACTCCGCTGTTGCAGCTGCCCTGGTGCAGCGCGCCATTGGCGACCAGCTCACCTGCGTGTTCGTCAACCACGGCCTGCTGCGCGAAGGCGAAGCCGAGCAGGTTGAGAAGGACTTCGTAGCTTCCACCGGCGCCAAGCTGTACATTGCCGACGAGCGCGAGCGCTTCCTGACTGCTTTGGACGGTGTCACCGACCCGGAGACCAAGCGCAAGATCATTGGCCGCGAATTCATTCGCGCCTTCGAAGCAGCAGAAGCGACGATCATCGCCGAGGCCGCTTCCGAGGGCGAACCAGTGAAGTTCCTGGTCCAGGGCACCTTGTACCCGGACATCGTCGAATCCGGCGGTGGCGAAGGCACCTCGAACATCAAGAGCCACCACAACGTGGGCGGCTTGCCAGAGGACCTGGACTTCGAGCTGGTTGAACCACTGCGCACCCTGTTCAAGGACGAGGTCCGTGCAGTGGGCCGCGAGCTCGGCTTGCCAGAGGAAATCGTTGGCCGCCAGCCATTCCCTGGCCCAGGCCTGGGTATCCGCATCATCGGTGCCGTCAACGAAGAGCGCCTGTCCATCCTGCGCAAGGCTGACGCGATCGCTCGCGCCGAGCTGACTGCTGCAGGACTGGATGACGAAGTTTGGCAGATGCCAGTAGTGCTGCTCGCTGACGTACGCTCGGTAGGCGTACAGGGCGATCACCGCACCTACGGCCACCCAATCGTGCTGCGTCCGGTTTCCTCCGAGGATGCCATGACCGCCGACTGGTCGCACCTGCCATACGATCTGCTCTCGAAGATCTCCAACCGCATCACCAACGAGGTAGATGGGGTGAACCGCGTGGTGCTGGACGTTACGTCCAAGCCACCTGGAACCATCGAGTGGGAGTAAATCCCCAAGACTGCTAATTCACTGCGCTTTGGCGGGTGAATGGGAAGCGGATCCGGTACGCCGGTTCCGCTTCCCGCAGTTAAAACGTGTTTCGCGCACCGGTTCTGCACGGTGCGTGCACTACGTTAGAAAGAGGCGTATCTGCACCTGTGGTGCGCCCGAATGTGGTCGGTTCAGTGAAGGGAATGACTGTCGTGACTAGTGGACAGAATGCTGCCGCCGAGCGTGTAGCTGCCTGGGTGAAATCCCTGGGACAGAGTGCCGGGGCGGATACCACCCTGCGATTTGCTCCGTCGACCTCCAATAGCATCGACATAACCCATGCCAATCCATCGGGATTGGCCCAGTTCCTTGCCGGACGGCGTACCCGCCTGTCCACGCTGCTGCACGATGCGGACCAGTACGCTACCGCGCGCCGCACTGCCCGTGCGCTCTCGGCCAAGATCAATGAACTGTGGGAAGAACGCGGCATCGACGTCGGCTACCTGGCCGCCGGTGTCGCCAACTGGCGTGCGGTCCACGATGGCAAGAGCGAGCCTGTCTCGGCTCCCATCATGCTCGGCCGCATCACCCTGACCAAGCACGTTGATGCTGACGACTACGACCTGCAGCTGGTCGGCCGCGCCACCGTATCCCCGGCCTTCGTGCGCCAATTCGAAGCCGACCACAACGCCAAGGTCGATGTCGCCGCGGTGGACGCCGAAGCGTACTCCATCGCCCGTTTCGACCCGGTCCGCGGAATGGATGCCCTGCGCCACCAGATGTCCGAGGTTCCCGGCGTAGTGGTAGGCCACCGCCTGCTGCTCTCCACCTTCTCCGAGCTGATGGACCCAGCTGACCCGGCCAAGCTCAACGGGTCCCACCCGGTCATCGAGGCGCTAATTCGTCACGACTCCGCGGAAAAGCAGGCTGGGAACAGCCAAAGCAGCAAGACCTCCGAAGCGCTGGCCAACCTGGTCGCTTCCAAGCCGGGCGCTTCCAAAACCGAGGGCTCAAAGCCTGAAGAAGCCAAGGACGAGTCTGCCGCTGAAAAGAAGCAGGACGAAGAGCAGCCTGAAGCGCAGGCCGCCGATGCCAAGGGCCATGAAGCAGCCGGCTCCCGCCTGAGCCGCGTGAAGAACATTCTCAAGGAAACCGCGCGCTCGCGTAAGCAGAGCCTTGCTTCCGAAGAATCTTCTGCCCGCAAGGTCCACACCGGCACCACCACCATTGCCAAGTCTTCTGATGACCGTGATCCTGAAGATGAACTGTTCTTGCTGGACGCGGATGAGTCCCAGTCCAAGATGCTTGACTACATCGCTGCCGGTGAATCGGTGGCCATTAATGCCGCTGCCGGTACCGGTGCTACCCAGACCGCGCTGAACGCAGCCGCGCTGCTGGCCGCCCAGGGCAAGCGCGTACTGGTGGTTGCGGAACAGCGTTCTGCCGCTGAAGAATTCGTGACCCGCTTCAACGAGCACCTGGATGCAGGCAGCATGCTGCTGGAACCCAATGAGGATCCAGAAGCGCTGCGCGCGATGATGACCAAGGCGATTCTGCGCAACGAACGCGCTGCCGAGCCGCAGCTGGGCTCCATGTTCAAGCGCCTGCGCGAATCCCGCCACGCACTGCACGAGCACGTGAAGTCGCTGCACTCGGTGCGCAGCCGTTGGGGTTGCTCGCCATACCAGGCGATGCAGGAGCTGGCACGTCTCTCCGCACTGGAACCAGCGCCATCCACCACCGTGCGCCTGAAGCGTTCGGTGCTGGACTCCATGGGCCAGCGCGGACATGTTGCCGCGCAGCTCAAGCGCGCAGCGCAGCTTGGCGCCTTCTCCAAGATGCACACCACCAGCCCATGGCATGGTGCACCGCTGCGCAACACCGAAGCCACCGAAAAGGCCTTGAACCTGGCCAGCGGGCTGGGCCGCGACCTGCCCATCCTGCATGAGCACATGCTGCAGATCGCCGAGCGTTCGCAGATCCGCCTGGAAGAAAGCTACGACAAGTGGGGAGACCAGCTGCAGTTGCTGGTCGCCGTCCGCGGTTCGCTGGACAAGTTCGAGGCCGACATCTTCGAGGGCGACATCGATGATTTGATCGCCGCTACTGCAACCAGCGCATGGCGCCGCGAGCACGGCGTGGAGATGGGCTCCATTGTCCGTTCCCGGCTGCGCAAGATTGCCAAGGAATACGTCCGCCCGGGCATGCACATAGCTGACCTGCAGTCCGCTTTGCAGGCGGTGGCGGTCCAGCGCGATGCCTGGCGAGCCATTGCCACCAGCCAGCGCAACCCGCAGGTCCCAGGCGGCCTGCTGGATGTTGAAGCCGGCTACCACGACGCCGGTGCCCGCATCGACAAGCTGGCCGAAATGCTGCCGTCCTCCCTGGGCTCGCGCCTGCGCGAAATGCCCATCAAGGAGCTGCTCTCGGTGATTGCAGCGCTGGTCGAGCGCCGCGAGGACCTGGGCGAGCTGCCCGAGCGCACGTTGATCTCCGAGCAGCTGGCCGAAGCCGGGCTGGGCGACCTGCTTGATGACTTCGCCGAACGCGAGATCGACGCCGACCAGGTAGACAGCGAATTGGAGCTTGCCTGGTGGCAGTCCGTGCTGGATGCCATGATCTCCGGTGACGACTTCCTGGCCATGAATGATGGCTCCAAGCTGGAGAAGATCGAGGCTGACTACCGTCTGGCTGACGGCGCGCACATCGCTGCCGGCCCGCAGCGCATCCGCTGGGCGCTGACTCGCAACTGGAAGGCAGCGCTGGCTGACCACCGAGCCGGTTCCCGCGCGCTGCGCGAGATGCTCAAGGGCGGAACCCCGAGCATTGCCGGGCTGCTGGATCTTGGAGCACCGCTGGCCAATTCTCTGACCCCGGTCATCGTCTCGGCTCCGCTGCTGCTGGGCAGCGCCCTGCCGGAGGACACGAAGTTCGATGCGGTCATCCTGCTGGAAGCCAACTACCTCACCCTGCGTGAAGTCCTGGATGCGATCCGCCGCTCCGGCCAGGTCATTGCCATTGGCGATGAAATGCTGGGCGGTCCGAAGCGCTTCGAGGTCTCCGTAGACCCGACCGCACGAGTTCGCGAGCAGAGCGTGGAACGTTCCGCGCTGGAAGCCCTGAACAAGGTCCTGGTGACCGGTTCGCTGTCCACCGTGTACCGCGGCATTGACGAAGGCCTGGTGGAACAGCTGTCCGCCACCTACTACGATTCGGCGCTCTCGCGCCTGCCAATGGCGGTGAACCTCACCGGCGACTCCTCGCTGCTGCGCGGCGAATACGTGCCAGATGCCACCGGCTCGCTGTCCAGCAGCGAAGACGGTGTGCAGACCACCGCAGCAGAAGTGGCGCGCGTGGTGGATCTGGTCTTCGCCCACTTCAAGAACCACGGGGGCGAATCGCTGGCAGTCATTGCCTCGAACCGCAGCCATGCCTCGGCCATCGCCGAAGCGATCCGTGTCCAGCTGCCAAACCACAAGTACGCGATGGAGCACCTGCGCTCCAAGCGCGAACCATTCGTGGTGACCACCATGGACCGGCTGATCGGCCTGCGCCGGGACTCGGTCATCTTCGCCTGGGGCTACGGACGTACTCCGCACGGCAAGACCCTGCACGAATTCGGTGCACTGTCCCGCGAGGGCGGCGAACAGCTGTTCGTCGCCGCCATGACCCGATCGCGGACCCGCATGACCTTGGTGTCCAGCCTGTTGCCCGAAGACGTGGACCTGAACCGCGTCTACCGTGGTGCCCGCCAGTTCTTCGAACTGTTCGGACGCGTGCAGGCAGGGGATTCCGGAGTCAGCTCGATGCGCAATCCGCGCTTCGATCCATTGGTCTCCGATCTGGCCCGCCGCCTGCGCGAAAGCGGTGCCATCGTTTCCGAGGACTACCGCGGTGTGCTGGACCTGTCGGCTCACGCCTACGACTCTGCGCACAGCGGCATCCGCCCATTGGCTGTGGTCTACGACGGCACCGAGCACTATGCCGGACTGACCGTGCGTGAACGCAGCCGACTGCGCCCGGAATTCTTCGAGAAGCACGGCTGGCGCTATGTTCCGCTGTGGACCATTGACGTCTTCACCGATCCGGGTGCTGTCACCGATCGCCTGGCCCATGCACTGGGATTGAAAAAGCCTGCGGCCCCAGCCCAGGCTTCGACCCGTACCGGTGTGGCCGCCGCTCGGCCGGTGTCGGCCCGTGAAGTCACCACCGAGGCGGAAACGCCGAAGGAAAAGTCCAATCTGCTCAAGTCGGCCAAGGCACGACTGGAACCAAAGGCCGAGACCAAGCAGGAAGCGCCAGCTGCTGAAAGCGGTGCCAAAGCTGAAGCTGCCCAAGCTCCTGCAAAGGACAGCGCGGATAAGCCACTGACTCCAGCCCCTGTCCCGGCTACCAGCAAGAACGAGGATCCGGAGCCAAAGAAGTAATGACTTCTGAGCAAGAACCAACGCGCGGCCCCCCCCAGC
>NZ_JBLVOJ010000011.1:346158-349579 GCF_053543715.1 Glutamicibacter sp. AGC46
CCCCCCGCGTTGTCGCACCCCCGCAGCATCTGACTGCTCGCGTTGAACTCACCGGCAGCTACGCGCCAGTGCCGCATTCAGACTCCGTGAACCGGGCACTAGCCGGCCACCAGCCCGCCGAGACTTCTGCTGCGGCGATGGCGTCCCGCGCCAAGCAGCCGGCCGCCGATCCGCTGTCCGAGTTGCTGGCCAAAGACCAGGACCCGAGAAATTGGGGCGACGCCAAGGAAGACCTGGCTGAGATGATGAAGCGCGAGAAGCCGCCGCACTGGGGCTGATTTCCTAATTCACCAAGACGGCTGAAACCTTGCCGCGCGATACTGCCCCGGCCAGATCATCCGAGAGGCTGCTGGCCGCCGCGACCACCACAATTCCTTCACCGGTGGGAGCCGCGCCGCTGAGCATGCCGAATTCGGAACTGCTGGCATTATCCGGAACCCAGAGCACCGGCACCGCCTTGGCGATGGTCTGCGAGCTGATGTCCTTTTCGAAGCCATCTCCGGTGGTCAATACGATATCCACCAGTTGCCCTGGATGGAGCAGCGTCACGGTGGCAGGATCGCTCAAGCGCAAGGGAACGGCCACGGTGCCTTCCGGCGACCCGGTCAAAAGTTGCGGCCCCACCAAGGAATAGTTGCGCAGCACCGTTCCGGCAGTCAGTGCCACGGCTGCCCGTTGCCCCGAGATGGCATCAATGCTTTCAAAGACTTCGGCATCTTCCGGGGCCAGCCGCACCGTTTGCACCGTCAGCTGGTTGGCGGATATGCGGGATCCGGCAGGAATGTCGCTCAGCGCCACCACGACCTCGCGCTGCGCTAATTGCCCGGAGGAAAACACATTGAGCACGCCGGCCAAGGCCAGCAGCGCGCAGGCGATGGCCAAAGGCTTCCGGTAGCGGCGCAACAACTCATGGCGGTTGCGCACGGGACGGATCTTCGGCTTGGGAATCACCGGGGGCCGGGAGGCAGCATGCGGTCTGGAGAAGAAGCTCATAACCCCATGCAACCTTCAGGTCCAGCGGCACACTGCCAGCTGCCCGCGAGCTGTGGGTAAATCAGATGATCTGATGCACCTGCTGCGGAGTGAACACCAAGTCCACGGGCTGGTCATGCTTATCGATCTGGAAGGAACCGGCCGGAACATACTCGTGCTCATAAACCACGGCCGCCACACGGACCGGCGCATCGTCGATCAAGGGCAGGAAGCGATCGTAGTAGCCGCCGCCTTGGCCTAAACGCAGCCCATTCGAATCGATGGACAGCGCAGGCATGATCAGCGTATTGATCTCGTCAAAGAGCTCTGTGCCCATCCGCTTGCCCACCGGCTCCATCACCGGGGCCAAGGTACTCGGCTGGAATTCCATGCCGGGGGAGTACTCAACCCACGACAGCGCGTACTCCGGTTCGCACACCGGCAGGTAGACTTCAATGCCTTCCTTGGCCAAAGCATCCAAGAGCGCCTCGGTAGACGGTTCATCCGGACCCGAGCAATAGGCCGCGACCTTCTGGACGACACCGGTGCTCTGGCTCAGGTAGCCAATCACCGTGTGAGCCAGATCCAGGCCGAATTGCTCACGCTTGCTCGGATCAAGTGTCCTGCGCCAAGTGCGCACAGCGGCACGCGCGGCCTTCTTGCCGGCGCCAGAATTCAGATCAGCGGTGGGATTCATGCCTACAGCTTACGTGCAAGAAACGAAACGCTGCCTGCTAGCGCTGTTGCCAGCTGCAAGCATGACGAAGTAATACGATGTGCACATGTTCTTCTCTCGTCGAGCAAAGCGCTTGGTTCCGGATCTGGCCTCGGAGCGGCTGTTGTTGCGCCAACTGACTGCCAGTGACGAAGCCGAGTGGATCAATCTGCGCTACGCCAATTCCAAATGGCTCAAGCCATGGGATCCCACCAGTCCCTTGGGCCCGCCTGAAGCCATGACTTTTCGCGAGATGCTCAGGGCCAAGGATGAATCAGCAATTGACGGCAGCGGATTCACCTGGGCCTTGGCTCTGCCCCAGCTGCACAAGGGGCGCCCGCCACTGATCGGCCAGGTTTCCGTGGCGTCGGTGCAATATGGTGCCGCGCGCACAGCGTCCATCGGCTACTGGCTGGATCGCAACCATGCCGGCTTCGGCCTGATGCCCGAAGCCTGCGCCTTGGTCATAGACCATTGCTTCGAGCAGCTGCAGCTGCACCGTCTGGAAATCAACATCCGTCCGGAGAACGCGGCCAGCCTGCGGGTGGTGGACAAGCTCGGGTTCCGCGATGAAGGGCTGCGCAAAGGCTATCTGCACATCGATGGGCAGTGGCGGGATCACCGCACCTTTGCGTTGACCCGTGAAGAGGTGGAAACGACGCTGCTCGAACGCATCTACGAATACTGAGGCGGATTTCGTGCTATTTCGTTCAATCGAGCTCTGATAAGAGAGAACTGGATTGAAAACATGCAGACACGCCAAGGGATGTGCATGAGCGCGCACCCAAGGTTGCATAGTGTTGATTCGGAGGAACCATATTTAGTTCCACGAGGATTTGACCGACTCAATCGGTGATGGAGGACCCACATGGCTGGCACGTCACAGAGCGCTTCGCAGGAAAGTGCTGCGACCAAACTCAAGATTCGTGTGCGCTATGGCCGGTTGTCCGTCGCGCTCGTTGGTGCCTTGGCAGTCCTCGCGACCGTCTTCGGTCTCATCCTGGCTCCTTTCACTGCTCTGACCTTCGGCACCGTAGGCCTGTTCGCGCTGATTGCTGTAGCATCCTTCGCCACCCTGCGCGGGCTGGCTGTCCGCGACCGCAACCGCAAGCTGCTCGAGCACCTCGAAGCCACCCGGCAGCAGGCGCTGCGGACTCCCGCTTTTGACGACGCGGCTAACCAGGTCATCTCGCGCAAGCATGAGGAAGACGAGGTCTTCGACGCTCGCCCGGGTTCGTCCCGCCGCGCTCCAGCGATTACCGCTGAAGAGCTGCGTGCCGAAGCGCTGCGAGTGGCTCACGGCTATGGCGGCGTAAAGCAGCCAGGGACCTGGGAACCAACGCACGTGCCCAAGCCAACTTACGTGGAAGCCAGCGAGCGCATCGCCAAGACCGCGGAGCTGGCAGCTGAACAGGGTGCCAAGCGGACCCACAAGGCAGCACTGCCGGTGGAAGAACCGCTGCGCCCGAGCAAGCAGATCAGCCTGAAGGCATCGGAAGATGCAAAACGCCTGGCCACCGAAGTTTCGGCTGAAGAGCGCGCAGCGGTCGCTTCGGTAGTTGCCAAGCGTACCGAGAGCGCACCAGCTGCCAAGGAAACCGTTGCAGCGCCATCTGCCGCACCGGAAGCCGCACCCGTGGCTGGCGCAGGTACCAAGCCTCGCCTGAACCTGGACGCGGTCATGCAGCGCCGACGCGCATAAGCTCCCAAGCACAAAGACTTGTGGCCCCGGCC
>NZ_JBLVOJ010000011.1:349599-353010 GCF_053543715.1 Glutamicibacter sp. AGC46
GGCCGGGGCCACAAGTCGCTTAAGCGCTGCTAGCTGATCATGTCATCGAATGGCAGCGGGCCGCGGTTGCCGCGGTGGTGCGCGAAGACCAAGGTGGTTTCGGTATGGCCCACCGACTCGTCGGTGGCGAGGTTGTCCAGCACCCAGTCACGCAGCGCATCGGTGGAACCGACCGCGATATGCAGCAGGTAATCGGTGCCGCCGGAAACATGGAACATGGACAGCACCTCGGGCAGCTGCGGGATGCGTGCCACGAAAGCGTCAATCTTCTCGCGGTCGTGGGCGCGCAGCTTGACCGAGATCAGTGCCTGCACGGTACGGCCTACAGCGCCCAGCGATACCTCGGCGTGGTAGCCAGTGAGGATGCCGCGCTCGACCAGCGAACGGGTGCGCAGCAGTGCGGTGGATGGAGCGATGCCCGCACGCTGTGCGAGGGTCGCATTGGAGATACGTGCATTAGCGACCAATTCGTCGATGATGATTCGATCGATTTCGTCCAGATCGACGTTTGATGAAAGCTCTGATTGCTGGGCCATAAGAATATTTCATCATATTCGCGAGATATCAGTGGGATCTTTGGCAGAAAAATCGGCGTATGCCGTCCGCGTACGAGTAAATAATCGGTGAACAAACGGATATATTGGGGATATGACACGTCGTTCTGAGCACACCGGTGAATCCTTTGATACCAGGCTGGCGGCCTATTGCTTGGTGGAACATGAAGGAAAGGTACTGCTAACGCTCTGGGATATGCGTCATCGCGATCCACGCTTCACCCCGCGCTGGTCCCTTCCCGGCGGTGGCATCGATTTGGGGGAGCCTATCGAAGAAGGCGCGCGCCGTGAAGTCTATGAAGAGACCGGCTACGCGGTGGGCGAGCTGGCGCTCCTGGATGTCAGCACGGGAGTTATTCCCGGTTCCAAGCGCTACTCGGGCGAAGGCCATGCCATGCAAACGGTGGCGGTCACCTATCGGGCCAAGCTGACCGGTGGAGAACTGCGCCATGAAGTCAACGGTTCTACCAGCCAGGCCGCCTGGTTTACCCGCGAGGAGATTGCCAAGCTGAACTGCATTGAACGCGTTGAGAGCATCTTGCGACTGACCGCACCCGGCAAGCAGCGGCGGATCGCCACTGGCCTGCCCTAGAATCAATAGGGACATGAACTTGCGAAATACCATCACCGTTGGCGCACTCAGCGCAACCCTGCTGCTAACCCTGTCTGCTTGCACCGAAGAGGCAACGCCGACGGCCGAGCCAAGCAAGGCCATCACCTTGCAGATTGCTGCCGGTTCTCAACCTGCAGACCAGGCCTTGGCCCATGTCTATGCCAATGCGCTGAAAGCCGAAGGCTACAAGGTGTCGCTGAACAAGCCCAGTGCTGATCCTTACCAGCAGGTGGTCGACGGAAAAGCCGATTTGGCGGTGGACCAAGCGGCCAAGGCCCTGCCCCTGGTTGCTGACCCGGCGGCTATCACCGGTGAAGATCAATTGCTGAGCGTCGAGGAATCCAAGAACCTGCGCAGCGCCATCAATGACGCTGAGGGGGAGCTTTCTGCCTTGGAACTCAGCCCAGCTGATGCGGGAAAGGTCTTGGTCATGAGCCAGGCCCAGGCAACCTTGCACAAGGTCGATTCGGTGGAAACCCTGATTGCGGCTTGCACAGATCTGACGATCATTAGCGATGAAGCCAACGCCGCATCTTTGAAGGCATCATTGGAGGACGCTGGCTGCGGGAAGCCGAAGGTCGTGGCTGAGGAGCCGGCGAAACTGGCCAGCAAGCTGCGTGCCTCGGTGGACAGCGCGGCGGCGCTCGGGTCGGGAGATGCCGTCATCTCTGATGAAGGCTTCTACAGCATTCCGGGAAGCGCCGCCTTCTTCAACTCCGAGCAGTACATGGTGCTGGCCAGCGGCGACGTGGATGACAAGGCCCGGGCAGAACTGGACAAGATCACCGGCGAATTCTCGCAGCAGTCCCTCGTGGACCTGAACCGGATGGTCAGCCAGGCCGACGGACTGAGCCCAGAGCAAGCGGCCACCCGTTGGGAATGGATCATCGAAGAGTAGGCCCCAGCCAGCTCTCCCAGGATTTCGACCGCTGACCATAGCGGTCGAGTAACAAGGTGTGTCGATCGCACCTGACGTGAGAAAGTGTAACCATGGCAGAATTCAAACAATCAACGAAACTGCACAACGTCCTCTACGACATCCGCGGCCCGCTGCTTGAGCACGCCACGCGCATGGAGTCCGAAGGACATCGCATCCTGAAGCTGAACATCGGCAATCCCGCGCCGTTCGGCTTCGAGGCGCCCGACGCGGTGCTCGTTGACATGATTCGCAACCTGCCTAACGCCCAAGGATACTCGGACTCCCGCGGCATTCTCTCGGCACGTACCGCTGTCTCGCAGTACTACCAGACCCGTGGCATCCAGACCATCGGCGTGGATGACGTCTACCTGGGCAACGGTGTCTCCGAGCTGATCACCCTCTCGTTGAATGCGCTGCTGAATAACGGCGACGAGATCCTGATTCCCGCCCCTGACTACCCGCTGTGGACCGCTTCGGTTTCACTGGCCGGCGGCACCCCGGTGCATTACATGAATACCGAGGAAGAGGGCTGGCTTCCTGATCTTCAGGACATGGAAGCGAAGATCACCGATCGCACCAAGGGCATCGTGATCATCAACCCCAATAACCCGACCGGTGCGGTGTACCCCAAGGAAACCCTGGAGGGAATCCTCGAGCTGGCGCGCAAGCACAACCTGATTGTGTTCTCGGACGAGATCTACGAAAAGATCCTCTACGAAGACGCCGTGCACATCAACACCGCTTCGTTGGCAGATGACGTGCTGATATTGACCTTCTCCGGCCTGTCCAAGGCCTACCGCGTGTGCGGCTTCCGTGCTGGGTGGATGGCTATTTCCGGTCCCAAACACCAGGCCGGCGACTACATCGAGGGCATCAACCTGCTGACCAACATGCGCCTGTGCGCCAATGTGCCGGCGCAGCACGCAATCCAGACCGCCTTGGGCGGCTACCAGTCGATCAATGACTTGATCCTGCCTGGCGGACGCCTGCTTGAACAGCGCGATGCGGCGTACAACCTGCTCAGCGCGATTCCTGGCGTGAGCGTCCAGAAGGCCAAGGGCGCGCTCTACATGTTCCCGAAGCTGGATCCCGAGGTCTACCCGATCCACAATGATGAGACCTTCGCCCTTGAGCTGCTCAAGGCGCAGAAGATCCTGATCTCCCAGGGCACCGCCTTCAACTGGATCCGTCCGGATCACTTCCGTTTGGTCACCTTGCCCAACGTGCGCGACCTGACTGATGCGGTTGGACGCATCGGACAGTTCCTGGAGGACTGGCGCGCTCGCGCGTAGGCTGCCCGGATGCGGAACCGGGGGGGAATCACC
>NZ_JBLVOJ010000011.1:353043-379938 GCF_053543715.1 Glutamicibacter sp. AGC46
CGTGATTCTGGGCCGGTTGTGCGTTAAGGCGGCCATCGGGGAATGCGGTCCCGGGAACTTCAGGGATATCGCCTGCCAGCGACTGCGATCGGAGAATTTGGTGTCCTGCAGCCGAAGAATTGCGTTTTCGCGGGGCTCAGCGATCCTGAGCATCGAGCCGTGATGGGTGCTTCGCCGTTGACGAATACCGCTTCTCACGGCGCCTGCAGTGGCAGTAGGCTGGCAACAACGAATCGCATCACTTCGACACACGCGTGAGGACTTAATGATGAGCGCCTACCCTGCCAACCTGTTAGAAGCACTACGTGCAGAACCGGGCGTGAAGCTTTCAGAGCGCGCAACCAAGGATGCTGATTGGTGGCCCGGGGACGCCCCGCAGGATAAGAAGGCCGCCGAGAAGCGCATGGTGCAGCTGGCTGAACTGCTCTCGGATCTGCAAGAGAGGCTCTTCGCCGCCTCGGTAGCTGGCGGACAAGGCCCAGCAGTCCTGCTCATTTTGCAGGGAATGGATACGTCCGGCAAGGGAGGGACTGTTCGCCACGTCCTTGGCATGCTGGATCCGCAGGGCGTCAAGCACCATGCCTTCAAGGCGCCAACCGAGGAAGAAGCAGCCCATGACTTCCTCTGGCGCATCACCAGGCAATTGCCCGCCGGGGGACTAGTGGGAGTCTTTGACCGTTCCCACTATGAAGACGTTCTGGTCGCCAAAGTGAAGGGCTTCGCCACCCCGGATGCGGTCGAGTCCCGCTACGGGAAAATAGTCGACTTCGAGAAGCAGCTGATCGAGCAGGGCATCCACCCGATCAAGGTGATGCTGCATATCAGCCGAGAAGAACAATTCGAGCGCCTCTCGGCACGCCTGGAGCGTGCCGACAAGCATTGGAAGTATTCGCCGGGCGATGTCGATGATCGCCTGCTGTGGGATGACTTCCAGTCCGCCTACGAGGTGGCGATTAACCGCACCGATAACCAGGGCGCACCATGGCATATCGTTCCCGCTGACCAGAAGTGGAAGGCCCGCTTGTGCGTCGCTGAGCTGCTGCTGGCTACCCTGGAGCGTGTCGCTCCGGACTGGCCCGTTGCCACCTTCGATGTGGAGCAGGAGAAGGCCCGGCTGGCGGCCGCGAAGTAGGTCCGGGTGAGGACAGGCTATTCGCCGGCGGCCTGCTCGTGCTTGGCGCGGGCCTGCTCCAGACGCTGAGAGACACCGTTGAGCCAGTTCTCACAGTGGGCTGCCAGTGCTTCGCCACGCTCCCACAATGCCAGCGAGGCTTCCAGCGCAACTCCGCCGGTCTCGAGCTGGTTGACCACGGCCAGCAGTTCTTCGCGAGCCTGCTCGTAGGAAAGCTTGGCAATGTCGTCAGGGATTTGTGCAGTCATGATTACTCCAAATTGGTATTCGTGGTGATTAGCTTGCGTTGTCGCCGGCAGGGAGGGATTCAAGGGTTCGTGCAACCAGCTGCCCGGAAGCCACCCGGATGAGCACCTTGCTGTCTGCTGGCGCCTGGGCTGCCTCGCGCACGATGCTTCCGTCCTCCAGCTGGGTGACCGAATAGCCGCGGTCCAGGGTCTGCTGCGGAGACAGGGCACGCATCTGGTTCTTCAGATGGTTGATCTCGTCGTTGGCACGCATCACGCGGTGGCGCAGCAGATCCGTCGAGCGCTGCTTCCAGCGCTCCAGGTCTTCGGCACGGGAGGTGACCATCACCTGCGGGTTGGCCAGCACCGGGCGTTCGCGCACCGAGGCCAGCAGCTGGGCTTCGCGCTGGAGAAGATTGTTGATGGAACGGTCCAAGCGGCTGCGGGCGATTTCCAAGCCGGCGAATTCTTCTTGCAGATCCGGGACAATGCGCTTGGCTGCATCGGTGGGGGTCGACGCGCGAAGATCGGCCACATCGTCCAGGATCGGGCGGTCCGCTTCGTGGCCGATGGCCGAAACCACCGGCGTCTGGGCGGCGAAGACCGCACGCACCAGATCCTCATTGGAGAAGGGCAAGAGGTCTTCCAGGGCCCCGCCGCCACGGGCGATGACGATGACATCGATGTCCGGGTCCGCATCCAGCTGCTGCAGGGCTGCGATGACCTGGTTGGCGGCATCCATTCCCTGCACGGCGGTATTGATGACCTTGAATTGCACGGATGGCCAGCGCAGGCTGGCATTGCGCAGCACGTCCTTCTCCGCATCCGAATCACGCCCGGTAATCAGGCCGATGCGGTGGGGAAGAACCGGCAGCGGGCGCTTGTGCTCAGGGGAGAAGAGGCCTTCTGCTCCCAGCGCCTGGCGCAATCGTTCCAGGCGCACCAGCAGCTCGCCCAAGCCAACTGGGCGCAGGTCCGTGGCATTCAAGGAAAGCCGGCCGGTCTTGGCGTAGAAGCTCGGTTTCACCTGGGCCACCACGCGGGAGCCCACCTGCGGGGTGGCATCCAGCTTGCGCATCGTCGAGGCCCAAATGGTCACCGAGAAAGAGAAGTCCGCATCGACATCGCGCAGGGTGAGGTAGGCGTGGCCGTTGCGCACATTGGCTTCCAGCAACTGGCCTTCAACCCAAACCACCGGAGAGTTCTCGATATGGATTTTCAGCTTCTCCGAGAGCAGCCGCAGCGGCCAAGGATTGTCCGCGGTGGTCTGCCCGGCGGTCGCCGGCAAACTGGCGGGGGCTTGGGGATCCATCGGTGCCGCTCCTTGGAAAGTCGAATCTCTGGTGCATCTGTGAGACTACCGCATGGCACCGACGGCTGGCCGGATCCCCGGGGGCTGGGGCTAGGCCGCGGCAGGTGGAGCGCAGGTATCGCAATGGGCGATTTTCATACCCGATTGGCCCCGCAAGACCCGGGGAAACGGGGTTTTCCAACGATTGGGACAAGCCTGCCTGCGGGCATTGCGAGGGGCAATGTGCGGGTGGACACTATTGAGCATTGGGGAAGCACTCGAGAAGGATGCAGGGCCATGCATGGGGCATTGGGGAATAAGAATATTGCGCGTTCGGGGTGGACTTGGGTGGCAGCGCTCAGCTTGCTGGCCGGTTCCATTCCGCTCTCCGCCGCGGCCTCGATGCCCACGCTGGCGGCTGCGGCAGCGCCGGCCGCAACGGTGCAGGTTGCCAGTGCCATATCCATCGACTTGCCGGTCCGGGTGCGCACCACGGCGGATCTGAATATGCGCACCGGCGCCTCGACCAGTTACCGGATCCTGGTGCAGATACCCACGGGGACCTCGGTTCCGGTATCCGGGCGTGCCTCCAACGGCTGGTACAAGGTCAGCTACAACGGGTACACCGGGTACGTCAGCGGCTACTACGTGGTCGCCGCTTCGGTGCGCACGCTCGATGACCTGAATCTGCGCACCGGCACATCCACCAGCTACCGGGTCCTGCTGAGCATCCCGAAAGGGAAGACGGTTCCCGCCTACGCCCGCGCCTCCAACGGATGGTACAAGGCCAGTTACGGAGGGTACACCGGCTGGGTCAGCGGCAGCTACGTGACCACCTATCCGAAGCCGCCCTCCGCCCCGCAGTCCACCGGTCCCAACCGGACATCGAGGGTGGTGCTCACCTTCGATGACTGCCCGCGCACGCTGAGCGCCTTCACCTCGGTGATGGATTACGCCGCCAGCAGCAACATCGGCCTGGTGATCGCTCCCACCGGCGATTGCCTCGGCTCGTTCAAGTCGCGCTACGGCGTGGACCTGGCCGCGCTGGCCCGGGCCAAGGGCCAATGGGTGATCAACCATTCGATCAGCCACCCGGATCTGCGCCCGCTGTCCTGCCAGCAGGCCGGTGCGCAACTGGGCGGCTCCGGAGTGCACACGAATTTCGGGCGCCCGCCTTTTGGAGCCATCGACGGTTCGGTGCGTTGCGGCTACGACAGCCGCGGGATGGCCATCTGGACCTGGTCCCGCGACACCCGCGACTGGGACGTGAAATCCAAGTCGATCACCATCTCGCGGGCCTCGGCCGCGGTGCCCGGGGACACCGTGCTGATGCACATGCAGTGGTACGGCTTCTCGCCCGATGCGCTGCGCCAGATCAAGGCGAACCTCGGCGCCCGCTCGGTGGGCGTGTGCCGGGCCTACCGCGGGTCCGATGGCACCGGCGCGGTGGTGCGCACCCCGGTGCTGCTGCCCAGTTCGCTGCCCTGCTGAACCGGCAAGCACCCTTCGGAGGCAGATCTCACAGTCCCCGGAGGGTGGCGCGCATCATATGAGCATGGGCTAACTTGCATGCACTTCGTAGACTAGAGATATGGCTACTTCCACTTCCACTACGGTCTCGCTGTCAATGCCTCGGATCCCGCGGGTGCGCCGCACTCCGGCCGAGATTGCAGCTGCCTCCCCAACGGTCACCGAGCGCAAGGTCCTGCTGGCCGCTCCTCGCGGCTACTGCGCAGGCGTGGACCGGGCAGTGGTTGCCGTTGAAAAGGCGCTGGAGCACTACGGCCCGCCGGTGTACGTGCGCAAGCAGATCGTGCACAACCTGCACGTGGTCTCCGAGTTGGAATCCCGCGGAGCGATTTTCGTCGAGGAGAACGAGGAAGTGCCCGAGGGCGCCCTGGTGGTTTTCTCCGCCCACGGCGTCTCCCCGGCCGTGGTGCAGTCCGCGGCGGACCGCAACCTGCAGACCATCGATGCCACCTGCCCGCTGGTCACGAAGGTGCACCGCGAAGCCGTGCGCTTCGCCAAGAACGACTACGAGATCCTGCTGATCGGCCACGAAGGCCATGAAGAGGTCGAGGGCACCTACGGCGAGGCCCCGGAAGTCACCACCATCGTGAACAACCCCGAGGAAGCCGACACCGTCCAGGTGAAGAACCCGGACAAGCTGATCTGGCTCTCGCAGACCACCCTGAGCGTGGACGAGACCATGGAAACCGTGCGCCGGCTGCGCGAGCGCTTCCCGAACCTGCAGGATCCACCCAGCGATGACATCTGCTACGCAACCACCAACCGCCAGGCCGCGATCAAGAACATTGCGCCGCAGTCGGATCTGGTGATCGTGGTCGGTTCGGCGAACTCCTCGAACTCGGTGCGCCTGGTCGAGGTGGCACTGGACCACGGGGCAAAGGCTTCCTACCGCGTGGACTTCGCCAACGAAGTGGACGAGGCCTGGTTCGAGGGCGTCTCCACCGTCGGCGTGACCTCCGGTGCCTCGGTGCCAGAGGTGCTGGTCCGCGAAGTCGTGGCGCTGCTGGCAGAGTACGGCTTCACCGACGTTTCCGAGGTTACCACCGCGCAGGAAGACATCATCTTCTCGCTGCCCAAGGAAATCCGCGGAAAGCTCAAGGAAGCCGGGGACGAGGAACGTGCCCTGGGCGGACACGCCCGCCCGCAGGCCTGATTTCTCCATAAGAATTCAAGCGCCAGTACAACATTGCGCGCTCATCACTAGTAAAAGGTAGAATTTCCTCCCGTGGCTCTTACTATCGGAATCGTCGGACTGCCAAACGTCGGCAAGTCCACCATGTTCAACGCGCTGACCCGTGCCCAGGTGCTGGCAGCCAACTACCCGTTCGCAACCATCGAACCCAATGTGGGTGTCGTGCCGTTGCCTGACTCGCGGCTGAAGGTGCTCGCCGGAATCTTCAATTCCGAGCGCATCCTGCCTGCGACCGTCTCCTTCGTGGATATCGCCGGCATCGTCAAGGGCGCTTCGGAAGGCGAAGGCCTAGGCAATAAGTTCCTGGCGACCATCCGCGAAGCTGATGCGATCTGCCAGGTCACCCGCGCATTCGTGAATGACGACGTGATCCATGTGAACGGCAAGGTGGACCCGGCCTCGGATATCGAGACCATCGCTACCGAGCTGATCCTCGCGGACCTGCAGACCATCGAGAACCAGCTGCCTCGCCTGGAAAAGGAACTGCGCACCAAGAAGATCGAGAAGTCGTTCCTGGACGCAGTGCTCAACGCGCAGAAGGTGCTCGAAGAAGGCATCACCTTGTTCGCCGCCGCGAAGACCAAGGGCGTGGACCTTGAAGAGCTCGCGCCGATGCAGCTGATGACCACCAAGCCATTCATCTACGTGTTCAACACCGATGAGGCTGGCCTGGCCGATACCGAGATGCAGGCCAAGCTCTCCGAGCTGGTTGCCCCTGCCGAGGCGATCTTCCTGGATGCCCAGTTCGAATCCGAACTGGCTGAACTGGAAGAAGACGAAGCGGCCGAAATGATGGAAGATGCCGGCATCGTCGAGTCCGGTCTGGGCAAGCTGGCCCGCGTCGGCTTCGACACCCTGGGCCTGCAGACCTACCTGACCGCTGGCCCGAAGGAAACCCGCGCATGGACCATCGCCAAGGGCGCCACCGCGCCTGAGGCAGCCGGTGTCATCCACACCGACTTCCAGCGCGGCTTCATCAAGGCCGAGGTCATCGGCTTCGAAGACCTCGTTGCCGCTGGTTCGGTGGCTAATGCCAAGTCTGCGGGCAAGGCCCGCATCGAAGGCAAGGAATACATCATGAAGGATGGCGACGTCGTGGAGTTCCGCTTCAACGTGTAGTCGCGTTCCGCTTCAATGTCCCGCTCGAGTGCCCGGATCTCCCTGTGGAGATCCGGGCACTTGATCTATGTGCGACCAGCAGGCGAGTCGCCGTGCCTGGGACTACCGAAATGTTCGGCTGATCGCGCTGCCGGTCTGGAACAGGGTGATCCACACCAGGAACTTCTGGACTGGACGCAGCGGCCATGCGACAAGTCCTCGCCGCCCTTGGCGTCGCGACCAGGACCTGCTGATCCGCAGCTGTGTGCCACCGGTCGCGTTCGCCAAGGTGAATTCAGTCAGAATCGAATTACCCTGCGCGACGTCGGGATAGCCAAAGCTCCATGCGATCCTGTCCGGTTGGTGAATTGCGATGAGCTCAACACTGCGTCGACGAAACTGAGGTTTGATCTTCACAGGTTTGCCGTCTGGATAGATTGCGGGTGCCGTGCCCTCCCAGACCGTACCCGGCGTCGCTTCTTGACCGGTCTGGTCGAGGGTGCCGATGCTCGGTTCCCACTCGGGGATACGTGCGGGATATGTGAGGAACACCCACACTTCGTCCAGTGGCGCGGATACGAAAGTCTCAATCGTTCCCGTGGTCCGCCCCTTCACTTTCGCTGCGAAGGGCATGGACTTCATAGAGGGCGAGTCGGCCCGATCGAGGCCTTCGATGAGCGCATCGGATGTCGTGCCAAGGCGGCCGAGGATATCCGGGATCAGGCCGCTGGGCTCTGCGACGAGTTCCCGGAGAACGGCGGCAGCGTCGCCCGACTTGCCTTTGCTGCTGGATTTCGCGATGAGGTCCCGAGCGGGACGAGTCCACTCGTACCCATCCGTCTCATGGAACACGATGCGCCCGGCCTCGGGGAACGACGCCTCGATGCCGAGTGAAGCCAGCTGTGCATCACGTTGGTCCTCGACGGCGAGACGGGCGCTGTCAATGTCGATACCCAGCTCGCGCAGTGCGCGGCCGGCAGACTGGTCGTTGATGACCAATGCGAGGAACAGGTGGTCGATGTCGGCTTCGCGGAGCCCGAGCCGGGATGCTTCCTCCATGGCGGCCAGGGAAAGCGATTGGCTGGTCTGAGCGGCGCGGACGAGTTTGTTCATCTGTTCCTCCTGGGTGTCGAGATCGCGGGGTCAATTCTTTTGGAGTGCTTCTTGTGGGCAGCTTGTCGCGTCACTCCGAGCGCGTCGGCGATCTCCTGCCAACTCATGCCCGAACGCAACGCGGCCTCGACCTGCCGAAGTTCCAAGGTGTCCGCAAGCACGCGCAAGGACGCTACGGCCCGCAATCCTGCTTTCGGGTCGCTGGTATCGGCTGCTACTGTTGCGATCCGCGGAGACTCCATGTCGTCAACCTATGTTGCTAAGTGGCCGGATGTCAACCTGGGTTGCCTATTTGCTCGGCGAGTTTGGTGTTCGCAGGGCCAAGAGAGGGTCGACGCTTCGGGGATTCGCCGGGTACTGAGAGGTTGGTAAGAGCGGCGACGTGGTGGAGTTTAGATTTTCGAACTAGAGTGCGGACTTGAGAACAGCCCAGAAGCGCGCTTCCGGGCCTGTCGAGCCCGGACGCTCTTCAAGCATCAGCCTGAGCGCGGTTGAGCCCCATGGAGACATACGCGGAGAACCCCGCTCGCTTCGCGAACTTGATGCGTCGCCGCTGTGTCTCGGTGAAGCCGAGCTTGGCGTACAGCCCGAGGGCGGGGGTGTTGGTGTCCTTGATGTCGCGCAGCACGAACTTGTCGGAGGGCAGTTCCAGGAGCCGGCGCATCAGCGCAGTGGCTACGCCTTTGCCCTGATGCTGCGGCGCTGTCGTGACGAACGCAATCTCCGTCAGACCGGTGCGGGCACCGTCATAGGCCCCCGTGAATCGACTGCGGATGATCCGATAGCTGATCATGCCGTGTATTGGACCGAGCACGCGCTGGAGCTCGCGCCGATCCGGCTCGAAGCACTCCTGCTCGCCTTCGGTGACGACCGCGACCGCGGCGGGCTCGCCGTCGACGAGCGCGACGTGGAAGCGCTCCAGGATGAGCATCGGGGCGAACGCGTCGGCAAGCACACCGGGGTCCTTGGAGAAGAACGCGAAATCCTCGGCGAACCCTTGCGTGAGAACTTCAGCGATCCTGTGCCGATACCCCTCACCCAGTTCGTCTGCGCGCGCGACTTCGATCTTCATCGGGGTCCTCCTGTGAACATTCGTAGGATCAGCTCGACATCGGGCTCCGCAAATCCCTCCCGAAGAGCAACGTGCATCGTCGTTATACCGGCAAGCATGGCGAAGTAGTGAGAAGTCATTCGGGTTGGGTCTCCCGCGGTGAATTGGCCTGCGGCCTGGCCTCGACTGATGAGCAAGGCGAAGGCCCGCCAGAGCGTCCCCTGCGTTGCGGCCAGTCGCGCCGCAGTCCCCTCAGGAGTGTCCGTCGAGAAGCCCTGGTTGATCACCATGTAGAACTCGGCCGCGCCGTTGTTCGCTGCGAGGTCTGCCACGTATACCTCGGTGAAGGATCGGATCATGGAGAGCGGATCCCCTTCGGTCGAGAGCTGAACGGCGACAGCCTCGAGCCCGCGTGAGGCCTGATCGATTAGTTCATCGAACAGTCCTTCCTTGCTCGCATAGTGCCGGTAGATCGACCCAGTGCTGATCCCCGCCTCGACGGCGATCTGACGCATGTTCGTGGCCGCGAAACCACGGTGCGCGAAGACCCGGACGGCGGCCGTCTCCACAGCAGCGCGTGTGGCTGAACGCAACGCTTCATTCTGTTCCGTCGTCCGCGGCACGAAGATCCTTTCAATGAATTTCTGTTCATTTTATGCTTCGATCGCAGACGGCACAACTCTGTGCTCTTCCTGGGCTGGTGCCCGCGAGGTGCCAGGTGGTCGGTGGATTGATTCGTGGCACCGGTTCGGCACCCAGCGGTTGGTAGTGCCGGAACTCGGTGGAGTTCCGCTTCAACGTGCAATTCTCATGTCTCAATCGCCCTCGATTTCTTTTGGAGCCGGGGGTGATTTTTTGCCTCGTGCCATTGATTCATCACGAAGTGGCGCCGGAAGGAAAGCTCCTCCACATTAGCGATGCCGTTCAAGGTGCATGGGCCTTTTCCCTTATGGGGCAACGCCGCAAGCAGGCTGAGGAACCAGGCCCCGCGTTGCGGCGATTTAACCGACGGTCTGGGAGCCGGATCCGCGCGGCAATCCGGACGAACTCCGCCCTGCGCTCTAGAGCTCTTACTTGGGTGGAGCCCGGAAGCGCGATTAGGGACCTGTTGAGTTCATGGGCACTCAAGTATCGGCCTGAGCTCCCTGCGGCCACTGCCCGCGGCGCGCAAGGAGCTGCCCTGCCGATCATGCCCCGCAGAGGACGGGATTCTCCGGCGCCTTGTGCGTGCGGAAGTCAGGCGCGATCCATCGCGTCGATGTATCGCGTCAGCGCGTCGCGGTTCTGCTGGAGCAGGACGATGCGCTCGGCCAGCTTGTCGCGCTGTTCGACGAGCATCGCGCGCAGTTCGGGATCGGGATCGGCAACGATCGTGCTGCCAATGTCGTTCAGGCACGGCAGCATGTCGCGGATGATCCGGGTGGGGACCCCTGAGTCGAGCAGCCTGCGGATTTTCAGCACGCGCTGCACGAGATATTCGTCGTAATCGCGGTACCCGTTCTCCAGCCGCAGCGGCGTGATGAGTCCCTGCTCCTCGTAGTACCGGAGCATGCGCGTGGGCACCCCAGTTCGATTGGCCAGCTCGCCGATCCGCATTCCAGTTCTCCTTCACATCCATGTCAAGGATACGGGTCGGAACCGCCTCCCGGCCACGGCAGCTCTCCGCGAATCCGCCCGCAGGCTGCGCGCAGTCGGCCTTGGCGCCAGAGTCCGCGGACCTGCAGGCACGGTAATTTGACCTTTACATGGATGTCAATCTTCGATGATGGTTCCATGAACATGGAACAACGCAAGATGATTCTCGGCTTGGCGCTGACTGACGGCTACGGCACCCTGCCCGGTGCCTGGCGCGCACCGCACGTCGACCCCGGAAACTACTCGAAGATCGATGCGAACATTCGCTACGCCCAAGCCGCCGAGCGTGGTGGCTTCTCGTTCGTATTCACGCCCGACTTCCCGGCCGTGCGGGGCAGCCTGGAGCATTCGACCGTCAGCAACATCATGGATCCTCTCATGGAGGCGGCCGCGATCTCGCAAGCGACGAACAACATCGGTTTCGTGCTCACGGGGTCCACAACGTTCCAGGAACCGTTCAACACGGCCCGGCAGTTCAAGACGCTGGACATCATGAGCCGTGGCCGCGCCGGCTGGAACGCCGTCACGACGAGCGACCAGCTCGTCGCGTCGAACTACGGCAAGCCCGTCGCGGACCGTGCCGAGCGATACCAGCGCGCCCATGAATCGATCCAGATCGTGCAGTCGCTCTGGGGCAGCTGGGAGATGGATGCCTGGATCAAGGACCAGGAATCGGGCCGCTTCATCGACCCCGCGAAGCTGCAGCCGATCAACCTCAGCGGCGAGTACGTCGCGTCCCGCGGGCCGCTCGCGTTGCCGCCGTCGGAGCAAGGCCAGCCCGTCGTCTTCACCTCGGGAGGACCGAGCCCGCATCTGCTCGAGCTGGCGGGGCGCTATGCGAGCGGCTTCATCACGGAGGTGTGGACGATCGACGAGGCTCGCGCTGCGCGCAGGGCGCTGCGCCGGGCCGCCGAGGAAGCTGGCCGCAACCCCGACGACGTGAAGTTCATCGTCGGCATCATGACCACAGTGTCCCCAACGGTACGTGAAGGGCTCGACCGGCGCCTGTCGATGTCAGGCAAGGTCATGGAGGCGCGCCTGCCGCACCTCAGCGCGATGATCGGTGTGCCGATCCTGTCCGAGCGCATCGACAAGCCGCTCACGCCCGAACAGCTGGCCAGCGCTCACGCCTCACCGCAGGACCCGCGCTCCGGGATCGCGCTCAAGGTGGCGCGCGAGGGGTGGTCGCCGCGCGACATCCTCGCGCACGGCGTGATCGACTACCATCCCGTGACCGTAGGGCCGGGAACGGTGCACGCCGATCACCTGCAGGAATGGTTCGTGGCCGGTGCCGCCGACGGCTTCTGGCTGTCGCCCGATGTCTATGAGGACGGCGTTGACGCGTTCGTCGACGAGGTCGTGCCGATCCTGCGCGAACGCGGCCTCTATCCCGAGGACTACGTGGGATCCACGTTGCGCGAGAACCTCGGCGTCCCCGGCCAGTACGGACTCGGCGAATGGCTGAAGTAATCACGTCTGATCGGATGCCTGCGAACTCGCTCGTGCTGGTGCCGCTGGTCGCGCCGCTCGTCTGATTGCGGGTCGTGAGAGCCGAGGTTGGCCTGTGCCGGAACCTCGTGGAGTCCAGGGATAATGTATAGTCGCGTTCCACGCTGACTACTGGATGAGCTGCGCCAGACAGAGGGCAGGATCCGCGCATTGGTGCGGGACACGGGCAAGGGAAATATGGCAGGAGACAGGAATCCATATCGCACGCATACTCCTGATACTTGAAGCAGTTACCGGAATCCAAAAGGAGGCCTGTCGTTGACGCGAGCAGACGATTCGAGCGAAGCCACGATACTTGAAACTGCGCTGGAGATTGTTGCGCACGCAGAACTGGCAGAACAAGATGCCGCAGAGCTTCGCAGACTGTTCGATGCCGAGTACCTGCGGGATGCCGGCATCTGGGATCCGGATCTGCCATATGGCTATGCCCCGCATGATTTCCACATCATGGCCCGGTGCAAAGGCGAGCTTGTCGGCCATGTCGGGTGGGCGCGACGCACGATCGGTGTGGGAGGCCGCGGCCTTGTCGTTGCAGGTGTGGGTGGAGTGCTGGTTTCCGAGCGCGCGCGGGGCCGCGGCCTAGGCGGGATCCTGATGAATCTCGTGGCTTCGTCGATGGTTGATGCCGGCGGGATTGCGTTCGGCTATCTCGGTTGCCGCGAGGAGGTGGCCGCTTTCTACAGCTCGTGCGGATGGACTCGGATTTCCGCTGCCGAGCGTTCGATTAGCCGTGGAGGCCACGCAATTTACGACCCGCCGGGCCAACCTCTGCTTATTCTGCCCATCGAGTCCCAGCTTGCTTCCTGGCCAGAAGGTGAAGTCGACCTTCGCGGGCGGGCGTGGTGACGCCCAAGCGGTATCCTGCGCAGGATATGACCGGGCTTGGCGATAGCCCGGGCTATTTTTCACGGTCGATGTTGTCTATCCCCACAGCTCAACATACCGTTGGAAGAAATAGGACCGAGCGCTAGGGAAGTGGAGGCAGATCGAATGAGGAAACTTCCCAAGGTAGCCTGGCTACGAGTCTCGGTGTACCTTGGCATCTCGATTTTGGGGCTGGCCTTGTTCCTTGCGTGCTATTGCATGATTTCCGGCCGGTCGCTCGCCGAGGCTCTTGGCAGCTTCTGGATCGCGATAGCAATTGCTCTTGCTACATCCGCTATCACTGCGGTCCGCGACCAACGGCAAGACACTGGAACCGAGTATTCCGAGCCGGAACTATAGCCCCTGCCTTTCGGCTGGTTCAGTTGGAAGGCTTAGTTGCGATGCCGTCGAGCCACAGAACATCTGATTCGTCATTGTGCTTGCCTCCGGATCCAACGTGCTTGCTAGCGATAGTCGGTCCCTTTTAAATGACATGGACCATCGCCATGCCGTGGCCCCGGCCCAGCTGGTAGTCCTCCTTGAGCCATGCCAGAATCTCTGCTGCTTTGACCCCTTCTTGGCTAAGGCCTTTCTCACGGGCGATCTCGATCAACTGGCGAGCAGTGAGCCCGGTCTTCATTTCTATGGTGTCCAGATAGGCTTGAAATGACATGGAGAAACCTCTCGAAGGCATGAATAGGTGCCTCGAATACTAGACCTAATCCCACGCCGCGCATAGAAGTAGTAGCCGGAGGATGCCACGCGGCCAGCGCACGAGAACCACGGTGTGCTCCACGACTGGCATCCTTGCGGCCTTCCGCGTCTAATCGCCACCAGTGATGGCGCCCTGATCAGCAGCAACCAGGCTGGTTGAAATGACCCGCAGGCAAGTAAAGACGCATGCCTCGGGACAGCGGAGAACGGCTGCCCGCAAGTGCTGAAGCCTAGTTCCGTCCGCTGAATTCCAACGTGTAATTCTCCGCCGTTGGCAGGTGCCCGGGATCGTCTTCAAACGACATGTAATCGACTGAATGCAGGTATCCGGCAACAACCCAGAGATCCAGATGCCCCAGCTCCTTGCCATCTTTTGAAACGAGAACAGTGGAGAATGGGCCACCACCATGCCGGACGCTTTGGCAATCGAGTTTGCTTGTGAAGGAAATCGAGAAGCACTCGCATTCTTTGAACTGGTAGCCGCCCCAACGCGCAAACTTCAGTTGCTGTCGAGCCTTTGCTGATTCAGCATCTGTGCCGCTGCAGAGCAAGGCCAGCAGCTATAGTTCAGCAGGTCGAAGTTCTCCGCCTGGGACTCGCTTAGGTCGGTTATCCATGGGGACAGCCTATATTGCCCTGTGACTAGGAATTGCATCGCTACGTTCCTAGAGCAGCAGCATCGAAGAAGCTACCTCGGGGATCGCCGAAGACGGAATGGCAGTTGAAGCGTTTTCAAGGACGAGCAAGGAAGCGTTCGGGATTTCTTCGGCTAGCACTATGCCGTTGCCGACGGGGAAAAACGGATCCTTTGCACCGTGAACCACCAAGGTGGGGATATCGAGCTCGGACAGCCGCTCGCGCCAGCGCGGAGTGCAGTCCAGCTTGGAAAAGACGATCCCGATTTGGTTTGCCAGATGGGCTTCTGCCTCTGCGCTTGCCGTACGGTCCCAGATGCGGGAGGCCAAGTCCATGGCAACTTCTGGATCATTGCCTAGAATTTGCGAACCCTCGGCGGAGAATTGGGCAACGGCCGCGCGGTCTGCCCAATCCGGCATAGGGCGGGAAAACAGCTTGCCCATGGTTGCCTGGTCATGATCTGGCAAATCTTTGTCTACCGGTCCGGGAGCTACTGGTCGTGTGCCTATCAGCGTCAGGGCGCCAAATGATTCGGGATGATCCAGCGCCGCAATCTGCGCGATCATGCCGCTGACTCCGATACCGGCTACATGCGCTGGACGGCTATCCAGTAATCTGGCCAGCGCTGCGGCATCAGAGGCCAGATCGCGCAGGTTGTATTCGGGTTTCATCGGGTTCCCGGCCGTTGATTCACCGCAATCCCGCAGGTCGTAGCGAACCACATGGCGCCCGCCAGCGGCCAGGGCCTGGCACAGGGCATCTGGCCAAGCAAGCATGGTGGTTCCGCCGATGAGGAGAACCAATGGATCACTTTTGCTGCCGAAGGATTCGGCACCGAGCTCCACACCGTTGGCTTCAACCGTTCCCATGCGCGACCTGCCTTTGCTATCAGAATCCAAGGATGGCTTGCCTGCCGCCTTGAGGTCAATAGGAATCGGAGTTCTAGAAGAGCGGCCAGGGCACGGCGGGCATCTGCCCCCTATGAGCAGGGAAGTGCCCTTCGCTGCGCAGGGTAGCGCAGCGCTCGGCGAGCGCCGCGATTTCTTCATCGGCTAGCAGCTGGGACAGTTCTTGGCCAAGTTCTGCGTCCAGGGCATCGCTGACCGTCCGGAGGCCGGCCAGTTCTTCTTCACCCAGCGGTTGGCCAACCCAACCCCAAAGCACGGTGCGCAGCTTGTGCTCTGCGTTGAAGCAGAGCCCATGATCGACTCCGTAGCGGTGGCTACCTGGCATGGCTAGAATGTGGTCGCCCTTGCGGTCTGCGTTGTTGACCAGTGCATCGAAGACCGCCATGCGCCGCAGCACAGGTGTATCCTCGTGGATCAACGTCATCTGCTGCCCCGATTCATCCTGCCCATGCAGAATGGTCTTCCAACCGCCAGCTGGCACCATGTCCGCGGCTACGATGTCTACTGGGCGCTGTCCTCGATCAACTTCTTGCCATAGCTGCACCATGCCTTCGCCAAACTGCCCTTCGCGCAGCCAAGTGCGCGGGACGAGGTTCCAGCCCAGGGCTTCAGATACGAGGAAGGCGGCAACTTCGCGGTATGCGAGGGTGCCATGGGGAAAATCCCAGAGGGGTTTCTCGCCAGCAATGGGCTTGTAGACCACGCTGTTCTCGCCGATGCTGCCCAGGAAAGTTGCATTGGAGGCGGTGGTGATGCGGCCGGTGAGTTCCAGCTGCGCGGTCAGCAGATCGGGCGAGCTCATTCGCCAGTCTCATCTTTGCAAGTATGCCCATCCGGATCAATCGGATAACCGCAGTTGGCGCACATAGGCCGCCCAGCAGCCACGATCTCATGGGTGCGCATGGCGAAAGCGCGTGCAGTGCCTACGGGCATGCGCACGCGCATCAGCGCGCCCGGTCCATCTGGATCAAAGTCGGCTTCATCTTCTTCGTTCAAGGAGAAGGCTTCCAGAACTACCTGCGCTACGGTGGCATCCCATCCGAGATTCATGGAACCCACCCGGAAGGACTCGTTGACTTCTTCCAGCGGATCGTTGTCAACCAGTTCCACCGGAGTATGTTCGGGAACGCTGAAGGGGTTGCCCTTGACGGTGGAGAGCTGATCGAGAATCTCGTCAATCATCTCGGCAACCACCGCGGCTTGCTGTTTTTCCAAGGCGATGCTGGACAGTTCCTTGCCGGCTCTTGCCTGGAGGTAGAAGGTGCGGGACCCGGGCTCGCCGATGGTGCCAATGACAATGCGGTCTGGCCAATTGAATTCGTTGACTGTTGCCGTCATTTCGCTCTCCTTAGTGTCCTGCTCCGCCGCCGACTGGGGCATCGGTTGTCTTGATTCCTGGGGCTAGCCAGGAGAGGTCTCCGGCGTCGGTGTTGATGGAATACACGCGAGGCGCACCGGTCCCGTAGTGCACAATTGATGCGGAAGCCGGGCCCACATTCAGTCGCTGGAACAGATCCAAATGCATTCCCAGCGCGTCAGCCAGTACCGACTTGATGATATCGCCATGGCTGAAGGCCGCCCATACCGCTCCGGCACCATGCTCGGCCTCGATGGCCGCGTCATGGCGCCTGATGGCTGCTACTGCCCGGGATTGCATTCCGGCCATGGATTCGCCATCCGGGAAGGTCACCGAGGACGGAGCTGACTGCACTGCTTTCCAGAGGTCTTCGGCGGCCAAGTCCTGCAGCGTGCGGCCTTGCCACTGGCCGTAGTCGCATTCCGAGAGTTCGGGTTCAATCAGCAATTGCGCCGCTGGGCTTTGCCGCTGCATGGCGAACTCCGCCGTCTGCACACAGCGTTCCAGCGGGCTTGAGACAACGCCAGCCAAGGGGAGCGCTGCTAGGCGTTCGGCGGTACGAATCGCCTGTTCTTCGCCGGTTTGGTCGAGGAATACTGAGGGGGTGCGTCCGGCCAGTACGCCGGTGGCGTTGGCGGTAGTGCGTCCGTGCCGCACAAGGATTACTGTGGCCATGAACCCAGCCTAGTCATGGAGATGGTGGCAAGCGACTCCTGGGCTGAAAACAGGACCGGGGCTTCGAAGAGCCCGGCAGGTTCTGGAGGTGCGGTACCTTCACCCGTTGCACCCTTGCTGCAACGCGAGGGTCAGGGCTGATCATTGGTTCGCCGAGCGAACGCTATGGCTCGATGAGCGCCGGGCGAGGTGTGAGTTCAGTCCTCATAACAGCGCCTTTGTTCGTACCGGCTCACGGCATCGGGGTACCATGAAAGTTGGCCAATTCGGGGCGGCAGCTCCCGGAAGTCCCTTGCAAATGACTCGTCGAAAGCGGCGACGCCATGATCCACCACTGGATGTGGCCTTATAAACGGAGTGATAATTCTTGTCTGGAGTCCTCCAGCAGCCAGCGTCAGAACAGCGGTCTGATTCCAAGACACGCACCATCCTTGTCGACGGCGAGCATGCTGGCCGGCGGATCGAGAAGTTCCTCCGGGTCCAGCTCAAGACGGTGCCCGCCGGGCAGCTTTTCCGGCTGATGCGCAAAGGGCAACTGCGTGTTAACGGCAAGAAAGTCCAGGAAGGCTACCGGCTAGCCGTAAACGACCAGATCACGCTGCCGGCGCTATATGCAGAACAGGGCGTGGCACCAGCCTTCGATGTCCCGGCACCATTGCTCAATCGGCTACGCAACTGCGTCCTGCACGAAGACCGGGACGTCCTGGTGATTGACAAGCCTGCCGGCGTCGCCGTGCACCGGGGAACCGATGTTCCTGCGGGGGTTATCGAAGCTTTCCGCCAGTTGCGCCCCGAGCTGCCGGACCTGGAATTGAGCCACCGGCTGGATCGCGATACTTCCGGGCTGCTGGTGTTGGCGAAGACCCCGAGCATGCTGCGCTACCTGCATGAGATGCTTCGGGAGAGCGAAGAGGAGATAGAACGCCACTACCTTGCGCTCGTTGCAGGGCATTGGAGCGAAAAGACCGAAACGATCCACTCGCCGCTGCTGCGCCGTGCCGACAAGGTCGTGGTTGATCCGAACGGTCAGCGAGCCGAAACCCATGTCACCGTGAAGCAGCGCGTAGGCCAGCGCGCCACCATTCTGGATGTGCAGCTGATGACCGGACGCAAGCACCAGATCCGGGTCCACCTGCAAAGCGAAGGCCATCCGATTGCAGGAGACGACCGGTATGGCTTCGCGAAGTTCAACCGCCGCGTCGAACAGCTTGGGGGGCGCGGGCTGTTCCTGCATGCGACTAAGCTGGTGATTCCCAAGCCCGACGGCCAGGAACTGGTGATCGAGGCACCCATGCCGCAGCGCTGGAAGCAGTTGCTGAAGGCAGGGCTATAGCCCGAGCAAGGCTGGCAAGAGGGGAAAAGATGGCTGAAGGACCCTGGAAGCACGTTGCCGAGGGAGTATTCCAGCGCAGATATGATCCGTTGGATATTACCGTGGGAGCGGTGCACGGCGGGCAAGGCGTGACGATCATCGATACCCGCAACAACGCACCCGAAGCACAAGAAATCCTTGACGAAGCCACAACGCAATTCGGACTGCCGATCGTTGCCGTGATCAACACCCACGCGCATTATGACCACACCTTCGGCAACCAGCTCTTTGCCCAGCGGGGAATCCCGATTTACGGCCATCACCGGATCCCCGCGCACTTCGAGCAGTTCGAGAAGCCCCGGCTTGAAATGGTGCAGCGCTCGCCGGAAATCGAGCCTGAAATGAATTGGGGCGGTGTAACGCTGACGCCGCCTAGCCACTTGCTGGCCGAACCCTGCACGGCAAATCTAGGCGGACGGGAAGTTGAACTGATCCCGCTGGGTGCTGGGCATACCGACACCGACCTTGCGATCCATATTCCTGATGCCAAGGCATGGTTCCTTGGCGACATCATCGAGCAGTCTGGTCCACCGATGTTCGGCTCGGACGCCTATCCGATGAAGTGGCCTGTGGTGCTCCAATCCCTGCTAGCGCGCATCCAGCCGGGAGACGTGATTGTTCCAGGCCATGGAGAGCCCGTCGACCGGGAATTCGTCGTTCGGCAAATGCACTGCTTCGAGCTGCTCGCCACGACCCTGGGTTCGGCTCATGAGAACGGTGCGGCAATCACGGACATTGCGTTCCCTGCAGAGCTGCAAGAACTGTGGCCTGCCGATTTCCTTCTCGAAGCTGCCAAGGATGCCTACGCGCAGCTGCCGGGTAACGCGAAGGAATCAAGAAAGCGCGGCGATTGAAGCCAGAGCACTAAATGACCTCATGGCCGGCACGCGCCTGAGGGCAGCGGCGGAATGGGCGAAATGTCAGTATTCGTTCTTGATCACGAAGTACGAGCCGCGGATGGTCCCTGCAAGCTTGGACTTCTGGCGGGCGAACTTGAACTTCCCTTCCAGCTCGCTGGGCACAGCCATGCCATCGGAAAGCTTGAAGCCCACGGCGCGCTTCTCGCTGGGATCCAGGCCGTAGAGAACATTGATGGATAAGCCGGACTCGTAGAAGACATAGGCGCGCTTGGCGCCATCCGCCTCGAACACAGCTGCCTGCAATGGCTTCGATGCGATGTGCAAGTCGCGTTCCTGCGCCAGAATCGTGTGCACCCAAGCTATGGCTTCCCTAGCGTCGTCTGCTTGCTCCACGGCAAAGTCGTGGTTGAACTTGTTCTTCAGATAGCGCGCTTCGTTGGCGCGCAAGCCTGCCAGCGCGTCAGCAACAGGCGAAGTCTCAAGACCGTGGGTGGATACGTCTTTGAAATCGACAAGGTATGGCATGGGCATCCCTTCCGGCGTTGGCCCCGTGGATTCGGTAATTCGTTGTTATCGTACTCCGCGAAGCTAGCCGAAGGCACTGAATCCGGTCAGATCCCTGCCGAGGATCAACGCCTGCACAGACTCGGTTCCCTCATAGGTATGCAAGGCTTCGATATCGCCGAAATGGCGAATCACGTGATTTTCCAGCAAGATTCCATTGCCGCCGAGCAGGTCGCGGGCGGTGGCTGCCACCCGGCGGGCAGCCCTGGTGTTGTGGTACTTCAGCAGCGAAGCTTGCGTGTCTTTCAACCGGCCGGCAGCCTGGGCGCCGGCCACGGCCACGCACTGCAACTGCATATTGGTGATTTCGGCGAGCATCTGCGCCAACCGTTCCTGCACCATCTGGTGCGCGCCCAGGGGTTTGCCGAACTGCGTGCGCTGCTTGGCGTACTGCAGGGCCGCTTCGAAGACGAACTGGGCATGGCCTAGCGCCGACCAGCCAACATTCACCCGGGTTTCAACCAGCGCCCGCGAGACATCCTTGAATGCGCCGGCCCCGGTGAGCCTGGCGGATTCTGGAACGCGAACGTCCGTGAGCCGGATCTCTGCCTGTTCGATCGCGCGAAGCACGCCCTTGCCGCGCACCGGGGAAGCCTCGTAGCCAGGGGCCTGCTGGTCGAGAATGAACCCCTTGACCCGGGAGTCGGCGACGTCGCGTGCCCACACAATGGTGATGCCTCCGGCGGCTCCATTGCCGATCCATTTCTTGTGTCCATTGATGATCCAGTGATCTCCATCGCGCCGGGCACTGGAATCCAGGCCAACAGAGTCCGAGCCATGATGCGGCTCGCTGAGGGCGAAACCACCGAGCAGCTCACCGGAGGCCACGGGTTCCAGATACCTCTCCTGCTGTTCGGGGCTGCCGAAGAATTTCAGGCTGCGCAGCACCAGGCCGCCCTGCACCGCGGCGGCCGCGGCCATCGAACCGTCCGCGCGCGAAAGCTCCATGGCCACTAGGCCCGCGGCCAGCGGGGACAAGTGGGCATGGCCTGGAATCTCAAGACCGTCGGTGAACAAATCGAGTTCGCCCATACGGCGAACCAGATCCAGCGGATAATGCGCGTTCTCCCAATGCTGGTTGATGCTGGGCAGGATCTCTTCTCCGTAGTGCCGGGCGCGGGCCCAATGCTTGCGATCCTCGTCGGTGGCAGCATCGAAGGTGGATAGATAATCGATGTCCAAAGCCGAGGCCAGGTCGTAGGGTGCCCATGGGTCCCGGGTCACTGGGCGCCGCCCGAAGTCTTGTTGCGTTCGGCACGCAGCTGGCGCTTGAGCAATTTGCCCGATTGGTTGCGGGGCAGCTGTGCGGCAAAGTCCACGCGCTTGGGAACCTTGTAGTGCGCCAGCTTGGACTTGACGTGCTCGCGCACCTCTTCGGCGGTGAGCGTGGCGCCGGCCTTGAGCACAATGACCGCGGTCACCGCCTCGATCCAGCGTTCATCATCGATGCCCACCACCGCGACTTCCGCAACTTCGGGCAATTCGTAGATGCAGTCCTCCACTTCGCGCGGGGCTACCAGCACCCCACCGGTATTGATGACGTCCTTGATGCGATCCACCACCTGGATGTAGCCGCCCTGGTCCTTGACCACTTGGTCCCCGGAGCGGAACCAGCCGTCGGCAAATGCCTGCTCGGTTTCCGCCGGCTTGTTCCAGTAGCCGCTCATGACCTGTGCAGAACGGTATTGGATCTCGCCGGGCTCACCGGCATCGGCGAGCTTCCCCTCGGCGGTCATCACGCGCGCTTCGATGAAGAACACCGGGCGGCCGCAGGACGCGGGGCGTGCATCGTGCTCCTCGGGGCGCAGCACCGTGCACAACGGGCCGAGCTCGGACTGGCCAAAGCAGTTGTAGAACCCGATCTGCGGATAGCGGTCGCGCAAGCGGGCCAGCACGGTCACCGGCATGATCGAGGCACCGTACTGCGCCTTGGCCAGCGAGCCCAGGTCGCGGGTGTCCAGATCCGGGTGATTGCTCAGAGGCACCCAGACGGTGGGGGCCAAGAACAGCGAGCCGATGCGTTCGGCTTCCACACGGTCCAGAATTTCGCCGATATCGGGTTTGGCGAGCAAACGGATGCTGGCACCCAATGACAGATAGGGAAGCAGGAACACGTGCATGGCCGCCGAGTGGTAGAGCGGCATCGCGATCAGGGGCCGGTCCGTGCCCTCCAGATCCAGGGCGATAATGGCTGAGACGTACTGGGCCACCAGCGCCGAATGGGTCATCATTGCGCCCTTGGGTGCCGAGGTGGTTCCGGAGGTATAGAGCAGCTGGGCCAGATCCGTGCCGGCCACCGCAGCTCCAGGCGGCGCGGCCTCCACGCTTTCATCCATCGCCGTTTCCAGCACGCTGGTGCTGTTTCCGGTTCCGGGCAGCAGCGGCCAAACATCCTTGACTGCCTGCAGGCCGCCGGCATCGCGCAGTTCCTGGACCAGTTCGAGGCGGGACTCATCGGCGATGACCAGTGCGGCCCCGGAATCGTGCAGCAGGTAGCGCAACTCGTCGCCCCTGAGCGCGAAGTTCACCGGCACGTGGACCAGCCCGGCACTGGCGCAGGCGAGGAACAAGATGGCATAGGCGTCGCTGTTCGCTGCATAGGCAGCAACTCGCGAACCGGCCGGCAGGCCTGCCTGCCGCAACCGGGCAGTCACCCGATTCACCCCGTCGGCCAGCTGGCTGTAGGTCCAGTTCCGTTCCCCGAAGGCCAGAGCATTGTCCGCGGAGCAGCGGGCCACCGAGCGGCGCAGCAGCGCGCCAATGGTGTTCTGGTCATCGGAATTCATCGCCGAGGTGGCGCGCAATGCACTCATGGTAGTTTCCTTTGCGGCGGGTGCGGGTAGCTAGAGGCGTTCGATGATGGTGACGTTGGCTTGGCCGCCGCCCTCGCACATGGTCTGCAGGCCGAAGCGGGTATCGCTGCGTTCGAGCTCATGGAGCAAGGAGGTCATCAGCCGTGCACCGGTGGCACCGATGGGGTGGCCCAGGGCGATGGCGCCGCCATTGACGTTGACCTTGGACATGTCGGCGCCGGTTTCCTGCTGCCAGGCAAGCACTACCGCGGCGAAGGCCTCATTGATTTCAATGCGGTCCATGTCTTCGATGCCCATCCCGGCGCGTGCCAGGGCATGCTTGGTGGCGCGGATCGGGGCCGAAAGCATCATGACCGGGTCATCGCCTCGGGCCGAGATGTGGTGGATGCGGGCGCGGGGTTTCAGCCCATAGCGTTTGACCGCGGCCTCGGAAGCAATGAGCAGCATCGCGGCGCCGTCAGACATCTGCGATGCTGTGGCTGCCGTATGCGCGCCGCCTTCGGCAATCGGTGCCAATGACTGCATCTTGGCACGGTCCACGGGGCGTGGCCCCTCATCTGCAGCCAGGGAATCCAAAGCAAGGATCTCGCGGTCGAAGTATCCTTGCGCCTGGGCGTTCAATGCCCGCTCATGGGAGGCCGCAGCGAAGTCCTCTAGCTGGGTGCGGGTGAGGCTCCAGCGTTCTGCCATCATCTCTGCGCCGCGGAACTGCGAGATTTCCTGCTCGCCGTAGCGCGACGCCCACAGCGTGGAGCCGGTGTAGGGATCGGGGAAGCCGAAGTCCTTGGCGGCGGAGTTGGAATAGGACAGTGGAATGCTCGACATGGACTGGACGCCACCGGCAACCACGAGGTCGCTGCTTCCGCTCATGACTGCTTGGGCCGCGTAGGAGATCGCCTGCTGCCCGGAGCCGCACTGGCGTTCTACCGTTGTCCCGGGGACGTGTTCGGAAAGGCCGGCGGCCAACCATGCGTTGCGGGCGATGTCCATGGCCTGGGGTCCCAGCTGGTCGATGCAGCCGAGGATGATCTCGTCGTATTGCTCGGAATCAATGTTGTTGCGGTTCACCAGTTCGGCCAGCGGCGCGGCGGCGAGATCCAGCGGATGCGTCTGCGCCAGAGACTTTCCCCGGCGTCCGACAGGTGTACGCAGCGCATCGATGATGTAGGCCTCGGGCATGGGCTCCTCCAGGAAGTTTTTGACAAGAAACGTCTGCTGAACCAACAATGCCCAATTCATCAATGGTTGTCTAGGTCACAATTGCCACGCTTGGCTTGGGAAAATGCCACTTGCGCCGGAGCCGCTCCCGACAAGTAGGGTTTGGCTGGGGAATATGATGCGGAACGAAAAATGGATGCGCGGGCGAAACGAGCCGGGAAATTGCCTGCGACCGGAATAGCGCCCAGTCCGGGTTCAGCGACCCCAACCCGGACCTGCTAAACGTCGCCGAGTCACGGGCACAAGACCGTCTGATCGTTTTTGCTTCGGGAAGCCTGCAGTCGATGCCGGGACTCATCCGGCCTCCGCTGGACCTGCGGTGCCCAAGGCCGCGGTCAACTCGTGGCGCGATTCCGGGGACTGCCAGGTGGAGACAGGGCATGGAAGTCAGGCAATTCGGTTCCGCGTTTTGCCAAGGCTGGCGTCCTGGAAGGTCAAAGCAGGAGCGTGGTGCCCTCGGTGTTGGCGCGAGTACTCGGCGTGGTGTCCGGCGAATTGAACACGCCTGATGGAAGTAGCTGCCAATGGGCGGGCTGTACCTAGGCAATGCAAGAATTGATGGAGCATGCTGTACCTTGACGGAAAACTCTGAGAACGGAACAGGCCCAAGTGAGCTTCGCTGACTATGATCCACGAATCATTGCGCTCTACGATACGGATAATCCCGACGGCCCGGATCATGACTATTACCGTGCCTTGGCGGCTGAAACCAAAGCGCACCGGATACTGGATCTGGGCTGCGGCACCGGCCTTTTGACGGTTACGCTTGCCATTACGCAAAGAACTGTCGTTGGGGTTGACCCCTCACCGGTAATGATGGACTACGCCAGGCAACGGCCCAACGCTGAGCGAGTCACATGGATTCACGGTGACGCTTCGGCAATCGACGGCGGGCCCTTTGACCTGATGGTGATGACCGGCAACGTAGCCCAGCACATCCCGGATCCGCAGTGGGCGCAAACTCTGGAACAACTACGCGCTGCCGCGGCGACCGGGGCCGTGCTGGCCTTTGAAAGCAGGAACCCATCGACTCGCGCCTGGGAGCAATGGAATGACGAAGAAGCCGCAACCCGGGACACGCAATTCGGTCCGCTGACCGAGTGGAGCGATGCGGAAGAAACCAGTCCTGCCCTCGTCAAACTACGCTTCCACAACAGGTTTGAGGAGACATGCGAAGTGCTGGTTGAGGAGCTGGACCTGGCTTTCCGCAGCGTCGAGCAGATCAGTGCAGATCTAGTTGCCGCAGGGTTCAGAGTTCGCGCAATTTGGGGTGACTGGCAGAAGAACCCCTTCAACGGAGAACAACCCCTGATGATCTTCGAAGCTGAAGCGATCAGGAAAGTGGCCGGGGAGACTGCTCATGGATAGGCAACCTTCCAAGTTGCCGGTTACCCTGCTTTCCATCGAGCATTCAGCTTGCCTGCAACGGCTGATGGAAAGCAACCCGGGATATTCGCAACGTGTCACCGGTGCCGGGCCTGCATCCGATGCCGCAATTCAGGCATTGAGCGCCCTGCCGCCGAAGGCGCAATCCGAGCAGAAAATTGATCTTGGCCTTTGGGAAGTCGAAGAACTGTCCGGATTCGCGGATCTGATTGTCGGCTGGCCGAGATCAGATACAGTCCACATCGGATTGCTCATGGTCGACGGCGCCAGGCAGGGACAAGGCCTGGGGAAGCGGATCCATGAAGCGGTGCTCACTATGATCCAGGATCATCCGTCAATCACCGCCTGCCGGATTTCGATTGTCGATACAAATGCCGCAGAAGCGGAACCGTTCTGGAAGAGCCTTGGCTATGTGCCTACCGGAGAAGCCAGCAACTATGCGGTGGGGGACAAGCAGTCATGCACACGCACGTGGTCGCGCCCGATCACCAGCATGAGGAAGGAGAACCTTGATGAGTAGGTCCCCGGACAACATTTTGCTGCACCTTCCAGCAGAGCAGGAGCAGCAAGTGCAGGAGATCTTTGCCCAGTTGGAGATGCGCGGCTTCCCCACCCAACACCAGACTCCACATATCACCATCACCTTTTCGCCCAGCATGAGCGAGATCGTGACGCAGCGGGCCGCAGAATTACTGCCTGCGCTTATCCCCGCGAGCTTCCAACGGGTGGGCACTATTGTCTTTGGCACGAAGCGCAAGCAGACGGTTGCGTGGCTGCTGGAAACCACGGATGCCTTGGAAATGGCAGCCCGGGAAATCAGCGCACTGAATCACGATGGACGCGGACCACGGTGGACCCCGCACCTGACCATGGGGTTGCGGCTGCCACGCGAAATTGTTCCCGACTATATCCGGGCACTTGATGAGCTGGCCTCAACACAGCTCAGGGAACTGAGTGCCTGCCGGGCAGCCTTGTGGAAGCCGCGAATACCCGAACTGACGCTCCTGGCCGGAGCAATGCAGCAGGAAAACCGCGACTAGTTGGCCGATGCCCCTTGCTCTTTGGCAGAAGCACGCATGATGCGCAGATAGCCGAACCCGACAAATAAATGCAGCACCGTACCGGCAGTCAAAATGGCTACGCCCGGGATTGCCAGCACCGAAAAATCGGGGATCCTGCCACACGCCACGCAGGCCAGCCCCAGCATCATGATGGCGGTGCGGATCTTTCCCAGCCGCGTGGAAGCCGGCGGGGAGCCCAGGCGCAAGAAGAAATAGGTGCACAGCAGGATCAGGTCAGTGATGAAAATGGCCAGGCCAACCCATACGGGGATCGCCCCATTGGCCACCAGGGCGATCGCGATAGCCACGATGCCCAAACGATCAGCTATGGGATCCAGCAGGACGCCCAGATGCGAAACCTGATTGAACTTGCGGGCAATAAACCCGTCAACCCAGTCGCTCAGGCCGAAGGCAAGAAGCAGAACCGCTGTCAGTGCCGGTTCGGTATCGGCCAGCAAATAGCCGACGATGGGAACCACCAGGAGAAAGCGAATAATCGTGATGGCGTTCGGAATCGTCGCCCACTCATGTTTGCGTACCGCGCGCGTTTCCACTGCTTTCCCCTTTCCCTTAGTTGAACGATGACGCACTGCGTCGCAATATACAAGGGTGCGGGGCATCTGGCCTGCAAATATGATCCGTCCAGCGTACCGGTGCAGGGAGATTGCTAACGAACTGCGGGGGGCCGC
>NZ_JBLVOJ010000011.1:379983-386817 GCF_053543715.1 Glutamicibacter sp. AGC46
CCCCCCCCGCAGCCAAAGCTAAAGGGCAGGGTGCAGAATTAGCCCTGCTCAAGGAGCTGGAAGCTTACGCCACCCTGCTCATCCACCGCCGCGTCGAGTACTTTGCCCTCCAAAGCGTCGGCAATCGCTTCATCCACGTAGACTGGGCTGCCTTCGGAAGCCACGACGCCGTCGGTGCTTTCGGGAGCGGGGACAATCTGCAGGCCGAAAGCGGCATCTTCCGGGTGTGTGCTGTCTGCCTGCATGATGCGCAGACCAGCGGTTTCTTCCTCGGCCTGGTTGGTGACGATCGCGGTCACGATCGATGCTGCTTGGTCGGTCAGTGCGAGCACGAGGCTCTCCTTCCGGTTGAGGACATACCAAGTTCAGGGCATGTGGGTGCCACGATTCCAAAAAACGCAACGAATCTCAACACCGCTTAACAGCTGCGCAACATGCTTGGACTTGAACCCCGCCAGCCCGATAGGGTCCGCCCCAACACATAGACTGGCGTTGCCCTGCAAAGGAGAAATAATGCGCGACGCTCAGGCAGCCAGCGGCAGGAGTGCCGCTGGGCACGGAATACGCTTGGCTAATTTTCAACCGCAGGACTTGCCTGCAATCCATGCCTTTGCCGCTGACCCAGTGGTGTGCCAGTACTCGACATGGGGACCCAACCAACTGGCCGACACCCGGGAATTTCTCGCCGATGCACTGCTCGAGCAACCGCATAGGGTCCTGCAGGCGGTCATGCTCGGTGATGTTCTCATCGGTTCAGCGTCGGTGTGGGTCACCGACCGGAAAGCCAAGGCAGGGGAGATCGGCTACACCCTGAATCGAGAATACTGGGGAAACGGATACGCCACCGAAACCGCTGGACTCCTGCTCCGTCGGGGATTCGAGGTTCTTGGTTTGGAACGGATCAGTGCAACCTGCGATGCGAGAAACGCAGCTTCCATCCGAGTCCTTGAAAAGACCGGATTCAAGCTGGAAGGACGCCGGGTTGAAGATCCAGACAGTGACGCAGCACGGGCTGAAACCCTGATCTTCAATATTGGCCGAACCTAGCCCTGGGCAGTCTCCTTGCAGGTATATTGGCAGCAACAGCGACGAGGAAGGCCCAGATGAGACTCCATCACGTTCAGTTGCCGATGCCACGCGGCCAGGAAGCTGAAGCCCGCCGGTTCTACGGTGAAGCCCTGGGCCTAAGCGAAGTCCCCAAGCCGCCTTCCCTTGCCGGCAGGGGAGGTTGCTGGTTCCGCGCTTTCAACGCAGATGCCGTTGTGGCGGAAATCCATCTGGGCATAGACGATCCATTCATTCCAGCCAAGAAAGCGCATCCTGGAATGGTCTGCGACTCGGTAGAGGAGTGGGAAACCCTCGCTGGCCGTATCGATTCCATGGGCTATGAACTGTCTTGGGCAGAGCGCGAAACCTTTGAAGGGTATCTGCGGTTCCATGCCCGCGACGGTTTCGGGAATCGTCTGGAAATCATGACCCCATCTAGCTAGCGCAAGTACTATCCGGTCAGGAGCCATCGTGGAACAATCCAGCTTTGCAGCAACCAGGGACCATCCCGTGCCAGACGACGTTGCGCGGTTGCTTGCCACCGTTCCTGAATGGTTTGGCCAACCTGAATCAAACGCAGAGTACATCCAGTCCGCGCGGACCAAGGAAACCTGGACCGTTCGCAATGCCCAAGGCGCAGTGCTCGGTGTGCTCTTGGCAGAACGGCACTACCACCACTCCGTTGAGATCCATCTGATGGTGGTCGACCGTGGATACCACGGCGGTGGAATCGGTTCGGCTTCGTGCGCAGCCATTGAAGCCGAGGCGCTCGCCGGCGGAGTGCAGCTCTTGCAGGTCAAGACCCTGGGTCCTTCGCACCCGGATGCCGGCTACGCGAAAACTCGGCGATTCTATGAAAAGCAGGGCTTCCTTCCCCTGGAGGAAGCTAGCCTCTGGGGAGCTGGGACGCCCTGCTTGATCATGGTCAAACCGCTACCTGGCAAGTAGCAATAGGATTGAAATGATGCCTGGTTCCAGCGCTCATGCCGAATCCTGGGAGTTCATCTTCCAGTTGTTTCCATCGTGGACTTCGAGCCGTAGACTGGGTGGATTCCGTCACGACTCTAGGAGATATCCTTGACTGAAATTTCAGCTCTCGCCCAGAACCTCGCCAAGCAGCACGCCTCAGGTGAACTGCTGGTCATGCCAACCGTGTGGGATGCCTTCAGCGCCAACATCGCGGCATCCGCTGGCTTCGCCTCGCTGACTGTCGGAAGCCACCCCGTCGCCGATGCCTTGGGCAGTGAAGATGGCGAGAAGATGGACTTCGCAGACTATCTGGCCGCGGTTCAGCGAATCACCAGCAGTGTCGATGTGCCGGTCAGCGCTGACGTTGAATCCGGCTACGGCCTGGATCCGAAGGAACTCTTCGAACGCGTTGCGGCAGCGGGCGCTGTCGGCGTGAATATCGAAGATGTTCTCCACCGTGAAGGCGGCCGTGTCCGTGAACGCCATGAGCATGCGGACTACATTAACGGCGTCCGCCAAGCAGCAGATGCAGCAGGCATCGAATTCGTGATCAACGGACGCACCGATGCAGTGAAGCTGGCCGATAAGTTCGCAGACCCGCTGGGCGAGGCAATCGAGCGCATCAAGCTGATGGAGCAGGCTGGTGCGCGTAGCGTGTATCCGGTGGCCCTGGCCAATGCCGATCAGGTTGCGCAGGTCGTGCGAGCAGTCAGCATTCCGGTGAACGTGACGGCCCACCCAGTCAACGCGCACCCCGCCGGTGACCTCGGAGCCTTGCGTGAGCTAGGGGTTCGTCGCGTGAGCTTCGGACCGCTGTGGCAAATGTGGTTGGCGGAGATGTCCGGCAAGCAGCTCGGAGCTTGGCTCTAGGCCTTCCCCGGATCAGGCAGTGCGCGCCAGGCGGGCGACGGCCGCACGCGGGTTGCATCAAGGAACGGCAACCCGGGCACAGCCCGGCACCTCACAGGACATTTGTGTTCTGTGAATAGTTGGAAAATCTGCCGCCAGGGCATTTCGCCTTGGCGGCAGGCTCCGGCATTGCCGGGACTGGCCCGCACCAAACGGGTGTCAAAGGCCCCTGGCTTTCCGCAGCCGAACTAGTTGCTGATGCCGTAGGCCTTGCTGATGCTCTGGTTGCTTTGAAGTGTTTCGAGCATGAACGCGGCAAGATCATCACGCGTAATGCTTCCACCCAGCCGGCCTGGTTCACCAACTTGCAGTGCGGTCCACTTGCCGAGGGCAGGCTTGCTGCCCAATCCGGTGGGGCGCACAATGCTCCAATCCAAGCCAGAATCTTCCACTAGCTTTTCCTGCTCGGTGTGGTCGGCCAAAGGCTTGGCCAATAGCATTTTGGAGAGGAAACCGATTACGCCGGGAAATTGCGAACCGGAGTTTCCGGCGCCCAGGGAAGACTGGATCAGCAGGCGCTGGGGACCGTTCGCCTGCATCGCGTGGACAACACTGCGAGTCACGCTGGTGCGGGCATTTTTCTTTCCCTTGCTGCCACCCACGGTGATAGCTACGGCGTCGGCGCCGGCAATCGCCTGCACCGCGAATTCAGGATCAGAAGCATCGCCGTTGAGCTGAATTATTTGCCCATGCGCGGTGCGGGAACCGCTTCGCGAGACGACGGTAACTTCATGGGATGCCTGGCGCGCGAGTTCAGCCAGCGCAGCGCCGGTTCCGCTGTTGCCACCGATAATAACGAGTTTCATGAGTTCTTTCCTTGAAGCGTGAAGGCATCAGGTGCCCTGCACTATTCTCCCGCAATACGGTTGAGCGTTTTCATCAGTTTCTTGAAGGTGCGCTGGCCAGTCTCCGACAGGCACACGAGGGTGATGCCGTAGCGGTCTTTGCGTTCCTTTGACAGGTGGATTAGTTCACGATTTTCCAGATCCTTGAGGATCTTTGAAAGGTCGGCGGTGGACAGCCCCGTGGCTGCTTGGAGTCCAGCGAAATCCGCCCGTTCGACCTGGCTCAGATGCGCCAGCGTAACGAATCTTTTGGGCGCCAGAAGCAAGGGATCAAGTTCTTGGTAATTCATGGAGCTCAGCGCCGAATTAACAGGAAGAGGTAGTAGCCAAGCCACAGCACCGGTGCGAGGCCTGCCAGCAGCAGTGCTTCAGGCCAAGGTGCGGTTTCATGATGGACGATGCTTCGCCAAATAGGCAGGAACAACCAGGTGGCAAAAAGGACCAGGATCGTGCGGGCACCGCGATAACGCGGTTCATTGATGCGGCGTTGCCGCGCAGAGAACCAGTGATTCGCTGACAATAAGGCAATGATTGCTGGCGCTACGGCGATCCATCCGTATCCGGACAGCGCCAGCAGTCCTGCCGCCAATGATGCGGCAACGACCAAGATCGCTATCGCATGATCGACGGCCTTGAGTTCTCGGCGGGGGCGGTGGGGGACCGAGCCCAGCAGTTGCTGCGCCTTGCCGGGCGATAGCGGGGTGGATGAACTGGAATCTTGGCTCATGCCTCAATCTTTGCAACTAGTTGCAATATTTGCAAGTAGTATTTTGTTTCAATTCCGTATCTGTTCATGCTTTTTATGATCGGACGGTTGAGGAACTGCTATTCTCGGACGGAGCCAGCTAAACCAACCCACGGCACCGAGGCACGTCAACATGAATGCTTTTTTGCTCGATCTGAAACAGCCATGGGCCACCGTCGGAGTGCATTCGCGTGGCGACCTGAAGCCGATACGCTCATTGCCTTGGCCACGTTGCTGGCGTTTTCCCTGTGCTACTACGCGGGGACCGCGATTAATAGCCTTTTTCTCTGGCTCGGCATCTTGGTCTTCGGAACCTTTGTCCCTCTCTGGACGGTGCTGCACCGGCGCCGAGAGACTCTTGCAGGGGTGGGGATCACGAGAAAACTCCTGCTGGCATCTCTCGCTATTTCCCTGGTGCTGGGTGCCGGGTCCGCCTACCAGCTGGTCACCTTGGCCAACGCCAGTGGCGCCGATATCGCAAGCCATCTGGCGGCGAACTTCTTGGCCTTGTGGGAACCGTTCTTTGTCTTTGGATGGTTGTATCTGCGGTGGGAACGCGCTTTCGGATGGTTGCCAGCTATTGCGCTGACTGGCCTCGGCTTCATGGTTCAGCACCTCGGTTCGGTTCCGGCGGCAGCTGCAGCAGGATTCGGTGCTTTCGCGATCTTGTTCGCGATTGCCTTTGCCATGATGCGCAACCTCGCGGTGTTGTGGCCGCTGTTCTACCCAGTAGCCAGTGGAATCGGGACCTTGCAGGCTGGGTATTCGATGGGATGGGGCGATGCCGGCATCTCGGCTATCGTACTGGTGCTCCAGCTGGTGATCTTCTGGTGGATCGCCAAGAGGGCCAAAAGCCTGCCTGCAGCCTAGCCCAAGGCGCCAGCGGCATAGGCAGCCTGCCCGACATGGACCGAGGCGTCGTCAATGATCGATACCAAGCGCACCCCACGGGTAACCGCCGGGTCCCAGCTTCGATCAATGATTTCGTCGAGTTCTTCCTCGCGCAGTCTGGAGGCGTAGCCGCCGAGCGCGGAAAGGCACGCCTCCAAATAGTCCAGGAGCAGCTGCTGGTCGTTGACGATGATCGAGCGAGCCTGCTCGGCACTGTGCCCGAAGCCCATCGAATCGCCGAGCTCGCCCAAATTGAAGCGGTCCCGGAACTGCTCCCAGAGTTCAGGCTGACCGCTCAGCGCCGAGAGCTGGATATCTGCTTCGCGCCCTGAATGCCATAGAAGCCATGCAATGGAGTTGGGGTGGTTGCCCGGGTGCGCGTTGAGCTGTTCACTGCCCAGCTGCGGAAGCGCGCGTACCGCGTCAACTGTCCGCTGGGCCAAGTCTGACAGGAGCTCGGAGACTTTCATGATTCCTCGTTCTTCCCGCGATGCCAGTCGCAGGATTCGTTATCGGCAATGAATTCGGCGGCGAGATAGGTGGCAACGGCGGCAGTGTTGTCGCTGGCAGTGCATACCAAGGCGCTGGATGCTCCCATGGATCGCAGTTCTGCAGCGGCCGCCAGGCTGATCGCCGTGCCGTACCCTTGGCCGCGGGATGCCGGATGCACCGCTATGGGCTCCAGCAGCCCTGGCCGTCCGGGACCAGCAGACCAGACCGCTGCGACAGCCAGCGGGTTCATGTCGCTGTCATAGGCGGTCAGGCATTGCCCCTGGGCATAGATGGGAGTACTGGCCATGGTATGCCAGCGCTGCACCGCACGCGCCAAGTCTTCTGCTGAGAAATCGGCGCCGCGAAAGGCATTGAGGTGGACTTCCATCCATTGGCTGGCTTGGGCAGAATCCACCCGTCGAAAGGTAAGCTCCGGCAGATGCACCGGAGTGTCCAGCGAACGGCGCAAGGGAGTCCATGCTTCGCCCGGAGCCCACCCGTTGGCCTGCAGGACCTGGCCCAAGGCCGTCGCGCCGCGGGCTTCGATGCTGGCGGATGAGGAAGGGAAGATCCGCTGTTGCGGCGAGAGGAGGTCGGTGTGGATCTGCTCGGCCAGCGGCTGGATGCCGACGTAGTCCGGATGCAGGGCCATTCGCATGAGATCCGGGCCATCGAGCAGGCCAATGGCATAAATCGATTCGCGATCCGCCCAGACCCGCAGGCTTTGCGCAGTGATTTCCAGACCCCGCATTGCGTACCAGCCCACATCCCCGGGATGCAGCTGCAGGGGCAGGCCATCGCGTTGCCAACTGGCGAGCTCATCGACGAGGTCGGCAACCTGCGCCGCGGCGGGGGTAAGCATTCTAAGGCCCATTGGCCCATTCAAGCACTGGGCCTGCCATGGGACAAGGGTTCGCGACAGGCAGCGGGCCAGCA
>NZ_JBLVOJ010000011.1:386840-394102 GCF_053543715.1 Glutamicibacter sp. AGC46
CCTGATGCTGCTGGCCCGCTGCCTATGGGCGTGCAAGTTGCATCGGACTACAGGTCGGCGGTGGCCTTCCACGCCGAATGCACGGCACCGTGGATGTAGTTGACCGCACTGGCATCGCCGATGACATCGACGCTGAATCCGGCACCGCGCAACTGATCGGCTACCGGCGCGGCACTGGTGGTGCCATCGGCGTAGATGACCATGTCGGCCGGGGCGCTGAACTGCTCTTCGCCTTCGGTCCATTCCACGGTCTTCTCGGTGATGCGGGTGACCGAGACATTGCGGTGGATCTTGACGCCATGCGCGAGATTCTCCTTGACGGCGGTCCAGCGGCGCGGCATGGCCAGCGGCAAGCCCAGCTGCTGGCTCTCATGGACCAGAGTGACGTTGCGGCCGCGCTCGGCCAGGAACTCGGCCAGTTCCAGTCCCACCAGCGAGCCGCCGATGACTACAACGTCCTTGCCCATCGGCAGCCAGAACTTGGTGAACTGGCGGACGAATTGCGGGGACTTGGTCAAGCCCGAGAGCCGTCCGAGCTTGCCCATGGTGCTCAGCACCAGTCCGGCTTCCTCGGCTGTAGCGGTACCCAGCATCATGGCGCGCAGGGTGTCGCCGGTCTGCACGTTGGGCAGGTCGCCGCCTGGCATGTCCGGCTTCGGGCGCACGGCGCCGGTAGCGACAATGACGTGGTCGGGGTTCAGCCCGCGGATGGTTTCCGCGGTGGCTGGGGTATTGAGCTTCACCGCAACCCGCAGGCGCTTGAGCTCGGATTTCAACCAGCGCAGCAGGCGCTCGTTATCCGGGGTGGTCATGGTGGAGAACCACATGGTTCCGCCCAAGCGGTCGGCCTTGTCGACGATGGTCACCCGGTGCCCGCGCTCGGTGAGCACGCGTGCGCTCTCCATGCCCGCAGGGCCCGCGCCAACGACAACCACATGCTTCGAGGCGCTTGCCGGCTTCAACGGCAGCAGCTTCTCGTTACCCAGTGCCGGGTTCACTGCGCAGAACGGGGTGTCATCGAAGAAGTTCTCCGCCACGCACAGGTAGCAATTGATGCATGGGCGCACCTGGTCAAGCTTTCCGTCGCGCAGCTTGTTGGGAAGCTCCGGGTCGGCCAGCAGCTGGCGTCCCATGGCAGCGAAGTCCACCTTGTTCTGGGCGATCGCCTTCTCGGAAATGTCCGGGAGCATGCGGCCCACGGCGATCACCGGAATGGAAACATGCTTCTTGATCTCTGTGGCATTCTCCAGGTAGGCCCCGACCTTGTTCGGCAGCGGCCCGTCGGTGAAGTTGTCGAAGGGGTTGCGTCCCCAACCGGTCACGTGGATGCCGTCAGCGCCTGCGGCTTCGAACATCTTGGACGCCTCGATGGATTCGGCAAGGCTCAACGCGCCTTCCTGGCCGTATTCCTCTCCGGCTACGCGCACCAGGATCGCCAAGGAATCTCCCACACGTTCCTTGACGGCGGCGATGACCTGGCAGGCCAGGCGGGCACGGTTCTCCAGCGAGCCGCCGTACTGGTCGGTGCGCAGATTATCGCGCTGGTTCAAGAAGACGCCAAGGATGTATCCGTGCGCCGCATGGATCTCGATGGCGTCTGCTCCGCCCTTGGCTACGCGTTCTGCCGCGTCGGCCCATGCGGCGATCAGCCAGTCGATGTCCTCTTGGGCCATCTCGTGGTAGCTGGCTTGCTTGCCCTTGGTGGCAGCACCCATCTTCGCGAGTTCCTCGGGGGTGCAGTCGGCCAGCGCGCTCATGGAGTAGCTGTAGTCCGGCTTGTTCGGCGCCATGACTGGACGTCCGTTGGCGGTGTCTACGCGCGCTACCTTGCCATGGTGGGTGGACTGGATGCACAGCTTGGAGCCTGCAGCGTGGATGGCGTCGGCCAGTGCCTTGATGCCCGGGACGTATTTGTCCTCTGACAGTCCCGGTTCTTTCATCGAGGCCGCTCCGTAAGGGAAGGCGATAGCGCATGCGCCGGTGATGACAAGTCCGGCTCCGCCGGCGGCACGCGCGACATAGTGGTCGATTTCCGACTGCTCGATTTCACCGCCTTCGGAAACGTTCATGTCCATAGCGGGAAGGACAATGCGGTTGGCGGTGCTCATAGGCCCGATCCGGCCTTCTGACATCAGGTGGGGAAAATCCGTGTTGCTCATGGCAACATAATACCGGCGGAAAATGCTCCAATTTCCGCCAGGAGAATCTTGGAATCGGAATTAATGGCACTAAGATAAACAACTTGCTCAAATTCAAGCATGTAATCATGGTGTTAGAAATCAGCATTGCAACTAATTCTTGTGGAAATCCTGCGAAAAGAATTCTTGTTTCCATTGCCTAAGTCAACGATAATCAATTTCCATATGTGGATATTATTGGCCGGTTCAACGAATGCGCGAAGTGACCGGAATCACCCCAGCGGTAGGCTGGAAGCATGTACTGGGAAAATATCGTCTTCGATGCCGAAAGCCCGAAACAGCAAGGGGAATTCTGGGAGGTCCTGCTCAAGTGCCAGATGCTGACCGATAACGCCGACGGCTATGAAACCCGGCTGCAGCTGGCCGGACCGGGATACCTGGATTTGTGCTTCCCCGCTGTCCGGAACCCGGACCGTGCTCAACAGCGCGTGCACCTGATCCTCGGATCCGGCACCCATTTCAGCGAACGCCTTGGCGATCGGCACCGGCATGCCATGGAGTCCAGGCTCGATGCCGCAGGCAACGAATTTCTGCTCCGTGCCCACGACCAGGACGCAAGCGGCTTGGAGCTTGAAGCCCTGCAACTGGCCTGCGTTGACCCGGCCGGAGATGCAGAATTCTGGAAGCAGCTGCTGGGATGGGACATCGTTGCGCGGTCTCCAGTGGTTCTGGCTCATCCATCAGGCGCGGGCCCGCGGCTGGTCCTTGTCCGGGAAGCTTCACCCAAGACTGCGGGGAAGAATGCGATCCATCTGGACCTGCGTCTCGAACAGGCCGAGAGCATGGAGGACGCGTTGGGAATCATCTGCGCATTGGGCGGCAAGGAACTGGACCGTCCGTGGGGTACGCTGCCATGGCGGGTATTCCAGGACCGCTCGGGCAATGAATTCTGCGTCCTGGCCCCGTCGGCTTCCAACCGGTGACGGATCCGGCAACGCCCCGAGGCCGCTAAACGCAATTATCGGCACTACCCAAGGAAGAAAGTGCAACCACACCTAGGCAATGAGCACACCGTTGCGGTGATCCCGGGGCAGTCACGCCGCGGGATCGCGGCTCTGGCGCTCCTGCTCGCAACTGCCACCCATTTGCTGGCACAACTGTTCTGGCCTTCGGGGCTGCTGGCGGACGCCACGCAGATCCTGCTGATGCCGCTGTTGGCAGGAACGGTTCTCGCCCTCACCACCTCGCCGCGTGGCACACTGATCCGGCTGGTGCTCATAGCCCTTTTCTTCTCCTGGGTCGGTGACACCTTGCCCCGGTTCATGGACGGCGATTTTGCATTCCTGGCCATGGTTAGCGCATTCCTGGTTGCGCAGTTCTTCTACATCGCCGCTCTGGCAAGATACTGGAAATCTTCGATACTGCGCCATTGGTGGATGCCGCTTCCTTATCTTGCCGCATTTGCCCTGCTGCTGGTCCTCTGCTCACCCGGTGCGGGAGTGCTGCTCGCCCCGGTGATCATCTATGGCTTGGCATTGATGATGATGGCCATCCTCAGTACCGGGCTGGGTCCGATCGCAGGCTTCGGCGGCGCAATATTCTTCCTCTCCGATTCCTTGATCGCGCTGAGCTCATTTGCGGATATCGATGTCCCCGGAATGGGATTCTGGATTATGCTCACCTACGTAGCTGGCCAATGGATGATCAGCTACGCTGCGAGCCAGCGCGAGGCACAGGAGAAGAGCACGGTGAAATGCGAGTAGCCCCAAAGAGCAGGATCCCGTTGTTCATGGTGCATGGCAACGGGGTAGACCACCGTATCCTCAAGCCGCTGGAAGCAGAGCTGGCCAACGCGCAGATCTTCGACTTGCACTACATCGACTTGCCCGGCTTCGGAACCTGTCCACCGCTAGGGAACCCCGGGGGACTGCCAGAACTTGCAAACTGGTTGGAGGAACTGATCAGGCAAACCGCGGGAGAGGGGCCGTTCGCACTGCTGGGCAACTCTCTTGGCGCCTTGCTCTGCCAGGAGATGGCCGACAGGTTTCCCGGCCAGGCCCAAGGACTATTCCTCCTGGCCCCAGTGGTCTTTCCCGATGCCTCGCGGCGCACTGTGCCCGAAGCGCAGGTAGTCGTAGAGGATCCCGGGCTGTTGGCCCGGATAGATCCCCGCCAAGCACAGCAATTCTCCGATATTGCCGTGGTGCAATCGCAGCAGGCGTGGCAGAGCTTCGCGCAGTGGGTGCTGCCCGGGCTGGACTGCGCGAACTTGCGCTCTATGGCCAAGCTATCCAAGCGCTACTTCCTGGATCCTCTGCCCGTGGAGCGTAAACGCCAGCTGGATATTCCGGTAACCATCCTGTGCGGGAAACAAGACCACATCACCGGATACCGGGATCCCGAGCAGCTATCGCGCCGGTACCCCTCGATGAGGATCCGCGTGCTTGATTCTGCAGGGCATAACGTGCACCTTGAGCAGCCCGAGCAGGCCGCGGCCGAATTGCGGGACTGGGCCCACCGCACGGGCCGCATGAACGAGCCGGCTTGAGCCGGGGAAAAACCGCATGCTGGTGTGCCGCAACGATCCATGAAAACTTGAGGAATCGCTGGCACCCGGCTACATTTCGAATCAGCAAGTACGGATTCGCTTGAGCATGAAGGAATATGGCATGGAAGAGACTCTCCTGCTGCGCGAGCTGTCGAGCGTGGATGAAGTGCCTGACCTGCTCGACATTTGGCGCAGTTCGGTGGAACGCCGGGGAGACTTCCTCTCGGCTGCTGATATTGATGCGGTGGCCGTCGCCCTGGAAGCTGTCTATAGCCAATCGGTCTCAGTCAGGATTGCCCAGCATGGTCGACGCATTGTTGGCTTTGCGGCATGGAGCAGTACACGCATCGAACTGCTCTGGGTGAGGCACACTGATCGCCAGAAGGGTGTGGGCCGCATCCTGCTGGATGAAATCATCGCCAGCATTCCCGGGATCAGAGTTCATCTCGATTGCCAGCGCCAGCCTGCCATTGCGTTCTTTGGCGACTGCGGATTCGTGCCTGTGCCCGGGGAATCTGCATCGTCGCCGCAACGAGTCGTATTGCGCCACGTGTAGTCTTCAGCCTGGATCGTGGCACGATAGTTTCATGAGTGAAAATAGCCGTGAGATCCGTGAAGTCAGCATCGAACGCGTCGAGGCACGCAAGTACAGGGCCACTAGCCTCGAATCGGGAGCCAGCCTAGAATTCGGCCAGGGCGAAGGATTGCTAACCCCGGTGGAGTTGCTGCTTGCTGCCATCGCAGGATGTTCCGCAATTGATGTTGATGTGGCGACCACCAGGAGAAGCGAGCCTGAGAAATTCGAAGTCAAAGCGGGCGGCTACAAGGTCTCTGAGAACTCGGCGAGCCGGATGGAGGACATCCATCTTGGTTTCGATTTGAAGTTCCCCGATACCGAGGAAGGCCGCAAGGCAGCCAGCATGGTGGAGCGCATCGTCAAGCTTTCGCATGACAAATACTGCACCGTCTCCCGCACCGTTGAACTGGGCGCTTCCGTGCGGAGCGAAGTCATCAACTAGGTAGCGGGACTTCCGGCAATTCCCGGATGAATAAAGGTCAATGGCTGAATCCGCAATAGCTTCCATGGCAATTCACGGGTTTGGACGCAACCGCGAACTTTCTAACATTGCGTGGATCAGTTGTCGGCAAGGTCTTATTGTTCGGAATTCGTTGAACACATCGGGATATAGTCAGCTTTTCGCAATTCGAGCTGTGAAAGCCCAATGATTCAAGCTGGGAGCATGGGTCTTTGCCCTAGTCAGCGGAGAACCTTCATCGTAGGGTCGGACTGTCCCTACGTTGAAGGAGCAGCAATGCAGTCTGAGAACGTTTTAGGCAATATCGACTGGGCGTCGATGCTACAAAAGGTTGGCATCGCGCTAATCATCCTCATCATTACGTGGCTAGTTGCACGCATAATTCGATGGGCTGCCGCCAAACTGGTGAACAGGGTGAAGTTCCTGCAAAAGCAGGGCAATGACGGAGAACAAATAGGCCAATCCCTAGGCAAGGTCGCGGGGTTGATTGTCTGGCTCTTCGGCCTCGTGGCAATCCTGCAGGTCTTCGCTCTATCCGAAGTGCTATCGCCGGTGCAGGGCATGCTCGGCGGCGTCATGGCCTTCATCCCCAACCTCATCGGTGCGGGCTTCATCTTCTTCATTGGCTACGTCATCGCGAATATCGTTCGCCAGCTGCTGAGGACCGGTTTGGGAACTGTCGATTTTAGCGGACTGGTCCGCAAGGTCACCCCAGGCAACGAACCAGTAGATGAAGTTCAGTCTCGCGAATCCCAAGCGAAGATCGTTGACATCATTGCCAACATCGTCTTCGCCTTGATCCTGCTAGTCGTCGCAATATCAGCCCTGCAGGTTCTGGGCATCGCGGCAATTTCGGTACCTGCCCAGCAGATGCTGCAGCTGGTCTTCACCGCAATCCCGCAGGTCATCATGGCCTTGGCGCTCTTGGCCGTGGGTATCCTGATTGCCAAGTTCGTCGGGCAGCTACTTGAATCCACCCTCCACGGCGTGGGTACCGACACTGTTGTTGCCCAGTGGGGCGTAGTTCCCGAGGGCAAGAGCGCTTCGGGAATCATCGCTGGCATCGTCAAGATTGCTATCGTGCTGTTCTTCGGTGTGATGGCGGCCCAGATGCTGAACTTCCCAGCGATCACCCATATCCTCAATGAGATCCTGGCCTTGGGCGGCAAGATCCTCTTCGGCGCAGCAATTATCGCCGCAGGTTTCGTCATCGCCAATGTGATTGGCCGCTTCTTGGGTGACACTACTGCTTCGAAGATCATCCGCTACACGGCAATTGCGCTGTTCGTGGCGATGGGCCTGAAGTACATGGGTATCGCCGATTCGATCATCAACATGGCCTTCGGCGCAATCGTCATTGGCGCAGCATTGGCAGCGGCTCTGGCCTTTGGCCTCGGCGGTCGTGATGCTGCGGCCCGCACGCTGAAAAAGATGGAGGCCCAACAGGCCACCAATGGCCCGGACTCGACGCCACCGGCATCGAACCCAGGCATCTAACCACGCATCACAAAACCTGAGGGACAGATAAGAAGTGGGGGG
>NZ_JBLVOJ010000011.1:394145-478588 GCF_053543715.1 Glutamicibacter sp. AGC46
ACGTCGCGGAATCCAAAACCGGATTCCGCGACTTTTTTGATGCCCGCCAAGCTACTGCTGCGTGCCCCACGGCAAGGGCATGACCGCAGAGCCGCCATCGGTACGCAACCGCGCGTAGGTGTGCACATCGATGCGTTCTCCGGCAACCAGGAATTTGCCCCGCTCGACACCTTCGTGCAGGAAGCCGTTGCTTTCTGCCACATGCTTCGACCCGGGATTATTTGCCCGCAAGCCCAGCTCCAAGCGGTACAGTCCCAGCTCGTCGAACAGGTAATCCACCAAGGTTGCCACGGCGCGGGTGGCCAGCGACCGGCCCCGGTAATTCTGGTTCATCCAATACCAAATCCACGCGTTCCGATTGGCCGGGTCGACCGTACCGCACACCAGTCCCACCAGCCGATCCCGATATGCGACGGCCATCGCCTGCTGGCGTTCCCCGGCCTCCAGCAGTGCGCGCACATACGACTCAGCCTTTTGCGGGGAATCGGCGTCGCCTTGGCGCAGCATGTCGGGGTTCGAGGAGAATGCCTCGAAGACCGCTTCGGCATCCGAAAGGCGCAGCCGGCGCACCGTGAATTCACCGTCGGCATGCACGGTTTCCTTCGGTCCTGCAGATGGCTGCGGATGAGCGGCGGCCGTGCCCTGGTGGAAGAGCAGCTGCCAGCGGCCCTGCTCATGGATCCACAGTGAACTGCGTTCGCTGGGGGAACCGGAGAGCAGCTTCCAGCGCAGCAGCACCAGCTGGTCTGAAAGCTGGAGAGCCACCGGGCTTTCGACTTTCAACGCCCCGGCAGCCCGTGCCGGCTCCTGGGCCAGCTGGGCAATGATGGCCTCGCGATCATAGACTCGCCCGCTGGCTCCCACCTCGGCGAACCGAGGATGCAAGCGCCGCTGCAATTGCTCCTGGCTATGGCGTTGGCTGGATTCCAAGAGTTCTTGCTCCAACGAGATGATGGTGCTGGATAGCGCAGAACCTTGGGAAAGCTCGATAGGGAAGTCATGGAATGCCATGTCAGCAAGTACATCACAGAAGATGACGGAACTGCGTTCAGTGAAGTTCGACTTTATGAGCTGCATCATGCTTATAATCGCTGTAATCCGCGGGAGCCTGAATCGACCAGGCTGAGAGGGCACCGAGCCGACCGCTACACCTGATGCGGGTCATGCCGCCGTAGGAAGGAAGCGTGCCCTTGTGCATGTCAACATTGTTGGCGCCGGGATAATCGGCCTGGCCGTCGCGTTCGAGCTGGATTCACGCGCACACACCGTCACCCTCATCGATCCGGCACCCGGCCAAGGTGCAAGCTACGCGGCAGCAGGAATGCTGGCCCCGGCAGCTGAAACGGTCTGGGGCAATGGCCCGTTGCACCAGCTGCTTGCCGCCTCGAATGCCGCCTATCCGCAGTTCATCGAGCGCATCGAATCGGCCACCGGGCAACGCCCGGACTACTTGCAGAACTCCACGCTCGTTGTCGCCGCAGAGCCTGCGGACCGCGAAGCCCTGCACGAGCTGGCCGAACTGCAGATATCCCTCGGCCTGTCAGCGCAAAAGCTGCTGCCCAGCCAAGCCCGCAAGCTCGAACCAGCCTTGGCCGCCAATATTGCTGGCGCGGTCCTGTGCCAAGATGACCACCAGGTCGACCCTCGATCCATCGTCAAGATCCTGTTGGAGCATCTGCGTCCGCACCTGGTCGAGGAACGGGCGCAGGCACTGGTGACCGACGGGAAGCGGACCACCGCTGTGTGCACCGCATCGGGCCGAATCCTCGAAGCGGAGCAGACCATCGTGGCCACCGGTCTTGGCACCCTCGATGGCTTGAACGAACTTCCGCTGCGTCCGGTCTACGGGGACATCCTCCGGATCCAGGGACCAGCAGGCCCGCCGCTCATCACCCGCACCATCCGCGGCATCGTGCACCGGGAACAGGTGTATCTGGTGCCGAGAAGGGACGGCAGCCTCGTCCTTGGCGCCAGTGTCCGTGAAGACCGGCAACAAGCGGTGAACATTGGCGCGATGCACCTGCTGCTGGACAACGCGAGAAAGCTTGTCCCCGGCATCAGCGACTGCACGCTGAACGAGGCAACGGCCCGGGCACGTCCCGCCACGCCAGATGACCGGCCGCTGCTTGGACGCCTTGATCCAGGGCTGCTGCTCTGCACCGGGTACTCCCGGCACGGCGTGCTGCTGGCTCCGCTGGGCGCAACGCTCACTGCGGATCTCGCCCACGGCCACCAATCCCACCCCTTGCACCAGGCTGTGGATCCCCACCGCTTTGCCAACGCAACCTAGACCGCTCACCGAACGGAGCAGCAACCATGACAAGCTTCGGCATCAATTTCAATTCACGGCAACTGAACCTGGACGAAGGAACCACCCTTCGCGAATTCATCAGCACGCAAATCGGCAAGGAACTGGACGCCAACTCGGTGGCCGCTGACGGCAGCAAGCTCGGAGTTGCCGCCGCCGTCAATGGCGCTGTCGTTCCACGCAGCGCCTGGAATAGCTACCTGCTGGCCGAAGGGCACAGCATTGAACTCGTTACCGCGGCCCAGGGAGGCTAGGCATGGAAACGCGCAACATCACCGAGCTGGACATCCACAGCGACCCATTCCAAATCGCCGGACGCTCCTTGTCCTCGCGCCTGATCCTCGGCACCGGGGGAGCGAGTTCGCTGACCACCCTGGAAAGCGCGATGCAGGCCTCCGGAACGGAGCTGACCACCGTGGCCATCCGCCACTTTTCGGCGGCCGGCGCAGGCAACGTGTATGAACTGCTGCAGCGCAACAACGTGATTGCGCTGCCCAACACCGCTGGATGCTTCACCGCCCGCGATGCGATCCTCACCGCGCACCTGGCCCGTGAAGCTCTGGAAACCAATTGGATCAAGCTCGAAGTCATTGCCGATGAGCACACGCTGCTGCCGGACCCGCTGGAACTGCATGCGGCCACCGAGCAACTAGTGGCCGACGGGTTCCAGGTTTTCGCCTACACCAATGATGATCCGGCACTTGCCCAGCGCCTGCAGGACGCCGGGGTTGCGGCAATCATGCCGGCCGGAGCACCGATCGGCTCGGGCCTGGGGATCCTGAATCCGCACAATATTTCCACCATCGTCTCGCGCGCGCAGGTACCGGTGATCCTTGACGCCGGGGTGGGCACCGCCTCGGATGCGGCTCTGGCCATGGAGCTCGGCTGCGACGCGGTGCTGCTGGCCAGCGCGGTGACCCGGGCGCACAACGCGCCGCTCATGGCCAGGGCCATGAAGGATGCCGTGCGTGCCGGGCGCGCCGCGCGGCTCGCTGGCCGGATCCCGCGCCGCGATACCGCACTGGCCTCCTCGCCGGCCGAAGGCATGATGCAAACCCTGGTCGGTGACTTCTCGTGAGCCGGGAAGCCTTGGTAGCACCCGGCGCGGAGCTGGAACCGGAAGAGCTGGCGCGCTATTCCCGGCACTTGTCCTTGCCCGGGGTGGGAGAAGAAGGGCAACGCCGCATCGCCAACGCCAAGGTGCTGGTTATCGGAGCCGGGGGCCTGGGCAGTCCCATTGCCAGCTACCTGGTCGCTGCGGGAATCGGCACCCTCGGGATCATCGACGATGACACCGTCGAGCTGTCCAATCTGCAACGACAAACCATGCACCGGCAACAGGATGCAGGGCGCCTGAAAGTGGATTCGGTGCGGCGGATGGCCCACGAGCAGAACCGGAACGTCCAGATCATCACCGTGGATGAAAAGCTGGATGAATCCAACGCAGTGGCGCTATTCAGTGAATACGACTTGGTCATCGACGGCAGCGACAACTTTGCCACGCGGTACCTGTCCAATGATGCCGCGGAAATCACCGGCACCCCGCTGGTGTGGGGAACCCTCTTCCAGTTCGCCGGGCAGGTGTCCGTCTTCGATCCGCGCACCGGCCCGATGCTGCGTGATCTTTTTCCTGAAATCCCCGACGCGGACTCCGTGCCCAGCTGTGCCGAAGGAGGAGTCTTCGGCGCACTGTGCGGCGTTATCGGTTCGGTGATGTGCGCCGAAGCCCTGAAGCTCATTACCGGAATCGGGACCACACTGAGCGGCAAGCTCTGGCTCTATGATGCGCTGGAAGCCAGTGTGCGGACCCTCGATTTCGCCAGGGATCCGCAACGTGAGCCGGTGACCGGGCTGGGGGAGTACCTGCCGGTTTCCTGCGCTGCCGAAGGGCATGTCCCGGAGCTCACGGTTCAGCAGCTAGCGGAGCTGGAAGCGGACGAACCGGTATTGCTGGTGGATGTGCGCGAATCCTGGGAGCGCGACATCATAGCGATCCCGCACAGCCAGCACCTTCCGCTCGCGCAGCTCAAAGAACGGGGTCTGGGAAAGCTCGCGCACAGCGCTTCGGCGGTCGTATTCGTGTGCAAAACCGGTGCCCGTTCGCAGCAGGCGGCGCGGATCACCATGTCCGGTCGGGATGCAGGCATTGCGGTCTACAGCCTTAGCGGCGGAACCGTGGAATGGGCCAGGCAAGTGCGGGGCCAGCAGGTGGGCTACTAGGGCTCAGGCGCATCTTTGGCGCGCAATTCACCGGTGGGAGGCGAAGGCGCTCTGGCATACTGGCGCTATGACGTTGGGAAAGACGCTGGAGATCCGTGAATTGGAAAGCCAGGACGAACAGCAGGCAATCGACGCCCACCACTTGATGCTTCGCGAAGACTTCGAGTTCTTGCCAACTTGGTCTGCCGCCGAGGACTGGGAAGACTATATCTACCGGATGAAGGCAGGGCGCCGAGGCGAGCACATTCCAGAAGGCTGGGTTCGCTCGGCGCTGTTCGCCGCCTTTGACGAAGGGGATCTGGTAGGTCGGGTTTCCGTCAGATATGAAATCAACGAGAGCCTGTTTCAGGTCGGCGGACATATCGGCTATGGTGTAATTCCCGAGTATCGTCGCCGTGGTGTGGCACAGGAACTGTGCAAATTCGGGTTGCAGGAACTTCGCGAATCAGGAATTGAACATGCGCTGGTTACCTGTGATTCCGATAACATCGGTTCAAAATCCACCATAGAAAAATGCGGCGGCTTGCTGGACGCTGAACTCCCGGAAATTGAAGTCAACTTTGGGCCTAGCAAGCTGCGTTTTTGGATGCCAACGCGGTCAATCCGCTGAATTCTTTGCGACTGATACATGAAATTCCTGTATGTTCTGACACAGATCAACAGACTATGAGTCTCGAGCGCGTAAACTGGATTGTTGGGTCGACTTTGGCCCCGACTCCACAGACCCAAATTTTCGAGCGGAAGTGAGCCTTCACGCATGTCAGCAAACACCATTACTCGCGATGAACTTCGCAATGTAGCCATCGTTGCGCACGTTGACCACGGCAAGACCACCCTCGTCAACGCCATGCTCCAGCAGACTGGCGCATTCGACAGCCATGGTGAAACCGAAGATCGCGTGATGGACTCAGGTGAGCTGGAACGCGAGAAGGGCATCACCATTCTTGCTAAGAACACCACCGTGTTCTACAACGGCCCAGCAGCCGAGGGCAAGAAGATGACCATCAACGTCATTGACACCCCAGGCCACGCCGACTTCGGTGGCGAGGTGGAACGCGGCCTGTCCATGGTTGACGGCGTGGTTCTGCTCGTTGACGCATCCGAGGGCCCGCTCCCGCAGACCCGCTTCGTGCTGCGCAAGGCATTGAGCGCCAACCTGCCAGTGATCATCGTGGTCAACAAGACCGACCGTCCCGACTCCCGCATCGATGGCGTCATCTCCGACTCCATGGACCTGCTGCTGGGCTTGGCTTCGGACTTGGCTGACGAAGCTCCTGATCTGGACCTGGACGCAATCTTGAACGTTCCTGTCGTCTTCGCCTCGGGCAAGGCCGGCTACGCTTCGATGAACCAGCCTGGCGATGGCACCCTGCCGGACAACGAAGATCTTGAGCCACTGTTCGAGACCATCATCAAGCATGTTCCTGCACCGACCTACACCGAAGGTGAAGTCCTGCAGGCCCACGTCACCAACCTTGACGCTTCGCCATTCCTTGGCCGCCTGGCGCTGCTGCGCATGATCAACGGCACCTTGCGCAAGGGCCAGCAGGTTAACTGGGCTCGCCAGGACGGCACCATGAAGCAGGTCAAGATCACCGAACTGCTGGCCACCCAGGGCCTGACCCGCGTTCCAGCTGACGAAGCTGGTCCAGGCGAGATCGTTGCAGTTGCCGGTATCGAAGACATCATGATCGGCGAGACCCTCACCGACCTTGAGAACCCTAAGCCGCTGCCACTGATCACCGTTGATCCACCTGCGATCTCGATGACCATCGGTATCAACACCTCGCCACTGGCTGGCAAGGTCAAGGGTGCCAAGGTCACCGCACGACAGGTCAAGGATCGCCTGGACAAGGAACTGATCGGCAACGTTTCGCTGAACATCCTGCCTACCGAGCGTCCAGATGCTTGGGAAGTCCAGGGCCGTGGCGAATTGGCACTGGCCATCCTCGTTGAGCAGATGCGCCGTGAAGGCTTCGAGCTGACCGTTGGCAAGCCACAGGTTGTTACCAAGATGGTTGACGGCAAGGTTCACGAGCCAATGGAACGCATGACCATCGACGTGCCTGAAGAGTACCTGGGTGCTATCACCCAGCTGATGGCATCGCGCAAGGGCCGCATGACCGACATGGCTAACCACGGCACCGGCTGGGTTCGCATGGAATTCATGGTTCCAGCACGTGGCCTGATCGGCTTCCGTACCCGCTTCATGACCGAAACCCGCGGCGCCGGCATTGCTGCTTCGCTGGCTGAAGGCTACGAGCCATGGGCAGGCCCAATCGAATACCGCATCAACGGTTCGATCGTTGCCGACCGTTCAGGCGTTGTGACTCCATTCGCGATGATCAACCTGCAGGAGCGCATGAACTTCTTCGTGAAGCCAACCGAAGAGGTTTACGAGGGCATGATCGTCGGCGAGAACTCCCGCGCCGACGACATGGACGTGAACATCACCAAGGAAAAGAAGCTCACCAACATGCGTGCTGCTTCCTCGGACTCGTTCGAGAACCTGACCCCACCACGTAACTTGACTCTGGAAGAGTCGCTCGAATTCGCTCGCGAAGACGAGTGCGTTGAGGTTACCCCGGAAGCCATCCGCATCCGCAAGGTTCTGCTGAACGCCAACGACCGTGCCAAGGCTACCCGTGCACGCGCTCGCTCCTAATAAGCGCAAATCCCTCGGCAGCAACTTCTCCGCGCTCTGGCGCGGTGTTGTTGCCGCCGTGGCAGCAGGATTATTCGGGACCGCAATCCACGCCTCCATCAGCTATGTCGGAAACGACATCCCGCTGGTTTGGGGTGTGGGTCTGGCCTGGCTCCTGCTCGGAGTTCTGGTGTACTGGGCTGCGGTTTCTTCATCGAAGCTGTGGGCCGGTGCGCTGGGGTTCATCGGTTGCTATGTGACCGTTGGCCTGATTTCCTATGTGGGCGATGACCAGCTGATCTTGGGTATGGAGTACTACAAGTACCTGCCCGGGCCAACGCTGGCCTCGGCCTTGTGGATGTATGGAATGGTTATTCCATCGGTGATTGCCCTGCTGTGCTCCTTGCGAGTGCTGCGCAAGCAACAACGCCAGAACTGAAAACAGAAGGAGCTCTTCCCAACGGGAAGAGCTCCTTCTGTGTTTAACTAGGCGAAAAGCAGGCTACTGGTCTTTGCGCGCATTGCCGGTGATATCCAGGTGGTGGGCCAAGAACAACGAGGTGGCAACGCCGTCTGGATCCGGATCTCGCATCGCGTAGTCCTCGATCACAGCGCGCAGCCGGCTCATGAGATCCTTCTGGCTTTCTTCATTGAGCTTCAGGCCCAAGCGGATTACCTGCATCTCCTGGGGATCAAGTCCCTCGATTTCCTGCAGGAAGGTGTCCACCAGCATGGGGGCCGCGTCGGGAATGCGCGTGCCCCAGGACTGCTTGGTGCTGCGGTAGGGCACTTCTTTGGCGCCACGGTTGCCTCGGCGCGATTCTTCTGCCGCGAGGTAACCGTTGCTGACCAGGGTTCGCACGTGATGCAAGGAGGTGGCGGGATTCAAATCGAGAATGTCCGCAATTTCCTTGTTCGTTCGTGACTCATGGAGGCACAAGCGCAAGATGCGAAGCCTCAGCGGGGAGCTGAGAGCTCGTGCTCGCGATTGGACAAGTTTATCGGAGGGCATGGAAACAGCATACGCGAAAAGCGCTGAGTGATTGGCAGTTTCAAATCACATGTCGTCCCAAGCGGTATGGGTGTGCCCGCGGCAGCAACACCTGGAAGCAGGAAAATTGCGCGGCTTGCAGGCTGCTACTCGGCGCGAGGGGCACGGGGCCTGCGGCGCGTCGGAGCCGGCGGTACCCGCTTGGCGTGAGTGATCGCCGCGCGGGGGATGCATACCAGTTCAGCTCGGGTTTGGATGCTCACCGATTCCTCCGTCACTTCCTGCAACTCGCCCAGTGCATCGGAAAAATGCTCACCGGCCCGCCCGTCGGCCAAGCGGTAGCGGACAACAAGCCGTTCACCGGGCGTCACATCACTGAAATTAAGCATTTGGAAACGTCATCTTTTCGTAAGAAGAATTCATCTGGACCCCGGGAAGCTGAAATGTGAATGGTCGATTACGTCACAGCGAGCCAATGGGCGGTCCGATGCATGGGTATCAGGACTAGACTGTAGTTTGAGCTGGTAAAGGATTCAAAGAGCATCTGAGGAAACCACTAGCTCCTGTTGAAACCACCCAGTGCAAGGAAAGGTCTCGGCCCTCGTGACTTACATCATCGCTCAGCCGTGCGTCGACGTTAAAGACAAGGCGTGCGTCGAAGAGTGCCCGGTAGATTGTATCTATGAAGGTGAGCGCTCGCTCTACATTCACCCGGATGAATGCGTTGACTGCGGCGCCTGCGAACCTGTCTGCCCCGTTGAAGCCATCTACTACGAAGATGACGTGCCGGATGAATGGGCCGACTATTACAAGGCAAACGTCGACTTTTTCGACGAACTTGGATCCCCGGGCGGCGCCGCTAAAATTGGTAACACCGGCACTGACCACCCACTGATCAGCGCCTTGCCACCACAGAACCAAGGCTAGGTTTTCACTTTTATGCTTGAGCTCCCCGATTACCCCTGGAACCAGCTTGCCCCATACCGCGAGCAAGCATCCACGCATCCGGGGGGAGTCGTGGACCTGTCGATCGGCACACCGATCGATGGCACGCCGCAGCTGATCCAGCAGGCGCTGGCCGAGGCGGCGAACTCGCACGGATACCCGACCACGCACGGCACCATTGAAGTTCGCCAGGCCATCGTCGACTGGTTCGCCCGTCGCCGCAATGTCACCGGTTTGAGCACCGATGATGTCATGCCAACGGTCGGCTCCAAGGAAATGGTGGCATGGCTGCCGCTGTTCCTGGGCCTGGGTGCCGGCGACATCGTGGTCCGTCCAGAGATCGCCTACCCCACCTATGACATCGGCGCCCAGCTGGTCGGCGCGACCCCCATCGCCACCGACGACCTTTCGGAATTGACTGCTGAGCAGCGTGAACGCGTGAAGCTCATCTGGGTCAACTCGCCAGGCAACCCGACCGGCAAGGTCCGTGCTACCGCCGAGCTGGCAAGCATCGTGGCCCAGGCGCGTGAAATGGGTGCCGTCGTGGCCTCCGATGAGTGCTACGCCGAACTGGGCTGGGATGAATACGAGGGCCAGGTGCCAAGCATCCTGGACCCGGCGGTCAACGGAGGAAACCTCGATGACCTGTTCGCCCTGTACTCGCTGTCCAAGCAGTCGAACCTCGCCGGATACCGCGCCGCTTTCGTTGCCGGCGCCCCGAACCTGATGCCAACTCTGGTCAACAGCCGAAAGCATGCGGGCATGATCGTGCCCGGTCCAATCCAGCACGCCATGGTGGTGGCATTGAATGACGACGAGCATGTTGCGGCGCAGCGCGAGCTGTACCGGGCACGCCGGGCCATGCTGCGGCCAGCGCTGGAGAACTTCGGCTTGGCCATCGATGATTCGGTGGCAGGACTGTACCTGTGGTGCACCGCTGGGCGGCCAAGCTTCGAAACCATCGGGGCGCTGGCGGAACTGGGCATCGTTGCCGGTCCTGGCGTCTTCTACGGCACCGCGGGGGAACGCCATGTACGCCTGGCCTTGACCGCCTCCGATGAGCGGATCGCGGCTGCCGTTGAACGGTTGAATTCTTCCGCCAACCGGTGAAGATGACACCCTAATTAGCTTGAATGGGTCAAATCGCGGTATGTTCTACGGTGACGACTGACCTTTCGGAACTACACGCTTTCCGGTTAGGAGATGCAATGACAGATACCACATCTGCACAGCTACACTTTGGAGAATCCAACCTCGAGCTGCCAGTAATTCAGGCAGCAGAGGGCAATGACGGATTTGGCGTAGCCCCACTTTTGAAGACTACCGGGAACGTGACCTACGATCCCGGCTTCATGAACACCGCGGCTACCAAGTCCGCGATTACCTACATCGACGGCGACGCGGGCATCCTGCGCTACCGCGGTTACCCAATCGAGCAGCTGGCCGAGAAGTCCAGCTTCATCGAGGTAACCTACCTGCTGATCTACGGCGAACTGCCGACTGCTGATCAGCTGGCCGAGTTCGACAATTCGCTGCGCCGCCATACCCTGCTGCACGAAGAGCTCAAGGGCTTCTTCGGCGGCTTCCCGCGCGACGCGCACCCGATGCCGGTATTGTCCTCGGCTGTTTCGGCCCTGTCGACCTGGTACCAGGATTCGCTGGATCCGAAGGATGACGCACAGGTTGAGCGTTCGACCCTGCGCCTGCTGGCAAAGCTGCCGGTATTGGCTGCGTACGCGCACAAGAAGTCCATCGGCCAGGCATTGCTGTACCCGGACAACTCGATGAACATGGTCGAGAACTTCCTGCGCCTGTGCTTCGGCACCGCTGCCGAGCCTTACCTTGCGGATCCGGATGTGGTCAAGGCCCTCGACTTGCTGCTGATCCTGCACGCTGACCACGAGCAGAACTGCTCCACCTCCACCGTGCGCCTGGTCGGTTCCTCCGAAGCCAACATGTTCGCTTCGGTTTCTGCAGGTATCCATGCACTGTCCGGCCCAGCCCACGGCGGCGCCAACGAAGCCGTGCTGAAGATGCTGCGCGAGATCCAGTCCTCCGGCATCTCCCCAGAAGACTTCATGCAGAAGGTCAAGAACAAGGAAGACGGCGTACGCCTGATGGGCTTCGGCCACCGTGTGTACAAGAACTACGATCCACGCGCCAAGATCATCAAGAAGACCGCTCACGACCTGCTGGCAAAGCAGGGCAAGAACGAGCTGCTTGAGATCGCGATGAAGCTGGAAGAGACTGCGCTGAATGATGAGTACTTCATCTCGCGCAAGCTCTACCCGAACGTGGACTTCTACACCGGCTTGATCTACACCGCCATGGGCTTCCCGGAGAAGATGTTCACCGTGCTGTTCGCCATCGGCCGTCTGCCAGGCTGGATCGCACAGTGGCGCGAAATGATCAAGGACCCAGAGCTGAAGATCGGCCGCCCACGCCAGCTGTACATGGGTGAAACCGCTCGCGACTACCCAGGCTACCAGGCCTAGAGCGAGTTTCCGGATCCCGGCGGCAGGACCTGTCTTTCCACGCAAGTGGGGCGACAGGTCCTTCCCTGTTTTAAGCGGTACTTCGGGAGTATCCTATGAGGCAGAGGGAACGACAAGTGTGCCGAAGAGTCAGGTGGTATGCATGTACCAACGTCGTGGAAATAATTGGTCGCTAGCCATAAATACCAATCAGAATATGCTGATGGCGTTGTACCTGCGCGAACTGTCAGGCGTCCACCCCGCGGAGGCCGGACCCAATAGCCGGCTGGCTTCCAATATCAAGAACCGCAACAAGATCGACGACTCGCATGGACAGCTCAAGCAGGAATGGAGCTCTTGGTGGGATTCGCTGACCGCAATAGCGCCGGCCAAGGAGCCGGCGGCCAGCGATGCACTGATTGAACGGCTTCAAGACGACGGCTACCCGGCCCTGGCCCGGCTGGCCCGCGCGCACTACGGCCAGGCCACGGTTTTTGCCCAGCAGCATGCCCAGGACTTTGCAGAAAACAGTGGCAAGTACGTGCCGCACCGCATGGATGAGCTGGAAAGAATCCTCATCGACCACGGGGTGGAGCACGGCATGCAATCCACCCGCCAGGAAATCCAGCTCATTGACGTGCCCCTGGACGAGCCCAGGGCATGGCTGACCGGCACGGCTACCATCGTGGCCAGCACGTCGCTGCTACGCGACTCCAAGGCCTTCCACGGCTTCATTCAGCCGATGGTGACCATCATCTTCCCCGGCGGATAGCCCAGCAATAAAAAACTGGCAGATCACTTCCGTGATCTGCCAGTTGGACTGCAGGGCAAGAACTAGTTGGCGTGCAGTGCGCTGTTCAGCTCAACGGTCTGGCCGGCGCGCGGCAACGCCTCAACGGCGCCGGTGATGGAATTGCGGCGGAAGAGCAGGTTCGGCACGCCGGAAAGCTCCAGCGCCTTGACCTGCTTCTCGCCCAGAACCACGCGGGTGCCGGCGGTCACATACAGGCCAGCTTCCACTACCGAGTCGTCACCGATGGAAATGCCTACACCGGCGTTGGCGCCCAGCAGTACGCGTTCGCCAATGACAATGCGCTCCTTGCCGCCACCGGAGAGGGTGCCCATGATCGAGGCGCCGCCGCCGACATCCGAACCATCGCCGACAACGACCGAAGCGGAAACGCGGCCTTCCACCATCGAAGTGCCCAAGGTGCCGGCGTTGAAATTGACGAATCCTTCATGCATGACGGTGGTGCCTTCGGCCAGGTGGGCGCCGAGGCGCACGCGGCCAGCGTCGGCAATGCGCACGCCGGCTGGGACCACGTAGTCGACCATGCGCGGGAACTTGTCCACGCCGTACACGGTGACCGCTCCACGGGCGCGCAGCTTCAAGCGAGTCACCTCGAACCCCTCTACCTGGCAAGGCCCGAAGTTGGTCCACACGACATTGGCGAGGTGGCCGAAGATGCCGTCGAGGTTGATGCTGTTCGGCTGGACCAGACGGTGCGAGAGCAGGTGCAGGCGCAGCCACACATCGGCGGTGTCAGCTGGTGCTACATCAAGATTAATGGTCAGTGAAACGACCTTCTGGGTGGTGCCGCGGGCTGCATCGTCCTGCGCGGCGGCAGCGAGTTCACCGGAGAGCCCTTCAGCCTTGGCGAGTTCGCCCAAGACTGGAGCCGGGTACCAAACATCAAGGATCGTTCCATCGGATGCGACCGTTGCCAGGCCATGGGCTGAGGCTAAACGGACAGATGATTCGCTGGATGTCACAGATTCTGAAGTCATACACTGATCGTATCTTTGTTGCCCGGAGTAACGTTGATAAATGACAAAAAAGTGAAGCTAGAGACTCAGGACGTAGCCAGCCGTGAACGAATTGGACCTGCAGCAAGACGTTGCCCTGCTTACCGAGCAGATCATGAACATTGAATCCGTTTCCGGCAACGAGCAAGAGCTGGCCGACAAGGTGCACCAGGCGCTGCGGAAGCTGGCGCACCTTGAGGTGCACCGGGACCAGGACGCCATCGTAGCGCGCACCAACTTCGGCCGCGAACGCCGCGTCGTGCTGGCCGGGCACCTCGATACCGTGCCTTTGCCGCGCACCGAGGGCGCCAAGGGCACCGTGCCCGCAGAAGTCATCGACGGGGTGCTCTATGGCCGTGGTGCCACGGACATGAAAGGCGGGGTCGCCGTGCAGCTTGCGCTGGCTGCAGAACTGACCGAGGCCAAATACGATATCACCTACGTCTTCTACGACCACGAGGAAGTAGAAGCAGCCAAATCCGGTCTGGGCCGCCTGGCCAAGAACAGCCCGGAACTCTTGGAGGCCGACTTCGCGATCCTGCTGGAACCGACCGACGGCACCGTCGAAGGCGGCTGCAACGGAACCAGCCGCTTCGTCATTCGCACCCGCGGCAAGGCAGCCCACTCGGGACGTGCATGGATGGGGCATAACGCGATCCACGATGCGGGGGAGATCCTGCAGCGCTTGGCTGCCTACCAGCCCCGGACCATCACCGTTGAAGGCTTGGACTACCGTGAAGGCATGAACGCGGTCCGTGTTGCCGGCGGCATTGCCGGCAACGTGATTCCCGATTACTGCGAGGTGGAAGTGAACTACCGCTTCGCTCCGGACAAGACACTGGCCCAAGCTGAAGCCGTGGTCCTTGAGCTTTTCGACGGCTTCGACATTGAACGCACCGATGGCGCTGATGGCGCCAAACCCGGTTTGGACCAGGAGATCGCGGCAGACCTGATCAAGGTACTGGGCCAGGAACCGAAGCCGAAGTACGGATGGACCGATGTTTCCCGCTTCTCCGCCCTGGGCATCTCTGCCGTGAACTTCGGCCCGGGCGATGCGCTGCTGGCGCACAGCGATGATGAGCATGTGCCGCAGCAGGCCATCCGCGATTGCCTGCAGACCCTGCGCACTTGGTTGGGCTAGCGCAGAGGCTGGGATGATCAGCCTTTGAAGAGACAAAAAATCTCCGTACCGCGTGAATCATGCGGTACGGAGATTTTTTGTTTCAGCTGCTAGGCCTTGGGATCGGAAGGATCCTGTGGCGCTGGCACGTCGAGGCCGGCTGGGGCGCCGACTATAGCTGCGGCCGGGCCGGCCGGGGTATTCTTCTCCTTCTTCACCCGGCTGCTCAGCCGGCGCGAGACAATCACGGCAATCTTGCTCAAGGTGAAGTTGATGATGATGAAGATGGCTGCCGCCACAATCAGCGCCTGCAGGACGTTGCCGTTAGGCGAGGAGTAGGTGCGGGCGAAGAACAGCAACTCGTTGAAGCTGATGATGTAGCCCAAAGCCGAGTCCTTCAAGATCACAACGAACTGGCCGATCAACGCCGGCAGCATGGCGACCAGCGCCTGCGGAATCTCGATGTGGCGCAGCGACATGCCACGGGTCAGGCCGATCGCTATGCCTGCCTCGCGCTGTCCCTTAGGCAGATTGTGCACGCCGGAACGGACCAGCTCCGCAACGACCGAGCCGTTGTAGAAGATCAGCGCCGCGACCACGGCCCACATCGCCGTATCACCTGACAGCTGCAGGGAACGGGAGAAGAAGACGTTGAAGAACACGATCATCAGCAGCACTGGTACCGCGCGGAAGAATTCGACAATCACGGTGGAGATTCCGTTGATCAGCTTATTCTGCGCCAAGCGGCCGACACCGAAGATCAGGCCGAAGATCACCGAGCCGATGATGCCCAGGACTGCTGCCTTGGTGGTGTTCCACAAACCCGGAAGCAGGTAGTTCTTCCAGGTGCTGCCTTCGATGAAGTCATCCCATTGCGAAGGCTGCATCTGGTCCTTGGCTGCCAGGCCGAGGACGATCCACGCCACGATGCCCAAGGCAATCAAGGCGCCAACTATGTTTACCGCCAAGATGCGGCGGCGGGCCTTTGGCCCGGGAGTATCAAAAAGAATCGACGCGCTCATCGTGCCACCGCCAGTTTCTTAGAAGCCCAAGTAGTCAACAGGCCCACCGGAATGACGATGATCACGAAGCCCACTGCGAAGGTCAAGAAGATCGGGATCACGATATCTGCGCGGAACTCAATCATGGTCTTCATGACCGAGGAGGATTCCGTGGCAACCGAACCGACCGCTGCGACGGTGGAGTTCTTGATCAAGGCGATCAAGGTGTTGCCCAAGGGGACAATCGCGCCGCGGAAGGCCTGCGGCAGAATCACCAAGCGCGCTGCGGGCAAGAAGCTCAGGCCGATGGCACGAGCAGCTTCTGCCTGTCCCAGGGGAACCGTGTTCACGCCCGAGCGGATCGCTTCGCACACGAACGCCGCGTGGTAAACCGCAAGGCCAAGGACGGCGAGGCGGAAGAAGTTTCCCTGGAAATCGCTGCTGAGCACGAATCCGAGCTGGCCGTAGAGGGCCAGCACGCAGAACAGGATGATGATGGTCAGCGGGGTATTGCGAATCAGGTTAACGTAGCTGGTGCCCAGGGCCTGGAAGCTCCCCACGGGGGAGATGCGCAGCAAGGCCAAGATGGTGCCCAGCACGAGGGCGCCAATGGCAGCCCAGAAAGTTAGTTGGATATTGACCCAGAAAGCTCCGGGAATGTCGTACTCAGTGAATATGGATAAGTAATTCTCCACTGCAAGCCTCTGTCTCGATGGCCGGAAAACCGGCCAAGCGGCTATGGGTCCGGTACCTGCATTAGCTGGTACCTGGGAAACGCAGATTGCAGATGGGGGCCAAACACGCTGCGTTTGGCCCCCATCGCATCAGATGCTGCTAGGCGCAGGAATCCGAAAGGGTTGGCGGGTTGGTTTCAGCGTTGGGCTTGTAACCGGTGCCTTCGGTGTTCTTGTCCAGGGCCTTCTGCCACTCGCCGGACTCGATCATCTTGGTGATTGCCGCATTGATGTCGCCGCACTTGTCGGTGCCATCAGGCAGGCCCACGCCGTAGTTCTCTTCGGTGAATGGCGCGCCGACAACCTTGAACTTGCCCTTGTAGGCAGGCTGCGCAGCCAGGCCGGCAAGGATGATGTCATCGGTGGTAACCGCGTCAATTGTGCCGCCACTCATCTGGGTGGTGCACTCTGCATAGCCCGGAAGTTCCTGCAGGTTGGTGTTCTGGGCGTAGTTGTCCTTGACCTTCTGGGCCGAGGTGGAACCGGTGACCGAGCACAGGTTCTTGCCATCGAGGTCTTCTGGGCCGGCGATATCCGAGTCGGATGGAACCAGCAGGTCCTGGCCGGCGACAAAGTATGGACCAGCGAAGTCGACAACCTTGTTGCGCTCATCGGTGATCGAGTAGGTTGCGAAGATCATGTCAACCTGGTTGTTCTGCAGCATGGTCTCGCGGTTGGCCGACGGTGCCGAAATGAATTCGATCTTGTCCTCGGTGTAGCCCAGTTCGCTGGCTACGTACTTGGCGACGTCAACGTCGAAACCGGTGTAGTTATCGCCGTCCTTGAAACCGAGTCCCGGCTGGTCGTACTTGATGCCGATGCGGATCTTGTCGCCGTCGGCTTCGCTGTCGCCGGAGCCGCCACATGAAGTCAGGGCCAGGGCTGCGACGGCGGCCATTGCGGCTACAGTGCCGAAACGAGTCTTGCGCATTATTCCTCCTATTGGATGCGTGATGATGAAATTAGTGGTTGGTGATCAACTTGCCAAGGAAATCCTTGGCACGGTCGGATTTGGGATTGGTGAAGAATTCCTCAGGAGTGGCCTGCTCGACGATCTGGCCGTCGGCCATGAAGATCACGCGGTCCGCCGCCTTGCGGGCGAAGCCCATCTCGTGGGTGACCACGAGCATGGTCATGCCTTCCTTGGCAAGACCCACCATGGTGTCCAGGACCTCGTTGATCATTTCCGGGTCCAGGGCACTGGTTGGCTCGTCGAAGAGCATCACCTTAGGCTTCATGGCCAGTGCGCGGGCGATCGCCACACGCTGCTGCTGGCCGCCAGAAAGCTGTGCGGGCAGTTTGCCGGCCTGATTGGCCACGCCCACACGCTCCAGCAGCTGCATCGCCAATTTCTTGGCCTCGTCCTTCTTCATGCCCTTGACCTTCATCGGACCGAGGGTCACGTTCTCCAAGATCGACTTGTGGGCAAAGAGGTTGAAGGACTGGAAGACCATGCCGACATCTGCCCGGAGATTGGCCAGTGCCTTGCCCTCTTCGGGAAGCGTCTTGCCATCAATCTTGATGGTGCCTTCGTCGATGGTTTCCAGTCGGTTGATGGCGCGGCACAGCGTGGACTTGCCCGAGCCCGACGGGCCGAGGATCACAACGACCTCGCCCTTGGTCACTTCGAGATTGATGCCGTTGAGCACATGTAGCGCACCGTAGTGCTTATTGACCCCAGTCAGCTGGACGATAGGGCCTTCAGAAGAAGCTTGAGCCTGATGATCGCTTTTCATGTTGTAGACATTACTTGATGTGACGGCGACTACGCGACCCGTCGACCATGTCACACCTAGTTGTTATCAAACTGTTCTCCAATCAGCGGTAGGTCACATCCGAAGATGCGCAGGAGTAACCGATAGAGTGAAGTTATGGTTCATCAGCGTAAGAGTGAAGAAAATGCCCGGGTCGGGCAAAAGCGCCACATCGAAGCGAGCTGGCCAGGAAAGCAACCGGAAGATCAGCTTGACCACCATCTTCTGGAAAGCCCGCAGGTCGATGTCACGCATAGCGACGTGTGGCGCGTGTTGCGAATCCAATCGGAATTCGTCTCTGGCTTTGGAAATATGGCCGGCACCGGCCCTGCCATCGCAGTTTTCGGTTCCGCGCGCACGGATCCGGGCAGCCCGTACTATGCGATCGCCCAGCGTGTCGGCAGCCGCTTGGCCGAGGAAGGCATCACTACCATCACCGGTGGCGGCCCCGGCGCCATGGAAGCGGCCAACAAGGGAGCTGCTGACAAGGACGGCGTTTCCGTAGGCCTGGGCATTGAGCTGCCTTTTGAAACCGGGCTGAATGCCTGGGTCAACAAGGGCCTGAACTTCCGCTACTTCTTCGTGCGCAAGACGATGTTCGTGAAGTACTCGCAGGGCTTCATCGTGCTGCCCGGGGGGTTTGGCACCCTGGACGAACTGTTCGAAGCGTTGACCTTGGTCCAGACCAAGAAGATCACCAGCTTCCCGATTGTGCTCGTGGGCACCGAATACTGGGGCGGCTTGGTGGACTGGATGACCAAGACGCTCGTTGCTGAAGGCACCATTTCCCCCGGTGATCTGGACTTGTTCACTATCACCGATGATCCTGATGAAGCGGTGGATCTGGTGCTGCGTGCGCATGAAGAAAACCTGAAGGTCGGCGACCTGGCGAAGGGGCAGTAGGCGATGCCGTTCCTCCTTGTTGCCATCGCAGTATTGCTGGTGGGTGCTGTTGCGCTGCTGCTGTCCAGCCAGCGGAAGAATGTACCGGCAGGTCGCCACTTCGAATCTACTGGGGAGCCCATCACGGGATTGGTGGAACACCAGGCTTCGTTGCCGCCGGTGCTGCTGGCCAAGAATCCGCGCGCTGAAGATGTGGAGAAAGTTCGCTTCTCCTTGGGCTTGCGCGGTTACCGCTGCGACCAGGTGGATGAGGTGCTCGATGTCCTCGCGGCAGAAATTACCGAGCTGGAGAATACGGTTCGTGACCTTGAGTCACGGCGTGTGATTAGCGACACGGGCGAAAATTAGTAATAATAAAAGATAAGTGTCCCAACTCAGCAGGGAATCCTTGCTGAGGATGGACTAGGCATTCGGTTGTATGCACGGCAAGCGCCAGTGCATGCGTTAGCCACAGACGAAGGGAACAGCTTAATGGCTGCTATGAAGCCACGCACCGGTGATGGACCAATGGAAGTCGCTAAGGAAGGCCGCAGCCTCATCTTGCGCCTGCCAATCGACGGAGGCGGACGACTGGTAGTCGAGTTGAACAACGACGAGGCAACCGAATTGCGTGAGTGCCTGCTCAAGGTAACTGAGTAAGCTTGCCCAAGTTCTAGCTTTGGCCGCACGGGTTGCTGGTGCGGCAATCGAGGACCGACAGAAATGTCGGTCCTTTGTCTTTCCCGAAATCAGCGGCTAGAGGCGGGTCGCGGCCTTGGCAGGAAGGACAGTGGCCACAAACAGGCCCTGCTCGGTAGGGAACAGGTGGGTCTGCAAGCGCGGGTCCTCGCGGAGCATGCGCAGCGCATCTCGGGTCGTGACGGTGGAGGGGCGGCGAACCGCGGGCTTGGCCAGGCGGTGCTCGTCATAGGCGTTGTTCACTATGATCACCCCGCCGGTTCCGACCAGCCGCTTGGCCTCGGCCACGTACTCGAGCAGCAGCTCAGCGCCGGCGTCGATGAGTACCAGGTCGTAGGCGTGGTCGGCCAAGCGCGAGAGCACGTTCTCTGCGCGCTCATTGATAATGCGGGCGCGGGCCGTGGGGATGCCTGAATCGCGCAGGCCCTGGCGCATCGCGTTGGCGTGCTCCAGATCCGATTCAATCGCAGTCAACGTCATGGCGTTGCCCATGACCTCGAGCATCGCCAGCGATGCGACGCCCACACCGGATCCGATCTCCACGATATTGCGCGGCTGGCGCAGGGTGCAGAGCATCTGCAGCATCGAGCGGCCGGCCTGATCGATGCAGCGCACGCCCAGGTCTTCCGCACGTTCGCGAACCGGGGCGACATGCTCTGGTTCGTTGACGTGGTTCTGGGTATAGGTCCAGCTCGCGAAGAGTTCTGGATTCATCGATGGCATCGGCGGAGGTCCTCAAGGGTTGAATTGGCGGGGCCAGTTCCCATCGTACCTACGTCGTTACCTGAAGTTGTTGAACTTGGAGGTTCTCGCGCAGGGTATTCTTAGCTTCAGCTCAGCTTCCCATTTCATACTTGGAGTGTGAACAATGCACGAAGTGAAACAGTTTCTTCTACGGTGACTGCCGAAACCACGACTCCGACATGGGATCAGATGGTCCAAGAACATGGGCAACGGGTCTTCCGTTTGTCCTACCGTTTGACTGGTAACCGCCAAGATGCCGAGGACCTCTCCCAGGAGGCATTCGTTCGCGCATTCAAAGCCTTGGAAAATTACACCCCCGGAACCATGGGCGGGTGGCTGCACCGCATTACCACCAACCTGTTCCTGGACCAGGCTCGGCGCAAGAGCAAGATCCGCTTCGACCGTTTCGCCGAGGGATCCGAAGACCGGATGCCCGGTACCGCGGTAACCCCGGAACGCTATTTCGAATTCAACAACTTGGATGTCGACGTGCAAGAAGCCCTGCGTGCGTTGTCGCCGGAGTTCCGTGCCGCTATTGTCCTGTGCGATATGGAAGGCTTCTCCTACGAGGAAGTCTCACGCATCCTGGATGTCAAGCTCGGGACCGTGCGTTCTCGCATCCACCGTGGCCGCGCCATGCTTCGTGATGCGCTCGCTCACCGCAATCCAGCCAACCGCCCTGCAAAGACCATGTCGTTGCCGCGCATCCCGCGAGGCTTGCGCGCCGCCAGCTAACCCCGTTCATCGCGTGTTCACCGTTGGCGTGGCGCGGTGACTTCGTTAGTGGCACTGGAACAAGGTAATCTTCTTACGTGGATCTTTTTGGTATTAATGGTGGCGAGTTTGTCGTTCTCGCCGTGCTGGCGGTCGTTATTCTGGGCCCCGAAAAGCTTCCCGAGTACGCCAAAAAGCTAGCGAACCTGGTCAAGGAAGTGCGGCGCATGGCCAATGGCGCCAAGGAGCAGCTGCGCGAGGAAGTAGGCGACGAGGTTGCCGACATCGACTGGAAGAAGCTGGACCCGCGCCAGTATGATCCACGTCGAATCATCAAGGAGGCGCTTGTCGATGAATTCGACGACGCCGTGAATGCCGCAAAGGGTTCTCCAGCCAAGACCGTGGCCCCAGCACCGGTGCGCACCGCGGTCCCTTCGGCTACCGCGCAGCAGCTGCAGCTGGGCGCCAACGAACCGGCACCCTTCGACTCAGAAGCCACCTAGGCCCAGAAGTCCTCAGAAAGACATCGGCAGCGATCGCCCGGCAAGCCCGCGCGGTCGCTGTTCCAATTTCCCGGCCAATTCACGCATCGCTGCCGCGGCCGGTGCTCCCGGGGTGCTGAGCACTACCGGCTGGCCCTGATCCGAACCCACGCGTACGGACTCTTCCAGCGGAATCTGGGCCAGCATCCCAACAGGGTAGCCCAGCTGCTGGCTCAGCGATTCGCTGAGCTTGGCACCGCCACCGGAACCGAAGACCTCCATGCGCGACCCGTCGGGCAGCTGCAGGAAGCTCATGTTCTCAACCACCCCGATCACCTTCTGATGGGTCTGCAAGGCGATGGTGCCGGCGCGTTCGGCAACCTCGGTAGCCGTGGACTGCGGAGTCGTGACCACCAGCAGCTCGCTATTGGGCAGCAGCTGGGACACGGAGATGGCCATGTCCCCGGTGCCTGGCGGCAGGTCCAGCAACAAGTAGTCCAGGTCCCCGAAGTAGACATCCGAGAGGAACTGCTCCAGGGCCCGGTGCAGCATCGGGCCGCGCCAGATCACCGGCTGGTTGGAATCCACGAACATGCCAATGGAAATAACCTTCACTCCGTGCGCCACCGGCGGCAGGATCATGTCATCAACCCGGGTGGGGTTCTGCGAAATACCCATCAGCGAGGGAATGGAGAAACCATGGACATCGGCGTCGATCAGGCCGACCTTCAAGCCCTGGGAGGCTAGCAGGCAGGCCAGATTCGCGGTAATCGACGACTTGCCCACGCCGCCCTTGCCGCTGGCCACAGCGATCACCCGGGTCAGGGAAGCAGGATCGGAGAACGGGGTGCGGCGGCTGGCCAGTGACTCGCGCAGCTCCGCGCGCTGCTGCGGATCCATGACGCCCAGGCTCACCTCAACGCGCTGCACCGCTGCTACGGTCAGCAGGGCCGCGGTGGCCTCTTCCTCGATGGTGGAGCGCATCGGGCAACCGGCGATGGTCAGCAAGATCTTGACCTTGGCGGTGCCATCGGCCAGGACAGCTGAATCCACCATGCCCAATTCGGTGATCGGCCGGCGAAGCTCCGGGTCGTTGACCTTTGCGAGGGCGGCTAGGAGTTCTGGCGTGGTGCTCAATGCTTATTTGCTCTTCCGGTACTGGCCCTGCTGGGGCTTGACGGTTTCGATCATCCCGGTTTGCGGGTGCGAATTCTTATTGCCGCCCTTTTTCTTCGCGCGCAGGTGCAGCTCTTCGCCATCAGAGGTTTCCAGCAGCTCTTCAAGCACATTGCGCAGTTCGGAACGCACGTAGTCGCGGGTGGCAACATCGCGCAGTGCCAAGCGCAGGGAAGCCAGCTCGCGGGTCAGGTACTCGGTGTCGTACAGATTGCGTTCAGCACGGGCGCGGTCCTCGGTCAGCGAGACGCGGTCGCGGTCATCCTGGCGGTTCTGCGCCAGCAGGAGCAGCGGAGCCGCGTAGGAGGCCTGCAAGGAGAGCATCAAGGTCAGCGCGGTGAAGCCGATGGTGGCATCGTCAAAACGCCAATTGATCGGGGCGACCGAGTTCCAGATCAGCCAGAAGGCGCAGAACACCGTCATGTACAGCAGGAAGGTCGGGGTGCCCATGAAGCGGGCGAACTTCTCCGTGGCCGAACCAAAGAGGTCGGGGTTCGGGGAGAACCGGGGCCAGAAGCGTTGTCGTGCTGCAAGCGGGGTATCCAGGCCGTTACTCTTGCGCTGCTCAGCCATAGCTGGAACTCCTTTGCTGCTGATGGGTGGGTGGGGCGTTGGCTAGTCTTGGGAACGCCAGTCATCCGGGAGGATGTGGTCCAGCACGTCATCCACGGTGATGGCCCCTACAAGCCGGCCTTCCTTGTTGGTCACGCCTACGCTGGTGAGGTTGTAGGTGGCCAAATGGCGAACTACTTCGGTGATGTTGGACAGGTCCGACATCGGCTCCAGCTCCGTATCAAGGATATCGCCCAGCGGCTCCGGGGGAGCGGCACGCAGCAGCGCCTGGATGTGGACTTGGCCCAGGTAGCGTCCCGTGGGCGTCTCCAGCGGCGGACGCACCACATATACGGTCGAAGCAAGCGCGGGGCTCAATTCCTCCAGGCGCACCGAAGCCAGGGCTTCAGCGACCGTGGATTCAGGGGTGAGAATCACCGGAACCGGGGTCATGATCGACCCGGCGGTACCTTCCGGGTAGGCGAGCAAGCGGCGGACATCCTTGGCCTCTTCCTCGTTCATCAGATCCAGCAGCTGGTGCTTGGTCTCTTCGCTGACTTCAGCCAGAAGGTCGGCCGCGTCATCCGGGTCCATTTCCTCAAGCACGTCCGCGGCACGTTCCAGGCCCAGGGCGGAAAGGATCTCCACCTGCTCGCGGTCCGGAAGTTCCTGGAGCACGTCGGCCAGGCGCTCATCTTGCAGATGGGCCGCGATTTCCAGGCGGCGCTTCTCATTCATTTCATGCAGGGCGTCAGCAAAGTCGGCAGGCTTCATCTCATCGTGGGCGGCCACGAAGGTGTCAGCGGACTGCGGTTCATTCTTCGAACCGTGGCTGACCTCGTCCCAGGTGACCAGCACCTTGTTGCGGCGGCGCGAACGCAGTCCCAGCAAATTGGCCGTCGGTTCTCCACGCTGGACATAGTATTCGTTGATTTCCCAGTCCCCGCGACGGGTCTGCGCCAAACCGATGTCCTCGATGACACCGCGACCGGAACCATCAACGAAGGTGATGGTGCGGTCGAACATTTCGGCGACAACCAGAATTTCCTGGCCGCGCTGCTGGAAGCGGCGCATGTTCACCAGGCCGTTGCAGATCACCTGGTTGGCTTCCATGGACTGGATGCGGGTCATCGGAACGAACACCCGCCGTTTGCCGGGGACCTCGACGACCAAGCCCACGCAGGCGGCGGGTTTCTTGGGGCCGCGGGAGACCACCACGACATCGCGCAAGCGGCCTAAGCGGTCGCCCAAGGGGTCAAAGACATCAAGCCCGAGCAGCCGGGCGACGAAGATTTTAGACACTTGTGCGCTCACCCTCCTAGACTATCGTGTTTCAGCCCCGTTCCCGGTGTGCAAAGCCACAGGACCAGTGCTGTTTCTTTCACCCTCAGCGATAGTTGCTTCACAACTAGGCAGGCTCACAGTAAACCTGTGCACAATATAGATATGACCTCGCCTCATGGAGTAAATTCGATTAGCACCAGCGGCCTGCCGCGCGGAGAACTGCTTGGACGTTACACCAGCTATCTCGACGCGCAGAAGCTCGTGGATTACCTGGCCGATAATGATTTCCCGGTCGCCGCGGTAAGCATCGTCGGCAATGACGTACGCACCGTGGAGCGAGTCACCGCGAAACTTTCCTACCCGCGCGTGGCGCTGGCTGGTGCGGCCCAGGGCGGCATGATGGGCCTGTTTGTCGGCCTGCTCCTGACCCTTTTCGGCGGTGGCGGCAACGGGCTGTACCAGATTCTCTCCGCCATCGGCCTGGGCATGGCTATTTGGATGATCGCCGGCGTGATCAGCTATTCGACGCGTCGCGGCAAGCGCGATTTCGCGTCCTCCAGCCAGTTCGTTGCCACCAGCTTTGACGTGGTGGTGGATTTCGAGCATGCGCAGTCGGCCCGCACGCTGGCCTCCAAGCTGCCCATGCGTCCGCAGCAGGCACCTGCGCAACCAGTTGCCCAGGCCCCGCAGCAGCAGCCTGCCGCAGCTGCCGCGCCGTCGGCCCAGGCAGCCGCTGCAGTGCCGGCCACGCCTGCGCAGCCGGCCGCCGAAGAAGAGCGCAGCTCGCAGTTCCCCGACCTGCCAGATGGGCGTCCCCGCTATGGCGTGCGCGTCAACGAGGCCAAGCCAGCTGCGCCAGTCGCACCAGCCGAGCAGCCAGCCAAGGACGAAGCGCAAGCACCGGCCGCCGAGGCCAAGGACACGCAGGACCTGTCGCAGGTAGAGCCGCGAGTGGATACCTCGCAGCAGCCGCAGGCCCCGGTCCAGGAACCAGCGCCTCGCAAGGATCCTGAAGCATAGGGACCAGCTAGGCCAAAGAAAGGCATGGGCGCAGTTACCTCGGTAACTGCGCCCATGCCTTTCGCTGGTTAACGCTGCGGGACGTCTTAGCCGCGCAACCTAGCCATCCATGCTTCAACTTCTTCAGGCTTGCGTGGCAGGGCAACGCTCAAGTTCTCGGCGCCATCGGCGGTGACCAGGATGTCATCCTCGATGCGCACGCCCAGGCCGCGGTACTCCTCGGGGATCGCCAGATCCTCGTCCTTGAAGTAGAGGCCCGGCTCGATGGTGAAGACCATGCCCTCCTCCAGCTCGGCATCCAGGTACAGCTCGGCGCGTGCCTGGGCGCAGTCGTGCACGTCCAGACCGAGATGGTGGCTGGTGCCATGCGGCATCCAGCGGCGGTGATGCTGCCCCTCTGGATCCATGGCTTCTTCCACAGATACCGGCAAGATGCCCCACTCGGAGAGCCGCTCAGCCAAAACGCGGGTAGCCACCAGATGCAGGTCGCGGAACTTCAGGCCCGGCTTGGCCGCAGCGAAGGCGGCATCGGCGGCATCCAGCACGGCCTGGTAGACCTTGCGCTGCACCTCGGTGTACTTGCCGGACACCGGCAGCGAGCGGGTGATGTCTGCGGTGTACAGGGATTCGGCCTCGACACCTGCATCCAGCAGCAGCACCTCGCCCTGCTTGACGGTTCCGGTGTTGCGGATCCAGTGCAAGATGGTGGCGTTGTTGCCCGAGGCGGCGATGGTGTCGTAGCCCAGCTCGTTGCCTTCAAGCCGGGCGCGGGCGAAGAACGCGCCTTCGACAACGCGTTCGCCGCGTTCGTGCGCGACGGCCTTGTCCAGGTTGCGCACCACGTCTTCGAAGCCGTTGATGGTCGCGGCAACCGACTTGCGCAGTTCGGCGATTTCGTACGCGTCCTTGACCAGGCGAAGCTCGGAAACGAACTCGGCCAGCTCGGTATCCAGGGCATCGCTGGCTTCCAGATCCTGGCCGGTGTTGATGCGCGAGGTATCCACCAGCGCCTCGATGTTCAGATCCACCTCGCGCACCAGACGGATGCGGATGCCGCCCAGGGCCTGCGGGCCGGAATTCTTGGTGATCGCGATTTCCAGCTGTTCCAACGAATCGGTGGGCATCCCGGTGCGCGCCGACAGCGAGGACAGGGTTGGGCGCGGGCCCACCCAGAATTCGCCGGAACGCGAATTCAAATAGAAATCGGTGGTGTCGCGGCCGGCCATCGGCGCGAAATACAGGGTGGAAACGTGGTTGGAGCCGTGCTCGCCCACGCCGTCATCGGTCGGTTCCATGACCAGTACGGCATCGGGCTCGTGGGCGACGCCCAGGCCGGTCAGGTGGGCGAACGCAGAATGAGGGCGGAAACGGTAGTCCGTGTCGTTGGAGCGGACCTTGAGCGGGCCTGCCGGAATGACGATGCGCTCACCGGGGAAATTCTCCGAGAGCTTGGCACGGCGAGCGGCTGCGTAGCTGGCAGCGGCATCTTGTTCTGGCAGATCAGAAGTGTCTTGCGCCCACGAGGAGGCCATGAAGTCCTGGAATGCCTTGGACGTTGGACGCTGGGAACGGTTGTTCACGCGGTCTTCCAACGGCTGATCAGTGCTTGGTGCAGATGAATCTTGATTGGTCATGTTCCAAGTGTGTCACCATCAGCTGTATCCCAGCAAAGAATCAGCGCAGGGGATAACCTAGGCATATGCGAATCGACCTGCACACCCACTCCAATGTGTCCGACGGAACTGAAACTCCGGCCGAGCTCATGCGCGCCGCTTCGGTTGCGGGCCTGGATGTCGTGGCGTTGACAGATCATGACCAGACCACCGGTTGGACCGAAGCCGCGGCGCAAGCCGGGAAGCTGGGACTGGGATTCATTCCGGGCATGGAAATCACCTGCCAGGATACCCACGGCATCAGCGTGCATCTGCTCAGCTACCTGCATGACCCCACCTACCAGCCGCTGCTCGAGGAGCTGGATATTGCGCTGAACTCGCGGATCGTTCGCGCCCGCCGCATTGTCGACCTGCTGGCCGAGGACTATCCGATCAGCTGGGATCTGGTGGGGGAGCATTGCCTGCCGGGTTCAACCGTGGGCCGCCCGCATATTGCCGATGCGCTGGTGACCGCGGGGGTGGTGGATAACCGCAATGAAGCGTTCGCCAACATCCTCTCCTCGCGGTCGCGCTACTACGTTTCGCATCCAGCGGTGAATCCTGCCACTGCGGTGCAATTGGTGCGGGAAGCCGGTGGCGTTCCGGTGTTCGCGCATCCCAAGGCCTCTGCACGCGGACGGGTAGTTCCCGATTCCACCTTCTACGAGATGATCGATGCCGGGCTAGCGGGGGTCGAAGTGCACCACCGGGACAACACCGCCGAGGGAAAGGCCTGGTTGCTCAAGCTGGCCGCCGATCGCGATCTGATTGTCACCGGATCTTCCGACTACCACGGCACCGGAAAGCTGAACCGGCTCGGCGAGAATCTCACCGAGCCGGAAATGCTGCATAGGATTATTGCCCAGGGGACCGGAACTCAGGCCTCGATATAGCTGGTGCTTCCAGGTAAACGAGCCTTCATCACCTCGATGGCCTCGGTGTTCTGGTCAATCAGCACATACTGGCGTCCCAGCTTCGCGGACACTGCACCGGTGGTGCCTGAGCCGGCAAAGAAGTCCAGCACCCAATCACCGGGGCGCGACGACGCGGCCACAATCCGGCGCAGCACGCCTTCGGGCTTCTGCGTCGGGTAGCCGGTCTTTTCCTTGCCAGTAGGCGAGACGATGGTGTGCCACCAGACATCGGTCGGCAACTTGCCCAGGGCGCGCTTCTCCGGGGTGACCAGGCCGGGAGCCATATACGGCTCGCGGTCTACCTCGGCCGAATCGAAGTGGTACTTCTTCGGATCCTTCACGTAGACCAGGATGGTGTCGTGCTTGGCCGGCCAGCGGCTCTTGGCGCGGGCACCATAGTCGTAGGCCCAGATCAGTTCGTTCAGGAAGCAGTCCCGGCCGAAAATCCCATCGAGCAGCACCTTCACGTAGTGCACCTCGCGGTAGTCGAGGTGCACATAGAGCGTGCCGTCCTCGGCCAGCAGGCGGTGGGCCTCGCGTAGCCGCGGCTCGATGAAGCTGAGGTAGTCGTCGAAGGTATCGTGATACGAACGGGCGATCCCCAGCTCGGTGTTGTACTCGCGTCCCTTGAATCCGGTGCGGTCGCCTTCGCCTTCGGCAGCGCGGACCATGGTGCGCTGGGCACGGGTCTGCTTGCGCCCGGTGTTGAACGGCGGGTCCACATAGATCAAGGTGAAGCTTTGATCGGGCAGGGTGCCAAGGATGGAGAGGTTATCACCGTGATACACGGTATTACCCGAGGCTGGAACGACGGACGCCGGGGCATCCTGCGTTCCAGCGTCGGGCAAAGCTGGTTCTTCGGGTAGAGCGAGCACCGCTGGTGTAGGTTCCTTTCGGAAAAGTTGGCTGACCGGTTGGACTGGGAATTAGTCCTGGCCGCCTGCTTCGGTGCTGCGGGTGCGGCGGCGCGGACGGCGTCGGCGGGCAGCGGATGCGCCCTCGGTCGCCGCCTGCTCGCCGCCGGAAGCATGGGTTTCGCGGTGGCGCTCGTTTTCGCGTGCCGGACGGTCCTGCTTGCCCTTGGAGTGGCCGTGGCGTGCGCCCTCCTGCTCGGCGCCTGAGTCCTGCGCACCGCGCTGCTGGGTCTGCTCGCCGTTCACGGTGCGGGTGCGGGTACGCGAATTGCTGCGGCGGCGCGGGGTGCGCGCCGAATCCTCGCGGCGTGGCGAGCCATCGCCCTCAGCTGCCGCGGTCTTCTTGGCACGCTGCAAGCGGCCCTTGGTGCCCTTGGGGATTCCCAAGTCGGCGAAGAAATGCGGCGAGGACGAGTAGGTCTCTACCGGCTCGGGAACGTTCAGGCCCAGCGCCTTGTTGATCAGCGACCAGCGGGGCACCGAATCCCAATCCACGAAGGTGACCGCAATACCGGTGTTGCCGGCACGACCGGTACGGCCTACGCGGTGCAGATAGGTGTTCTCATCATCCGGGCACTGCAGGTTGACTACGTGGGTGACGTCATCCACGTCGATGCCGCGGGCCGCGACATCGGTAGCTACCAGGATGTCGACCTTGCCGGCGCGGAAGGCCTTCAAGGCCTGCTCGCGGGCGCCCTGGCCCAGATCGCCGTGCAGCGAACCGGCGTTGAAGCCGCGGTCCACCAGCTCATCGGACAGCTTGGCAGCCGAGCGCTTGGTCTGGGTGAAGATGATGGTTTTGCCGCGGCCTTCTGCCTGCAGCAGGCGGGCCACCATCTCGTCCTTGTCCATGTTGTGCGCGCGGTAGACCAGCTGGCGGATGTTGCGCTTGGTCAGCGAGTCATCATCACCGGGATCCTGGGCGCGGATGTGGGTGGGACGGGTCATGTAGCGGCGTGCCATGGTGATCACGGCGCCGGGCATGGTGGCCGAGAACAGCATCGCCTGGCGTACCGGCGGCAACGCGGCCAGAATGCGCTCTACATCGGGCAGGAAGCCCAGGTCCAGCATCTCGTCGGCCTCGTCCAGTACCACGGTGCGAACCTGCTTGAGGTTCAGCACGCGCTGGCGGTTCAGGTCGATCAAGCGGCCCGGGGTGCCGACAATCACGTCGGTGCCGGCCTTCAGGGCATTGATCTGCTCTTCGTAGGGGCGGCCGCCGTAGATGGTGGTGATCGAGATGTTCGAGTGCTTCGATGCCTGGGCCAGGGCGGCGCCGACCGGGATGGCCAGCTCGCGGGTCGGGGCCACGATCAGTGCCTGCGGGGCACCGGGGAATTCAAGATCCCCGTAGCCCTTGTCGCCTTCGCGGATCACGCGCTGCAGGGCAGGGATGCCAAAGCCCAGGGTCTTGCCGGTGCCGGTCTTGGCCTGGCCGATGATGTCGTTGCCGCCCAGGGCAACTGGCAGGGTCAGGGCCTGGATGGGGAACGGGTACTCGATCCCGGCTTCCGAAAGCGAAGCAACGATGTCTTCGCGAACCTTCAAATCGGCAAAGCTCTGCTTGATCGGCTCTGCGATGGTTGGCTCATTGTCTTGTGGTTCGGCCACTGGGGCCGAAAGCGTCGTGTCAGTCACGATGTCTTTGTTCTCGTTTCATGTGGGCACGGTACCTGCTCCATTCCGGCTCGCAACAAGCCAGGAGCATGCGGATACCGCACGAATCCAGCGGAGCCGATCGCTACTTTCACGTTAGGTGGCTTGGTCAAGCACCTGCGGGATGGCGGCCGCTGGGAAGTCGCCATAAAACTGTTTCATCTATCAGCCCATTGCGATCGGGCATCCTATTTACTAATAGGCCAAGCATAGCCGGTTTTGCCCGGAAACCCGGGTTTAGGAGTCTCAGGCCACGATTTCGAAGCTGATCTTGCGGGCCGCGGGATCAGCTTGGACCAGCTTTACGTGCACCAAGGTGCCCGGCTGGGCGGAACCGGAAAAGTTTCCGGTGACCGGTTCATCGGCCAGCTGCAGTACTCCGGGACGAATCTTTCCATCTTCCTTTTGCTCGGCTGACTTCAGCACGATGGCTTGGAATTCTTCCCCGACACGTGTTTTGAGCACATAGGCTTCGAGCAGGTCGACGGCCGCATTGTTCACCCGGTTGGCGGCAATGCTGCTGGTACGCATCAGCCCGGGCAGCTCTTCCAGGGCCGAGGCGAGCTGCTCGGGGATCGGCTGGCTGGTGGAAAGCAGGTGGCAGGTGAGCAGCACGAAGCGGTCCACGAGCCGGCGCAGCGGCGCGGTGGTGTGCGCGTAGGGCGCTGCCAGTGCCGCTTGGATCAGTTCCTCTTCAGGCTGCCCGGCTATGACCCGGTAGTCTGCACCACGGAACAGTGCGGCGGCACGATGCATGATCACCAGTTGCTTCGGGTCGCTGACATCCAATGCATGCAGGTACTGCCCGTAGCTTTGCGTTGCGTCCCACGGCGTGCCCAGCAACTGGGTCTGGGTGCGGAATTCCTGCTGGTCCGCCTCATCCGGTGCGGGCATGGTGCGCAGGATGCCCACACCGGCCTCGAGCATGATGCGGGCCGCGGCTATGCCGGTGAGCAGGGAAATCTGCGCGTTGTGCCCTTCCAGGGGCAGCGGGGTGCGGCTGACCAGCTTGTAGCCGTCGCCTGCTTCTTCAATTTCCTGGTCCGGCAGGTTCAATGAGGCTCCGCCGCGCAGTTGCTCCTGCAGCAGGCGCGCAGTACCGATTTCGGCGAGCAATTCCAGCTGCTCATCGAGTTCCCCCGAATCCAGCCGGGCCTGGGCCGAGGCGTAGTCCAGCTGGGCGCGGGAACGGATGCGCGCGCGGTTCAGCTGGACCTCGCCCAGGGCGCCATCGGCATCCAGGGAAATTTTCCAGTGGAAGGCCGGCCGGTCCTGGTCTGGCAGCAGCGAGCCCTGGTCTTCGGAAATCAGGGGCGGGTGCAAGGTGATCTTGCGGTGCGGCAGGTAATAGGTCTGACCGCGTTGGCGGGCCACCTGGTCCAGCTGGCTGCCCAAGGTGACGAACGCGGGGACGTCCGCGATCGCATAGTGCACGGTATAGCCCTGGCCGTTTCGTTCAAGGAACATCGCCTGGTCGAGATCGGTGGCGCCGAGCGGGTCAATGGTGAAGAACGGGATGCCGGTGGCGTCTTCTTCGGGGTGCTGGACCTGGGCTACCGCCAGTTCCGCGGCTTTCAGGGTTTGCTCGTCGAAGGGTGCCGGTACCTCGAACTCTGCTTCAAGGCCGAGCAGTAGCTGGGCCAGCGAGTTGGCGGGAACCGGGCGGGGGCTGCGGATTCTTCGTTCAGTCACCCTTTAGCAATACCATGACTCGGTGAGTCAAATCACTATTTGGGCGAAGAAATAGCCGGTTTCGCTTCTAAGCGAAACCGGCCACCAGCTGCCGAGGCGATGCCTCGGCGCGCAACAAGCTCTACTGTGCGAAGCCGACGCGGCGGACTTCTTCCGGGCCAACCTCAACGTAAGCGATGCCAGCAGCAGGCACCAGGACCTCGCGGCCCTTTGGATCCTTCAGTGCCAGAACGGTGCCGTCGGCGATCGCCTTCGAGACCAGCTCATTGACTTCGGCGTTGCTGAGCTCGGATTCAAGTACAACTTCGCGGGCTACATTCTGAATGCCAATGCGGATTTCCATGATTGTCGCAGATCCTCTCGAACGAAATAGGTGTCCCGTATGGGGCCTCTGAACACTAATTTAGCTAGTTTTCTTTCGGGAACTGGGAAATTCCGCGCCAAGCTAAACGGGAGATGAGATCCACGGCGGCATTCTGGTCCACCGAGGAGCTGCTGGTGGCCCAGTAACGCGCCGAAACCTGGGAGAGGCCGGCCAGGGCACGGCCTGCCAGCAGGCCTTCCTCCTCGCTCATGTCGGTATCTTCCACCACGACGCGGGCGATGGAGGAAGCCAGCGAACTGTTGAACTGCTCGATGCGATGGGCGATCAGCGGGTCCGAGAGCACATCGGATTCGAAGATCAGGCGGTACGCCTGGGATTCGCCCTTGATGTAGCTGTAGTACGTGTTGATGGTGGCGAAGACGCGCTCGCGATTGTCACTGGTGGAGCGGATCGCTTCATCCAGCTGACGGCTGAAGTCGGCCAGGTGCGAATCCAGCAAGGCGAGGTAGAGTTCGCGTTTGCCGGGGAAATGCTGGTAGAGCACCGGCTTGGAAACCAGGGCGACTTCAGCGATTTCGTCCATGGACGCACCATGGTACCCATGGGCCACGAAAACCTGGTGCGCTGCCTGCAGCAGCTGGCGACGACGCGCTTCACGGGGCATCCGTTGCGAGCGGGTGCCTTTGATATTTTCGAGTTCCGTCATGTCGAATGGGGCCTTTCCAGCTGCAGAGTGATCAGCTCCCAAGTCATCAAAGGAATTCTCGGGTGGATAATCTACTTGGAAGTAGTATTCCATGCTTCTGTGCGGAAAGTGGAAATATGCTGGGGGAAATCAGGTTTTCTACGCTGATTTGGCTTCCGGGGCGGCCGGGCAGTTGCCCGGGGCCTGCGTAGTCTCCGATTTCCCGGGCTCCGGCTGCGAGAGCTCCAAGCCGTAGAGGGTTTCCAGGGCCGAGACGTATTCGCCGGTGCGGCCTTCGCCTGCCAGTTCGCGGGCACGCACGGTAGGCACATGCAAAAGCTGGCGCACCATGCGGCGCATGGCCAGCTCGACTTCTTCGGCCGCGGCGCTGCAGCCGTGCTGGGCACGGACCTTCGCGATCTCGGCATCCAGAACGGCTTTGGTGTGCTGGCGCAGCGCGACAATCGCGAAGTCGGCCTCGCGTTCACGCTGAGCGGCGGCAAATTCTGCGGTGGCGTTCTTGACGATGCGGCTAGCCGCGTGAACGGCCATGGCCTGCTCGGTCGGGGCGGCCATGCGCACCGATTCCAAGGTAATCAGTTCAACATCGGGCAGTTCGACCATGGTCGGATCGAAGTCGTGGGTGAGCGCCATGTCGATGGCGATCAGCGGGTGCTTCTTCACGCGCAGCGCTTCAAGCTCTGCACGGGCCAACTGGTGACCGCCGCCGGAGCAGCCAACGATGATGTCAGCTTCGCGCAGGGCCTGCGGCAGCAATTCGTCGCTGAGCGGGAAGCCGCCGCGCTTCGCGGTGAAATCTGCGGCGCGCCCGGAATGCGAGTAAACCGAAATGCGCTGGACGCCGCGTTCCTTGAGCAATGCCATGGTGGCGCCAGCGTAGGAGCCGGTGCCAAAGAGCACAACATCCTGCTCGGACCAGTCGCGGCCTTCAGTGGCCAGTTCTTCGGCCAGATCGAGAGCCACCGAAACCACGGACTTGCCCTGGGTGCCAAGGTCGGTATTCGAACCGACATCCTTGGCCGCGCGGGTGGCGTTCTGGAACAGGCGGGTGAGGTTGCTGGTTGTGGTCTTCTCTTGCTGCGCCTGGGTCAGTGCTCGACGCACCTGGCCAGCGATTTCGCGTTCGCCGACAACGGCCGAGTCCAGTCCGGCGCCTACGGAGAAGAGGTGCTCAACTACCGGGTCGCCTTCCAGCGTGGTGAGGCGGCGGGCCAGGAATTCGGGGGAGAGGTCGGTGCTTGCTGCCAGCTCGTTGACCAGATGTTCTGCTGCGTCCTCCACGTGGTCCACGTCTGCGTAGACTTCGAAGCGGTTGCAGGTGGCCAGCACGACGGCGCCATTGATAGCCGCCGAACCGTTAACGGAGGCAGCTGCCAGCCCGTCGGCCGAAGCACTGATTTGTGCGACGGTCTCCAGATCGAGCTGGGAATGCGATGCGACAAGAGATAAGAAAACCACAGTGACCCCAGAATAGGCCGGAAAATACCGGCAGACAACGCAGGTGTGCCTAAATCTGCATGGTTCCAAGGGGTTAGTTTGCTCACCTTCCCCTGCGGGCGAACGCAGTAAATGGGCTTTTAATCTGAAGAGTTGGCAGAATTGGGGCATGACCCTGTCGCAGAACCATCCGTTGATTGATGGACGTACCCAAGATTCCGCTTTGATCCAAGCTTTGACCGGCAAGAAGCCGTCGCATCACCCGGTGTGGTTCATGCGCCAGGCTGGCCGTTCGCTGCCTGAATACCTGAAGCTGCGTGAAGGGGTGAGCATGCTCGACTCCTGCCTTGACCCTGCCATGGCCAGCGAGATCACCTTGCAGCCGGTGCGCCGCCACAAGGTGGACGCCGGCATCTTCTTCTCGGACATCGTCATCCCGCTGCGCCTTGCAGGCATTGGCGTGGACATCGTGCCAGGCGTTGGCCCGGTGCTGGACACCCCGATTCGCACCAGGGAACAGGTAGCTGCCCTTCCGGAGCTGACTGACGAGTCGCTGGAACCCATCCGCGAAGCCGTGCGCTTGACCGTGGCCGAGCTGGGCAAGACCCCGCTGATCGGTTTCGCCGGTGCGCCATTCACCGTCGCCGCCTACATGGTCGAGGGCAAGCCAAGCCGAGACCACCTGGGCCCGCGCACCATGATGCACACCGACCCGGATGTCTGGGACGGACTGATGACCTGGGCTGCCGACGCCTCGGGCAAGTTCCTGCGGGCGCAGGTTGAAGCCGGCGCCTCGGCCGCGCAGCTCTTCGACTCCTGGGCTGGTTCGCTCTCGCTTCCGGACTACCAGAAGCACGTCGCCCCGTACTCGGTGAAGTCCCTGGACTACGTCCGCGACCTGGGCGTGCCGTTGATCCACTTCGGCACCGGCACCGGCGAACTGCTCACCGCCATGCGCGATGCTGGCGTGGATACCGTGGGCGTGGATTACCGCATCCCGCTGGAAACCGCGATTGAACGCTTGGGCCAGGACGTTTCGGTCCAGGGCAATATTGACCCGGCGTTGCTCGATGCCCCGTGGGAAGTCCTCGAGGCGCACGTGCGCGAAGTGGTTGCAGCAGGCAAGAAGGCCCGCGGACATGTGGTGAACCTGGGCCATGGCGTTCCGCCAACCACCGACCCAACCGTGTTGACCCGTGTGGTGGAGCTCGTTCACTCGCTGTAATTCAACAGGTCTAAGCTAGGTTTAACGCTGTGTTCCAACTGGCCCCCGAGGCCATGGGCAGGGAACAGGGCATCGGCATATTGTGAAGGTAGAAGGTGCTAGGCACGTGAGCAAGGAACAGCGCAATCTGCGCGCAGGGGATTCAGCTGAAGCCACCGGTGCGTCCAAACCGCGACGCGATATTGCCAACGATGCCGCAGCGCATGCCTTGCGCCTGCTGGAAAAGGTGCGCAGCGCCAGCGAAGCACGCCTAGCGAAGAGCGAATCGGCCGATCAGGCCCAGAAGCCATTGGCCCCGCATGCGGTGGTGATCGGTGGCGGCATCGCCGGCCTGGTCGCTGCCCGTGAACTTCGCCAGACCGGACACGAAGTGACCGTGCTGGAAGCAACCGCGAACTTCGGTGGCTGCGTGCGCACCACCGAAGTTGCCGGCATGGAGATTGATGCTGGCGCGGAATCCTTCGCCCTGCGTGGCGGCATTGTTTCCTCCTACCTCGACGAGCTGGATCTGGGCGGGCAGATCGCCAGGACCTCCGGAGAGCGGGCCTGGCTCATCCAGGGGGAAGAGCAGGAAATTCATGCTCACCAGATGCCTGCCACCGCAATGCTGGGCATCCCGGGCAATGTGCGCACCGACGAGGTGCGCGGCATCATTGGCCGACCGGCCACCGTGCGTGCCGCAGCGGATCTGATCACGCCAATGAACAAGAAGTGGGCCACGGAGAACCTGACCATCGCTGAAGTGGTCCGTTCCCGCATGGGACAGGCGGTACTGGACCAGCTGGTGGCCCCGGTCATCAACGGCGTCTATTCCACCGACCCTGCCAAGATTTCCATTGACGCCGCCGCGCCTGGCCTGCGCCAAGCCATGCAGGAGACCGGTTCGCTGGCCCGCGCCGTCACCCGGCTGCAGGCTTCGGCTCCGGCTGGTTCCCGTGTGGCTGGCCTCAACGGCGGCATGTACACCATGGTCGAAGCCCTGGTGTCCCAGCTGGAGCAGGCTGGCGTTGCGCTGGTGCGCAATTCGCCGGTGACCTCCTTGCGCCACGATGCGCAGTCGCCAACTCCGTATGCAGTCACGACCTTGGGCCATGAACTGCTCGCTGACCGGGTAGTTCTCGCGACGCCGGCCGAGCCGGCACTGGACCTGCTGAACCCCCTGCTGGCACCAGAAGAGCGGATCGCCGGCGAAAGCGGTGCCAATGCCATTGCCTTGGCGATCCTGGTGGTCGATAAGCCGGAACTCGATGATGCCCCGCGCGGATCGGGTGTGCTGGTCTCCAGGAACGCCCCGCTGACGGCCAAGGCGCTGACCCATTCCACGGCCAAGTGGCCCTGGCTCGCCGCAGAGGCCGGCCCTGGCACCCACGTACTGCGCCTGTCCTTTGGACGAATCGGCGAACATGAGCAACTTGTCGAATCCGGAGATGATTCAGCTCTCATCGACCAGGCAATCAAAGATGCTTCAAAGATTCTCGGTGTTCAATTGCATCTTGATGATGTCTTGGGAAGCACCGTTTCACGCTTCAGCGACATGGTTCCGCTGCAGGGCCAGGCCGCTACCGCGCGCCGCGCGCAACTGCAGCGCAGCCTGTCGGGCTTCGAAGGGCTCGATGTGGTTGGCGCATGGATTGCCGGCACCGGACTGGCGCGAGTTATCGCCCAAGCCCGCAGTGCCGTCGCGATCAGCGCCCGCTAACCGCACCCGGGCCAACTATCCTGGACTTTTGTCCGAAACCAGATCAAGGAGAATATCAAGTGAGCAACGCACCGGAGCATAATTCCCCAGTAATTCGTGAACGCGAAAATGCAGGAGAAAACCCGACGTTCTTCTACACTCTCTGGACCATTTTCAAGCGTTCGGAAATTGTCGAGCGCTCCGAGGCTGCTGCCGCTGAATTCGATGCGCTGGTCGCCGAGCTGGCCGCCGAAGGCGCCACCGTGCGCGGCATCTACGACGTTTCGGCCATGCGCGAGGACGCTGACGTGATGTTCTGGGTGCACGGGCCATCGGCCCAGCTGCTGCAGGCATCGATGCGCAAGATCCGCCGTTCGGCCCTGCTGGCCGGCACCGAAATCGTTTACTCCACCATGGCCGTGCACCGTGAAGCGGAATTCGCCAAGGACCACTCGCCAGCATTCGCGCGCGGCCTGGATCCGAAGGAATGGATGACCGTTTACCCATTCGTCCGCTCCACCGAGTGGTACACCCTGGATCCAGCGGCCCGCGGCAAGATGCTGCGCGACCACGGCATCCTGGGCCGCGAATTCCCGAACGTGCTGGCCAACACCGTAGCGGCCTTCTCCTTCGGCGACTACGAATGGCAGATCTGCCTCGAAGCCGACGACATGATCGATCTCGTCGACATGATGCGCCACTTGCGCTACACCGAAGCCCGCCACCATGTGCGTGAGGAGACTCCGTTCTACACCGGCCGCCGCATCTCGGCAGCTGAAGCGCTAGAGGTACTGAAGTGAGCCAGGCCTTTGACCCCCGCGAGGGATATGACCGCAACGGCCAGATGATTCCCAAGTCCTACGATGCCATCTTGCTGGCATCCTTCGGCGGACCGGAAGGGCAGGATGATGTCATCCCGTTCCTGCGCAAGGTCACCGAGGGCCGCGGCATCCCTGACGAGCGCCTGGAAGAAGTTGCGGTGCACTACCGCAAGAACGGCGGCGTCTCGCCAATCAACGCGCAGAACCGTGCACTGAAGGCCGCGCTGGAGGCAGAGCTGGCTACCCGCGGCATCGACCTCCCCATCTACTGGGGCAACCGCAACTGGCACCCGTTTATCGACGACACCCTCAAGCAGCTGGCTGCCGACGGCCACCGCAAGGTGCTGCTTATGGGCACCGGCGCCTACTCCGGCTACTCGGCCTGCCGCCAGTACCGCGAGGATGCGGGCATGGGCCTAGTCAACACCGGGCTGGACGGTGTGGTGGAAGTGGACAAGCTGCGCCAGTTCTTCGACACTCCTGCCTTCGTGACGCCCTTTGCGCAGTCCTTGCGTTCCTCGCTGGCCAATGTGCGTGCGCAGCTGGCCGAAGCGGGCAAGGAAGACGGGGCGATCAAGATCGTCTTCGTCACCCACTCCATTCCGATGGCCGACGCCGAGGCCGCAGGACCCGAAGGTATCCGGGCCGCAGGCTACGGGAATCTCTACACCAGCCAGCACCAGGCGGTGGCCAACTACATCCTGTCCCAGGTGGAGGAGGCCAAGGGCCTGGAGCACAGCCTGGTCTACCAGTCCCGCTCCGGGGCACCGCATGTGCCATGGCTGGAACCGGATATCAACGACGCGCTGGAAGAGGATGCCGCAGCCGGTGTCGCCGGCGTCGTGGTCGTGCCCATCGGCTTCATCTCGGACCACATGGAAGTCATGTGGGATCTGGATACCGAAGCCAAGGACAGCTGCGCCCAACTGGGCCTGGCCTTTGACCGCGTCGCCACCCCGGGCACCCACCAGGCGTTCATCTCCGGACTGGTGGACTTGGTCGAAGAACGCCTGGCCGGCCCCGATGGCAAGGCCCTGCGCGCCGGCCGCACCTCGGTTCTCGAATGCGGCCCATGGTTTGATGTCTGCCGTCCGGGCTGCTGCGAGAAGCGCGCCCTGGACGGAACCTTGCGCCCGACCATCGGCGCAGTCGATTCAGAAGTTGGTGTACCCCAGCCATGACCGAAGCATTTCGCGTAGGAACGCGCGGCAGCGCGCTGGCGACCACCCAGACCGGATGGGCCGCGCAGAAGCTGGCCGGGATTTCCGGGTTGGCCGCGCAGACCGTGCTGGTCAAGACCGAAGGCGATGTGGTGACCGGCTCGCTGGCCACCCTCGGAGGCACCGGCGTCTTCGCCGCCGCGCTGCGCCAGCACCTGCTCGATTCCGGCTGCGACCTGGCCGTGCACTCGCTCAAGGACCTGCCCACTGCGCAGCCCGAGGGCCTGGTCCTGGCCTCGATCCCGCCGCGCGAGGATGTCCGCGATGCCCTGTGCTCGCGCGACTCGCTGGGCTTGGACCAGCTGCCCCAGGGTGCGAAGATCGGTACCGGTTCGCCGCGCCGTGCAGCCCAGCTGCTGGCCTACCGCAGCGACTTCGAGATTGTCGATATCCGCGGCAACGTCCCCACCCGCTTAGGCCGGGTCAAGGGTGTCGGGAAGACGCTGGATGATGGCAGCGTGGGCCGCGGCACCCAGGGTGACCTGGACGCGGTGATCCTGGCAGCTGCCGGGATGCGCCGCCTGGGCTTGGACAAGCACATCGCCGAGTACCTGGATCCCTCCATCATGCTGCCCGCCCCGGGCCAGGGCGCCTTGGCGCTGGAAACCCGTACCGCGGGCACCGGCCACGGCGCATTGGATGCGGCTCTGGCGCAGTTCGATGATGCCGCCACCCGCATGCAGGTGGAGGCCGAACGTGCGCTGCTCTCCGAATTGGAAGCAGGCTGTGCTGCCCCGATTGGCGCCTTGGCCCATATCGAGGGCGATGAGCTGGTCCTCGAAGCGGTGGCCTGCAACCCCGATGGCTCGCAGACCATGCGCCGCAGTGCGCGGATCTCCTGCAGCACGGCGGATGCAGCACAGCAGCTGGGCCGTTCGCTGGCGCAGTCGATGATCGCTGATGGCGCTGCCGTAGTTGCCGGGCTGGCCTAGTTCCGGACCATGGCTTATCAGGCACTGATCCTGCGCAACCCGGCACGTGCCGCGGCCACCGTGCAGGAATTCGATCGGCTGGGCATCACCTCGTGGTGCGCCCAGCTGATCGAAACTGTTTGGCCCGCCGACCGCAGCGCATTGCATCGCATGGCCAGCGATCTGGTCGCCGGAGACTACTCCTGGCTGGTCTTCACCTCGGTGAATACCGTCAAGGTGGTGCAGCAAGTGCTGGCTGGAGCGCTCCTGCCGGAGCAGCTGCGTCTGGCCTCGGTTGGAGAGAAGACCACCGAGGCCATCAAGCGGCACTTGGGCCGCAGCGTGGACTTCGAAGCTGAAGAGCAATCGGCTGCCGGCATGCTTGCGGCATGGATCCCTGAGCCGGGTGCCAGGATCTGCTATCCGCACGGCGATCTGGCCAGCTCCACGCTGGCTGATGGGCTGGGCAAATACCCGGTGCAGGTCAACGAATTCATTGCCTATGAAACCGTGGATGCCCCGGCGCCCGGCACCCCGGTCTCTGAGCCGGAAGCGGCAGCCGGACTCAACGTCCTACCGGCGAACCGGATCGGTGACAGACTGGAAGAACAGGATTTGGTGGTCTTCTCGGCGCCCAGCGTGGTCCGCCGCTTCGTGCAGCTGGCAGGGACGCAGCTGCCCGGGAAGCTGCAGACCATCGCGATTGGCCATCCAACGGCCCGGGCTATGGAGGGTGCCGGGCTGCCGGTGCATGCCGTGGCTTCCGCTCCCACCCCGCAGGGCCTGGCCCGTGCGGCCCAAGATTTGCTCCGGCACCGGTAACTCCGGGACCGGAAGTGTGCACAACGGAATAAGAAGTTACGAGAACTGGAGAAAGAGGAGCCATGGGTTTCCCTCAGCATCGCCCGCGCCGGTTGCGGCAGAATCCTGCCATCCGCCGCCTGGTGGCAGAAAATGAGCTTTCGGCACGCCAACTGATCTTGCCTGCCTTCGTGCGCGAGGGACTGGGCGAACCCAACGAGATCACCTCCATGCCGGGGGTCTACCAGCACACCATGGACTCGCTGAAGGCTGCCGCGGCGAACGCGGCCGAGCTGGGGCTGGGTGGCATCATGCTCTTTGGCATCCCGGAAGTACGCGACGAAAACGGCTCGGCCGGTCTGGACCCGCAGGGCATCTTGAACCGCGGCATTGCCGCGGTGCGCGCCGAGGTAGGCGATGAACTGGTGGTCATGTCCGATGTCTGCCTGGATGAATTCACCTCGCACGGCCATTGCGGCGTGCTCGATGCCCAGGGCAACGTGGATAACGATGCCACCCTGGAAATCTACGGCCAGATGGCAGTGGCCCAGGCCGAGGCCGGCGCCCACATGCTGGGCCCGTCGGGCATGATGGACGGCCAGATCGGCGTCATCCGCCAGGCACTGGATGCTGCCGGGCGCCAGGATGTCTCCATCCTCGCCTACAGCGCCAAGTACGCCAGCGCCTTCTACGGCCCGTTCCGCGAGGCAGTGGACTCCCAGCTGGTGGGGGACCGCCGCACCTACCAGATGGATTCGGCCAACCGCAGCGAAGCGGTGCTGGAAGCTGAACTGGATATTGCCGAAGGCGCGGACATGATCATGGTCAAGCCGGCCATGAGCTACCTGGATATCGTGCGCGATATTGCCGATATTTCCCCAGTTCCAGTCTCCGCCTACCAGATTTCCGGCGAGTACTCGATGATCGAGGCCGCCGCCGCCAACGGCTGGATTGACCGCAAGGCGTCCGTGCTTGAATCGCTGCTGTCGATCAAGCGCTCCGGTGCCCAGCAGATCCTCACCTACTATGCAGCCGAAGTTGCCGGCTGGCTCAAGGAAGGCAAGTAATAACATGTCGAACTCTGAAAAGCTTTTCGCCGAAGCCCGCGAAGTCATGCCAGGTGGCGTGAACTCCCCGGTGCGCGCCTTCGGTTCGGTCGGCGGTGTTCCTCCATTCATGGTCGGCGCCAAGGGCGCATACCTGACCGACGCCGACGGCAAGGAGTATGTCGACCTGGTGTGCTCATGGGGTCCGGCACTGCTGGGCCACGCCCACCCGGAGATCCAGACTGCAGTGCACGCGGCCGTGGACCGCGGTTTGTCCTTCGGCGCATCCACTCCGGATGAGGCCAAGCTCGGCGCGCTGATCAAGTCCCGCATGGGCGGGGTGGAACGCGTGCGCATGGTCTCCACCGGCACCGAAGCCACCATGACCGCCGTCCGCCTGGCCCGCGGCTACACCGGCCGTGACCTTGTCATCAAGTTCTCCGGCTGCTACCACGGCCACCTCGATGGCCTGCTGGCCGACGCCGGCTCGGGTGTTGCCACCCTGGCCTTGCCAGGTTCCGCCGGCGTGACCGCTGCCACGGCAGCAGAGACCTTGGTGCTGCCCTATAACGATCGCGCCGCCATCGAGGCCGCCTTCGCCGAGCACGGTGCGAATATCGCTGCGGTGATTACCGAATCTGCTCCGTGCAACATGGGTGTCGTAGTTCCAGAGGACGGATTCAACAAGTTCCTGAAGGAAACTACCGCCAAGCACGGCGCGCTGCTGATCCTCGACGAGGTCCTCACCGGCTTCCGCGCTTCCTCATCGGGCTACTGGGGCCTGACCGGCAAGGAAGAGGGCTGGAACGCAGACCTCTACACCTTCGGCAAGGTCATCGGCGGCGGTTTGCCCACCGCGGCCCTGGGCGGACGCGCTGAGGTCATGGACTACCTGGCACCATTGGGTCCGGTCTACCAGGCAGGCACGCTGTCGGGCAACCCGGTAGCGATGGCTGCCGGCATCGCCCAGCTGACCCACGCGACCGAGGACGTCTACGCGCACCTGGCCAAGCAGTCCGAGGCGCTGCAGGGTGCCATCACCGAATCCTTCAATGCCGCTGGCCTGGACCACTCGATCCAGCGCGCCGGTACCTTGTTCTCGGTAGCTTTCGGCACCTCCGAAAGGGGAGTGCGCAACTACGCTGACGCGCAGGGGCAGGAAGCCTTCCGCTATGCACCGTTCTTCCACTCGATGCTGGACTCCGGGGTGTACCTGCCGCCAAGCGTCTTCGAAGCATGGTTCGTCTCGGCGGCCCATGATGATGCCGCAATGGAGAAGATCTTCGCGGCCCTCCCAGCAGCTGCCCGGGCCGCTGCGGCCGCCACGGCCTAATTGCAGGCTCCCGAGGTCAACAGCCAGGGCCAGGCAGGCACCGTGAGGTGCTTGTCTGGCCCTGGCTCATTTAAGCCTGGAAAGACGGTGGGAAACGGAACTGCCCGAGTTCCGTATATGGAACTCGGGCAGTCAAGGTTCAAGCGTTCGGGAATGCCCCGTGGCTGGAAACCGGATTAGAAAGCGGCGATAACGCTGCCGTCGGTCCAGGTCTTCTCGATGTAATCGCGGACCTCATCGGAGTGCAACAGCTCTTCAAGCTTCGCAACAGCCGGGGTCTCTTCGCCGTCGCGCCAGGTCAGGAAGTTGGCGTTGGGGTTGTTCTCGCCCGACTCCTGGGCAAGCATCTCTGCTTTGTCCAGCTTGGCCTGGACGATGTAGTTGCCGTTGATGACCGCCAAGCCGATGGAATCATCGGACTTGTAGTACTGGACGACCTGCTCGGCGTTGGCGTCAGTGATTTCGAGGTTCAGCGGGTTCTTGTCCGCGTTGCCGTTGACGGTCAGCAGGGAATCATCATCGCTGAGGTTCTGCAGCAGCCCTGCTTCTTCCAGGACGCGCATGCCGCGGATCTGATTCACCGGGTCGTTGTTCAGCAGTACCTTGGTGCCTTCTGCGACGTCCTTGGCGTCCTTGAACTTCTTCGAGAAGACGGTCATTGGCTCCACATGAACGCCAGCGCCGTGCGCGAACTCGTAGCCCTTTTCCTTCATCTCGGTAGCCAGGTAGGCCTCGGTCTGGAAGTAGTTGGCATCCAGCGAGCCGTCGGCAAGTCCGGTGTTCGGGGTGACGTAGTCATCGATCTCCATGACTTCCAAGTCGATGCCGGCTTCCTTCGCCAAGTTCTCATCGATGAAGTTCAGGATGTCTGCCTGTGGGACCGGGCTGGCGCCTACCTTGATAACCGTAGGGTTTGCCGGATCCAGGGTCGCTGCAGCATCAGCAGTTGGTTCGCTGCTGCCGCAAGCAGTCAGGGCGAATGCGGTGGCAACACCGGTGATGGCGAGTGCGAGTTTCTTGCGCATAACTTGTCTTTCCTTAGGTAGAGCCGTGAGGCACGATGCGAGTGGATTTGCCGTGTCCTCAGCGGTTCCACGGCTCCGCCGGATAGACCGGCGGAAGTTTTGACTAGCGGTGATCGACCTTGCGGGCGATCGCATCACCGATGACCTGCACCAGCTGGACCATGATCACGATAATCACGATGGTCGCAAGCATGATGGGCATGTTGTAGCGGACGTAGCCGTAGTTGTAGGCCAGACGACCCAAACCGCCACCGCCTACCAAGCCAGCCATCGCGGAGTAGCCGATCAAGGTCACCAGAGTGGTGGTGACGGCCGAAATGATGCCGGGCATGGCTTCAGGCACCAGGACCTTGCGAATGGTTTGCAGCTTGGTGGAACCCATCACCAGCGCGGCATCGACCTTGCCAGCGGAAACATCGCGCAAGGCGGTTTCCACCAGGCGGGCGAAAAATGGGACCGTGCCGATGGTCAAAGAGACCGAGGCAGCGATCGGGCCCAGCGCGGTGCCGATGAGCATCGCGGCGAACGGAATCAGGGCGACCATTAAGATGGCGAACGGGACGGAACGGGTGATGTTCACGATCACCGTGGAGAGAATCGCGTTTAGCCAGCGGACCGGCGCCAGTCCGCCTTTGCCAGTGACATGCAGCAAGATACCCAGCAGCAGTCCGATGATCACGGTGATCACACCTGAGATCAAGACCATCTGCAGGGTTTCGACGGTCGCTTGGCCTACGGCCTTGAGTACGGTGGGGGTGAAGAAATCCATTGCTTACTTGGCTCCCTTCACGGTTACGGCGATGCCGGTGGACTTCAGGTGGTTCACGATTGCATCCAGATCCGCGTCGGGAGCCAGCTGCAGGCGCAAGTGCGCGTACTGCTGGTTGCCAAGCTGCTCGACCGAACCAGCCAAGACATTGACATCGGTATTGAACAAGCGGGCAATGGAAGAGATGACAGGCTGGGTCGCCTGGCCGCCGGTGTAGAGCAGGTCCAGGATCGGTCCTTCGCCCTCGATGCGTGGTGCGTCGCCCGGAAGCGGGAGCAACGTGGAAGCCAAAGTGCCTTCGGCGTTGGTGATGACCTGTTCGATATTGCCGTGCTCCACGATCTTGCCGCCTTCCAGCAGCGAAACGGAATCGCAGGCTTGCTTCACGACGTGCATTTCGTGGGTAATGATCAGCACGGTGATGTTCAACCGATCGCGCAGCTTCTTGACCAAATCGAGGATTTCATCGGTGGTCTTCGGATCCAAGGCACTGGTCGGCTCATCACAGAGCAGGACATCCGGATCGGTGGCCAGCGCCCGGGCGATACCAACGCGCTGGCGCTGGCCACCGGAAAGCTGGGATGGGTACCCTTTGGCGAATCTGGTTAGGCCCACGAGCTCCAGGAGTTCAGCGACCTTGGCATCAATTTCGGCTTTGGGCATGCCACCAAGCTCCAGCGGGTATGCCACATTCTGCTCGGTGGTGCGCGAGTCGAAGAGGTTCGCGTGCTGGAAAACCATGCCAATTCGACGTCGCGCATTCCGTAACTCGTCGGTGCTGACGTTGGTCAGCTCCTTGCCGTTAACGGCAACGGTTCCGGATGTAGGCTCATCGAGCAAGGTCAAGCAACGGACGAGAGTGGATTTACCCGCTCCGGAATGTCCGACGATGCCATGAATTTTCCCGGTAGGGACTTCAAGGCTGACACCATCAAGGGCAACAACATCCTTGCCGTCTTGCTGGTAGACCTTGCGCAGGTCACTGACTGTGATCACTAGGCGTGTTCCTTCAGATTCTCAAAGGGTGTAGAGAGTACCCTCCATTGAATCATCATCGAACAAAATCGCCCGAATCAAGGGGAAATTACAGTCAAGATTCTTAGTATGAGGTCTTAATGGGGGAGCCTTCGAATATAATTTGTTGATTTGTGACAGAAAATGAACGATTGGCTTCCGCATGGTGGTCGCGAGGCCTGTTGACCCCATGTGAAACGGGGCACAAGAAGCTGATTATTTCAATCTTTACGACTCGGTGATAGGCCAAGCGCCGTCGACAACAGCTTCAGGCTTCGTCTTGCGCAAGTATTTCTGGAAACTTTCTGCCTGTTCTTTCGCCCAACCGATCTGCCAGCCGTGCAGCACCATCGGATCTACTTGCAACTGCGGATAGCGTTCGCCCAGCTGGCGAGCGACCTCGACGCAGGCAACTGCATCGGCCAACGAGGTGTGCGCATTTTCGAGGACTACACCGTAGAACTCGCAAGCCGCCGCAAGGGTGCGCTTCCCCTTGCGGAACTTGTCAACCTGCTTGTCGATGATGAACGGATCGATCACATTGCCCGGGAAAAACGGCTCAAGGTCGTAGCGAACGGCTTCGCTGTAGAGCACTGAGAAATCGTACGAAGCATTAAAAGCAACGATTGGCGCTTGCTCCGAGGCGAACTTCAGCAAATTCAAGATCTCCTGAACGGACTGTTTCGCCGGGGCACCGTCGGCGCGGGCTTTCTCGGTGGAGATTCCGTGAACTGCGGCCGCGGCCTCTGGAATCTCGACCCCGGGGTTTACCAGCCACTCGCGGTTGTTCACCACTTTGCCATCGGCATCCAGCAAGACAACCGATGCCGTAACGATGCGTGCAGTATTGGTATCAACACCAGTGGTTTCCAAATCAAAGCCAATTGCCAGGCCCTTGTGCCATTCAGTCATGGATATAACGCTACAGCCAAGGCGGGACAGGACGGCCCTGCGAATTGCGTGTTGTGGAGTCCTGCAAGCTAATTGGCAGAATAGGGCTATGACATCTGACGCAGCCGAAAAGCCCCTGGACTATTCAGAGGCGGTGCATCGCCTCGCAGCACTCGTCCCGGCAGGGGCGGTGCTCAGCTACAAGGACGTGGCAGAACTTCTCGGAAGCGGGGGAGCACGCCAAACGGGCAAGGCGATGGCAAGCGCGCCGGAAGGGACACCATGGTGGCGGATTATCCGCTCCAACGGTTCCATGGCCGATGCGCTTGCCGAAGCAGCAGAACGGCACTGGATCGCAGAAGAACTGTCAGCACCTGGCCGTCACGTGAACATGAATAGATACCGCTGGAACCCCAACGACTGGGCGTGGGAAAAAATTGACGCGCTGCGTACGGCGCTGGGCAACCCCAAAATGTCCGAGATGGATGATCAACTATGAGTATGGAAGAGGCCCGAAGCCAGCCCCGCGAAGAAGCCACCTCGGTCCTTGGCCACTTGCATTCGGTGGAAAGCCCGGTCCTGGTCACTGGGGCTCCGGGTACCGGCAAGACCCATCTGCTCATCGACACCGCGGTGGCGCACCTTGACGCCGGGCTCGATCCGCAGGCCCTCTTGATCATCGGGCCAACTCGACTGACCGCTGCCTCGATCCGTGATGAGCTCAGCCGCCGAGCAGAACGGACTTTCACCGAACCGGTGGTTCGCACCTGGTCGGCTTATGCCTTTGACTTGATCCGCCGTGCCCGCGTTGAAGGACTCTTGCCCCAGCTCGAACGCATTCCCCGCTTGCTCTCCGGTCCGGAACAGGACACCCTCATCGGCCACCTGCTGGAAGGCCATGCCGAAGGCCTCACCGAAGGACCGCAGTGGCCAAGCGAACTGGCGCTGGCAGTAGGGACTCGCGGCTTCCGCAAGGAAATCCGCGAGTTCTTCGACCGTGTTTCAGAGCTGGGATTGGAACCTGCAGACATCGCTGACCTCGGCCAGCAAGCCAACCGCCCCGAATGGCACGCTGCGGCGCTGTTCTACCAGGAATACCGCGACCTGCTGGACTTGGGCAGCGCCGAAGCCTTCGACCCGGCAGGGCTGATTACCCGGGCGGCACAAATTCTGGAAGACAATGAAGCGTTCCTGCACGCAGAACAGGACCGGTTGGCCCTGATCCTCGTGGATGACCTGCAAGAAGCCACCCTGTCGCAGCACCGCCTCCTGGCTCTGCTCGGCAAGGACCGCGCCATGGTCGCTTTCGCTGCACCCGACAGCGTAGTTCAGGGATTCCGCGGTGCCCGCACCGATGAATTGCATCGTTTCGCACAGAATTACGCGAGTGCTGGCGAAGCGACGTGCCTCGAACTGACCCACGGCTATCGAATGTCTGGACAGATCACCGAGGCATGGAAACGGATCGTCAGCCGCGTGCCGCTGGCTGCAGGCTTGCGCGGACGAGCTATTGAGCCGTTGAACATGCCGGAACACGAACTGTGCCAGGCACTGGTATTCGAGAATTCCACCTTGGAAGAACGTTTCATTGCCCAGCGGATAGTGCATCTGAACCTCTACGAGAACCGCAGCCTAGCTGAAATTGCGATTGTGGTGCGCAACGGTTCACAGGTGCGCTCCTTCAGCCGTTTTCTTGAAGGCCAGGGAATCGGCGTGCAGGTGCCGCCGGCCGAAATTCCATTGAAGGATGAAGGTGCGGTCCGTCCGCTGCTTGACCTGTTGAACTTGGCGTTCAGCGATTCTGTCACCGATGACCCGCTCCTGATGCAGAACCTGCTGCTGTCGCGTTATGGGATGAGCACTGCCTTGGAAATCCGCCGGATCCGCCAGCTCTTGCGCCAGCAGGAAGCCGCAGCCGGCGGACGCCGCTCCAGCCAGGAGTTGCTTGAATCCTGCCTGCGTGAACCGGCAATGGCCGAGAAATTGGGCAAGCCGGGTTACGGATTGAACCGGCTGCTGAAGATGTACTCCGCGCTGCAAGACGAACTGGCCAGCGGAACCGCTACACCGGAAACAGCGCTCTGGGTGATGTGGGAGGCCTCGGGCCGGGCAAAGGCCTGGCGCGAAGAGGCCCTGGGCACCGGCACTGCCGCCCGCCGCGCAGATCATGACCTGGATGCTGTCCTGTCGCTTTTCCAAGCCGCAGAACGTTTTGTGGATCAGCTTCCCGGCGCCAGCGTCCAGCAGTTCATCGAGCACATCTTGCAGCAGGAATTGCCCATGGACTCCTTGGCAACCCGTGCTGCCGGTGGGCAAACCGTCACGGTTCTCACTACCGCTGCCGCTGCCGGAAAGCAATGGCCAGTGGTCTTTATCCCCGGGCTGCAAGAAGGCTCCTGGCCCAACCTCCGGCTCCGTGGCGAGCTGCTCGGTTCCAATGCGCTCGCCGACGCCGCGGAGCATGGCATTGAATTCCTGGCCACCCGAACGCCAACGCATCTGGTACGCCAAATCCGCAACGACGAATTGCGCAGCTTCAGCAATGCCGTCTCCCGTGCTGGAGACCAGCTGATTTGCACGGCGGTCGATAACGAAGACAGCCAGCCTTCCTCTTTCCTGGACCTGGTCGAGCCACCGGGGCCAGAAGGCAGGGAACCAACCGCGGTTGCGCGCATCCGTTCGCTTCCAACCTTGGTGGCAGAGCTGCGCAGCACCGCCGAGAGAGCCAGGGCCGCCGGCCTTGGGGCAGTGCCAGCGCCGGACGATGTGGAAGCAGCTAACCTGTACCAGGACGCCACCCACGTGCTTGGACGCCTGGCTCAGGCAGATCGCCCGGTGCGAGGAGCGCATCCAAGTTCCTGGTGGGGGTTGCGCGAACTGACTACCCATGAACCGGTTATCCCGGGAGACCAGCCTCGGCGGGTGTCACCGTCGAAGGTGGAAACCCTGGTGAAATCGCCGCTGAACTGGTTTGTGCAAAGCGCTGGTGGAACCGCTGCCCGCGATTTCGCGGCCTCCTTGGGTACGCTGATCCACTCCATCGCCGAAGAGCATCCCGATGCAAGCGGAAGCGAATACCAGCAGATCCTAGAGCAACGCTGGCCAGAGCTGGAAAAACTGGAGAACTGGGAAGGTCAAAGGGACTTCGACCGTGCCAATAGCATGCTCAAGAAGTTCGCCGCCTACTGCGTCACCATGCGCCAAGAAGGACGCGAACTGGTGGCTCGCGAGATGCCGTTCCAGATCGAGGTCCCGGCCCCTGACGGCACGCATATCCAGCTTCGCGGAATTATCGACCGCGTCGAAGCTGACGCCAACGGCAAGGTGAGGGTCGTTGACCTGAAAACCGGTTCCACTGCGCCATCCAAGGACGCAACCTTGGAACACCCGCAGCTAGGCGTCTACCAAACCGCAATCCAGCTCGGTGCATTGCAAGATCACGAGGAAACTGCAGGACTCCCGGATGAGCCAGCCGGCGCATCCTTGGTCTACGTCGGTACCAGCACCAAGGGCGCCTCGGTCCGTGAACAACCATCAATTGGTGAAGGGGACTGGGCCCGCGCGCTCATCTTCGAAGCTGCCTCGCTGATGGGAAACAGTGAATTCATCACCCGGCACGTTTCGGGAGCCGCAGGGATCCTCGGCAACTGCACGCTGCCTGAAATCTGCCCTTTGTGCGCCCAAGGACGACAGGTCACCGAACCATGAGCAATATCAGATTCACTCCAGAAGAACTCTCCGCAGCCCTGGGCGAGCAGTTTCCGCCCACCGCGCAGCAGGCTGAGATAGTCGCTGCGCCATTGGAACCGATGCTGGTCATCGCCGGCGCCGGCTCGGGCAAGACCAAAACCATGGCGGATAAAGTCGTCTGGCTGGTAGCCAACCAGCTGGTCCGGCCGGAAGAGATTCTCGGGGTGACCTTTACCCGCAAGGCAGCGGGAGAGCTTTCCGTGCGTATCCGTGCCAAGATCGCGCAGCTTGTGGCCACCGGTCTGCTCAGCCCAGAAGAAACCCGGGACTTCCTGAACCCTGCGGTATCCACCTACCACTCCTACGCCAACACCCTGGTCCAAGACCATGGGCTGCGGCTTGGCCTTGAAGAAGACAGTGCCTTGTTGGGCGCGGCCCAATCATGGCAGGTGGCCCACTCGGTGCTGGAAAGATACACCGGCAACTACGAGCACCTGAACAGTGCCACCAGCACACTGATTGATGCCATCGTTTCCTTCAGTTCCGAAGCATCCGAGCACTTGGTCACCGCACCGGAGGCCCATCAGTGGATTGATGTACTGGTGGCACGCCTGCGCACCTTGCCGATGGACGCAGAGAAGCCCAAGAAAACTACCCAAGCAGCCCTCAAGCTCATCGACAAGCTGGCTTCACGTGCCACCATCGCTGAGTTGGCTGAAGAGTACGCCCGGGAAAAGAAGCGCCTCGGGGTGATGGACTACGGCGACTTGGTGGCCCACGCAGCGCGTATCGCCCAGGAGGTGCCGGCAGCTGCGCTCGCCGAACGGGCTAGCCACAAGGTGGTGCTGCTGGATGAATTCCAGGACACCTCGCACGCGCAGATGGTGCTCTTCTCTCAACTCTATGGCGAAGGCCATCCGGTCACCGCGGTGGGTGACCCTAACCAATCCATCTACGGATTCCGCGGGGCTAGCGCCGGTCAGCTGTTCCGATTCCCAGAAGTCTTCCCGATTGTTCGGGACACAGGCCGGGACGTCGCCCACGTGAAGCACCTGACCATCGCATGGCGCAATACCGTCAACGTGCTCGCGGCAGCGAATAGCATCACTGCCGGCGGGCCGCAGCATGAAGGCCCGGTCTCGGTCAAGCCCTTGGATTCCTCGGCGCATGCCAAGCCAGGTCGTGTGGTGCTCAACCGTTGCGCAACGGTTCGCGACGAGGCAGACGCCATAGCCGACATGATTGTTGCCGAGAATAGGGCATCTTCCGAGCCGAAGACCAGTGCGGTCCTCTCGCGAAATCGTACCCAGTTGAGCATCATGGCCGAGGTGCTCGCTGAGCGGGGCATCAAATACCAGCTCGTGGGACTATCCGGATTGCTGAGCACCCCTGAGCTCACCGACCTGGTCTCGTACCTGCACGTGCTGGTTGACCCGCTGCGCTCCGACAAGCTCATGCGCTTATTGGCTGGAGCGCGCTGGCGGCTGGGTGCCGCAGACCTGATGGCCTTCGCCGATTGGTCCCGCCAGCTGGAACGGCGGCGAGCCCGCGGGCTGCAGCCAGACCCGGCAGAAAGCGAAGAGGCGCAGAGCCCCGAAGAAGCAGTGACCGAGGCGGCCCGCGCCGAACTCAATGATGCGGCCAGCCTCGTCGAAGCACTGGACTTCCTGCCCAGGGAAGGGTGGACCAGCAATGACGGCAGGACCATTAGCGCAGCGGGCTACGAGCGCTTGGCGGCCCTGCGCGATGAACTCGCCGGCCTGCGGCTGCTGGCCAATGACGACCTTGAAACGCTGATTCGCGAGACCGAACGCGCCATGAACCTGGACATCGAGGTGGCTGCCCGTCCGTGGATATCTCGAGACAAGGCGCGAGCCAACCTCGATGCCTTCGCCGATGTGGTGCGCGAATACTGCCGCAATGCGCCACGCGTTGAACTGTCCGGCTTCTTGATGTGGCTGGAACAGGCCGCCGAAAAGGAAAAGGGACTACCGCTGCCAAGCGAAGATGCTGACCCCGCGGCAGTCCAATTGCTGACGGTTCACGCGTCCAAGGGATTGGAATGGGACATCGTGGCGGTGATGACCTTGAACGACGGGGTGTTCCCGGGTTCCAAATCCGACCGGTGGACCAGCGGTGACAAAGCGCTGCCCTGGGAAATCCGTGGCGACGCCCGCGACCTGCCCCAATGGGACACCGAACAGCCGGCCTTGAAGGAACTGCTGGAAGCCGAATCGGTCTTCAAGGACCAGGTAGAGGACCACCACATTGCCGAAGAGCGTCGCCTGGCCTATGTTGCGGTGACCCGCGCCAAGTCATTGCTGATTTGCAGTAGCAGCGTCTGGACGAGCACCCGTACCAAGCCAACCGAGCCATCAGAATTCTTCACCTGTTTGCTTCCGCTGGCCGAAGGCGAGGAACCCCAGGCGGAGATCGGGGTCTGGGTGAAGGACGAAGAAGCGCCGGAACAAAACCCGAGCACTTTGACGCCCCTTGAAGCGCTGTGGCCGTACGATCCATTGGAAGGCCCCGTCGTCACGGGGGGAGTGCAAAAGACTCCATACCCGTATTCACGGCGCAATGTCATTGCGGAAGTGGCGAAGGATCTCGAATCCGTTCCAACAGATCATGAGCCGCTGACCAGCTTCGGGAGGCAGTGGGCTGAAGAAGCCGAGAAACTTCTAGGCCAGCGCGAGTTCTTGGCTGGCCGTGAGCGCAGCATCGAGGCACCAGAGCATGTGCGTGCTTCGTTGTTTGTCGAGCTGGCCGAGGACCCGGTTGGGGTACTGGAAAACCTTCGACGCCCGGTGCCGCGTCGACCGGGGCTCGCTGCACGGCGCGGTACCGCGTTCCATGCCTGGATTGAAGAGTTCTACGAGAAGACGTCAATGCTTGATCTGGGAGACCTGCAGGATCCGGCAGATGGCTATCTTGATGAGGCGCTGGACCTTGAATCCATGAAGGAAGCGTTCCTATCCAGCGAATGGTCCAAGCTGCAGCCGGCCTATGTCGAGGTTCCATTGGAGACCCGTGTGGGTCCGGTGGCTGTGCGTGGCCGCATTGATGCCGTCTTCCGGATGGACGACGGTACGTGGCTGATGCTGGACTGGAAAACCGGTCGAGTTCCTAGCGGCAAGGATCTGAAGAGCAAGCTGGTCCAGCTCGCGGTGTATCGTCTGGGCTGGTCACGCCTGCACGGAATCCCGCTAGAGGAGATCAAGGCCGCCTTCTACTATGTGGCGGCGGGCATTACGATCCACGCGGAGTATCTCTCCGATGAGCAAGAACTGGAACAGATGATCAGCAGCGCGTTTGAACAGCTCGAAGGCTAGCCGCTCAGGACGCTGGGAAGTCTTTACTTCCCGGCGTCCTCAACAGGCTTGTTGTTCTTTTCAGCAGGCTCAGCCGTGCTCATTGGCCGTGCGGCAGCTGACTCGGCCTCCGCTGCATCACTATCGTGTTCGGCGGCCTTGGAGGCGGGTTCATCCTTCGCAGGCGAACTGTTCTTGGCATCAGCCTGAACAGCATCAGATTTTGGCTGGTCACCAGACTCCTCTGGCGCGGCCTGGACATTGGACGCTGTGCTTCGGGGTGTTGCGGAGTTCGGCGATTCCGCTGCCAGGGGAGTGACCTTGTCGGTGTTAATGCTTGGCGCGGCGACGGCGGCCGGCTTTTCCGGAGCCTTCTGGGCCGGTGCTTCTGGCTGGGGAGCCAAAGGGCGCGGAGCTTCCACGACCGACAATGGCTGGCCACCGTACTCCGCGATGTTCTGGTCCAATTCGCGTAGCATCTCTTCGGCCTCGGCGATGCGCTCGTAGTCCTTGGAATCCAAAGACTTCACCAGCCACTGCGCCAGCGCGAATTCGGCGGCCAGCGCGGCGCGACGCATGATGTGCGGATCCGCAGCCTTGCCGCGGGCTTCGACATAGGCGGTGAAAACGCGCTCGCTGAAGCTCTGGTCTTCTATGGCCGAAAGCCAAGCGAAGTCATCAGCGGGATCACCGACGTGCAAATCTGTCCAGCCCTTGACTGCAGTGATGCTGGAATGGGAAATCTGCAGCTGCTCTTCATCGAAGTCGCCGTGAACTACGGCAGCGTTGAAACGCCACAGCGCCACGTCCTCCATGGCGTGTTCCCAACGGCGCAGCAAACCGCTTGGCACCTTGCCCGTAGCCGCGGCGGTATCCAGTTCGTTGAGTTTGCGCTGGCGAATCTCGTCGGCAGTGTAGGTCGGCAGGCCTGCCACTTCAACAGCTTCATCTGGGATCTGGTGGATGGCAGCCATGCACTGGCCCAGCGACTTGGCCAGGTTGCTGCCGACATCAACCAATTCATCGAGGGTCGGAACGTGTCCGGGCATATCCTTGTAGACAAAGGTGCGCAGTGGGCCCTGGCGCACGGTGCCGGCTACGGCAGGCAAGGAAAACGGCAGTGAAGCGCGGACCTTGGCGGAGAAAGCGCGCAAGGCCGAAAGCTCTGCTTCCAGACGCATGCTTGCCTCGTCATGCCGAGGTGAACGAACGCGCCAGCGATGCTTGAGTGCGTCGACGATCAATGCTGAGTCAAAATCTTCTGCATCGTCGGACAGCGCCGCGAAGCCTACCGGACTCAATCCGGGGACGGCGGCGGTGGCAATTGCGGCGAGTTCCATGGCAGTGCGTTTCACAAGTTCCACCGTATGCGAGATTCCCTTTTCTATCGTTGAATGACGCACGGAATATGGCGGGATTCACCGGCAACATTCAGAGTTGCGACGAATCTCATTGATCAACAGCTATCCACATTGAGCAAGCATCAAGATTCTGGAGCGCTACGTGCATTAGGTTAGAGGTATGGCTCTGGCAGAAACTTATCGAACCCCACTTACCGGACTTCACTTCGGACAGTCTCTGATTGAGCGCCCACTGACCGAAAAGCAAGACCCGATGCTTTTGCCTGGCCTATTTAAGCAGCGCAGCACCAAGGTGCTGCTGATCAGTGGTGGTGGCGCGGCAACTATCGGCTCTGATCTCTTCTTTCTCAACGGCACGGACTACCTCGCAAAAGACTCCGAGCGCCAGGTGTACCTGGGGCGTGCATCAGGCACGGAATACGTTCTGGCTCTCGTTGATGCCGAGGACTATGCCTCCAGCGGCATCGAGCGCTGGACGACGCTACGTGAAGGCTTCAACCTGCTCAATGAACTGCATGCAGAACTCTTCGTTGAAGCGCAGGCGATCGCCAATTGGATCCGTTCAGAGAAATTCTGCCCACGTTGCGGTTCACCCGTTAGGGCTGCCACCTTCGGGTGGGGCCAGCGTTGCGTGAACAATGACCACGAGCTTTTTCCACGTACCGACCCGGCAATCATTGCCTCGGTGATCGACAGCCAAGATCGATTGCTGCTCGGATCCAACGCCACCTTCAAGCACCGGATGTACTCGGTGCTTGCAGGATTCGTCGAAGCAGGGGAGTCCCTAGAGTCTGCTGTGCGCCGCGAGATCTTTGAAGAATCCGGTGTGCGTATTGGAGAGGTCGCCTACCGCGGTTCCCAGCCCTGGCCAATGCCGCGATCGCTGATGCTCGGTTTCGCTGCTGAAGCCTTGAGCGAAGAGCTGGTTCCGGATGGTGCAGAAATCATGGACCTTCGCTGGTTCACACGAGCCGAACTGCGTGAAGCTCTGGAATCAGGAACAATAGATATACCGCGCGGAGTCTCGATAGCCCACGCATTGATCCGTACCTGGTACGGCGAACCCCTTCCGGAGGCCCTGAGCAAGTGACCGAATACGACAATCCGCCAGCAGACAATTTGCTAGCGGGACTGGATGCTGAACAGCGGCAAGCAGCTGAAACCCTCAGCGGTCCACTGTGTATTCTGGCGGGCGCAGGAACCGGCAAGACCAGAGCAATTACCCACCGGATCGCCCACGGCGTGCATACTGGCATCTACAACCCGACCAGTGTTCTCGCGCTGACTTTCACCACGCGTGCAGCTGCGGAGATGCGTACCCGCTTGCGTCAGCTCGGCGCACCCGGCGTGCAGACGCGTACCTTCCATGCAGCTGCCTTGCGCCAGCTGCAGTACTTCTGGCCGCAGGCCGTTGGCGGTACCCTGCCGAACTTGGTAGAACACAAGGCCCCGCTCATTGCGGAGGCGGCTCGTCGCCTGCGCATTTCCAGCGACCGCGCCATGGTCCGTGATCTGGCTGCGGAAATCGAATGGGCCAAGGTCTCCATGCATACCCCGGAAAGCTACGCCAAGATTGCGTCTTCCCGAGAACTGCCCAACGGTCTCGAAGCAGTGAGCATGGCCCGCATCTTCCAAACCTACGAAGAGCTCAAAGATGACCGCGGAGTTATCGACTTTGAAGACGTACTGCTGCTGACCATTGCAATTCTTGAAGACAATGAAAAAGTCGCAGCCAGTGTACGCCAGCAGTACCGCCACTTCGTCGTCGACGAGTACCAGGACGTTTCGCCGTTGCAGCAACGGCTCCTGGATCTCTGGCTTGGCCAGCGCAACGAACTGTGCGTGGTGGGCGATGCCTCCCAGACCATCTATTCTTTCACCGGTGCACGCCCAGACTTCTTGCTGAACTTCGGCACACGGTTTCCGGAAGCAAAGGTCGTGAAGCTGGTACGCGATTACCGCTCCACTCCTGAAGTCGTGAACCTGGCGAATAAGGTGCTTGCTAATCGGCGCATTGAATCCCAAGTCCCTGACCGTAACGTGACCTGGCCCGAACCACTGGAACTCATCGCGCAACGCGATCACGGTCCGGCCCCTGAATTCTTTGAAGCGACGGATGACGAAAATGAAGCCGAGGAAGTCGCCCAGCGCATCAAGCAGCTGCTCAAAAACGGCCAGGACATCTCCGAGATTGCCATCTTGTACCGCACTAACGGGCAGTCCCAGGCTTTTGAGCAAGCACTGACGGCGTATTCCATCCCCTACGTAATGCGTGGTGCCGAGCGGTTCTTCTCCCGTCGCGAAGTCAAGGAAGGGATGCTGGCCTTGCGGGCCGGCTTGAGCGTCGCCGCAGATACTCCGGTTGCGCAGATGGTGCGCGATGTGCTCTCCTCGCACGGCTACTCGGCGAATGCCCCAAGCGGCGGCACTGGTGCGGTGCGCCAGCGTTGGGAATCGATGTCGGCACTGGTTCGCCTGGCCGACGAAGTCGTTGCGCTTAAAAAAGAACAAGACATTGATGCCACATTGCACGATGTGGTCAAGGAATTGGAAGACCGCGCAGCGATCCAGCACGCGCCAACTCTGGATGGCGTCACCTTGGCATCATTCCACGCAGCCAAGGGGCTGGAATGGGATGCTGTATTCCTGGTTGGATTGAACGAAGGCCTGGTCCCGATCTCCTATGCCAAGGACCAAGCGGGCTTCGATGAAGAACGGCGGCTGCTGTACGTGGGTATTACCCGCGCACGGAAGCACCTGTACCTGTCCTGGTCGCTGGCAAGGACCCCGGGCGGACGCGCGCACCGATACCCATCACGATTCCTCGATGGAATTAAATCGGTACGCCAAGCCAGCAGCAGGCAGCAGACCACCTACCGCAAACGCGAACAGAAAATCACGCCCGCAGTCTGCATGACCTGTGGATCCTTCTTGACCAGTGCAAAAGAGCGAAAGCTCAAACGTTGCGCCTCGTGCCCTGCTGCCTATGATGAAGCGTTGTTTGAGACTTTGCGTGAATGGCGATCGGAGGTTGCCCAATCCAACGCGGTCCCGGCATTCGTCATATTCACCGATGCAACCCTCATGTCCATCGCGGAGCACCAGCCGGATTCAATCCAGGGATTGTCGAAGATTCCCGGGGTGGGACGTAGCAAGCTTGAACGATATGGCGAGGCGGTGCTTGCGGTCGTTGGCGAGCGCCGCGCATAGGGTTCTCCACAAGTTGGCGAATTGGTCCGAAGCTGTTCAGGCTAGGACGTAGCTTAGAGATCACGTAGTGAGCGGACAGGAAGGTCCCCGGCCGCTGCCATAGATGAGGAAAGAGGCGCAATGCAATGCCAGCTTTTCCAAACTCCGTCGACTTCGTAGCGCCGGATGAGATTCCAGTGCGGGTTCTCCGCTCGGCCAAGCGCAAGAAGACCATTTCCTCCCAGTGGCGCGATAACCGGCTGATTATCCAAGTCCCTGCAGCGCTGGACGAAAAAACGGAACGCGCTTTCGTTGATGAGATGATCTCGAAGTATCGCAAGGGACGCCAAGCGCGTACCGCGGGTCATACCGATGATGCGCTGGAGCGCCGAGCGGCATCTCTTGACCAGCAGTACTTCGCCGGCGAAGCCGCGCCGCAATCCGTGCGTTGGGTAGCCAACCAAAATAAGCGTTGGGGTTCGGCTTCATATCGGCAGCGCAGCATCCGCTTATCGGTCACGTTGCAGCATATGCCCAGCTGGGTGCAGGACTATGTTCTAGTCCACGAGCTTGCGCATCTGGTGGTCCCGCGGGCCGGCCACGGACCTAGGTTCCAGGCTTTGCTGAATCGGTTCGAACGCCGAGCGCAGGCGGATATTTTCTTGGAGGCATTCCACGCAGGCTACAACGCTCACGCCAAGGAATTGGGCCGGGTCCAGGATGAACTTTCGGGTTTCGGCCATGACGAGGAACAGTAGCTCAATGCACGAAGGAGGGATGTGCACTCGTGCACATCCCTCCTTCGAGGTTTCGATCTAATCAGTTCTTCGGATCCTCTGGATTCCCTGAACCGTCATCGCCTTCGGCTTCGGGTTCAGCGTTGTCGAAGCCGCCGTCCAGAAGCTTACCCAGTGCTGCGTCAAAGTCGTCGAACTCGGTCGCGGCAACTTCACGGCGATGCGTGAAGCCCTTGGGATCGGTGAGGTCTTCCGCGGTAGGCATCAGATCTGGGTGATCCCATACGGCATCACGGCCCTCGATTCCACGTTCGTCGTACAAGTGCTCCCACAGGGCAGCCGCTTCGCGCAGCTTGCGTGGGCGCAATTCAAGGCCAACCAGAGATGCGAAGGCAGTCTCAGCTGGGCCACCCGAAGCACGACGGCGACGCATCGTCTCGCGCAGGTGACCAGCAAATGGAAGGTTCTGGGCGGCCAAGGAGACCACATGATCAACCCAGCCCTCGATCAATGCCAACGTCAGTTCTAGGTTTTCTAGAGCCTTCTCCTGAGCGGGGGTGCGCTGCGGGGTGAACAATCCTTCACCCAGCATCGACTGCAGCGCTTCAGGGTTGGACGGATCGATACCGCGTACTGCTTCTTCAATGCGCGACATGTCGATATGGATGCCCCGAGCATAGGATTCCACGGCACCAATCAACTTGGAGCTTAGCCAAGGGACCCGGTTGAACAATCGTGCGTGTGCGTTCTCCCGCAGAATCACATACAGCAGGACTTCCTGCTCTGGGATTTCAAGGCCATCGCCGAACTTGCTGACGTTGGCCGCGATAATGCCTGGAGTGGTTCCTGCCAAAGGCAGGCCGATATCGGTGCCGCCAAGCACATCGGTTGCCAAGCCGCCCAGTGCAGTGCCCAGCTGCATGCCGAACATGCTGGCTCCGAGATTGCGGAACATGCCATCGGAATTGCCGAGCATGCCCTTCATCTCTTCGGGGATCTGATCCTTCATCGCGGTGGTGATTGCGTTAGCTACCGACTCGGCAACAGGCTCGGTGACCTGCTTCCAGGTGGCCAGGGTCTTGTCATACCATCGTTTACGAGTCCATGCCTCGGTCGAGCGGCCGTTCGACTCGAACACCGTAGCGTTGTTCAGCCACAGTTCAGAAAGGTTTGACGCATCGCTGATGGCGTTGTTGCGCGCGTCCGATACCGCCGGATCATCGCTGGCATATGCCTGCAAAGCGGTGTCGGATGCAAGCTTCCAGTTCACCGGACCGGAAGACGCGTTATTGCTCATCATCGCGGACATCATGGCCTGGGCCTGCTGCATCATTTTCTGCATCGCAGCCGGATCGCCTTGAGCACCAAGGGCATCACGAAGCTGCGGCGGGAGGTCATTCGGGTCGAATCCGCCACCGAAGAGCTGACCAAACATTGCAGAAAATGGGTCCTGCGGATTGTTTTCGTCGTCATCGCCGTTAGGGCGGTTATTCGGGGGGTTCTGTGCCATGCCTTTAAAACTACCGCGAGTAGCTGATAGTTCCCATGAATCTGGGCTTCAGTTCGCTTTCGGCACATCGAATACGCCTTGATGCTGATGCTTTTAAACCCAGGGCTTCAGTAGGCTAAGGGTGGGGATGTCTGCAAGGACGGATCCGCGTATTTTTTGACAGTTGGCGGGAGCAGGATCAGTGCACGTACAGGAACCACAAGACTCGACTTTGGAGCCAGGCGATTCCAGCCGCACTCCGCGAGGTTCCAAAACCATGAAACGCACCAGCTCCGGCGTCGTTGCGCTCCTCCTGATCGGCGTCATGATGTTTCTCCCGACGAATTTCATGATCCGGTCGCCTGGCCCAGTGTTTAACACTCTTGGCGAGGACAACGGGCACGATGTGGTCTCCATCAAGGGAGCCCAGTCATACCCTTCGGAGAGCGTCTTGGATCTGTTGACCATTTACGTCCAGGGTGGCGGGCAGAACCGAATCACCATACCTGTCGTACTTGAAGCATTGGTCAATCCGGCCAAGGATCTAGTTCCTGAAGAAACCATCATTTCTCGTGGTGTCTCTTCAGAAGAGAAGAATGAACAAAATGATTTCATGATGACTTCATCGCAGGACTTGGCTGTGGCAGCGGCTTTGGCCGAGCTGGATCAGGGCTTTACCGAGTGGCTTACGGTCGCTGAGTTCTCCACCGGCACGAATGAAAAAGTGCTTGAGCCCAAGGATCGCCTTCTGAAATTCGAAGGAGAGAAGATCACTTCGCTGGAACAGCTGAAGGAAGAACTGAATTCCCGCGGTGCAGAACCAGCAATCTTGACCGTTGGCAGACCGGATAAGCATGGCGTCTACAGCGACGTAGATGTCACTGTGAACACCAAGGAAGCCGAGAATGGCGAACGCCAGTTGGGTGTCTTCCTGGGCAACGAATACGAGTTCCCTATCGATGTGAGCTTCGGGTTGGAAAATGTTGGCGGTCCCAGCGCCGGCATGATGTTTGCCTTGGCGATCATTGACCGCCTGACGGAAGGCTCATTGGCGGGAGACCACCACATCGCAGGTACCGGTGAGATTTCAGCCGATGGCAAGGTCGGTCCAATCGGTGGAATCGCCCAGAAGATGGTGGCGGCGAAGAATGCCGGAGCAACCGTCTTCTTGGCCCCAGCCGACAACTGCGCTGAAGCCATAGGGCGTATTCCTGCCGGACTGGATGTCATCAAGGTTGCAACCCTGTCAGAAGCTCGCCAGGCATTGGAGAAGATCGCCGCAGGTGAAGACCCGGCGACTTTCACGACATGCGAATAGATTTAGCCGGGCATCAAGGGAAGAATGTGATGCAAGGAAACCAGTCTCGTACACAACGCCCGTACAAGAATTAGGTACACGAGTTCTCTTGTTGGGAACAACGGGAAGAACCCAAAGTAAGGAATAGATAGTGTCTTTCGGATCGGATAGTCCGTTCGGGGGTCCGCCGCGGCCCCAAGAACCACAACGACCTTCCAACCCTTCGGGCAAGAAAGCCTCGCCGCTGACCCTGACCATCTTCGCGGTGGTCATTCTCGTCGCAGTCTTCGTTTTCTTGTCGAATTTCTACGCTGATATCCTCTGGTTCAACCAGCTGGGTTTCTCCGAGGTCTACTGGACTGAGCGGATCTCCAAATTAGTGATCTTCCTGATCGCTTTGGTGCTGATGGCGGTTCCAATGTGGTTCTCGATGCGCAGTGCCTACAAGCACCGCCCTGTCTATGCGCCAAACTCGACCCGACCTGATTCCATGTCGCGCTACCAGGCCCAGCTGGAACCAGTCCGCCGATTCCTGATGGTTGGCATTCCATTGGTGATCGGCATTTTCGCTGCCGTTGCCGTGGCCGGACAGTGGCAGACCATCTTGCTGTTCTTCAACCAGGTCGGTTTCGGTAGCACTGACCCCCAGTTCAACATGGATCTGGGCTTCTTCGTTTTCTCCCTTCCATTCATCGCACTGGTCAACGGCTTCCTGATCTCGGTCGTGCTGCTCAGCGGCGTGGCTGGTCTGCTGACCCACTACCTCTACGGCGGAATCCGCGTTGAAGAGCGTGGCGGCATAACCGTTGGCAAGGCCGCTCGGGTGCACACCGCAGTTGTTGTCGGAGTCTTCTTGATCTTCCAGGCTGTGAACTTCTGGATCGGCCAGTACGAGACCCTCACCGACCAGTCCGGCCGTGTCGCCGGTGCACTGTACAAGGATGTCCACGCTGTCATCCCTGCACAGATGATTCTGGCCATTGTGGCAGTCCTTATCGCCATCACCTTCGTGATTGCGGCAATCAACGGTCGCTGGCGTTTGCCATTGATCGGCACCGCCATGCTGGTAGCAACGATGATCGTTGCCAGCGGCGTCTACCCGTTCCTGATCCAGCAGTACAAGGTGGTCCCTTCCCAAAGGGCGTTGGAGAGCGACTATATTGAGCGCAACATCGAAATGACGCGCTTGGCTTTCGGTCTCGACGATGTCGAAGTTACTGACTACGATGCGAAGATCTCGACTGAGAAGAATGCGCTGGCCGAGGAAACCTCAACCACCGCGAATATCCGCCTGCTGGATCCAAACCTGGTTTCGGCTGCTTTCGCGCAGCTGCAGCAGTTCCGCGGCTACTACACCTTCGCCGAGACCCTTAACGTCGACCGTTACGAGATCGACGGCAAGGTGGAAGATACCGTTATTGCCGCCCGTGAAGTGAACGTGGACCCAACCGACACGTGGGTGAACCAGCACATCAACTACACCCATGGCTACGGCCTGGTGGCTGCCTACGGTAACCGCGTGGCTGCCGGTGGTCGTCCGGACTTCATGCTCGGTGGCATCCCGACCTCCGGTGATTTGATTACCGACGAGGATTACGAGCCGCGGATCTACTTCGGTGAGAATTCTCCGTCCTACTCCATTGTCGGCGGGCCGGATGAGGGATGGACCGACCAGGAACTTGACCGTCCAGGTACCGGTGGCGAGAACCAAGACACCCGCTATACCTTCCAGGGCGATGGCGGTCCGAACGTTGGCAACATGTTCAACCGCTTGGTCTACGCACTGAAGTTCGCCTCCACTGACCTCTTGCTCTCACAGAACGTCAATAGCGAATCGCAGATCCTCTACGATCGTGATCCTCGCGATCGCGTGAGCAAGGTTGCTCCGTACCTGACGCTGGATTCCCAGGCGTACCCTGCCATCATTGATGGCCGCGTGCAGTGGATCATCGATGGCTACACCACCTCCAACGACTTCCCGTATTCGCAGCAGCAGCAATTGGACTCGGCAGTGACCGACTCGCTGACTAATGCGCAGGACCTGTCTTTGACCGGCCGCGTGAACTACCTGCGCAACTCGGTGAAGGCCACCGTCGACGCCTATGACGGAACGGTCAAGCTTTACGCCTGGGACACCGAAGACCCGATCCTGCAGTCCTGGCAGAAGGTCTTCCCTACGGCATTGAACCCGTTGGATGACATGTCGGCTGAGTTGATGGAGCACGTACGTTACCCTGAGGACATGTTCAAGGTGCAGCGCGAAGTGCTAACCACCTACCACGTGGACAACCCGGACGCGTTCTACGAGTCCAACGACGCGTGGGCTGTGCCGGATGATCCGACCTCATCCGCCGCTGGCGTGAAGCAGCCGCCATACTTCATGTCCTTGAAGATGCCGACCCAGGATGAAGCGTCGTTCTCGCTGACCTCGACGTTTATCCCTGCTGCCGCGGCCAACGGCCAGCAGCGCAACGTGCTCTTCGGCTTCCTTTCGGCCAACGCCGATGCCGGCTCCGAACCTGGGGCGAAGGCCGAAGACTACGGCAAGCTGCGCCTGCTCGAGCTGCCACGAGATACTGCGGTTCCTGGCCCAGGCCAAGCACAGCAGAACTTCGATACCAACACACGAGTGACCACTGAATTGAACCTGCTGCGTCAGGGTGCTTCGGAGGTCAAGAACGGCAACCTGCTGTCGTTGCCAGTTGGCGGCGGTATCCTCTACGTCCAGCCGGTCTACGTTCAGTCCTCGGGCCAGACCAGCTACCCGACCTTGCGTAAGGTTCTGGTTTCCTTCGGCGACAAGGTTGGCTTCGCCGATACCTTGGCAGAAGCGCTGGATGAGGTCTTCGGCGGTGAGTCCGGTGCAGTGACCGGTGAGACCGAAGGCGTTACGCCAGCGGAGGATCCAAAGGACGAGAATGAACCGGCCAAGACTGATACCCAGAAGCTCTCCGAGGCTCTGGCTGACGCGAATGAAGCCATCAAGAATGGCCAGGAAGCGCTGGCCAAGGGTGACTTCGGAGCCTACGGTGAATCGCAGAAGCAGTTGGAGGATGCCTTGACTCGTGCGATGGACGCAGATGCGGCCATCAATGGCACCGAGGTTGAAGGGGATGTGAAACTGGACGACGGACAGAATCCGGACGCAACCCAATCGCCAGCACCCCAGGACGGTGCTGAAGGCTAAGCAGCAGCACCAGCAGCCCGATTTGCTTTCACTCCGCGATGATGCAAGAATTGTCTAGTCATCGCGGGGTGGAGCAGTTCGGTAGCTCGCCGGGCTCATAACCCGGAGGTCGCAAGTTCAAATCTTGCCCCCGCCACGAATGGCAAAATGGAGATCCTAACGGATCTCCATTTTGCGTTAAGCTGCAAGTTGCCCGTTGCCGGACCAGTACCCGTGAATTGATGCGGGAAGCACCGTCAACCCATGTACGGGTAGGGGCGGTCGCCGGCATATGTGTAAGTTGGGGCCGAAGGCTGACGCAGTTCCAGGCCGACCGCAGGGCCCCGGGCGCTGGAAGGCCCGAGAATCTTCCCCTTGAGCGGGCTAGGGTGATTGCAGCAGGCTCTCAGGCACCTTGTGATGACGACTACCCGCCGGAGTGTGCAATCATGTGGCGGAAGACCTCTAGTATCTTTGAAACCCGGGTGGCGCCGGACCGAGACGTATGGATGTAGCCAAGGAGTAATTCGGCTCAGGCGCGGCATTTGGGCGCAGTGCGACAAAGGACACTCTTTTCGATTCGCTATTGAGTTCACCAGTTGGTAATGTTGAATTTACCGACGCGGGGTGGAGCAGTTCGGTAGCTCGCCGGGCTCATAACCCGGAGGTCGCAAGTTCAAATCTTGCCCCCGCCACGAATGGCAAAATGGAGATCCTAACGGATCTCCATTTTGCGTTAAGCTGCAAGTTGCCCGTTGCCGGACCAGTACCCGTGAATTGATGCGGGAAGCACCGTCAACCCATGTACGGGTAGGGGCGGTCGCCGGCATATGTGTAAGTTGGGGCCGAAGGCTGACGCAGTTCCAGGCCGACCGCAGGGCCCCGGGCGCTGGAAGGCCCGAGAATCTTCCCCTTGAGCGGGCTAGGGTGATTGCAGCAGGCTCTCAGGCACCTTGTGATGACGACTACCCGCCGGAGTGTGCAATCATGTGGCGGAAGACCTCTAGTATCTTTGAAACCCGGGTGGCGCCGGACCGAGACGTATGGATGTAGCCAAGGAGTAATTCGGCTCAGGCGCGGCATTTGGGCGCAGTGCGACAAAGGACACTCTTTTCGATTCGCTATTGAGTTCACCAGTTGGTAATGTTGAATTTACCGACGCGGGGTGGAGCAGTTCGGTAGCTCGCCGGGCTCATAACCCGGAGGTCAGAGGTTCAAATCCTCTCCCCGCCACGAAAGTGGAAACGGAGATCCGGAAGGGTCTCCGTTTTTGGTTTAACCGGACTTCTCGGACCGGCTCCAATGGGTGACCGTGGCGTTGATTTTATTTCGAGCTCATCAGATGGACCTGAAAAGTTATCCCTTCACCCCTGGGAGGGCCTGTGCAGGGTTGGGCGGTTTACCCCGCTTCACGAGCCAGAGGCCTCTTGGTGACGCAACGCACTATCCCAGGATTAGCCAAGTCATTCACTGATTGGTAATGTTGTATTTACCGACGCGGGGTGGAGCAGTTCGGTAGCTCGCCGGGCTCATAACCCGGAGGTCAGAGGTTCAAATCCTCTCCCCGCCACGAAAGTGGAAACGGAGATCCGGAAGGGTCTCCGTTTTTGGTTTAACCGGACTTCTCGGACCGGCTCCAATGGGTGACCGTGGCGTTGATTTTATTTCGAGCTCATCAGATGGACCTGAAAAGTTATCCCTTCACCCCTGGGAGGGCCTGTGCAGGGTTGGGCGGTTTACCCCGCTTCACGAGCCAGAGGCCTCTTGGTGACGCAACGCACTATCCCAGGATTAGCCAAGTCATTCACTGATTGGTAATGTTGTATTTACCGACGCGGGGTGGAGCAGTTCGGTAGCTCGCCGGGCTCATAACCCGGAGGTCAGAGGTTCAAATCCTCTCCCCGCCACGAAAGTGGAAACGGAGATCCGGAAGGGTCTCCGTTTTTGGTTTAACCGGATTTCTCAGGACGGCGCCAACGGGAGAGCGTGGCCAAGCGCCAGTAGGCACATGATCGACTTCCCGATGGGGGAGCAACTAATGTGTCCGCATTCACTGGGCCGAGGCAGACAGGCAGCGGACCCATGGCGTTGATTTTGTTTCGAGCCCGCCGGATGGTCCTGAAAAGTTTTCCCTTGCCCCTGGGGAGATGCCGTGGGGAGTGGGGCGATTTCCCTGCTTCACGAGCCAGGGGTCTCTTGGTGACGCAATGCACTATCCCAGGATTGGCCAAGTCATTCACTGATTGGTAATGTTGTATTTACCGACGCGGGGTGGAGCAGTTCGGTAGCTCGCCGGGCTCATAACCCGGAGGTCAGAGGTTCAAATCCTCTCCCCGCCACGAAAGTGGAAGCGGAGATCCGGAAGGGTCTCCGCTTTTGGTTTAAGCATTAAAGAAGTTGGCTGGCAATGCTTTCGCACTGCCAGCCAATTGACACAGTTCAGAGAGCAGAAAGTTTAGCTCTCCAAAGCATCGGTTTGTTTGGCCTTCAGAGCGGCCAGACGGGCTTCCACCTCGGTCTGCTCACCCAGATCTTCCAAAGACTCGAACTGGGAGTCCAGGCTTGATGCCTGCAATTCTGCAGCACCGCGAACGCGGGCTTCTTCGCGACGAACCTTTTCTTCGAAGCGACCAATTTCGCTGGACGGATCCATGATGTTCACGGACTTGATGGCTTCATTGACCTGGTTTTGAGCGTGTGCCGACTTGGAACGGGCGACCAGCTCGTCGCGCTTGCTTGCCAGTTCGGTACGCTTTTCCTTCATCATGTTCAAGCCGCTTTTGAGCTTGTCCACGATCTCGCGTTGCGAGGCGATCGTCGGCTCGGCGGTCTTCATCTCGGACTCTGCCTGCATCTGGCGCTGGATGGCGACCTTAGCCAAGTTGTCGAACTTCGAGGCATCATCGGCATTGCCTGCAACACGGAACTCTTCTGCCTTGTTGGATGCTGCCAGAGCCTTGTTGCCCCACTCGGAAGCTGCCTGCTCGTCTTCGCGGAAGTCGTCTTCCAGCATGCGCAAGTTGCCGATGGTCTGGGCAATCGCCTGCTCTGCTTCAGCAATATTGTCGTTGTAGTCGCGCACCATCTGATCCATCATTTTCTGGGGATCTTCAGCTGAGTCGAGCATTGCATTGATATTGGCCTTGGCCAACTGGGAAATGCGTCCGAAGATTGACTGCTTGATCATGGTTGGACCTTTCTGTCCGTCAAGAAAACACTATGAACTTGAAACCTTCTGGTGAAACTGGTCCGGCAAGCTAGAAGTTGCCGCCTCCTCCGCCTCCGAAGTCACCTCCTCCAAAGCCGCCTCCGCCGCCGCCGAAGCCACCGAAGCCGCCCCCGCCAAAGAAACCTCCACCGTCGCCGCCATCGGAATGACCGCCATGGCCTCCGCCGCCGAGGATGGTATTGATCAGGATGCCTCCGAGCATCGCGCCACCGATGCCATCAAACATCCCGCCCCCGCGGCCACGGCCGTAGTTCCCGTAACCGCGCGAGTCGCCGAAGCCGTCGAATCCGCTGACGTCGCTTTCGGCCATCTGCGCAGCTTGGTCAGCTAGCTGAATGGCACGCTGTGCGGAACCTACAGCACGCAGCGGATCGCTGCCAGAAAGCGAGCGCGCCTCATCGAAGGTGCGCTGCGCCTCAGCAAGGCGGGTTCGAGCTGAAGAGCGGACGCCGCCGCGACGGGCACGGATGTAATCGTCGGTACCGCTGATGCGCGACGCTGCGGTGTGCAGCAACGAATCCAGTTGTGCACGGGCTGATTGTTCCTGCTGGGCCTGGTTACGCGTACTTGAAAGAGCTTCTGAAAGCGGGCGAACGGACTCATCGAGCTGGGTGATCAAAGCCAGCGGGTTGTATTTGCGGCTGCTCAGTGCTTGCTTGGTATTCGCCAGAGTGCTTTCGACACCGGCCGCTGCGCTGGAAAGGCGGGGATTTGCTCCGTTGCCCAGGAAGGCGTTCGCTTGAGCCAGGTCGCGTTCGGCCAGCGCGATTGCGGACTTCAAGTCTTGCTGGGCCTGCCCCAAGGCTTCGCCAGCCTTGTTGATGGCCTCGAGCAGCACATCGGCCTGGTCGTGGGCTTCTTCCGCATTCTGGATCAAGATCGCGGCATTGGATCGGTCAGTGGCCAGTTTCTCTGATGCCTGCTTCAAGGCGGAAGAAGCAAAGGTCAGGCGCTCGGCGGCCTGGTCAGCGTTGTCCTTGATCTGCGATACTGCGCTGGCATCATATTGGCCGGCAAGGCGTTCCAAGTCTGCCACGCGGGCCGACAGCCTCTGGTTGAGCGGTTCCTGGTTCGCCGATACCTCAGTAATGCGATCCTCGGCATTCTGCTCCAGCTGGCGCAATTGCTTGAACTCGTCGGCATGGGCCTGCAGGGAACTGTTGACCTTCTGGCAACGGTCGATGATTTCATTCAACCATGACCGCTGATCTTGCTCGGTATCGGGGATATCGTCATCCAACTGCTGCTGCAGCCGGAAAGATTCAGTCAGGTGGTTCTTGGCTTGTTCAATATCCTCCACATAGACCTGGACAGCCTGCTTGCCGTATTGTGCTTCGGCGAAGCCCAATTCTTGCTGCGAAGAACGGATCGAGTCATCTGCAGCCACCAGCAATTGGTCTGCCTGCAAACGGAGCTTGTCCAGGGGGACCAGCTGCTGCTGCGGAGCAGGGGCGCCGTACTGTCCTGGGTGTTGGCCTTGGCTCTGGCCGAGTTGCGCGGTCTTCTTCTTGCTGCGCCGTGAAAGGAAAAGGAACCCAACCACAGCAACGGCACCAATGGCCAGGACGACGGTTAGGAAACCTCCGCCAGAGGATGAACCATCTGGGCTGCCTCCACCTTCAACGCTGCGCATGCCAGCGATGGCCCCCTCGACTGCACCGGCCCAGTTTTTCTCACTGAGTGCCGGGCTGATTTGGCTGCTGTAGATTTCAGTATCGGCTTTGGCAATCGGACCGCCTTCGGCGCCAGCAAAATATGCTTGCCGGGTCTCGGTTGCCACCACCAGGATGGAGTCGGCGCTGCCCAGACCCTTTTGGTTGGCAACTTCGGCGGCCCATTGATCTGCCTGGCCTGGGTTGGAGAACTCGTCGACGAATATCGCAAACAGGTTTAGTCCGGTATTGCTGCGAAGTTCTTTAATCTCGGATTCCAAACGCGCTTCGTCGGAACCGAGCACGCCTGAAGAATCGACGACGAAGTCGCCAGGTGGAATCGTTACAGGCGATTCAGCCATCGCAGGTGCCGATAAGCCGAAAGAGGCTACCGTTGCCAATATTGCTCCAGCAATGAGCCGTCGAGCTTTCATACGCATGTCTTGTTCCCCACCTGAAATGCATCAGTCAATCTAAAATCGGGAGAATCCCGACCTGGTGATCCCCGAGATTGGGTTCACACTTATGATTGATTCTATTTGCCCTAATGAACAACGTCTACGACATTCAGCTGGCAGAATAGTTAACTCACAGCCGGTGCTCAGACACCACAATTCGATGCCACAGACCAGAGTTGGATAATAGAACTCAAGAGATTCGACAGTTCGAAAGAGGCAAGCCATGAGCCAGACACCGAATGAGCCACGTGGGAACGATGCGGGCGATTCAGCAGAGCCAAATAACGACACCAATAACGACCCGATTGCTTCGGCCGAACCTACAGTGCGCTACCCGCGAGTGAATCAGGCTCCAAGCGCCAGCGAGAATCCAACCAGCGTTTACCCCGCGCCGTCCGTTGACAGAACGCAGAACTCGGCCCACTCCCACGGACAGCACTCCGATGCCCAGCAAGTCCAGAACGGCTCTCCCTACGGTTCCCCTTACGGCCCTCCGTCCAACGAGCCTACGAACTACCCGATTCCGCCCGAGAAGCCTTCCAAGGACAAGAAGTCCTTCTCGGGCAGCACGCTCATCGCCGGAATGGTTGCCGCGGCCTTGGTAGGTGGCGTCACTGCCGCTGGCACGACATACCTGATGAATGACGACGCGGGGTCCTCCTCGGTGAGCAGTTCGCCGCGTGAGGGCGTGGTGATCAACAACCCGGACAAGGTCACCGAAGTCACCGCGGCTGCCGCCAAGGCAAGCCCCAGCGTGGTGACCATCGAGGTTTCCGGCAACGGTTCCGGCGGTTCCGGATCGGGCATCGTCATGGACAACAAGGGCAATATTCTGACCAACACCCACGTGGTTACCCTGGGTGGCGAAGTTGCCAATCCCAAAATTTCGGTCCAGATGAACGACGGTTCGGTGCATAGTGCCACCGTGGTAGGCACCGATCCTCTATCGGACCTGGCAGTCATCAATATCCAGGCCGACGGCCTGGTACCTGCCACCGTGGGTTCCTCGGCCGAGCTGAATGTCGGGGATACCGCTGTCGCCATCGGCGCACCGCTGGGTCTCAGCGGCACCGTCACCGACGGCATCATTTCCACCCTGAACCGCACCATCTCCATCGCTTCTTCGGCCGTTCCGAAGGAAAGCGACCAGAGCGAGGGCGGGGATGGCAACCAATTCAACTTCCAGTTCCCGGGACAGGAACAAGAGCAGCAGCGTTCAAGCGGTTCGATCTACGTAAACGTCATCCAGACTGACGCGGCGATCAACCACGGCAACTCCGGCGGCGCATTGGTCAACGCCAATGGTGAAATCATCGGTGTCAACGTTGCTATTGCCTCGGCAGGCAACAGTGAAGAAGGCGGCTCGATTGGCGTGGGCTTCGCGATCCCTATCGACTACGCGAAGCGTGTTGCCCAGGAACTGATCGATAACGGCGTGGCTACCCACGGCCTGCTCGGAGCCACAGTGACCCCGCAGGGAGCAGCCGGATCCAACCAGCAGAACGCTTCGGCGTTCTCGGTGGGTGCCCGCGTTGTTGAAATTAGCCCTGACTCGGCAGCTGATAAGGCCGGACTGAAGTCCGGTGACGTGATCACCGGTGTCAACGGCCGTGCAGTCCAGGACTCGCAGACCGTGACCGCGGCCATCCGCGAGATTCCAGCCGGGGGAGAAGTGGAAATCAGCTACCTTCGCAATGGCAAGGAACAGACCGCAACAGCAACTGTCGGAGCGCTGTCAAATAACTAAACAAATCGTCATGATGACGCTGTGAAACAAGTGACGCGGGCTGGTGATCGACTAGCCCGCGTCACTTGTTGATCTGAGAGCGATAAACACCCGGTGAACTGCATTGTGCCGATACGATAGACACTGAAGGAATTAGCCTGCCCGGTGCCCCCGCACCGGTGCGGGCATCGAAGCTCGTAGGAAGGCGCGAATGAGCGAGGAAAGCACCACTCCACTGAAAATAGTGGTCCTGGTCAAACACGTCCCAGATGTTCAATTTGACCGTCATATCGATTCGGGAACGCTGCGCCTTGACCGTGCAGAATCAGTACTCTCCGAACTTGACGAATACGCCGTGGAAGCTGCTGTTTCCATCGTGGAAGCCAACGGCGGATTCGCCGCCGGGCATGAAGTCATCGCCGCGACCATGGGCGGCAAGGGATCGGGCAACTCCGTCAAGAAGGCCCTGCAGATGGGTGCCAGCTCAGGGCTGCACCTGAACGATGACGCCTTGGCCGGTTCCGACACCATCGCCACGTCGAAAGCGCTTGCGGCGCTGGTTGAGCATGCCGGCAACGTGGACCTGGTTATTACCGGCATGTCCTCGACCGACGCTGAAACCTCGGTCGTTCCAGCCCAGCTCGCAGAACGGCTGGGCTTTGCGCAGCTGACTCACGCGCTGGCTGTTGAGTTCGATGCCGCACAGCGTGAACTGGCCATTAAGCGTGATCATCAGGATCGCACTTTGACCCTGAAGGCGAACCTGCCGGCAGTGCTTTCGGTCACCGACCAGGCCAACGAGCCGCGCTACCCGAATTTCAAGGCCATCATGGCTGCCAAGAAGAAGACTGTCACCGAGCTGGACCTGGCCGCTATCGGCCTGGATGCAGCCGCGGTCGGCGCCCTCGGCTCGAACACCGAAGTTATCGCAGCTGAAGCCCGCCCTGCGCGCGAAGCAGGAACGGTCATCAACGACAGCGGCCAGGCAGGCATCGCCTTGGTTGATTTCTTGGCCGAACAGAAGCTGATCTAAGGAATATTGAACATGCCTTCAGCACTAGTATTTTTCACTGAGCTTTCCGCGGCTCCCTCCAAAGCCCAGCGCGAACTTCTGACCCTGGTCTCTGGTTTCGAGAACCCGGCCGTGGCCGTTGCCAACCAAGTCAGCGACGAAGCCCAGCAGGTTCTCGCTTCCTACGGCGTGGTGAAGCTATTCACCGCTTCCGGCGATGCCCCAGTTTTCGGCCAGCACGAAATTTCCGTGCTTGACGCAGCCGTGCAGGCTACTGCCGCCGAATTGGTCTTGCTTTCTAACGACAATTTCAGCCGTGAGCTCGGTGCCCGTCTGGCTGTGCGCCGCAACGGTGCGATTATCACCGACGTCATTGGCATCAGCGGGGATCTTGTAGCTACCAAGGATGAACTGGCAGGAAGCTACAGCGTTCAGGCCAGGGCAACCAACGGCACCCTGTTTGCCACCTTGAAGCCGAACAGCATCGAAGACGCGCCAGCGGCCTCCAGCACCGCCCTGGCAGTTGAGGAATTGGCTTTGGAGAACTCCAACGATGCCAAGGTCCGGATTGCTGCGGCGGAGGCCAAAGTCGCAAGTGATCGACCTGCACTGACCGAAGCGCGCGTCGTGGTTGCTGGTGGTCGTGGTGTCAACGGAGACTTCGGCCCGGTTGAAGACCTTGCCGATGCCCTGGGAGCTGCCGTGGGCGCTTCTCGTGCAGCTACCGATGCCGGCTGGATCTCGCACGATGCGCAGATCGGCCAGACCGGTGCCACCGTCGCACCGCAGCTGTACATCTCGGCAGGCATCTCGGGAGCGATCCAGCAGAAGGCCGGAATGCAGACCAGCAAGTTCATCATCGCGATCAACAAGGATGTCGACGCCCCGGTGTTCGAAATCGCAGACCTGGGCATCGTTGGTGATCTGGCCAAGGTCCTGCCGCAGGCCGCCGAAGAGATTCGACGTCGCAAGGCATGATCGATACAGCGCAATTCATTGGTGCAGGCTCCCAACGGGTCCTGGCCTTCGGCGCCCACCCCGATGATCTGGACTTTGGGGCAGCCGGGACGGTAGCGGCCCTGACCGCAGCTGGGGCAGAGGTTCAGTATTGCATCATGACTGACGGCGACGCCGGCGGTTTTGATGACCGGGATCCTGAGGAAACGGCTAAGCTGCGGCACGAAGAGCAGAAACAGGCCGCCGCCAAGGTAGGTGTGAAAACCGTTCACTTCCTTGGCGAACGCGACGGCTTCCTGGAAGCCAACCACGATGTCATGCGCAAGGTGGTCCGGCTGATGCGCCAGGTGAAGCCAACCATCGTGATTGCGATGCACCCCGAGCGCAAGTGGGATCGGATACAGGCTTCGCACCCAGACCATCTGGCCTGCGGTGAAGCGGTCACCCGTGCGATCTACCCGGCGGTCGAGAATCCGTTCTCCTACCCGGAGCTGCTGCATGGCGAAGGGCTGGAAGCCTACAAGGTGCCTTGGCTCTGGTTGTGCGGGGCTCCGCAGGAACGAGAGAACGCCTACGTGGACATCACCGGATTCTTCGATAAGAAGATGGACGCCTTGCGTTCGCACTTCACCCAGCACCCGGATGTTGCCGCCATGGAAAACTATGTTTTGCAGCAGTGCGAGGAAAACGCCGAGCGTGGCCAGCTGGGGAAGGGCAAGCTTGCCGAAGCATTCCACGCGGTTGCCGTGAACGCGCACGACACGATAGCCGGGTTCTGAGAATCCAGCAAAGAAGACCGGATAAAAGTTCGGGGCGAAGATCAAGAATTGATCTTCGCCCCGAACTTTTTGGCTGGCCAGAGGTGAGTTGCTAGCTCTCGTCTTCCGTTGCCTGGTCTTGAGCCAGTGGCAGGTCGACCGATGCTTCAGCATCTTCAGATGGAGCGTCAGGGATCTTGGATCCCTCAATGGTGATGTGGAGGGCAATCACGTCTTCAGCTGGAGACAGCCCAGCCGCGGCATCTTCACCGGTGCTGGAAACGATCACGGAGACGCTGCCGGACTCATGCACTGCCCATGCAACGTACTGTTCCGAACCGTCCAGGGCTGGCAGCTCGGAAAGCTCGACGCCCACAGCGCTTTCGGACTTCGACGAGCTGAGCACCGCTTGGCCGCCGCTCTTCAATTCGACGGTCTCGGTGACTGCATCGTCGGCCTTGGATGCCTTGGACGCCTTGGTGCCTCCATTGAGCAGGGAGAAAATGACCACCGCTAGGACAACGATGATGGCAAGTCCCGTGACGGCGAAGATCCAGCGCTTAGGCTTCTTCTTGGCTGCACGTGAACTGCTGGCCACTTGGCTCACCAGATCTAGTCCCAGGTTCTCGTCCTGGGGCTCGTCGCGGTGCTGAGAATGGCTACCGTTCATTGTCTTGGATTCTCCCGAAATGTAGTCGGCACAGTTCAATACCCGAAAACTGCGGGTACAGACTCGAGCCTACTTTATAAAGATTAGGTAAAGCTGTATGCGTGGCGCGGGCCAGCTGGTACTTTATGCGCCAGCGAAGCCGTGCTGGCGCCACGCTTCGAAGGCAACCACCGAAGCGGTATTGGCCAGATTCATTGATCGGCGGCCTGGAAGCATCGGCAAGCGGACCAGGTCGTTGATGCGCGGATGCTTCTTGTCTTCTGCGCTCAAGCCAACCGATTCACGGCCGAAGAGCAGGATGTCGCTGGCCTCGTAGCTGATATCCGAGTAGACAGTAGTTCCTTCGGATGTGAAGGCAAAGACCCGGCCTTCTCCCAGTGCTTCAAAGGCAGCGTCAAGATTTTCATGCACCGTGACGTAAGCCAGATCGTGGTAGTCCAATCCTGCGCGACGCAGGTTGGCATCCTCGAAGTTGAAGCCTAATGGCTTGACCAAATGCAGTTCTGCGCCGGTGATGGCGGCTAGTCGGATAGCGTTGCCGGAATTACCCGGGATCTCTGGGGCATTGAAAACGATACGAAACACTCAACCAGTTTAAGCTCTCGCCAGCAAGAAATAGGCCATTGACCTTAGTACATCGCTTCACGTAACTGCGCCAAGGCTAGGCGATCGACGACATTCGGCGATGGGCCAGAGCCCAAGAAGAGTTTCAACTCCCGAATCAATCCCGCCGCATTGAGCACATTCGGAGTCGAAGCAAGTGTTGGATCGGCATTGCGCCGGTACTCAATGACCGGTTCGTGGTGATTGCCGTTGGCAGAAAGCACCAAGGTGAACGCAACTACGTTCATCTGCATGAATTGCCGTTGCAAACCGGAGATGGAGAACTGCGGAGGCTGCGTCAGCTTATTGCCGTGGCGCAAGACATTGCCATCAAAGGAGTAATAGCCATCGGGCAGAGTCATCGTGTTGATCACCGCCATGCGGTAACCGGCAATCAGCACATGATCGTAGTGCCCCGACGCGGGCGAACGCAGGCCGTTGACCAAACGGGCCGCTGGCAAGATATTCAGGACGTTCTTGGAAAGCAGGTTGATGGTCTGCGCCTCGCGGATCAGCCGTGCACGGTTGGAGAACAAACCGCGTTTTCGGGGTTCTCCATGCACGCGCTGCTCACAGACTTTTCTGTCCAGCAACGTAGGAGACGAATCCGAGAACGGCGGAACATATTCGGTGGGCAACTGCGCCTTGGGCTGCTGAGGGCTCTTGCGCAGGCGCTCGTCAAAAGGACGGGTGCTGAACCCGGCACGTGGAGCGTTGCCCGGAGACTGGAAGGTCTGCTCATAACCCAGCGGAGACGCCATCTCGCTGAGCTGCTGGAAAGCGCGCTGTACTTCTTTGAACTTTTCTTCGCTGCCACCGAGATCGGGATGGGTCGCGCGAGCGGCCCTTCGGTAAGCAACCTTGATATCTTCCATGCTCGCAGTAGGCGCGACACCAAGAATTTCGTACGGGCTTGGTGTACTCATTGAACGGAGGAATCCTCTCGGTGAAAAAGACCGGATGGCCAGTGTTCCCCAGTTTAGCGAATCCAACCCAGCAAATTCTTTGTAGAAGCGTCAAGTTGCTGGGTAATCTCTATGGTCATGAGCTCGTTTGGTCGCACCGCAAAAATCCGCATCATCTTCCACCCCGACTCAGGCCGAGGCCGGGGGATGCGCCTTGCCCAGCAGCTTGCCCACGCGCTTGGCAAGCTCGGGCTGGAACATGGGCTAGTCGATACTTCAGAGACGAGCGTGGAACTGGTGGGGGATCAGCTCAGAGCTTCGAGGGCGATCGTCATCATTGGCGGTGATGGGCTGATCCACCACTGCATCCAGCACGTTGCGGGAACTTCGATTCCCATCGGTGTCATCCCCGCAGGCAGCGGCAACGACTTCTGGCGCATGACAGGGGACGCGAATGCCGAAGAATCCTTGGCCAAGGTGATTGCGTTTTGCAAGCAGCCGGGAGCAACTATGCCCATTGACGTGCTGGAGCTGCGGTTTGACCAGGCCGGCAGAACACCGCGCTATGCACTGGGTGCCGTGTCCTGGGGATTTGAAGCCACCGTCAACGCGAAAGCCAACGCGTTGCCGCGCCAGCTGGGAGCACTGCGGTATATCGCCGGCTTGATCCTGTGCCTTCCCCAGCTGCGCGGATGCCCCAGCGAGGTGAGGGCCGACGGGCTGCGATTCAGCGGAAGCGTCCTGGCCGCCAGCGTCGCGAATATCAAGTCCCTTGGTGGCGGCATCAAGCTCTTCCCGCATGCTGATTTCACCGACGGTACCGCGGAATTGGCTATCGTACGCGGACCAAATATTCTGCGGGTCCTTCCGTATCTGGCAAGGATCCTCACCGGAGCGCCGCATCCATGGAAGGTCAGCGCAAACCTCACGCGGGCCCGCATCGAGACATCCCGGGACAGCTATGCTGACGGGGAATGCATGGGGGCCGGGTCCTTTGAGCTAGCTGTTATTCCCGCGGGGATCCAGCTGATTTCCTAAGTCGATAGTCGCAGAAGAGCATGCTGTCCTCTTCAAACAAGGAATGCAGCTCGAAGGCGTGGAACCCCTGCCGATCGTGAACCGCTATTCTCATGCCATCACCTGCCACAAGGACAGGGGAGTAGCTGATGCAAACCGAATCCACCGCGCCAGCCGAGGCGAACTGCCCAAAAACGTGAGGACCGCCTTCAGCATGGATGAAGCCATATCCCTTGGAATGCAGATAAGCGATGATTTCGGTCGGATCACACCCGCCCTCGGTTTCGGAAACCTGCACGAGAGTGGCATTGGGTCCAAATGACCGACGCTGTTCGTCAGTGACCTGAACGCTGGTGAAAAGCAGGACCGGAACCGGGGATTGGGCAAACACCGGGGCCGTTGGCTCCAGATGCAGTCCTCGTGAAATGAGCGCCAGCACGGGCTGTGGCGGCAGGCCATGCTCGATACGCCACGCCATGTCCTCCGCGGACAGGAGCTGGCCTTCGTAGCCCTCGGCACGGACCGTTCCAGCACCCACCATGATCACGTCGGCAAGCCGGCGCAAGAGTGCGAAAACCCTCTGATCGCCAGGAGAGCCCAATGCCTTGGAGAGCCCATCAACCTGGGCACTCCCGTCGATGCTGCTGACGAAGTTGAAACGCACGAATGGGCGATGCTCGCTGGAATAGCGTTCAAGCAGGAACTGGTCATCAACCTGATCTGCTGGTTGGGGAAGCAGGGCACGCATCTGGGAAACTCCTTACTTGCTGACTTCGGGTTCTGGGTGCGCAGGAGGATTGACATCCCCCATGTTGTGTATCTGGTAGACAGGCTCCCGCCACCCTTGTGCTGCTTCGAGCAGGCGTACTGTCTGCACCGATTCAGGAATATTGTGCATCCGCAATATGCGGGCACCGTTCATGGCACAGATCGTTGCTGCCACCATAGAACCAACCATGCGCTCAGCCTTCGGCAAGTTCAAGGTTTCACCGATGAAGTCCTTGTTCGAGACCGCTGCCAAGGCCGGATAGCCCAAATCGGCAAAGGCCTGGAACCCAGCGGTCAAATCCAGAGTGTGGCGGGTGTTCTTGTTCAGGTCGTGCCCTGGATCAACAATGATCTTTGCCGGAGAAACACCAGCGTCCAACGCAATCTGGATTTTCTCCAGCAGATACTGGCGGATCTCGGCCACCACATCGTCGTAGCTAGGGCGCGGGTAAACGGTGCGGGGCTTGGCTAGCGAATGGGTGATCACCACATGCACGTTGTTCTTGGCTACCACCCGGGCCAAACCGGGATAGGAAAAGCCTGTGGTGTCATTGATGACATCAGCGCCGGCATCAATGGCAGCCTGCGCCACCTGTGGATGGAAAGTGTCTGCAGAAATAATCACCGAACTGCGGCTACGCACTTGATGGATAACCGGCACAATTCGCTCTGCTTCCTCCTGCCACGGGAGCTCCGGGCCCGGAGAGAAGGGGACTCCACCGATATCCACCCAGTCAGCACCTGCCTCGACCGCACGCATGGCAGCGGCCACAGCATCATCCAAGCCAAAGGTCGACCCGGCATCGTAGAAAGAATCCGGGGTGCGGTTGATCACGGCCATCACCGCGATCCGCTGTGAGAAATCCAGGGAGCGCTGGGAGAAATCATGGACTGGAACCAAGAAATCAGGCTTGAACATGCAGGAAGGCTCCCTTAGCTGGAATCGACACGTCATCAGTTGTTCCTCTATTCATACCACCGACCACGGTTCGGAGGAGGAATCCGCCCGCTGCTCTCGCTAGGCTTGGACCATGCAGTTTTCACACCTCTCCGCAGCCCACGGGCAATGGATCGCCGCAGCTTGTGCATCAGCCGACCCCAGCACGGTAGTAGCCCAGATCCCGCATGGCTACGAACGCTACGTCCGCATCCTTCACCCAGCACTGGATGAAGATGACCAGTTGGTGCGCTGGGAGACGGTGGCACAGAGCCGCAAGCACATCATCACCGCCGCGGATCTTTTTGAAACCGTGGCCGGACTGGACGCGCAAGGCAATCCTGCGACCGAAGACGCCTGGGTAGATACCGACCTGCCGCTGGACCAGCTCCCGGAATCGCAATGGCAAGCACTAGCCGCCGAAATGGTCCGGGTTTCTGCCAAAGACCAGAAGTTCGTGGTGGGCTTGTGGGCCGGTTATGCATTTATCGAGGGCGGAGAACGCATACAGATTGAGCGCGAGCCGGATCCTGCATTGAGCGATGACGAGAACCAGCGGGTGTACGAGTTGGCGCTCGCCGAGGCGCAGAAACCTGCCTTTGGCCCCGAGATCATCCAGGCAGAACCGTTCGACCTGGGTGGCGGATACCGGAACTACCACCTGTTCGAAGCGGACGCGGAGTTCCTGGCGCAGCCCGAATGGGCGAGAACTGCCGACGGCGCCCAACGCCAGCGCCCGGCGCTGGCGTTTGCGGCGGACCATTCCTGGATGCTGTCGACTGAACCGTTTGATGATTGCACCATCCTGGGTGGTCCTGCTTCATTGATTGAGGCGGTCTTGAACAATCCGGCGCTGGAGGCCATTGAGGTTGGCCAATTCACACGGATCGGCCATTCAAACTAGGGCGCCCCACCCCGTACCATTGAAGTGTTATGAAAACTTCCGCCGTATACCTGGATCACGCGGCAACCACCGATCTGAATCCAGCAGCTCTGGCTGCCATCACCGAACAGTATTCCCGCACCGGAAACCCGTCTTCTTTGCATGGGGCCGGACGTCGCGCCAACCGTGCGGTGGATGATGCCCGCCAAGCTATCGCCATGGCCGCCGGGGCGCACTCCAGCGAATTGATCTTCACATCTGGTGGGACTGAATCGGATAACTTGGCGCTGAAGGGACTGTTCTGGAACCGCGTGGCGGCCAATGAACAGGCGCGTGCCATCGTGCTCACCGGCATTGAGCACCACGCGGTCCTGGATACGGCTACCTGGCTGCAGGACCATGAGAATGCCACCTTGCTGTGGCTCGCCGTGGATGAAGACGGTGTCGTTGATCTGCAGGCGGCCGAAAAGCTATTTGAAGAGCAGCACGAGCAGATCGCTTTGGCCACCTTGATGTGGGCCAACAATGAAGTCGGCACCGTTCAGCCGATCCGTGAATTTGCTGCCCTAGCTGGCAAGTACGGGGTCCCGGTGCATTCGGATGCGGTGCAGGCCTTTGGTGCGCTCGCGGTCGACTTCGGCTCCTCGAATCTGGCCACCATGGCGATTAGCGCGCATAAGATCGGTGGCCCGGTAGGCATCGGCGGGCTACTGGTTCGCCGCGATATTGTGCTCACCCCGGTCCAGCACGGCGGTGGACACGAACGCAAGCTGCGATCGGGGACTTTGAATGCTGCCCACGCGGCCGGCTTTGCCGCCGCGGCTACCGCGGTGCGTTCTGGATTGCGGCAGGAAGCTGCGCGGCTGAGCGAACTGCGTGAATACGCGATTGAGAAGATCACCGGCTTGATTCCGGAAGCGGTGCTGAACGGACCACGGGACCAAGGCAATGAGGGCAAACGCCTCCCGGGCAATCTGCACTTCACCTTCCCGGAATGCGAGGGGGACTCCTTGCTATTCGGCTTGGACATGGTTGGCATCGCATCATCCACCGGTTCGGCGTGCACCGCTGGTGTTCCGCAGCCTTCGCATGTTTTGCTGGCTATGGGACGCGATGCGCGCACCTCGCGCAGTGTGCAACGCTTCACATTGGGGCATACATCCACACGCGCCGACGTTGACGCATTATTAGAGGCTTTGCCCCAAGCGTATGCTCAGGCAAAGAAGGCTGGCATGGCAGCCGATGAAAGCAGCATCCACACGGCAGGAACAGGTTTTACACGATGAAAGTACTAGCAGCGATGTCCGGAGGCGTGGACTCGGCGGTAGCCGCGGCCCGCGCAGTTGAAGCCGGCCATGATGTGGTCGGCGTGCACCTGGCCCTGTCTCGCATGCCGGGGACCCTTCGCACCGGTTCGCGCGGTTGCTGCACCTTGGAAGACTCCAATGATGCATGGCGTGCCTGCGACAAGCTGGGCATCCCATACTACGTCTGGGACTTCTCGGACCGCTTCGCAGAAGACGTGGTGCAGGACTTCGTGGATGAATACGAAGCTGGCCGCACCCCGAATCCCTGCATGCGATGCAATGAGAAGATCAAGTTCGCTGCCTTGCTGGAAAAGGCATTGGCCCTGGGCTTCGACGCGGTATGCACCGGGCACTACGCCAAGGTGCTGCGCGATTCCGAGGGCAACCCGGAGCTGCACCGAGCCGCAGACTGGGCCAAGGACCAGTCCTACGTTTTGGGCGTGCTGACCCACGAACAGCTGGAACACTGCATGTTCCCGCTAGCCGAGACTCCCTCCAAGGCGGAAGTTCGCGCCGAAGCCGCAGCGCGCGGACTGACCGTGGCGAACAAGCCAGATAGCTATGACATCTGCTTCATTCCCGATGGCGATACCCGCGGTTGGCTGGCTGAACGCATCGAGATGAAACCAGGCGAGATCGTTGACCATGAGGGCAACCAGCTCGGTGAGCACGAAGGCGCCCAAGCCTTCACGGTTGGCCAGCGCAAGGGTCTTCGACTGGGTCGTCCGGCCGCCGACGGCAAACCGCGCTTCGTCTTGGAAATCCGTCCGAAGGACAACAAGGTCATCGTCGGTCCAGAGGCCCTGCTGGCTGTGGACCAGCTGCGCGGCATCCGCATTTCCTGGGCTGGCCTGCCGATCGCTGAAGTTTTCAGCGGAGACAAGTTCGACTGCATGGTGCAGGTGCGCGCGCACGGCGATCCGGTCGCCGCGGTAGCCCACATGGAGCGCTCGGAAGAAGGCCGCGACGAGTTGGTTGTCAACCTTCCCGAAGGCATGCGTGGAGTCGCGCCGGGCCAGACCATGGTCGTCTACCAGGACAGCCGCGTGCTGGGCCAAGCGACCATCGATTCTGCTCGTTCCAGCGAATGGGACTCCAGCATGGTCAATTAATTAGCCATCCAAAGAAACCCTTGGTCCAGTTCAAGATAATGAACTGGACCAAGGGTTTCTTCGCGTCGTGATTCAAGTTAGACGAACGGCTGGTTGCAACGGAGCTCGGCGGCCATCCGCTTCGGCCGTGGGCGTCCGGCACGTATTCGCCCGGCATTGCCGGCGATTACCGGTGGTGTGTGGGATTCGGCCTGTCTTCAAGGGCCGCTTGGGGCTTGCTGGCTCACTGCATTGGTTCGACCCTCTAGGTCTCGCTATTGAATTGGGCTGCCGACCCTGTTGCGCCACCGGATGCCCTGGCTTCCAATGCGCTCGCTGCGATGTTCTCGAGAATGCTCACCAGCGGTAGCTGGGCGGATAGGGGCGCATCGTCCAGAACAACGGATCATTCCAGTCGGCAGAACCAATTCGTACCAATCCGGAAGGCCTCAACGAGCTAGATGCCCGAGGGGCTCGGGTGGCAGTACTCAAGGCCTTCGCAAGCTCCGGCCGACGGCCGGTGCGTGGACCCTGCACTGGACGATGCTGGACTCTGTCTGGTTGCCCGCTGCTTGCATTCCCGCGGTGGAAATGACGCACAGGGGGATGAACCGAGCGAAGAGCACGAGCTTGCGCGACGGGGGGGTGCC
>NZ_JBLVOJ010000011.1:478671-483439 GCF_053543715.1 Glutamicibacter sp. AGC46
TCGGTCCGGCCACCCTTCGCCGTTGTGTTGTCGTCAGCTTCTAGCCTTCGTCGACGATGCCGAACATATGAGCTGAAATATCTTGGTACTCCACGCGGGTCTTGCCCTTTTCCAGCTTCGGAAGCTGTGCAGGGGAGTGGGTGTGGCAGTGCACGAAATCGAAGGCAGGCCACCACTTCTTGGGGCGTTCGTACTCGCTGAAGCCGCAGACTTCGCAGACCAGATGAATCCACACAGGGCGTTTGCCGGTACGGTTGGCGCGCGACTGCTCCAACCAAGCTGGTGGATTGGTGTTCAGCTCACGGAATTCAGCCTCGCTCATTTTGGAAGGAATGCCGTGGCGCTTGGCCATTTCTACTGGGATATCCAACGCGATTGCCGCGTCTCTACGAGTCATCATTGACATCTAGCTTATGCCATCTAGCCAAAAGGCCGGAAGGAATCCCCGCGCATCTCACCGTTGAGCAAGGAGCGGTATGGGCTGAAGCACAAAAAGCGGGCGTCGAGACCGCGCTTTTGCCAGTTTCCGCCGGCCCCATTCGTATTTTGTGCCTTGCATCACTTAGGATATGTGAAGCATGTGCTAATCATCACAGCCCATGCATGTACCTAGACGAAGGATGACTCATGGCTCGCAAGAAGAACGGGCTGCGACTCGCAGCAGCCGTTGTGGGTATCTCTGCCCTGGCACTGACCGGCTGCACCCAAGCCGCAGACAGCGGCAATGAAGAGGGCGGCAATGGCGAAGCCAGCGCCCCAATCACCCTGGGCACCACCGACAAAGTGACTTCCCTGGACCCTGCCGGATCTTACGACAACGGTTCGTTCATGGTCATGAACCAGATTTACCCGTTCCTGCTCAATTCCGAGCCGGGCAGCCCGGACCCATCGATGAGCCTTGCCGAGTCCGCGGAGTTCACTACCCCGACTGAATACACGGTCAAGCTGAAGCCGGGCTTGAAGTGGGCCAACGGTCACGACCTTGACTCCAAGGACGTCAAGTTCACCTTCGACCGCCAGCTGAAGATCGCGGACCCTAACGGCCCATCCTCGCTGCTGGGCAACGTTGAATCCATCGAGGCTCCTGACGCCACCACGGTGGTCTTCAAGCTGAAGGTCGGCAATGACCAGACCTTCCCGCAGGTGCTGACCTCCCCGGTCGGCCCGATCGTCGATGATGAAGTGTTCTCTGCAGACGCAGTCATGGACGACCAGAAGATCGTTGAGGCCAAGGCCTTCGGCGGCCAGTACGTCATTGATTCGTACAACAAGAACAACCTGATCTCCTTCAGTGCCAACGAGTCCTACCAGGGCGTTCTGGGCCCTGCAGCCAACGACAAGGCAGCGATCAAGTACTACGCGGACGCCAATAACCTGAAGCTCGAAGTCCAAGAAGGCAAGATCGACGTCGCATGGCGTTCGCTGACCCCAACCGACATCGAAGACCTGGGCAAGGATGAGAATCTGGCGGTCCACAAGGGACCGGGTGGCGAGCTGCGCTACATCGTCTTCAACTTCGATTCCATGCCATACGGTGCCAAGACCGATGATGCTGATGAAGCGAAGTCACTGGCCGTACGCCAGGCAGCGGCGCACCTTGTGGACCGCGAAGCCATCGCGAAGAACGTCTACAAGGACACCTACACCCCGGCTTACTCGTACGTGCCGCAAGGCTTCACCGGCGCCACCGAGCCGCTGAAGGACATGTACGGCACCGACGGCAAGCCGGATGCAGCCAAGGCCAAGAAGGTTCTGGAAGATGCCGGAGTGAAGACCCCGGTCAAGCTCGCGCTGCAGTACAACCCGGATCACTATGGCCCGAACTCCGGTGACGAATACGCACTGGTTGAAAAGCAGCTGGAGGCCGATGGCCTGTTCGAAGTGGATTTGAAGTCCACCGAATGGGTGACCTACCAGAAGCAGCGCGTCACGGATTACCCGGCCTACCAGCTGGGCTGGTTCCCGGACTACTCGGATGCCGACAACTACCTGTCGCCGTTCTTTGCCAAGGAGAACTTCCTTTCGAACAACTACGACAACCCCGAGGTTGACAAGCTGATCTCCGATCAGCGAGGAATGGTCGACGCTGCGGAGCGCACCAAGGCCATCGAAGAACTGCAGACGATGGTGGCTGAGGACTTGTCCACGCTTCCACTGCTGCAGGGTGCCCAGGTGGCCATTGCAGGCAAGGACGTCAAGGACGTTGACAAGACCTTGGACGCATCGTTCAAGTTCCGTCTCGGTGTGCTGAGCAAGTAATTCGGCTCTCGCCTCGCAGACACCAAACCTGAGGGGATCTGCCACGCGCCAACCCTTGGCGCGCGCGGTGGATCCCCTTGGCATGCGCCGTCATTGACCGCTCAAGGCGGCGCATTGCCACGCATCCTGAACCATAAGGACAGACGATGACTATCACGTCGCCACCGGGCCAAGAAGCAAGCCCGCTAGCAACACCCAAACCAGCAAAGCAAAAAGGCGGAGGATTCCTCCGCTACTTGTTTACCCGATTCTTGCTGATCATTCCCACTGTCTTCATCCTCATCACAGTGGTGTTCTTCCTGATGCGCGTGACCGGCGACCCGATCACCGCAGCCTTGGGCGGACGGCTCACCCCGGACCAGCTGGCCCAGCGCATCCATGAAGCCGGATACGACCGGCCGATCCTGATCCAGTACTTCGAGTACCTGGGCCAGATCTTCACCGGCGATCTGGGCCGCACCATGAGCGATAACCGGGCGGTCACCGAGGTGCTTGCCACCTACGGCGCGGCAACTTTGGAACTGGCCATCAACGCGGTCCTCGTCGCACTGCTGGTCGGCATCCCGCTGGGCCTGGTTGCCGCGAAGTTCCGCGACCGCTACCCGGATGCCGTGTTGCGCATCCTTGCAATCCTTTCCTACGCCACCCCGGTGTTCTTCGCCGGCTTGCTGCTCAAGCTGGTCTTCGGCGTATGGCTAGGCTGGCTGCCGATCAGCGGCCGTGCCGACTGGCAGACCGAGCTTAAACTGACCGGCCTGCAGAGCCCATCGGGCATCTACTGGCTCGATGCGCTGCGCAGCGGCAATAGCGCTGCCTTCTGGAATGTCACCGAGCATGCGATCCTGCCAGCCCTGGCCCTGGGCCTGCTCACCGGCGGCGTGTTCCTGCGCCTGGTGCGCACCAACGCAATTGGCACGCTGGGCCGCGAATACGTGGAAGCCGGCCGTTCGCGCGGCGTCAGCGAATTCCGCCTCACCACCAAGCACGCCTACCGTCCGGCGCTGATTCCGATTATCACTGTCATGGGCCTGCAGATTGCCATGCTGCTCGGTGGAGCAGTGCTGACCGAGACCACCTTCGAATGGTCCGGCTTGGGCTTCAAGCTCGCCGAATACCTCACCGCCCGCGACTTCGTGGCTGTGCAGGGCATCGTGGTGCTGCTGGCCATTATCGTCGCCGTCACCAACTTCATCGTTGACGTGCTGGCCGCCTTGATCGACCCGAGAGTCAGGTACTAATCATGAGTACAGCTACCTTGCCGGCTTCGAACAAGTCCTGGCTGGACCGGCTCCCGGTCATCTCCCACCTGCGCATGTCCTCGGGCCTGCAGCGGGGCATGCTGGTTGCCGGTCTGGCGCTCTCCGGCCTGTTCATCGTTACCGCCCTGTTCGCGCCGCTGATTGCGCCTTTCGATTTCGCGCAGTCCTCGGATGCATCCGGGGACTTCCCGCGCCAGGCGGCTCCGGACAGCAAATTCATCTGGGGCACCACCGCCACCGGCTATGACGTGTTCTCGCGGACCCTCTTCGGTGCGCAGACGGCCATCTGGGTGATCCTGGCGGCCGTGGTCATGTCCCTGTTCCTGGGCGTATTGCTGGGCTTGATCTCCGGCTACCTCGGCGGCTGGTTCGACCGCATCGCCGTGGTGTTGGCCGATGCAATCTACGCGTTCCCATCCTTGCTGCTGGCCATCGTGATGTCCATCGTGATTTCCCAGGGCCAGTCTTCGCTCTTCGGCGGCGTGATGGCAGCGGCCATCTCCATCACCGTGGTGTTCATCCCGCAGTACTTCCGCGTAGTCCGCGCCGAAGTGATGCGGCTGAAGGCGGAACCCTTCGTAGAATCCGCACAGGTGATCGGCGCCAGCCCATGGCGAGTGATGTTCGCGCACCTGCTGCGCAACGCCACCCGCACCTTGCCGCTGATCTTCACGCTGAATGCCACCGAGGCATTGCTGACCCTGGCGGGCCTGGGCTTCCTGGGCTTCGGCATCGAACCGACCAGTGCTTCGGAATGGGGCTACGACCTGAACCGCGCGATGTCAGATGCCACTAGCGGAATCTGGTGGACCGGCCTGTTCCCGGGCTTGGCCATCGTGCTCACCGTGATGGGCTTGACCCTGGTTGGCGAGTCCATGAATGACCTCAATGACCCGCGCCTGCGCCGCTTCAGCCGCAAGAAGGCCAAGCGCATCACCCAGTCCGGACAGGTAGGAGCAAGCAAATGACCAACAGTCCTCTCCTCGACTCCGAGGCCAACATCGGCACACCCGCTGTCTTGCGCATCGAAGACCTGAACATTGATTTCGTCACGGACGCCGGCGCAGTGCCGGCAGTGCGCGGCGTTGATTTGCAAGTCAAGGCCGGCGAGATCCTGGCCATCGTGGGCGAATCCGGATCCGGCAAGTCCGTCACCGCACGCACCGCCCTGGGCATCCTGGCCGAGAACGGTGCCTCGCACGGCGGGGTCTACCTCAAAGGCAAGAACATGCTCACCCTGCGCGGGCGCG
>NZ_JBLVOJ010000011.1:483486-540312 GCF_053543715.1 Glutamicibacter sp. AGC46
GCGGCGCGCGGCGCGCGGCCGGGATGTGGCCATGGTCTTCCAGGAACCGTCCACGGCACTGAACCCGGTGTACACCGTGGGGTGGCAGATCATGGAGGGCATCCGCGCGCACAACAGGATTTCCAAAAAGGAGGCCAGGACGCGCGCCATCGAGGCGATGCGCCAGGTCGGCATCCCGGATCCAGAGCAGCGCGTGGACTACTACCCGCACCAGTTCTCCGGTGGCCAGAAGCAGCGCGTGGTCATCGCCGCGGCGCTGGCCCTGAAGCCGGAACTGATTGTGGCAGATGAGCCAACCACCGCATTGGATGTCACGGTGCAGGCTGAAATTCTCCAGCTGCTGCGCGACCTGCGTGATCAGCTGGGTACCGCCATCGTCATCATCACCCACAATATGGGGGTGGTGGCCGATATCGCCGACCGCGTGATCGTGATGAACCAGGGGCAGATCGTTGAGCAAGCACCATCGATCCAGCTCTTCGAAGCACCGCAAGAGGACTACACCAAGTCCCTGCTGGCTGCCGTGCCGCACCTGGGGCGCGAAAGCGCCTCGGAGGGACTAGTCGAACGTCCGAACCAGGATGCTGAATTGCTGGTGGAAGCCAAGGGCCTGAAGGTGCATTTCCCGGGACGCCTCGGGGCCCCGGGCTTCACCGCGGTCGATGAGGTGGATCTGAAGATCCACGCCGGCGAGGTCTACGGACTGGTGGGCGAGTCCGGTTCGGGGAAAACCACCATCGGCCGCAGCATCGCGGGATTGAACCGCATCACCGGTGGCTCGCTGAAGGTGCTGGGCTACGAGATGGCCCACTTCAAGGAACGCACCTTCAAGCCGCTGCGTGAGCAGATCGGCTTCGTGTTCCAGGATCCAGCGGCAAGCTTCAATCCGCACTTGACCGTAGGCGAATGCGTGGCCGAGCCACTGGCCGTGCACCGTGATCTGAACCCGCTGCAGACCCGCAACAAGGTGGCCGAACTGCTTGAGGCCGTGCAGCTTCCAGCCGGTTTTGCCAACCGCTACCCGCACGAACTCTCCGGCGGCCAGCGCCAGCGCGCGTCGCTGGCCCGCGCACTGGCCTTGGAGCCGAAGCTGCTGATTGCCGATGAGCCAACCAGCGCACTGGACGTTTCGGTGCAGGCCAAGGTGCTGGAGCTGTTCCGCGAATTGCAGACCGAACTGGGCTTCGCAGCCCTGTTCGTCTCGCATGATCTGGCAGTGGTGGACCAGCTGGCTACCTGGGTGGGCGTCCTGTTCCGGGGCACCTTGCTGGAAGAAGGCTTGGGCTCCAAGGTCCTGGCCAACCCGCAGCATGAATACACCCAGCGCCTGATCGCCTCGCTTCCGGTTCCGGACCCGCGCGAACAGGCGCAGCGACGCAAACTGATTGAACAGCTGAACGCCTCCTGAGCAGCTGGCAATCAAGGAACAACGAGCATGCCCCGGGCACGGTCAGGCACCGTGTCCGGGGCATGTCACCTTGTGGGTAATCCGTCATGCGAACCCGTAAACTGGTGATCATGAACGAGCCGAAGAACACTGAGACCACCCAGTCATTCGACCCGCACGCCAGCTCGTTGCAGGGCGAGGTCCAGAATGAAGTCCTCGAAGAGCTGTACGCCATCCGCGGCAGCATCGACAACTTCGATGCGCAGCTGGTTTTCCTGTTGGCTGAACGCTTCAAGGCGACCCAGCGCGTAGGGGTCCTGAAGGCCGAGCACCAGTTGCCGCCGAGCGACCCTAGCCGCGAGAAGGCGCAGATCGAGCGCCTGCGCGCCCTGGCCCACGAAGCGCATCTTGATCCAGAATTCGCCGAAAAATTCCTGAATTTCGTGATCTCTGAAGTCATCCGCCACCACCAGAACATTTCTGACTCGCACAACAATGACTGAGCAGGAACACGAGGCCGCTGAACGCCGCGATGTTCACGCCACCGCTTTCTGCCAGTTCCCGGGCAGCGACCCGTCGGCCATCCACGAAGTGGTGCGCGGGGAATTGGGAGAACCCAACCTCGCGGTCTTCCCGCAGCTGCCGGATCGTGGCGTCGGCGCCGATGCGGTTGGGCGCAGCGCCACCTTGCTGGCAGACCTCGGCTTCGATCTGCAGCCGCACGGCTGGAGGATCGGTGCCAAGGACGGTATCGATGCCCGTCGTGCCCGCAGCATCCTGCGCAGTGACGAGAATCTGCTAGCTGATGTACTCGGCGCGGAAGCGAAACCTGCCCAGCGCCTCAAGCTCACCTTGCTCGGTCCGTGGACCTTGGCCGCCAGCCTGTACCTGTCGAACGGGGAGCGGGTGATCAGCGATCATGGGGCGCGCCGCGACATCATCGAGTCCTACGCCCACGGAGCACGCGAGCATCTGGACCGACTGGCCCGCATTACCTCGCTGGCGGACTTCACTATCCAGATTGATGAGCCGCTGCTGGGCGACGTGCTCGACGGCACAATCAGTACCGCCAGCGGATACCGGACCCTGCGCTCGATCCCACGCGCCGAAGTGCGAAGCGCCTATGCGCAGTTCTTCAAGGTGCTCGCTGGCGAGGCCGAAGGCCAACGGGTCACCTCGCTGCTGAATCTGCCTACCCAGGATGAACACTGGATTGAACGGGTGGATCTGCTGCACCAAGCCGGTGCCGGCGCGCTGGTCATCGACCCTGGAGGCTTGACGCACCGCAAGTGGGAGCGGGTAGCGGGACTTGTCGAAGGCGGGGGCCGCGTCTTCTTGCAGGTGCTCGCCCCCGGAACCCGGGCACCAGGTGTTGTAGAAGGGGTGAACTCCATTCTTCGTCCTTGGCGTCAGCTGGGCTTGGGCTTGGGGCAGCTAGGTGCACTAACCCTGATGCCGCGTGGAGACTTCTCGCGCAGCAGCTCGGCGCAGGCCATCGAGAACCTGCGACGGCTGGCCAGTTATGCCCAAGCGTTGGAGCAGACACGCGTCGATGCGTAGCTAACTGCCTGATTCCTGCCGGTCACAGCCCGAAAAGGGCGGTTGATCATGTATCTTAGGAATAGTGGGGTAGCGGATCTACCCGGTTTGGCCAGTTGGCTGAAACCTCAAACCTACGGTTTCAGGGGGACATGGGATGAAGGCACGGATTTTAGTCGTTGACGATGACGAAGCGTTGTCGGAAATGATTGGCATTGTCCTGCAAAATGACGGCTTCGATGCCTCATTCTGCTACGACGGTTCCGGTGCTCTGGAAGCATTCCGTGAAGCGAACCCCGACCTGGTGCTCCTTGACCTGATGCTGCCTGGCATTGACGGCATCGAGGTATGCAAGCAGATCCGCGCGGAATCCGACGTTCCCGTCGTGATGCTCACCGCCAAGTCGGACACTGCCGACGTTGTCCGCGGGCTGGAATCCGGTGCCGATGACTACGTGCCCAAGCCTTTCAAGCCAGCCGAGCTGGTGGCCCGCGTGCGAGCCCGTTTGCGTCCAAGCGAAACCCACGCCGCGGAGACTTTGCAAGTTGGCGAAGTGACCATCGACGTGGCCGGGCACCGAGTGACCCGCGGAACCGATGTCGTGTCGCTGACCCCGCTGGAATTCGACCTCCTGGTCACCATGGCCCGCAAGCCATGGCAGGTCTTCAGCCGCGAGCAGCTGCTGGAAGCCGTCTGGGGCTACCGGCACGCTGCAGATACCCGCTTGGTCAACGTGCACGTGCAGCGCCTGCGCTCGAAGATTGAAATTGACCCGGAGAAGCCGCAGACTATCGAGACCGTTCGCGGTGTCGGATACAAGGCTGGTTCGGCAAGTTGAGTTCGCACACGTCGACCGGTGCAGAGTTGGTTCCGGTCGATGTGCATGCCCAGTCGCAGTCCAAACCCGCCCGGTGGAGCAAAATCGAGCAGTGGATCAAGCGTCCCTGGCACACCGCCAAGCTGCGTTGGCAACGCCACCTGCTGTTCCGCACCGTCATCTCGACGCTGCTTTTCACCGCGCTGGCTTTGGTTGCCGCCGGCGCCTTCCTTTCCAACCAGATCGCCTCCACGCTTTTCGAAGAGCGCGTGAACCAGATATCCAAGGAATCGGAACGCGGCCTGGTCCAGGCCCGCTCCATTCTCGAATCGGCTTCCACCACCGATCGCGCCTCCACCCAGGCCCTGGTGAATTCGACCTTGGCTTCCCTGGAAGGCGATGGCGCAACCGTAGTCCGCGATTTCGTGCTGATGCCCATTGCCGGTGACCAAAGCCTTTATGTTGGGCCAATGGCTTCCGGTTCCCTGACCACCCGCGTGATCCCTGGCGATCTCGCGGAGCGGGTTGCAGGGGAGCAAGGCATCTATTGGCGTTCCATCGAGCTGGGTGCCGATACCGCAACCAAGCCCGGTCTCATTGTCGGCACCAAGGTACTGATTCCGCCTGGACGCGAGTACGGACTGTATCTGGTCTACGACCTGTCCAGCGTGCAGGATACCCTCGAATTCATCAATCGTGCGATGGCTTTCACCGGGCTGATTCTGCTGGCAGTGGTTGGCTTCGTTGCGTGGTCGGTCGCCCGAACCGTGGTCCGCCCGGTGGCCGATGCCGCGTATGTTTCGGAGAGGATTGCTTCCGGTGACCTCGACCGCCGAATGAAGGTCGCCGGCAAGGACGAGGTGGCCCGATTGGGGACGGCCTTCAACCACATGGCCCATTCATTGCAAGAGCAGATCACCGCATTGAATAATCTCTCGGCCATGCAGCAACGCTTCGTTTCCGATGTCTCGCACGAATTGCGCACCCCGCTGACCACCGTGCGCATGGCTGCCGAAGTGATCCACGATGCCCGCGAGGACTTCGATCCGCTTACCGCGCGGTCGGCCGAACTGATGTACAACCAGATCGAGCGTTTCCAGCACCTGCTCAATGACCTGCTGGAAGTGTCCCGCTTCGATGCCGGTGTCGCGGTGCTTGACCGTGAGTCAACGGACTTGAACGTCATAGCCCGCAAGGTTATCGATATCGCCACCCCGGTGGCTGATGAATACGGTTCGCTCATCCGCCTGAACGCGCCCAGCGACGGTTGCGTCGCAGAAGTGGATCCGCGCCGCGTCGAGCGTGTGATCCGCAATCTGGTGCTCAACGCGGTGGAGCACGGTGAAAGCAAGCCAATCGATATCACCATCGGCGCTAACCAGAGCGCGGTGGCGATCACCGTGCGCGACTACGGCATCGGCATGTCCGAAGCGGCGTGCAACCACGTCTTCGACCGATTCTGGCGCGCTGATCCGGCCCGTGCACGGACCACCGGAGGTTCCGGACTGGGCTTGTCGATCTCGATGGAGGACACCAGGTTGCACGATGGCCGATTGGAAGCGTGGGGCAAGCCGGGGGTCGGCTCGGTCTTCCGACTGACCTTGCCACGCAGCGAGGACCTGGAGATAGCTTCGTCGCCGCTTCCACTGGAACCGCCAGTTCCTGAAAGCCTGGCTACGGTGATTTTGGGAGACAGCTTCCCGCTGACCGGTGAAGTGCCAAAGATCGGATACACGCCGCTGGTTCTTGATCCGGATTTGGATGCGGATTCGCCAGATGACGATGTCACCAATCCGAACCTCGGCAGCAACGAGCAGAAGAAGGAAGGGGAGAGCTGATGCGGAAGAAATTCTTTTCCAGCCTCGCGATCATCCTTGCTGCTGCGCTTGCGATCTCTGGCTGCGCCTCGATTCCCAGAACTTCCACCGTCCAGCAGATTGAAGCCGGAACCGACACCAGCGGGGCTGAAAGCTACAGCTATGCGGCCGATGGACCGGCAGCAGGTGCTGATGCCAGGGCCATCGTCGAGGGGTTCGTCGAGGCTGGGCGTTCGGTATCCGAAGATTATGCTGTCTCCCGCGAATTCATGGACGCGCAGCTGAGCAACACCTGGCGCGGTGATACGCAGACGCTGATCTACGATGCCTTCAATGTGGTCAACGGGGCCGATGCGAACAAGTACACCATCCAGCTCGAAATCACCGGTGAAGTCGACGCGCATGGCGTGCGCACCGACTACCCGGATCACTCGACCCGTGCAGTGGATATCGAAGTCGCCAAGGTAGACGACGAATGGCGCATTACCAAAGCCCCGGACGGCACGATGCTCGAAGCCTCGACGTTCACCAAGATCTTTGCCGCGCAGACCCTGTACTTCTACGATGCGAGCTTCGCCTATTTGGTTCCCGACATACGGTGGTTCACCTCGGGTTCGGGCACCACCACGTCGATGGTGGAAGCCTTGTTGGCAGGACCAGCCCCGTACCTGCAAAATGCTGTCGTCTCCGCATTCTCGACGGCCAGCGGACTGGTGCGTTCAGCGGTGCCGGTGCGCGATGGCGAAGCGACCATCGATTTGAACTCCAATACCTTCGCAGATGCTACCGACCGGAGCATCTTGCTGATGAAGCAGCAGATGGAAGCCACGCTGACCAGCCTAGCTCCGGTGGACTCGGTAAAGCTGCTGCGGGAGGAAAACGAAGTCAACCTTTCGACCGAAGACACTAACTTCGAGCCGGCTACGTCCAACCCCAGCACGCAAGATACGCTGATCGGCATTTCGGACCAGTACTTGGTCTACGTCAAGGGACTCTCGATCATTCCGGTGGGCGGCGTCCCGGATATTTCCGGATACAACCCACGGGACCCGGCCATGTCTCCGGTCGGCAATCGCTATGCCTTCCTCAACGGCCGCCGCACCCAGCTGTGGGGGATTGACGACAAGGGCAGCCTGCGCCTTTCGCTGGAGGGCGAGGAGCTCATCCAGCCGTCCATGGATCTGGCCGGCTGGACCTGGACCGCGGATAACGGGGCAGCGACCCCGATCAGGGCGGTCCCTGCCGACACCGAAATGAAGGGTGAAGCCCGTCCAATCGATGTGGCCTGGCTGGAAGATGCCCAGATCGATTCCTTGCGGATTTCCCGTGACGGCGCGCGGGCGCTGATCGTGGCAACCATCGGCAAGACCACGTCGGTTTACGTCGCCGGCGTGATCCGCGATGCTGAAGGTGTGCCCCGCGGACTCACGGATTCGCCAATGAAGATCTATCCAGAAGTTCCGGTGAATACCGCGCTATGGGATTCGGACAGATCCATTATTGTTGCCGAGCTCGGTGATGACCAAGCTGTTGAAGCGGCCCAGATCACCTTCGAAGGCGGCAGCGAGCACCTGCAGCTGCTGTTGGGCATGGTCGGCATCGCTACCGGTGTCGGCAGCCGCCGCGAAGTGTATGCCGAGACCAACGAGAAGCTGTATACCCGCGTGGGCAATTCCTGGCACGAGCTTGAGGATTTTGCCCAGGACGTCGCCTATCCCGGCTAAGCAGGACCTTGCTCCACAACTCGTTGGCGACCAGACCGATCGACGCGGTTCATCGGCCAGTCTGGCCGTATGGAAATTCCCGAAGAGTGGCTGCGGTGCGTCGATGAGCTGTCCCGCAGCAGGCCCATGCGCTGGCTGGGATTCGGCACCAGGGAAATCGCGAACTTCCTGCTTCCGGCCTGTTGCGCGGTCTGCGCCCGGGCAGATTTTCGGCTTTGCCCCGAATGCCGCAGTGAAATCCAACGCCAACTTAGCCTGCCGCCCCTGCCGGACACGCATCATCTCTATGTCGAGCTTCCCGCGCTCGGCCAGCAGCTTGCCGTTAGTTCCTGCGGCGCTTACGGCAAGGAGCTGGCTCGGGCTTTGCTGGCATTCAAGAACAAGCAGCGCTACTTCCTCGTCTCGCTCTTCGCCCCTTATCTTGCTGCCGCGCTGAACGCCGGATGCATCCCGCAGCGCGCGAATCTTCCTACCCTGGTGGTGCCGGTGCCCAGTTCGCTCAAGGCAACAGCGCAGCGTGGCTACTCTCCGGTGAAGACGATGCTCGACCACGGCTTCGCTCGCGGGCTGCTGTCGGCAGATCTAGAGTGCCGCACGCTGCTGCACTACCGCCTCGGTTCCGCCTTGGGCGGGGCGCAGAAAACCAAGAGCGGTTCAGACCGGCGCGGCGGCCGGACCCATTTCGTAGCCGAGCGTGCCAGCGCCAATGGCCAGCCGGTCATCCTGGTCGACGACGTCCTAACCACCGGTTCTACGTTGCGGCACGCGGCCATGGCCTGCCATGAGGCAGGATATGACGTCACCAGCGCGGTGGTACTGGCTTTGACGAGACCGCCAAATAATGCACCTGAACAGTAATTACGCTTACCGCGATCGGAAATTGTGAGCCCGGATACTTGAATCTTGGCCACGGTGGCATAAGGTGAAGTATGGGATGCATCACAGATGCAGCTAAAAGCCCATCTTCAGTCCGAAAGGATGGAACTTTCGGACTGTTGTGTCACCCGACTCCCTATTGGAGGACACCATGGAGCTGAACTACAGCGGACGCAACATCACCATTTCGGATCGTTTCCGTGAGTATGTTGACGAGAAAATCACCAAGGTTGACCAGCTGGCCACCAAAATACAGCGCATCGACGTCAAGGTCCTCAAAGAAGCACACGCTCGTGATCAGAGCACTGCACTGTCCGTTGAATTGACCGTTGTTGGCCGTGGCCCAGCAATTCGAGCCGAGGCTCGCGGCGCTGACAAGTTCGCGGCTTTCGACATCGCGTTCGCAAAACTGCTTGAACGCCTGCGCAAGGCCCGCGACAAGCGCAAGGTGCATCGCGGCAACCACACCCCGCTGGCTGTCCACCAGGCAACTGGCGGCCTGCCTACCGCATCGAGCGGCAAGTCTTTGGCTGAAGAAACCATCGAAGCCCAGAAAGCCGCGGAAGCTGCCGAAGTCGAGGCCAACGCCGAGTACTCGCCAGTGGTCATCCGCCGCAAGTCCTTCCCTGCAGAAGTGATGAGCGTTGATGACGCAGTGGACCGCATGGAACTGGTCGGCCATCCGTTCTACCTTTTCATCGATGAAGCCACCGGCGAGCACGCTGTGGTCTATGGCCGCACCCAGTACCAGTACGGTGTCATCTCCTTGGATCCATCACTGAACTCCAATGAAGAAGCCACCAGGGAAACTCGCGGCTACCGTGACAAAGCCTTGGCAACAGAAGGCTAGTCATCGGAGCCACAACTAGCGTGGGGGGGCCCACGCATTCTCAGCCTCAAGCAGGCACGAAGAATCGCGTTGGCCCCCCAAGGCCTGTCCAAGGGCAGGAAAGTACAACCCGTCACCGCGCGGAAAATCGTCAGCGCTATCGGCAGTATCGCGCAATTGCAGATTGACTCGGTGAACGTCGTTCGCAGGGCCCATTACATGCCGATGTTCGCCCGGCTCGGCGCCTATGACACCAAGGTGCTGGACCAGCTTCTGGCCAAACCGCTCAGCCCTATCACCGAATATTGGGCCCATGAGGCCTCGGTGGTCAGCTCGGAACTCATTCAAGACCTGCGGGTATGGCAGCGCCGAACCTGGATCGATAAATCAGATGGGTTCTCCGCCGAACAGCATGACCTCTCGGATCGCGTCCTTGAATACCTGTCCAATAATCCAGGCTCCAGCGCCCGGCAAATCAGCCAGGCTTTGGACGTCGCCCCGGTCGGGGAGAAAAAGCATTGGGGGTGGAATTGGAATGACACCAAGTTCGTCACCGAGTCCCTTTTCGCCCAAGCCAAGATCTTGACGCTGGGACGCAACTCCCAGTTTGAACGCCGTTACGCACTAGCCGCGGATGTGGTGGGCACGCAACAGGAACTCGATGCGGCGCTGCGGCACGAGGCCCTCGCCCGGCTGGTTGTCCGGGCCATGGATGCCCTTGGCATCGCCACCGCTCACTGCGTCGCAGAGTATTTCCGTCTTCCGGTGCGCGCGGCCAAAGAAGAGCTCGCCCAGCAAGCACGTGCAGGTCTCATCGAAGAAGTACAGGTTGCCGGCATTGCCGAGCCTTGCTATTTGCAGGCCGGCACCAAGATTCCGCGCAGGATCGATCCTGACCTGCGTTTGCTGTCACCTTTTGATTCGATGGTTTTCAACCGCCGCCGGCTGGAGAAGTTCTTCGGGTTCGAATACCGCATCGAAATCTATGTGCCGGCAAATCAGCGCCGCTACGGCTACTACGTTTTCCCGATGCTTTTCGGCGAAGAGTTCGTGGGCCGAGTGGACCTGAAAGCTGACCGGGCCAGGTCGGTGCTGCACGCAAAGCAGGTGCATTACGAGCCGGGTGTCGACGCCAGTGTCGAGGCTGGATTGCGAGCCGAGCTGGATCGCATGGCGCGCTGGCTGGAACTTGAACGAGTGGAAATCGGGCTGTGAAGGGCCTGTTGATCAAATCGCTGTTCGCTATAAGAACAGCGCAAATGGGATTGAAATAGCCAGATGTGCTGTTTTCCTCACGTAGACTGAAGACGCCAGAAATTACTGTGCTTGAGATATTGGGAGCTACCACGTGGCATCATTGCTAGAACGTATTTTGCGTACCGGCGACAAGAAGATTCTGAAGACTCTTCGTAAGTACGCCGACACGATCAATACGTTGGAAGTCGAAATTCGCGAACTTTCGGACGAAGAGCTCAAGGGTGAAACCGACAAGTTCCGCGAACGTTTGGCTAACGGTGAGACGTTGGACGACTTGCTCCCAGAAGCTTTTGCGGTGGTCCGCGAAGCCTCGGACCGGGTCCTTGGCATGCGCCACTTCGACGTCCAGCTCATGGGCGGTGCTGCCCTGCATCTGGGAAACATCGCTGAAATGCGTACCGGTGAAGGCAAGACCCTGGTCGCTACCGCACCGGCTTACCTGAACGCGTTGACCGGTGACGGCGTGCACGTGGTGACAACCAACGACTTCCTCGCCCAGTACCAGTCGGATCTGATGGGTCGCGTCTTCCGCTTCCTCGGTCTGACCTGCGGCTGCATTCTCTCCAGCCAGAAGCCTGCCGAGCGGCGCAAGCAGTATGAAGCCGATATCACCTACGGCACGAACAACGAGTTCGGATTCGACTACCTGCGCGACAACATGGCGTGGAGCAAGGACGAGCTGGTCCAGCGCGGACACAACTTCGTCATCGTCGATGAGGTCGACTCGATCCTGATCGATGAGGCGCGTACCCCGCTGATCATCTCCGGACAGGCTTCGGGCGATGTGAACCGCTGGTACACCGAATTCTCCAAGATCGTCTCGCGACTGAAGCGTGAAGACGATTACGAGGTCGACGAAAAGAAGCGCACCATCGGCGTGCTGGAGTCGGGCATCGAAAAGGTCGAGGACTACCTGGGCATCGATAACCTCTACGAAGCGAACAACACCCCGCTGATCGGCTTCCTGAACAGCGCCATCAAGGCCAAGGAACTGTTCAAGAAGGACAAGGACTACGTCGTTGTCAACGGCGAAGTCATGATCGTTGACGAGCATACTGGCCGTGCACTGGCTGGCCGCCGCTACTCCGAGGGCATGCACCAGGCCATCGAGGCCAAGGAAAACGTTGAGATCAAGGCCGAGAACCAGACTCTGGCCACAGTGACCTTGCAGAACTACTTCCGCATGTACGCCAAGATTTCGGGCATGACCGGTACGGCGCAGACCGAGGCGGCGGAATTCATGGGTACCTACAAGCTGGGCGTGGTGGAGATTCCTACCAATAAGCCAGCAATCCGCATGGACCAGTCGGACTACATCTACAAGAATGAAGTCGCCAAGTTCAATGCTGTGGTTGAGGACATTGCCGAGCGCCATGCGACGGGCCAGCCGATCCTGGTGGGCACCACCAGCGTGGAAAAGAGCGAATACCTCTCCCGGCTGCTCTCCAAGAAGGGCATCCGCCACGAGGTGCTCAACGCCAAGCAGCACGCTCGCGAAGCTGCCGTGGTCGCGATGGCCGGCCGCAAGAACGCGGTGACCGTTTCTACCAACATGGCCGGCCGCGGTACCGACATCATGCTCGGCGGCAACGCTGAGTTCCTGGCCGTGGCCGAGATGGAGCGCCGTGGCCTGGATGCGGAGAACAACCCGGAAGAGTACAACACGGTCTGGGACGAAGTCTTTGACAAGGCGAAGGAAACCGTCGCCAACGAATCGAAGGAAGTTGCGGCGCTCGGCGGCCTGTACGTGCTGGGCACCGAACGGCACGAATCACGCCGCATCGATAACCAGCTGCGTGGTCGCTCCGGCCGCCAGGGCGACCCGGGCGAATCGCGTTTCTACCTGTCGATGACCGATGACCTGATGCGCCGGTTCAACTCCGGGATGGCCGAGCGCATCATGAACAACCCGTCGATGCCAGATGACGTGGCGCTGGAATCCAAGATGGTTTCGCGCGCCATTGAGTCCGCCCAGGCACAGGTGGAAGGCGTCAACGCCGAGCAGCGCAAGAATGTGCTGAAATACGATGACGTGATGAACCGCCAGCGTGAAGCGATCTACGCTGACCGCCGTTCCATCCTGGAAGGCGACGACCTCGAAGAGAAGGTCGGCCACTTCCTGGAAGATGTCGTCAAGGCAATGGTCCTGGAAGCGACCCAGGTCGGCGACCCGGACGATTGGGAGCTCAAGTCGTTGTGGACCAACCTCAAGCAGCTGTACCCGATCGGCATCACCATCGATGAAGTTCTCGAAGAGGCCGGCGGCGTGGGGCACCTCTCCGCGCAGTTCCTGGAACGCGAAATCCTCTCGGATGCCCAGTACCAGTACGAAGAGCGGGAAAAGCTTGTTGGTTCTTCCACCATGCGCGATCTGGAGCGCCGTGTAGTGCTCTCGACCATCGGTCGCAAGTGGCAGGAGCACCTGTACGAGATGGATTACCTCAAGGAAGGAATCGGACTGCGTGCCATGGCCCAGCGCGACCCGCTAGTGGAATACCAGCGTGAAGGCTACACCATGTTCCAGACCATGATGGAAGGCATCCGCGAGGAAAGCATCGGAACCCTCTTCAACTTGGAGATCCCCACCGGAGCTGAAGCAGCTGCCGCGCCAGCGGTTGACGAATCGGCGAAGCCGAAGAACCTGCAGTTCACCGGCCCGGATGAAGATGGCGAAGCCAGCACCACTCGCGCCCAGGCAACGTCGAGCAAGAAGAAGAACAAGAAGGCCAAGCGCAGCTAGATTAGCTCCACATCGGTCACCTGCCACCGTCCGTGCCAGCGCTCAATTTTCAGAGCCACGGCACGGACGCGGTATTTAAAGCCCAAGATGACTGTGCATTCCCAAGAACCTGATATGCACCGGTCCAGGTGCAATGAGATGATCTGCCCGTGTGCCGTGCCCGGCAGCGGCTCGAGCGTGTAGCACTGGGTCTCCAGGAGGGCCCGGCGCCGGAGCTTGGCAATGCAAGAGGGCTCCATCACGAATGCCAGCTGATTCACGGTGCGGTACCCAGCCACGATTTCGAAGACCGCGCGGGCTACTGCATGCGAAATCTCAACGATGGCCCGGTGCTCGCTGCGGTAGACAGCAGAGCGATGGAAGATATTGTCCATTGCCCGACGCAGGTGAGCCGGAGCCTGGCATGGATCGGCAGCCGAGGTGGCGCCAGCCGGGTTCGGGTCTGGGAGGTTGGCTGCGTAGATGTCCGGTTGATAGTAGCCTGTGTTGGCGCTACGGGGGCTGATGGCGATGGTGCTCATGATGACTCCTAGTTGGGCGTGGGGAAGTTCTTGAATGCGCTTAGCTGGCTGGCGGTAGTTCAAGTACCGTTCCAACTCGCAGCAGGTCCGGGTCGGTGCCGATGGACTTCTTGTTGCGTTGATAGATCTTTGGCCAATAGGCAGAAATTTCTTCCACGGTGGCCTGGGCACCTAGATGATCTGCCGCTATGGTCCACAGATTCTGCCCTTCAGCGACGACAACTTCTGTGCGTTGCACTGAACGTTGGCCTGGATTCCTGGCCCCGGGGGATACCAGTGGGCTCAGCGGAACGCTCATGGATTCGGGGAACCATTGCGGGCTCGGTACGGAGTTTTGCTGCGGGCCTGCATGGCTGGCTAGTTCTTGGCTGGCGTTTTCCGCCGGGACCTGTGCCAGGGAAACCGCCAGTGGTACACCCGCGTAGGCTGCAGCGACTGAAGAGAGGGCAATCGAGGTTCCAAGCATTGAGCCTAGAATTCTCCTGCTCAGTGCGGGGGCGATTCGTTCGAAGAACCGCGCTAGCTTCGGCTTGCGGTGGGTGAAGGCCCAGCGGATCATCTGGGCCAAGGCCACGCGCAGCAAGTACAGCGTAAGCAACGCCAGGAACGAAAGGCTGACGAGAAGCCTTATGTGGTCCGCTGTGGCGCGCCCATCGACTGGGGACCGGAAGTAATCAGATATCCACTGGATTCCCACATTGATAATGACCAATGACGCTGCCGAAAAGAGCAGCAGCACGAATATTTGCCGTTGGCGAGACACCCGAATCACTTCCTTGAATGAATTTTGATGTCATTTGATGTTGTTTGATGTTCATAGTTACACTTAGAGATCGTTTTGTGAATAGGGTTACGCAAAAATGTTTATTCTCGTACAGTGGGCGCATGCGGTGGGATTCACTCTTCGACGACTTGGAGGCTCAGCTAGCAGAACAGAGCCGGGCGCAGTTGCGTGAAGAAATTGCCGAAAATATCAGGGTTGAACGGGCAACTGCCGAACTGCTGCCTGCTCTGATGCGGTTCTACGGACACGAATTGAGCCTCCGGCTGGCCGGGGGAACCGAACTCCGCGCGAAGCTCGGCCCTTGCGCGACCGATTACATCTGCCTGGAAACAGAGCAGGCCCAATGGGTGATCCGCAGTGGAGCGATTGAATCCTTCGCCCTTCCGCCGGGGCGCGCACCTGCGGTGGAACGGCGCGCGCCGGGCCGCTCGGTGAAGTTTTCCTCGGTTCTTCGGGGATTGCTCCGGGACCGCGCACGATGCCATGTTTTTGGCCGTGCGGGCAGCTCCATGGCTGAAGGAACGCTGACTCAGGTAGCCAAGGATTTTTTGATAGTTCTGGTGCATCCTCGCGATGAATTCGCCAGAGCACAGCAGGCCTCAACGCAATTGCTGATTCCCCTGGATGCCATCGGATGGGTCGAAGCGATCACTCTTTCGTGATCCACAAGTGCACGCAAGGTCTTTCCAGCAGGACCAAGTTGTCGTAGGCTCACCATCCATAAGCACCTATGCTGGCGGAAGGTCAGAGCCTTGATCACAGAACAGATCGCCCAGGACGCGCGGACAACCTCGGCCTCGCGTGTGCGACGGCCGAGTTGGAAGGACCCACGCCTGGCTCTCGGTGCGGTGCTCGTAGTCGCTTCGGTCGCGGGAACCGTGTACCTGGTCGGCGAATTGCATCAGACGTCCACGGTGTATGTCGCCAGCACTAATATCACCCTCGGAGAAAAGCTGACCAGCGAGAACATGAAAACTCAAGAAGTCCAGCTTGGCGAAACTCTTGAGAACTACCTGCACACAGATGCGCAGCTCGGCCAGGACGCCCGAGCGAACACCTTTATCAGCGAAGGGCAGCTGATTCCAGTCACCTCGATAATGCACAGTGAAGTGGGATCGCGCAGGCCGGTCAATGTCGATCTTCCGTCAGACCTTTCTTCGTCGATTACCCCCGGTAGCTTTGTTGACGTATGGATTGCCAAACGCGAAACCAGCGGCAGCACCTACGGAGTCCCGGAAAAGCTCTCCTCCATGGTCGAAGTCGCCGCACGCGTTGAAAGCGGTGGGGGACTGGTGGGAACCCAAGGCACCAACCTGGAACTGCTGGTGGAACCGAATCAGCTTGAACCGCTGCTTCAAGCGCTGGCCAACGAATCGAGAATTATCGTCGTCTACAACCCGGCCGGGACCGAACAATGAGTATTTCGGTCGTAGTGCTCGGCGACCAGGAGAAAATCGTCCGGCAAATCGAAGGGTACCGCGGGGAACTGATGGTCACCCGCGTCTGCTCCGGCATAGCCGAAGCCATTGCCGCTTGCGATACCGGAATGGCTGATGTGCTGATCGTTGCCGACGCCCAGCTGGTGCCGCCCATGGAACAACTTGATGCGTTGCTGATGCGCCAGACAGCGGTTGTCCTGTTCTTTGACCGGCCCGAAGACTGGAAGCCATTGCCTGATGTGCTTCATCTGCCTGCGGATTCCGGCATGGCCGAGCTGGAAGGACGCATCAGGGGCGTAGTTCAGTCATTGAATCATTCTGGAACCGACGGAACGCTCGCGGTTCCCGAACCGGAGGACGACTCTACGGGCCGGAACGGAAGAATCGTCAGCTTCTGGAGCGCCCCTGGATCTCCCGGGCGCAGTACCGTCGCGCTGAATTATGCGGTGGAAACGGCGGCAGCAGGAAAAACCGTGGTGCTTCTGGACGCAGATACCTACGCCGCCAGCATCGCCATTCAATTGGGGCTCATGGACGAATCGGCATCCATTGCGCAGTTGTGCCGTGCCATCGACGCCGGCTCGTTGGATGTTGCCCGACTCAACGCTGCATGTTCCTTGGTCCAGGTCGGGGAGGCGACCATGCGCGTGGCGACCGGAATCCCGCGTGCTAGCCGGTGGCCCGAGGTCCGGGCCTCGGCGCTGCGGCGAGCGGCCATGCTGCTCAAAGTTCACTACGACCTGGTCGTATTGGATTTGGCTCCGTACATTGAATTGGACGAACAGCTCAGTTTCGATACCCAAGCACCACAGCGAAACGCTGTCACCGTCGAGATGCTCCAGTGCTCCGATGAGCTTTTCATGATCGTGCGTGCCGACAGCTTGGGAATTCCGCGTGCACTTCGCGCCATCGACGAATTGGAGGATGCACTGCCCGGGCTGAATCCGAAAATCGTCTTCAACCGCGTGGGAGCCAGCAGTACCGGGCGCAGCCCGAAGCGCAGGTTGATTGAAGCGTGGGACCGGTTTGGGCCGACGCACCAAATCGCAGGGTATCTGCCCGAGGACAACGCCGCGTGCAACGCGGCAGTGCTGGGAGGAAGCCCATTGCTCGAAATCGCACCTCGGTGCCTATTGCGTATGGAAATACGGTCTTTGGCCGGCATAAATTCCACGGATTCACCCAAGAAATGGAATAGTCGTCGATTTCGCTCCGAAGCTTGAACCCCAGAGGTGAAAACCGAGTAATGTGGGTAAAACTAGAGATCCGCAAAGGCGCGGGTTGATCGAACTTTGTTCTTGGAGGCGTTCTTTTGAACTCGTCGGAATCCAGCATGTCAGAATCATTCATGGATGAGACACTCACCTCGAAATTGGTGAGCGAGTACTATGGCCAAATTGCGACCGAAGACGTGGCGGCCTACCGGCCAGACGAACTCGAAGCTCGCGTGGCAGCACATCTGGAAATCGGGTATCAGCGTGATGCTGAAAACGCTAATGTCGCCATTACCCGCAACAACGGAATTTCAGTGGTCCACATCGTCACCGATGACATGCCATTCCTTGTTGATTCGGTAACTGCCGCACTAGTGCAGCTGAATTCACCAATTCAGCTGGTAGTGCATCCGACGTTCGTTGTCTCCCGCAAGACCGAGACCGGCGAAATTTCAAAGATCAGCCATGCTGGTCTGCAGCATGTTGCCAGCGGTGACACCGCTGCGCTCTCGGATTTGAGCACCCTGATTTCGGCCGGTGCAGAAACCCGCATCGAATCTTGGATTTCAGTCGAGCTCGCTCGCGAGCTCAGCGATGAGCAGGCCAAGGAATTTGTTGAGCGCCTCTATAGCGTTCTGGCAGATGTGCGTGTTGCAGTGAAGGACTGGCCGGCCATGCTGGACCGGGCCAAGGATATTGCGCAGAGCCTTCCGCAGACTCCGAAGGCTGAGGAAATCGCCGAGGTGCAGCAGGCATCGGAGCTGCTGGACTGGTTAGCTGACGGAAAGTTCACGTTCCTGGGCTACCGCGACTACTCGCTGGAAACCATCAACGGCGAAGACGTCCTGGTCGCCCGCCCAGGCAGCGGCTTGGGACTGATGCGCGATCTGGCGGACCAAGGTCCACAGCACCTGACCAAGCGCGGCCGCATCACCGCTCGCGACAAGCGTGCGCTGATCGTGACCAAGGCGAACTCCCGTTCCACCGTTCACCGTGGCGTGTACCTGGACTATGTCGGAGTCAAGAGCTTCGATGCCAATGGCGAAGTCAACGGCGAACGCCGTTTCATCGGCCTCTTCTCCTCCAGTGTTTACACCTCGAGCGTGAAGACCGTCCCGCTGGTACGCGAAAAGGTTGAAGCGGTGCTGAAGCGCACCGGCTTCGCGCCTGATTCCCACTCGGGCAAGGACATCACCACTATTCTGGAAAGCTACCCACGCGATGAGATGTTCCAGATCTCCGTCGACGAGTTGACCAAGATTGCCCTCGGTATCCTGCGCCTGCAGGAACGCCGCCGCACCTCGGTCTTCCTTCGCAAGGACGACTACGGCCGCTTCGTCACTGCCATGGTGTTCCTGCCACGTGATCGTTTCTCCACCGCAGTGCGCCTGCGGGTGGAGCAGGAGCTGCAGCGCAGCTTCAACGCAGAATCCGTTGAATATGAAGCGCAGCTGGGTGCCGGCGCGCTCGTTCGCTTGTTCTACCGGCTGCGCCTGCAACGCCACGGACTGGCCCCCGTGGTTGACCGCAAGGCACTGGAGAATCGTATTGCCAAGGCCGTGCGCTCCTGGTCTGACGCCATCGTTGACACCGCTCGCGCGCGCCTGGAACTGGGCGATGCCAACACGCTGTCCAACGCTTGGGCCGAAGCTTTCCCGGCTTCCTACAAGGTGCAGTTCGAAATCGAAGATGCGCTGAAGGATATTGACCTGCTCACCGAGTTGAGCAGTCCAGAAGTCGATGGCCCGGTTGTCTCCTTCTACGATGACGAGAAGCAGGATGAGGATTCTGCTGTTTCCAAGCGCATGAAGATCTATGTGACCAAGCCGCTGCTGCTCTCGCGCATACTGCCAGTTCTGCAGCATCTGGGTCTGGAAGTCGTCGATGAACGCCCCTACGAGCTGAATCCAGAAGGAATCGGCGAACGCTACATCTACGACATGGGCCTGAAGATCGATGAGGAGATCAACTTCCAGGCCGTGGAAGCCAAGCTGGCTGAGGCCTACTGCGCAGTGGTCCGCAACCTCGCCGAATCCGACAGCCTTAACGCACTGGTGCTGCACGAGGGACTCACGTGGGAGGAAGTCTCGATGCTTCGTGCCTACGCCCACTACCTGCTGCAGCTCGGGGTTCCGAACTCCACTGGCTTCATCGCCAGCACCCTGGTTGGCAACCCGTCAGTCACCCACGCCATTGTGGAGCTGTTCCAGGCCACATTCGACCCGCAGCTGAGCTCCGTGGCTTCGGAAGCTGCTCGGCAGAAGGCGCACGCAAAGGTCACCGAAGCGCTGGAATCCGTGCCAACGTTGGATGCCGACACCTTGCTGCGCCGTTTCGTGAAGGTGATCGAAGCGACCAAACGCACCAACTACTTCACCACCCACCAGGCACTGGCATTCAAGCTGGCCCCGGAAGAGATCGATTTCGCGCCATTCCCGCGTCCGAAGCACGAACTGTGGGTCTACTCGCCGCGTGTTGAGGGTACCCACTTCCGCTTCGGCGCCGTGGCCCGTGGTGGCCTGCGCTGGTCCGATCGCCGAGAAGATTTCCGTACGGAAGTGCTGGGTCTGGTCAAGGCCCAGATGGTCAAGAACTCCGTCATCGTGCCAACTGGTGCCAAGGGCGGTTTCTACGCCAAGCAGCTTCCCAATCCAGCTCTCGACCGCGGTGCATGGATGGAAGAAGGCAAGGGCGCGTACAAGGTCTTCATTCGCACCCTGCTGGAGCTGACCGACAACATGGTTACCGACGAAAACGGTGAGCACATCGAAGCCCCTGCCAACGTGGTTCGTCGCGATGGCGATGATTCCTACCTGGTGGTCGCTGCCGACAAGGGCACCGCGAGCTTCTCCGATATCGCCAACTCGATCTCGGCCGACAAGGGCCACTGGCTGGGCGATGCCTTTGCTTCGGGCGGCTCGGTGGGCTACGACCACAAGGGCATGGGCATCACCGCACGCGGCGCCTGGGAATCGGTGAAGCGCCACTTCTTCGAGTTGGGCATCGACACCCAGAAGGACGAATTCACCGCCGTCGGCGTGGGCGATATGTCCGGAGACGTGTTCGGCAACGGTTTGCGCCGTACCCCCACCGTGAAGCTGGTGGCGGCCTTCGACCACCGTGATATCTTCCTGGATCCGAACCCGGATCCCCAGGTCGCCTTTGACGAGCGCCAGCGCCTGTATGATCTGCCACGCTCCAGCTGGGCAGACTACAACAAGGAGCTGCTCTCGGCCGGAGGCGGCGTGTACTCGCGCAGCCTCAAGTCCGTGCCGGTTAGCGCCGAGGTCCGCGAGGTCCTGGGCTTGGACGCCGGCACCACCAAGCTGAGCCCTAACGAACTGCTCAAGGCCATCCTCTCAGCGCCAGTGGACCTGCTCTACAACGGCGGTATTGGTACCTACGTGAAGTCAGCGGCTGAAACCCACGGCCAGGTCGGCGACCGAGCCAACGACGCCATCCGCGTCGACGGCGCAGATCTGCGCGTGAAAGTTGTTGGCGAAGGCGGCAACTTGGGCATGACCCAGCTGGGCCGTATTGAGGCAGCCCGCAAGGGCGTCCTGCTGAACACCGATGCCATTGACAACTCTGCTGGCGTGGACACTTCTGACCGCGAAGTGAACATCAAGATCTTCGTGGACCGCCAGATCAAGGCGGGCAATCTCACCGAGGCTGAACGCACGGAGTTCCTGCTCTCGATGACCGATAACATCGGTGATCTGGTGCTGACGACCAACTTCGAACAGAACGTGTTGCTGCTCAATGAGAAGCATGCGGCACTGACCTGGACACCAGCGTACGAGCGCCTGATGCAGTGGCTGGAAGCCCATGCTGACTTGAACCGTGGCTTGGAGTTCTTGCCAAACGCGGATCAGCTGGAAGAGCGCCGCGCCGCTGGCGAGGCGATGACCACCCCAGAGCTCTCGGTGCTGGCCGCATACGCGAAGATCCAGCTGGCGAACGCGCTGACCGAATCCGATCTCGCCGATGATCCGTACTTCACCCGGACCCTGCGCCGCTACTTCCCAACCAAGTTGGTAGAGCGTTTCGGGGATCAGCTCGAAAGCCATCCGTTGCGCCGAGAAATCATCGCGACCGTGATCGCCAACGACATCGTGAACATGGGCGGCATCACCTACGTCTTCCGTGCCATGGAAGAAACCAGTGCCAGCGAAGTCCAGATTGCCAAGGTCTTCTGCGCGCTGCGTGAGATCTACGGATTCGACCGCCAGTTCGATGCGATCAATGCACAGCCTGCCGGAACCGATCTGGAACACTGGGGCCGCCAGCACCACGACATGCGCCGCCTGCTGGACCGTGCCACCCGCTGGTTCATCAACCGCGTCGATCAGGAACTGCTGGTCACCGAAGCGGTCAAACGCTACGAAGCGACGGTTACCGAACTGCGTGAGGCGCTGCCAACCTTGGTTCGGGGCACTGACCTCCAGAGATTCCAGGAGTGGCGTGAAGAGGCCATGGACCAGGGGATCCCGGAGCGTCGTGCCAGCATGTGGGCGACCCAGTTCGAATCCTACGCGCTGCTGGACGTGGCAGAATATGTGCACCGCACCGGGACCGCTCCGGTCAAGGTCGCAGAAACCTACTACGTGCTCTACGACTTGTTCGATGTGGACAGCCTGCTGAACCGCATCACCAACCTTCCTCGCTCGGATCGTTGGCAGGCGCTGGCTCGTGCCGCAATGCGCGATGACCTGTACACCACGATCATCGACCTGACCGGCAACATCCTGGATGCCCACGGCGATATTGCTGACCCGGCAGAGCGTGTTGCTGCATGGGAAGAGGCAAACGCGGCTAACCTTGATCGTGCGAAGACTATGTTCGCGGAAGTGAACAGCCTGGAACGAGACGACATGGCTTCACTTTCCGTGGCACTTCGACTCTTGCGTTCCATCGTCCGAAGGTAAATACCGCCAATGGCCCTCATCACCGAAGAATTACGTCAACGTGCTGCACTAGCGCCCGGTGATGAGGATTGGCTCCACCTCCTGGTGGGGGACTGGCAACTGGTCTCGGATCTAGCATTCGCAGACCTGGTGCTCTGGTTCCCCACCGGGGACGGTTCCTATACGGCTTTGGCACACGTGCGCCCTTCCACCTCGCATACCGCCTTCCATAGCGACTTCGTGGGAGAACGGATCCGCAAGGATCTGCGCATCATGGTGGACCGCGCTTGGGAAACCAAGCAAGTGCAACGCTCGGCCGAACAAGCCGGCAAAGATATCATCATGGGGTTGACCACGGTGCAGGCGATTCCGCTAGTGCGCCAGAACCAACCGGTTGCGGTCATCACTTCCCACTTCGATCCGAACCAGTCCCGCACACCCAGCAATCTGGAATTGGTCTACCGGCAAAGCGCTGATGACCTGTTGCAGATGGGTACCCAAGGGCTGTGGCCGGACTTCGCCAGCCCTACCGGCTCCCGCCGTGGCGCGCCGCGCGTCGGTGATGGTTTCATCCGGCTCAACGTTGATGGAGCCGTCGAATTCGCCAGCCCGAACGCTGTTTCAGCTTTCCGCCGATTAGGCGCAGCTGATGTCCTCCAGGGCCAGCCACTGGCTGATCTGACGATGGCACTGGTCAGCGACCGTCGTGTAGTCGACGAAACTCTTCCGCTGGTGCTCCAGGGCAAGATGCCATGGCGTACCGAGGTGGAACATCGCGGAGTCACCCTCTCCCTGCGTGCCATTCCGCTGCGCAACGAATCAAAGCGCTGGGGCGCACTGGTGCTGTGCCGCGATGTGTCCGAACTGCGCCGTCGCGAAAAAGAACTGGTCACCAAGGACGCTACGATCCGTGAAATCCATCATCGCGTGAAGAACAACTTGCAGACTGTCGCGGCGCTGTTGCGCATGCAATCGCGCAGGATGAGCTCAGAGGACGGCAAGCAGGGCCTGGAGCAGGCAATGCGACGAGTCTCCACTATCGCTTCGGTCCACGACTTCCTGTCCAAGGGCCTGAACGAAACCGTCAAATTTGATGATCTTATGGATCGCCAGTTCCGTCTGATCGTGGAAATCGCTTCTCCGGAGCAAAGGGTCTCCACGCGTCGTGAAGGCGAATTCGGCATGCTTGACGCTGATTTGGCGACACCGTTGTCACTGGTGATCAATGAGCTGGTGACTAATGCCGTGGAACATGGACTAGCGCATCGCAACGGTGAAGTCGCGCTGGTTGCCGAACGCTACAAGGGTGCCGATAGCAAGGATTGGCTACGGGTTGTCATTGAAGATGACGGCCACGGGTTGCCAGAAGAGCCACGCCGCGAGGGACTTGGGCTGCAAATTGTCCGCACTCTGGTTACCAGCGAACTATCGGGTGAAATCCGTTGGGTACAGAGCGAGAAGGGCGGGACCAAGGTGGTAATCGACATGCCATTGGATCTTGACCACCGTACAGGCTAGGAGCAGCCTGATCAGCTGCAACAAAAAAAGAGGCACTTCCAACACACCGTGTTGGAAGCGCCTCTCCTTTTGGCTATTTAGCGGTAATTCTTCATGTGAGCCTTGATGCTGGCTACATAATGCTTGGTGTCTTCGTACATGCCGTTGTTACGAACACCGGCCAGGCCCTGGTAGTACGATGCGATTGCGTTGTCCAGGTTGTCGGTGTTGTCCAAATTGTAGGCAATTACTGCGACACCAGCTACAACGTTATCCCGTGGGTTCAGGACGTTCAGGTCCTGGCCAATGACCGATGCGATCCAGTCACCGGTGCTTGGCAGTACCTGCATGGCGCCAACGGCGTTAGCAGGGGAGACCGCACGCATGTTGAAGCCAGACTCCTGGTACGCGTGAGCCAACGCCAGAGCCGGGTCAACGCCCATGCTCTTTGCAGTGGAACGGATCAGGTCCTGCATCTCGCCGCGGCTCGGGACGCTGATCGAGTCAAGGTAGTCCTTGTTCGAGTTAGCATCCCGCACAACGTGATCTGCGTAGGTACGACCAGCGAAGCTATTGCCGATCTTCTGCTTCTTGACCTGACCCGACGGTGCAACCGAGGAGCCCGAAACCTTCAGCTTGGCGCCGATCTTCAATGGCGTGCTCGAGCTGTACTCGGGGTTCAAATCCAACAAGGTGGCCAGCTTCATGTCGTGGCTGGTCGCGATGCCACTGAGAGTATCGCCGGACTTCACGGAGTAGGTCGACGTCTTGGCCTTGGCCTTGGGCGCAGCAGTGCTCTTCGGCGAGGAGCTCGAAGACGACGTGCCACCCGAGACCTTGATCTTGCTGCCTGGGAAGATCGGCTTGCTGGCAGAGATGTCATTGGTCTTCAACAGATCGGACAAGCTCATGCCGTGCTTGGCCGCAATGCCGCTGAGCGTGTCACCGGACTTGACGGTGTAGCTTGAAGAACCGGAGGAGGAGGACTTCTTCTGGGAGGACTTCGACGAAGAGCCAGAGGACGAAGAACCCTTGACCTTGATCTTGTCGCCAGGGAAGATCACCTTGCTGGCCGAGATATCGTTCTTGCTAAGGAGCGAAGACAAGCTCATATTGTGCTTGATGGCGATGCTTCCGAGGGTGTCACCGTTCTTCACAGTGTAGGTTGATGAACCCGACGAGGAAGAAGTTTTCTTCGTCTGCGTCGTATTGCTGGAGCTCGACGCCGAACCCTTGACCTTCAGCTTATTGCCGGGGAAGATTACCTTGCTTGCAGAGATGTCATTCTTCTTCAACAGATCAGACAAGCTCATGTCGTGCTTGCTCGCAATGCCGCTGAGGGTGTCACCGTTCTTGACGGTGTAAGTGGCGGTACTTGAAGATGACGAGCTCGAAGACTTGCCCTTGGAGCTGTTTTTCGAAGCATGACCGGAGACCTTGAGTGTCTTGCCGGCGACGATTGAATCATTCTTAAGATTATTGAGCTTCTTCAGCTCTGACACGGTTGTGTCATATTCCCGAGCGATGCTCCATAGGGACGCACCTGCCGGGATCTTGATTTCGGAAACATCTCGTTTAGCTGGCAATCCCAGCGTAGATACTCGCGAAGCGATCAGGTGGGCCTTGATCTGGTCTTCAGCGACCTTGATGGTCTCCGGAGTTACCGACTTGGCAAAGCTTCCTGGGGTGTTGGGAACAGTCATCGGTGCTGCCTGCGCTGCGGGAGCTAAGGCGAGGCTGCCAATGACCGCAGCGGGAATGGCCGCGCCTGCTACAACGCCTAACGCATGCTTGGAAGCATGTTTGGATTCGTGGGGCATGGAGTCAATCCTCATTTATACGGTGAAAATAACGGGCTTTGCTCCGCAGGTAACAGAGGGGAAGTGGTTCCCCATGTTGACTGTGATGCAATTGTTATCAAAGTGATACAAGAAAATTTACACTACTCCTGTGACTCATGGGAACTGCTGAGGTGAGTTTCATCCAAATTTCTGCGCGGATCAGGAATTTGTGGGAACCTTAAGGGGTGAAGGAAACCGTAGATCTCGTCGGCCAGTGGCTGACCCTGCCCGATGTGGCTGAAGAATTAGATGTAGATATTCGCCGCGTGCACCGACTGCTGGATGAGCGTGCCATTGTTTCGTTGAGAATTGGCGCTCGCAATGTCCGTTCGATCCCTGCAGATTTTCTCCAAGACGGAGTAGTGGTGGAAAGCCTGAAGGGCACTCTTTCGGTACTCTTGGATGCCGGCTTCTCCGATGAGGAATCGGTTATTTGGCTGTTCACCGAGGATGAATCGCTGCCCGGCACTCCAATGAATGCTCTGCGCACCGGACGTAAAACTGAAATCCGTCGGCGGGCGCAGGCCATGGGCTGGTAATGGCCCGGACGAACTAGCCTCAGTAATAACAAAAGGTCTCAACCGTATTCCATATCGCATGGATGGTTGAGACCTTTCGTTATGTCTTAGTAACGAATCGCTATTTACTTCTCTTTGTCACTGCATCACTGAGCTGCTGCATTCCCGCTAAGGCGAGGGGCGTGACGTGCAATGCGTTCAGGGCGAGATCTGATTGGGTGGTCAACTCACTAATGCTCTGCTCGGTGGCCGCCAGGGCGCCGCTATCGCGCAGAATACCGCTTAGTCTCAACACTTCTTCTTCGCTGAGATCCACTGCGCCGAGGCGACTCTGAATGAAGTCCTGTTCGTCAGAAGTTGATAGCAAGAGGGCGTGGGCAATCAATTCCGTGCGCTTGCCTTCTTGCAAATCGCCGCCGGTCGGCTTCCCTGTGACTGCTGGATCGCCAAACACGCCCAGAACATCGTCACGTAGCTGGAATGCCTCACCCAGCGGAAGCGCGAATGCGGAGTAGCGCTCCATAAGAGCCTCGCTGGCGCCGGCCAACGCGCCGCCAAGCAAGAATGGGTTTTCAGTGGAGTATTTGGCTGACTTGAAGCGCACGATAGTGCGAGCTCGCTTGACCGCTTCCTTCGGATCGTAGGCGGGGCCCGCAGACTCTTCTAGAACATCAAGATACTGCCCGGCCATCACCTGGGTGCGCATCTGATTGAAGATGGTACGCGCCCGAGCGTTGAGGGAAGCAATACCTGAGAAGACTTCCTCGCTCAACGACAGGCATAGGTCGCCGGTAAGGATTGCGCTGGCCATGCCGTAGCTCGCTGCGCTCCCCGCAAGCCCAAGTTCTCGGTGCTGGGCCTCGAAGCGCTTGTGAACGCTCGGCTGACCGCGTCGTGTATCGGAATTGTCGATGATGTCGTCATGAATCAGCGCGGCTCCTTGGAAGAGTTCCAAGGCCACCCCGAGTTGGACGATGTCGCGTTCATCGGGCCGACCACCTGCACCGAGGTAACCCCAGAAAGCGAACAGGGCGCGAAGCCGCTTGCCGCCACGGGTCAGTGACGTGATCGCATTGACGATTTCGACGGCGCTGCTAGTAATCTGACCAACTTCAACGCTTTTCGCAGCCAGGAATTCTTCCAATAACTGAGCAACGTCAGAAGTGTAGGTACGGCTCAAGCTCTGGGCTTCAGTGTTGAGGTCCGGCACAGAATCAGGCATCGACATGCAAAATCATTTCTACGGGTAAACAACTAGTGGTTAGCAACAACTCTACCGGTGATTCCCGCCCGGCGAAGAAGGCACCCAAAGTACGCGGGGTGCGAACGGAATCCGAATATACATTCGAGTAAGCTGGTGGTGCAGCCGAACGAGGGGAGAGGAATTGAAATGGTGGATCGTGCAATCCTCCATGTCGATATGGACGCCTTCTTTGTTTCAGTGGAACTGCGGGACCGCCCTGACCTAGTAGGCAAGCCAGTTATTGTAGGCCACCGTTCAGGCCGGAGCGTGGTGCTCTCTGCGTCTTATGACTGCCGAGCTCGCGGGATCCATTCGGCCATGCCGATGAGCCAAGCCATCCCGCTGCTACCGCAAGCTACCGTGATCGAGCCGAGCCATCACAAGTACTCGCAAGCCTCGGCCCAGATCATGGCGTACTTCCGCACATTGACGCCTCTGGTTGAGCAAGTCAGTGTCGACGAAGCGTTCCTAGACGTTACTGGAAGCATGCGCATGCTTGGCGGGCCAGTGCAGATCGCTCAGCAGATCCGCGAATATATACGCAAAGAAATGGGACTGCCGGCCAGCGTGGGCATTGCAAGGAATAAATTCGTTGCGAAACTCGCTTCGACGTACGCCAAGCCTGACGGCATGGCGGTAGTTGCACCCGACCGCACCGAAGAATTCCTGCACGAATTACCCGTGTCGAAAATGTGGGGCGTGGGAAAACGAACCGCTAGTCAGCTTCACTCCTTGGGGATTGAGACCGTGGGGCAACTCGCTGGCGAGCCAGAAGCAAGATTGATTAGTCGGTTGGGGGAACACGGCCGCGCCCTTTATTTGCTCTCGCGGGGGATCGATAACCGTCCGGTGGAGGTTAGCCGGGATGAGAAGAGCATTTCATCGGAACATACCTTTGCGGTGGATATCACCGATCCCCAGGTGCTTGAGGGCGAACTTTTGCGGCTGAGCCATAAGGTCGGTCAACGGCTGCGGCAGCACGGCAAATCAGCCAACGGTGTTGGGCTCAAGATCAAGTACAAGGACTTTTCTGGAATTACGCGTTCGAAGGCGCTCGCAGCTGCGACAGACTCTTCAACGAAAATTAGCGAGTCCGCGCTGGCCCTTCTGCGAAAATTGACCCCTATGCCGCAACCGGTCCGGCTGATCGGGGTGAAAGCTGAACGGTTGCAAGATTACGAGTTGGGTCTGCAATTTAGCTTGGACCCCCGCGAAGAGAAAGCCCGAGAAGCGGAACGCATCGCTGACCAGATCGGACAGAGATTCCCGCAGTCCATCGTGACCCCAGCACGTTTTCTGCGCCCCAAGGAATAAACACATTCTGTGTAGAACGTATGGATATCTGGACAGTGGGGAAGATCAACTAGCAGGGCGGGTGCAAAAGAGACTATCCTTGAATTAAGTTCGATCGAATCCAGGGAACTTTTCCCTTCGACCCGACGTTGAACTTGAAGACGGTGGACGACCGTCGAGATTGCCTTTGGAAGGAGAAGACGATGCCGCTATCGGAACACGAGCAGCGTTTGTTGGAGCAGTTGGAAAAGCAGCTGCATGAAGACCGTCGCTTCGCTTCGAGCATGAAAGGCCCATCGGGCACGGGACGTTTGTCGACCCGCAATATTGCTCTGGGTATCTTGCTGGTAATCGTCGGCCTAGCGGGACTCATCTTTGGAATCTCGCAGCACATCATCATCGTAGGCGTTCTCGGCTTTGCGGTGATGTTCGCGGGTGTACTGCTTGCCCTGACTAAATCGGCTACTGGAAAAATTGGTCCGTCCAACGGAACGGGATCAAAATCTGCAGCCAAGAATAATTCGCAGTTCCTTTCCGGCCTGGAAGAAAAATGGAACCAGCGAAAGCGTGATCAGTCCGATAGCTGATCTGCATTGATATTGAGGTGTGACCCCTAGGGTTGCACCTCTTTTCTGTTTAAGCCCCGCTTCTCACATCCCTACGGTCACCGTGCACCTCATGCCGGGGCGCATGGGTTTCGTTCAATTCGGGAAGTTGGATGTCCTGGATATTCGGTGCGCCTATCTGAAGGTCGCGCGACTTTGCAAGTGATCTTGAATTCTCTGCAGATTCCAAGGTTCACGTCCACCTCGCCGGTCAGGCAGGCCCCCACTTCCCTCCCCAGGTTCCTCCACTTCCCACCACCGCGCCTAAAAATAGCTATATTACGCGGATTTTGCGTGTGGAATCTCTGAAAAATACTGGATCATGCAGCTGGACGATTCCCATCCCTCCACCTGAACATAGGCTGAGCATCCGCTAGATTCAGGTGTTTTTTAAGTCCAGACCCTCGCGAAACCACTGAAATTGCATTGACAGTGGAGGGTTGTGGAGTAAAGTGGAGGCAAGTAGAGAAGAATGGGGCTTCTGGCCACTTCACGGGAAAGGTGGTGTGCATGTTCCTTGGAACTTACACACCGCGTCTTGATGAAAAAGGTCGGTTGATTCTTCCAGCTAAATATCGAGATGAGCTGTCCTATGGGCTGGTTCTCACTCGCGGCCAAGAGCGTTGCATATACGTTTTCAGCCAGCGGGAATTTGAGAAGCAGCACGAGCAGCTGGCGCAGGCATCCTTGACCTCCCGGCGAGCACGCGACTATGCGCGTGTGTTCCTCTCAGGGGCCTCGGATGAAGTTCCAGATAAGCAGGGGCGCGTAACGATTCCGCAAGTGCTGCGCACTTATGGAGGCCTTGATCGGGAGGTCACAGTTATCGGTGCGGGCAACCGTATTGAAATCTGGGATTCGACCGCATGGCAGCAGTACTTGGATGAACAAGAAGACGTGTTCTCCGATACTGACGAAGATTAGGGCTTTGTGCCCTACACCGACAAAACACCACGTTTGTTGAGATGAGATCTCCAGCCACCTTGGGGTAGAAAATCGTCTGGCTTCACTTCCCCGGAGCCAGAAGGTTGGATCGCCACTTGGTTGGAGGGGGATCTGATCTCAACAGCAGATCGAAAGCGAAAGGGGGCGCAGTGCCAAATCAGGATTCCCAGCGACCAGCATCCGAACGCCACGTTCCAGTACTTCTGGACCGATGCGTTAATTTGCTAGCTCCAGGTATTGAGCGAGCCAATGCTGAAGGCCGTCGGGCAATTGTGGTTGACTGCACCCTCGGGATGGGTGGGCACTCCGAAGCCATCCTCAAGCGGTTCGACAACTTGCACCTGATCGGTCTAGACCGCGACGAGCAGGCTCACGAACTTGCCGGTGCACGACTCGCCCCGTTCCAGGACCGCATCGACCTCGTGCACGCGGTGTATGACGAAATTGCGGATGTCGTGGAAGATCTTGGGTTCCCGGGGGTCGACGGCGTTCTGTTCGACCTTGGCGTTTCCTCGCTGCAGCTCGATGAGCGTGAACGGGGTTTCGCCTATTCGTATGATGCACCGCTGGATATGCGCATGGACACCTCTGTTGGCCCAACTGCCGAGGACCTGGTCAACGACTTGGAACGCGACGAACTGCTTCGAATTATTCGACAGTGGGGCGAAGAGAAGTTTGCTGGACGCATCTCGACGGCAATCGTCGAGGCACGCGCCAAGAGCCGCATCACTACCACTGCTGAACTAGTTGAAGTGATCCGCAGCGTTGTGCCCGCGGCGGCTGCTCGAAACCACGGACACCCGGCCAAGAGGACCTTCCAAGCATTGCGTATTGCAGTGAATGAGGAACTTGACGTCTTGGAACGTGCGATCCCGGCGGCAATGGGAGCTTTGAACGTCGGCGGAAGAGTCGTCGTGATGAGTTACCACTCCTTGGAAGACAAAATCACCAAGCGGCACTTCGTCCATGGATCTACCTCGTCGGCCCCTCCGGGATTCCCGGTGGAGCTGGACGAACACAAAGCTGAATACAAGGTGCTCACCAAGGGCACCGAGAAGCCAAGCGACCACGAAATAGCAGAAAATTCACGTGCAGCCTCAGCCCGCTTGCGAGCTGTGGAACGAGTGTTGAAGAGGAGCTAGCATGAGCCAACGAGCCCAGCGCCGCGTGCAGAAGACCGCAGCCGTGAACAACCAGCCTGTTGTCGACGGTAATACTGCGCGTGCAATGCGACCCGAGCCCGTCCCAGCTAGCAACCTGCCTAAAGGCGATTCGCGTCAGCGCGTAACTCTTTCGTTGGTTCCTAAGATGAACGAAACCAGCAAGCGCTCCATGTTCACCATGTCTGCGGTGCTCGTTGTCTTGGCATTCAGCGTGATCGTTACGCTGGTGCTGCTCAATACTTCTGTAGCTCAGCGGCAGTACGACATCGTGAACTTGCGTTCGCAAGAGCGTGCGCTTTCCCAAGAGAATCAGGCACTGCTGAAGGAGGCCCAGTCGTTGGCGGCGCCACAGGCGCTGGCCGCCAAGGCAAAGGACCTCGGTTTGGTTTCGCCAGGTGCTCCAGGGCTGATCAGCCTGTCTGAGGGCAAGGTTGCCCAAGACGCTGAGAAGGCGGTCAAGGCAAAGAACAGCAAGCAGGAATACGGAACTATTCCGCTGCCGGGCGACAGCATCCGCAAGGGTGAAAGCAAAACTGAAGCCAACGCATCAAACACGCCGAAGACCACTGTGGGTAAAGCCTCAGCAGATTCACAGAAGGAGTCCGGTGCCACTGAAGGTTCCAAGGAACCAGAGGTGAAGCCGGAGAAAGCTGAACGTGAAGTTGCCAGTGATGGCCGCCCAGTGTTCAATGACGCTGAGCTTAACGGGGGCACGATCCCTGCACCAAGCATCAAATCCCCAGCAGAGTAGTTAGCCCTTTCTAAGCTAGATACAGGTGGCCTACGCTGCTGGAAAACCACGCTGAGGGAAAGTTAGGTTCTTTTGTGAGCTCGACGGCAATCGACACTGCGAAAAAGCGAATGCGCTTTGTGCTGCTCCTCTCCGTGGTTTTGCTGCTGGTGATCCTGGGCCGGCTGGTCTGGGTCCAGGGCATCAACTCGGCAACCATTGCCAACGCTGCACAGGAAAACCGCGAACGCGTTGAAAACATTGCGCCAAATCGAGGATCCATCGAAGACCGCAATGGCACCACCCTCGCCGTCTCAGTAGACCGCTATGATCTGGTCATCGACCAGCGCGAGCAGGGTGAGAACATTCGCCGTGCGAAGCGGGATGGAACCAATGGCCAGGAACGCATCACGTGGGACCAAGCCATTGACGAACTAGCCGATACCCTTGACCAGGACCGTGAGGAACTTGCCACGAAGGTTCGCCCGCAGGGCGATGCCAAGCCCAAAGGGTACGTCATGCTCGCCAAGAGCGTGACCCCGGAAGTACGCAACGAAGTCCTCGAAATCGGTATTCCGCGACTTGCCTCATTGCTGCGCAGCGAACGCCAGTACCCGCAAGGCGTAATTGCAGGACCACTGCTGGGGTTCGTGCGCAACTCCGAAGACCAAACAGCCGTGGTGGGAGCCGAAGGCCTGGAACTGAGCCAGGAGGAACACCTGGCCGGTACGGCCGGCAGCCGCAAGTTCGAGATCAGCGCCGATGGCGTGCGCATTCCCGTCACCGAGGTCGAAGAAACCCCTGCAGTCGATGGCCAGGACGTCATCCTGACCATCGACTCCGACATCAACTACGTTGCCCAGCGTGCAGCAGAAAAGAAGCAAGCTCAGTTCAACGCTGAGTGGGTTTCCGTGGTCGTCATGAAAGCGGATACCGGCAAGATCCTCGCCATCGGCGACTCCGCTGAATTGGACCCGAATGATCCAGGCGCTACCAAGCCGGAGTTCCGCCGCTCCACCTCCATCACCCGTGCTTTCGAGCCAGGTTCCACCGGCAAGGCCGCGATCTTCGCGGCGGCCATCGACCAGGGCGGAGTGGATCCGCTGACCGAGATGCGTGTGCCGAATAAGAAGACGTTCACCAAGGAAACCATCAATGACTCGTTGGAACACCCAACGTACGACATGACGGTCTCGGGCATCTTCGCCCGTTCCTACAACACCGGCACCGTGATGGTCGGAAATACCATGAGCAAGCAGACCCGTTACGACTACATGCGTGCCTTCGGATTGGGTTCGCCCATCCGCGTCGGCTTGAATGGCGCTAGCGCTGGCCAATTAGCGCATCCCGATAATTGGGACCGCCGCCAGCAGTACACCACCATGTTCGGCCAGGGCTATTCGCAGACCGTGCTGCACACCGCTTCAATTTTCCAGTCCTTGGCCAACGGCGGCGTTCGCCTTTCGCCAAGCCTGATTGAGGGCTACCGCAACGAAGACGGTACCATCACCAAGATCCCCGCACCGGAAAAGAAGCGCGTGGTCAAGAAAAGCACCGCTGACGAAATGCTCAAGCTCATGGAATCGGGCGTTGACGACGGTACCGGCTACAAGGAGCGCATTCCCGGGTACCGCGTGGGCGGCAAGACCGGTACAGGCCAGGCGGCAAGCGCCAAGGGCTATGACGGATATACTTATTCCTTTGCAGGTGTCGCTCCCTTGGAAGATCCGCAGTTCGTCGTCGTGGCAACCATGTACAGGCCAAAGGGCAACTGGAAAGACTTCTCGGTAGCTGACACGTTTACCGATGTTATGAGCCATACTCTCAACACATTCAATGTGCCACCGAGCACGACAAAGTCAGAGGCGTATGACGTCTTTGTAGGTGAGGATCAGAAGAAATCTTGGTAGTCCAGAACCCCGACACTCCGCGTGAGCTAGAACGGTACCTACGCCCAGAGAGCATCGCCGGTCTTGGCTTCGACCAGCTCTGCGGCACAGCTGGCGCGGTGCGAACTGGAGCGCTGCTCAATGCCGCTCCGCAAATCCTCGGCGTCAGCCTCAACCCGCAGATCGTACAGAGCGGTGACGTCTTCCTGGGTATTTCCGGTGCCAAGCGCCACGGTGCCGAATTCGTGGAAACCGCCATCGGCAACGGTGCTGTCGCACTGATCACCGATACTGCAGGACTCGAATTCCTCAGCGATGACCTCTCGATCCCGGTGGCAGTCGTTGCAGATGTACGCAAATCCGCAGCCGTGATCGCGCAGAGCGTCTACGGAACCGACCAGCGCAGCCCGAAGCTGTTCGCTGTCACCGGCACCAACGGCAAGACCACCACAACCTTCATGATCCGCGCGATCCTGGATGCACTGGGTGAAGAAACCGGGCTGATCGGCACGATTGAGATGTCCGCCCGCGGGCAGATCATCCCCAGCGTGCTGACCACCCCGGAGTCCACCCAGCTGCACGGCGTGCTCTCGCGCATGGCGCAGCAGGAAGTCACGTCGGTGGCCATGGAGGTATCCAGCCACTCGCTGAGCTATGGCCGCGTTGATGCCCTGCGCTTTGCCGTTTCCGGTTACACCAACCTGACCCAGGACCACTTGGACCTGCACGGCACGATGGACGAGTACTTCGAAACCAAGGCCGAACTATTCACCGCGGAACGCTCCGAGCGCGCAGTGGTCATGGTAGACGATAAATACGGCCAGCGCCTGGCCGAGCGCGCCCTTGTGCCTACCGAGACCCTGAGCCTCGACGGCGAACACCCTTCGGCGCACTGGAGGGTTGCCGAACTGGCGCACTGCGGATTGGGCCACAGTTTCACCCTTGTGCACCGGGATGGGCGCCAGCTGCGGACCCGCACCCTGCTTCCAGGCATGTTCAACGTCGCCAACGGAGCGCTGGCGGCCTTGATGGTGCTGGCCGGCGGTGCGGACCTCGAAGCCCTGCAGCAGGCCTTGGACTCCAAGGATCCGCTGTCGGTCGCCGTTCCAGGGCGGATGCAGGTCGTAGCCGAATCTCCGGTAGCCGTAGTCGATTTCGCCCATAATTCGGATGCACTGGCAAAGGCTTTGGATTCCATCCGTCCGGGGGAGCAGGGACGCCGGATCGTCGTCTTCGGCGCCACCGGAGAGCGCGATAAGACCAAGCGCCCGGATATGGGAGCGGTGGCAGCCCGCCACGCGGATATCGTCATTGTGACCGACGACGACCCGCACAGCGAAGACCCGGCTCCGATCCGCGCCCAGGTTGCCGCCGGAGCACAGCAAGTTCTCGATTCCGAGCGTCCGCAGGTGCAGCTTCACAACATCGCGCCACGCGCCAAAGCCGTAGAGTTCGCTGTGAGTTTGGCCGAAGCCAACGACGCGATTCTCGTGGCCGGGCGGGGACATGAAGTCAGCCAAGACGTCGCGGGAATTGACGTGGAACTGGATGATCGAGTGGAACTAGCGAAAGCACTGAATCTTCATGGATTTGTGACCAATTCCTAGAACGTACAAGTCCACTATCGCCACCGCTCAAGTGTAAAGTCCTTATTGCCATGATTGAACTGTCTCTGACCGACCTGCTGGAAATCACCGGCGGAAAAGCGACTGCTACAGCCGCCTCCGACACGGTGATCACTTCCGTGACCACTGACTCGCGCGAAGTCGTCCCGGGTGCCTTATTCGTCGCCAAGCCCGGAGAATTCTCCGACGGGCACGCCTTTATCGACCGTGCACGCGCCGCCGGCGCAGTGCTGGCCCTAGCCGAACGCATTACCCACGATGAAGACCGCAGGGAACACCCGGCGATCATCATTGAAGACGCGGTAGAAGCGATGGGCAAAATTGCCGCGCACATCGTTGCCCTTCTCAAGGAAAAGAACGACGCCAAGGTCGTGGGAATCACCGGTTCGGCCGGCAAGACCACCACCAAGGACCTGCTCGCCGGTATTCTGTCGCAAGTGGCGCCGACCGTGTCGCCAATCGGCTCATACAATGGCGAAGTCGGCGTCCCGCTGACGGTATTCAGCGCCACCGAAGAGACCAAGTACTTTGTCATCGAGATGGGGGCCACCGGCCTTGGCCACCTGACGTACCTGACAGATATGGTGCACCCGCAGGTCGGTGTCGTGTTGTGCGTCGGTACCGCCCATGCCGGCGAATTCGGCGGGGTGGAGAACATCGAGAAGGCCAAGGGCGAACTCGTTGAAGCCCTGCCAGCCGATGGCACGGCCATCTTGAATGCTGAAGACCCCCGCGTGGCACGCATGGACTTGCGTTCCGGGGGAGCCGTGCGCTTCTTCGGCACCGGAAAGAACAAGCCGGAAAACGCTGGGGTCTGGGCCACCGACGTTGTTGTGACTTCCCACGGGCAGCCAGAACTCACTCTTGAATTCCCTGGCGGCTACAGCAAGCGCATCACCTCGGGCCTCCTGGGACGCCATCACGTCTCGAATATCCTCGCCGCGGCCAACGCTGCACTGGCCCTGGATATCGCCCCGGAAGTGATCGCCGCAGGCCTGGAAGGCCGCGCTGCCGGCAGCCGCTGGCGCATGGAGCGCATCGAGCGCGCTGACGGCGTGAGCATCATCAACGACGCGTACAACGCGAACCCTGAATCAATGCGCGCTGCGCTGGTGACCCTGGCCGAATTGGGCCTGGGCGCCGACGGCGCACCGGGCCGACGCACCTGGGCAGTCCTGGGCGAAATGCTGGAACTGGGCGATGACAGCATCCACCAGCACGACCTGCTGGGCCGCATGGCAGTTCGCATGAACATCAAGAAACTTGTAGTGGTAGGCCGTGGCGCAAAGCCCGCCTACAACTCCGCTGTGCTCGAAGGCAGCTGGGGCGACGAGGCCTTCTACGTTGAAGACGTAGATGAGGCTCGCGCGCTGCTGCAAGAGCAGCTTCAGCCAGGCGACATCGCCTTGTTCAAGTCCTCTAACGGGGCCGGTCTACGCTTCCTCGGCGACGACATTGCAGCATTCGCGAAGGAAGGCGACAACGCATGATCGCATTGATTCTGGGGGCCGGCATTGCCCTCGTGCTGACCATGGTGGCCATGCCGCTGTACATCCGCCTGCTCACCAAGAAGCAATACGGGCAGGTCGTGCGCGACGACGGGCCGAACTCGCACGCCATCAAGTCCGGCACCCCGACCATGGGCGGAGTGGTCTTCGTCCTGGCCGTGTTCGTTGCGTACTTCGCCACCCATGGCATCCTTTCGCTCATGGGACGCACTTCTTCGGGAATTACCGCCAGCGGAATGCTGGTCCTGATGCTCTTCGGCGGCATGGGACTGGTCGGCTTCCTCGATGACTTCATCAAGATCTTCAAGAAGCGCTCATTGGGCTTGCGCGCCTGGCAGAAGATTGTCCTGCAGGCATTCTTCGGCATCAGCTTCGCCGTGCTGGCCTTGCAGTTCCCCAATGACCAGGGCCTGACTCCGGGCTCTACCGCGATCTCCTTCCTGCGCGACACCAACATCGACCTGGCCTTCGCAGGCCCGATGCTGGGCATGATCCTGTTCGTGCTCTGGGCGAACTTCATCGTTACCGGTGCTACCAACGGCGTGAACTTGACCGATGGCCTGGACGGACTGGCTACCGGTGCCTCGATCATGGTCTTCGGCGCCTACACCCTGATGGGCATCTGGCAGCAGAACCAGGCCTGCAGCAACATGGACTCGCTGGACGTCTGCTACTCGGTACGCGACCCGCAGGACCTGGCCCTGCTGGGGGCCACCCTCTCCGGTGCGCTGATCGCCTTCCTCTGGTTCAACGCCAAGCCGGCGAAGATCTTCATGGGCGACACCGGATCGCTGGCCATCGGCGGCGCCGTGGCTGCCTTCGCGATCCTCTCGCGCACCCAGCTGCTGCTGGTGGTAATTGCCGGCCTGTTCGTGATCATCTCCCTGTCGGTGATCATCCAGGTGGGCTACTTCAAGCTCTCGGGCGGCAAGCGCGTGTTCAAGATGGCGCCGCTGCAGCACCACTTCGAGCTTTCGGGCTGGTCCGAAGAAAACGTTGTTATCCGATTCTGGATCCTTGCCGGCCTGTTCGTGGCCGCGGGCCTGGGTCTCTTCTACTCTGAATGGGTTGTCGCACTGTGAGCGTAGACGCTGGCAAATCTCTTGACTCGCTAACCAGCTGGGATGCTGATTGGAAAGGCCTGCGCGTAGTCGTCGCCGGATTGGGACTCTCCGGATTCTCTGCGGCCGACACCCTCATCGAGCTGGGTGCCATCGTCACCGTCATCGACGGCCGCGATGACCAGCTGAACCAGCAACGCGCCGAGACGCTGAAGATCGTCGGGGCCCATGAGGTGCTGCTGGGCGACGGGAACGTCCAGGCCCTGCCGTTGGTCAATGGCAAGCCGGCCCAGCTGGTCATGGTTTCCCCAGGCTGGAATCCCCGTAATCCGGTCATCGCAGAGGCCGAGTCCAAGGGCATCGAGATCTGGAGCGATATCGAGCTGGCTTGGCGCGTGCAGAACCGTGCCGGCCACACAGCACCACAGTGGCTGGCGATTACCGGCACCAACGGCAAGACCACCACTGTGGGCATGACCGAGGCGATCCTGCGCGCCGATGGGCGGAAGGCCATCGCCGTCGGCAACGTCGGCACACCGATCCTGGATGCCGTACGCGAACCGGTGGACTATGACGTATTCGCCGTCGAGCTCTCCAGCTTCCAGCTGCACTACACGCATAGCATTTCTCCGCTTGCCTCGGTGGTCTTGAACCTGGCCGAAGACCACGTGGACTGGCATGGCGGCTTCGGCAACTACAAGGCCGCCAAGGCCAAGATCTACGAACGCACCCAGGTAGCAGCGATCTTCAACGCCGCCGATGAGCGCACCATCACCATGGTGGAAAACGCTGAAGTCATCGAAGGCTGCCGTGCTATCGGCTTCACCACCGATACCCCAGCAGTATCGATGGTGGGTGTTGTCGAAGGCCTGCTGGTGGACCGCGCCTTCATCGAAGAGCGCAAGACCAGTGCCGTGGAACTGATCGCCCTGAAGGACATCGGCGAGATTGTTCCGCGCCACACCGCCGCGAACGCGGCTGCCGCGGCGGCGCTGACCCGCGCGTACGGAGTGAATGCAGAAGCTGTCGCTGCGGGTTTGGCGAACTTCGACTCCGGCGATCACCGGATCCAGGCCGTCGCCCGCAAGAACGACATCCTGTGGATCAATGATTCCAAGGCCACTAATCCGCATGCGGCCGATGCTTCGTTGGCCGCATTCACCCGTGTGGTCTGGATTGCCGGTGGCTTGTCCAAGGGCGTGGAATACGGCGACTTGATCGCCAAGCACGCGCAGCGCCTGGCCAAGGTCTTGCTCATCGGCACCGACACCGCAAGTTTGCGCCAAGCACTCGCTGCCCACGCGCCAGAGGTTGAAGTCATCGACATCACCGGGGCAGCGCAGGGCGGTGACGGTTCGGTTCCAAGCGGCGCCCAGGTCATGACGCGTGCGGTCTCCAAGGCTGCCGAAGTAGCCGAAGCAGGGGATACCGTGCTCATGGCTCCCGCCGCGGCCTCGATGGACCAATTCAGTTCCTACGCCCAGCGTGGCAACGCATTTATCGCTGCCGTCAGTGATCTGATGGATAAAACTGGCGAAGACCAGTAATCGAAAGCTGACCGAATAAACGACACCGAGGCAGGAGGCACCGATGGCGATGAAAATGAACAAGAAGCCAGCAGGTTCCAAAGCCGAATTCCCTTGGTACGTGAGATTCGGCAGGATGCTCGGAACCGTCGAGAACTCCAGCGGCCGCATGGCCTCCACGGACTACTGGCTGGTGCTCGTGGGCTCCATCGTGCTGGCCGTTTTCGGTGTGGTCATGGTCCAGTCATCGGCGTCGGTTGAAGCGATCGCGAAGGGCAGGGACGGTTTCACCGTGGCGCTGTCCCAGGGTGGCTTTGCCGCCTTGGGTATTCTCTGCATGCTGGTCATGCAGCGGATCAAGCCGGAAACGCTGAAGCGGCTGGCCTGGCCTTCCGTTATTGCGGCAGTGGTCCTGTTGTTCCTCGTGGCGTTCACGCCATTGGGCCATACGGTGCTCGGCAACCGAAACTGGATCCGCATCGGCGGCTTCGGCCTGCAGCCCAGCGAGTTCGCCAAACTGGCGTTGTCTGTTTTTGCCGCGTTCATGCTGGAAAAGAAGCAGCATCTGCTGCACGACATCAAGCATTTGGTCGTCCCAGTGGTTGCCCCGGTGGGGGTCTTCATTGTTGGCCTCATCGTGGTCGGCAAGGACGTAGGTACAGCGCTGGTCTTGTTGATGATCATTGCCTCGGCGATGTTCTTGGGCGGCATCCGGATGAAGTGGCTGGCGGCGTTTTCGGTGGTCGGTGTCCTGGGCCTGTCCGTGGCGATCTTCGCTTCCTCCAACCGCCGCCAGCGCATCCTCGCTTGGCTTGATACCGATTGCGGCCCGAGCAGCGACCTTTGCTACCAGGCCAGCATGGGCCTTCACGCCTTCGCCTCCGGCGGCTGGTTCGGTGTGGGCGCAGGCCAGTCCCGCATGAAGTGGTCCTATGTGCCTGAGGCGCAGAACGACTTCATCTTCTCCATCCTGGGTGAAGAGTTCGGCCTGATCGGCGTGCTGTTCGTCCTGGTCATGTTCATGCTGCTGGCCTTGGCGATGTATCGCATTGCAGCACGCGCCAAGGACTTGTACACCAAGGTGCTCATGGGTTGCCTGATGTCCTGGGTCATCGGCCAGACCTTCGTGAATCTGGGTACCGTCACCGGCGTACTTCCCGTGATCGGTGTTCCGCTGCCGTTCATTTCCTCCGGCGGCTCGGCGATGCTCGCCATCATGCTGGCAATGGGCTATGTCCTCTCCTCGGCCCGGGCACAAAAACTTGAATTCGAAGCAATGCTGGAAAAGAAACCGGCAAAGAGCAAGAAAACCAAATAGTGCGCCGCTAGCGGCCGCTATCAGAAGCAGAGGCCCATCGCTGAATCTGCGGTGGACGTTGATCCTGCCCATTGGCAGGACGAAGGAGTACAGCAACAGATGAGCGAAGCACTTCGTCTAGTCGTCGCCGGCGGCGGAACTGCCGGCCATATCTCGCCCATGCTGGCCATAGCTGATGCCGTGAAGGCCGAGCATCCCGAAGCAATGGTCACAGCACTGGGTTCTCCCGGTGGCCTGGAAACCAAGCTGGTGCCGGAAGCCGGCTACCCGCTCGAACTCATCCCCAAGGCCCCGATGCCACGCAGCATCAACGTGGATCTGCTCAAGTTCCCTTTCCGTTTCATCAAGGCCATTAACAACGCCAAGAACGTTCTGCGCACTACCAAGGCCGAGGCCGTCCTGGGCGTCGGCGGTTATGTCTGCACCCCGGCATATCTTGCCGCGAAGCAGCTGAAGCTGCCGATCTTCGTGCATGAGGCCAACTCCGTTGCCGGCATGGCAAACAAGCTCGGGGCAAAGAACGCGGCATTCGTCGGAACCACTTTCGCCAACACCGGGCTGCCCGGTGAGATGCAGGTGGGCATGCCGATGCGCTCCAACGTTGCCACCATGGACAAAGCCGCGCTGCGAGGCGAAGCACGCGGGTACTTCGGTATCACCGGGCAGAAGCCGGTACTTCTGGTCACCGGTGGATCCTCCGGAGCGCAGAGCATCAATACCGCCATCGAGCAGTCCCTGGACGAGCTGAACGCAGCTGGCATCCACACTATCCACATCACCGGACGCGGAAAGCAGATTCTGGACGCCTCGGGCAATCTGCTGTCCCATGAAGGCTACAGCCAGACCGAATACGTGGACCGCATGGACTACGCCTACGCCGTCGCGGATTTGATGATCTGCCGCTCCGGCGCGGGCACCGTCTGCGAACTGGCCGTAGCTGGCACCGCCTCGGTACTGGTTCCGCTGCCCATCGGCAACGGCGAGCAAAAGCTCAACGCCCGTGAGCTGGTCGCTGCCGGGGGAGCCGTCCTGGTTTCCGACGCGGAGTTCACAAAGTCCTATATCACCGAAAATGTCATCAATCTGCTGACCGATCAGCATAAAATTGACAAGATGTCTCAAGCCGCTGCCTCATTGGGGCAGCGCGACGCCGCGCAGATCATGGCGCGACGGATTATTGATGAAGTTTCAACCCGCCGCCGTGCGGGTCAGGAAGGCTAGAACCATGGCACTGCGAGCCGACGAACTGAACGCCGATCTGGGCAAGGTACACCTGATGGGTGTAGGCGGGGTTGGCGTATCAGCGGTTGCACGGCTGCTGCTCGACTACGGCCTGGCTGTCTCCGGCACCGATGCCAAGGATCTCCCGGTGCTCGATGGCTTGCGTGAGCGCGGCGCGCGAATCCACGTAGGCTACGACCCAGCGAACCTCGGCGACGCCGACACCGTGGTGATCTCCTCGATCATCAAGGCCGGAAACCCGGAATACGACGAAGCCCTGCGCCGCGGACTGCGAATCTTGCACCGCTCCGAAGGCCTGGAAGCTACCATGCGCGGCCACGAGAAGATCGTGGCCATCGCCGGTACTCACGGCAAGACCACCACTACTTCGCTGACCGCCCATATGCTCAAGACCATTGGCGCGCGTCCGAGCTTCGCCGTGGGAGCGAATATTCCAAGCCTGGGCACCAACGCCGAGCTCGGATCCGGATCCTACTTCGTGGCCGAAGCGGACGAATCCGACGCTTCCTTCCTCAACTACCGGCCGGATGCCATCATCGTGACCAACGTCGAAGCCGACCACCTGGATCACTACGGTACCGCTGAAGCAGTGCACCAGGCCTTCGTGGACTTCGCCAGGCTATTGCCGGCAGACGGCTTGCTGATCTGCTGTGCAGATGATGAGGGTTCCAACGATCTGGCGCACAAGATGCGCGCAGAGCGTCCGGAAATCCGCGTGCAGACCTACGGCTTCAGCGATCACGCCGACCGCCGCCTTTCCGATGCCCGCGCCACCGAAGACGGCCGCTTCACCGCAACCATCGAATGGGGCAGCGGACAAAGCCGCATCCTGGATCTGGCAGTGCCCGGCCAGCACAACCTGCTTAATGCTGCCGCCGCATTGTCTGTCGGCATTGATGCAGGTGTGGACGTTGACGAAGCGCTGCAGGCGCTCTCCAGTTTCTCCGGGGCAGCTCGCCGATTCGAATTCAAGGGTGAAGCCGCAGAGGTCCGTGTCTACGACGACTACGCGCACCACCCGACAGAGGTGCAGGCAGCGCTGACCGCCGGCCGTACGGTTGCCGGCACCGGCCGGCTGCACATTGTCTTCCAGCCGCACCTGTTCAGCCGTACCCAAGAGTTCTTCCGCCAATTCGCCCAGGCCTTGTCCCTGGCCGATTCGGTGGCCGTGCTGGATATCTACCCGGCACGTGAAGAACCTATCGATGGCGTGGACAGCGAACTGATCGCATCGCGCATCGAGGTTCCTGCCCAGGTACTTTCGCCGGCAGCCGCTGTAGCGCACGTGGTTGAGCAGTCCGAGCCGGGCGATGTCATCATGACCATTGGCGCCGGCGATGTCACAGCGCTAGGTCCAGACATCGTCAAGTCGCTGAGCTGACGAATTCCGTCCCGAGTCCGAGGCCATCGCAGTTGGTCCACTTCCGTCTACCAAGGTGATCCATGGGTGAAGCAGCAAAAGTCGTAGAACTTCCGGAGAGCCCGGAGAAAAAACGGCGCAAGATCCTGATTATTCTCGCGGCATGCATCGTCGTGCTCAGCCTCGCTGCGGTTTTGATCTTGAGCTTCTCACCGGTGATCGCTGCCAAGAAGATCGAAGTAACCGGCACCAAGCTGGTCAATTCCGAGAAGCTGGGGAAGTCCCTGGACCCATTGAAGGGCGTTCCGCTGCCGCGGATCTCTGAATCGAGGGTCCAGGAGCTGATCGGCGAGCAGCCGGCCATCGACGAAATCGTGGTCAAGGCCCAGATGCCCAACACCTTGGTCGTTGAGGTAATCGAAGCTGTGCCGGTGGCCATCTTGCTGGAGGGCAAGAAGCAGTACCTGGTCTCCGAGACCGGCAAGAAGCTTCGCACCGTCGGCAAGAATGACAAGGACAAGTTGCCCAAGATCAAGGCCACCGACGTCACTGCTGATCCGGAGCAGTTCAAGCTGCTGACCGGAATCTTGAGCACCGTTGACAAGAAAGTGCTCAAGGAAGTCTCAACGGCATCCTTGTCCAAGGCAGGGTTCGCCGAACTGGCGTTGCCGAAGAACCGTACTTTGATTTGGGGAGACGCCAAGAAAGCGGCCCTGAAAAATGAAGTGGCGACGATCTTCTTGAAAGAGCTTGAGAAAAAGCACGCGGCCAAGACGACCATCGACGTCACCAACCCAGAAAATCCCGTGGTCTATTAAGTCGCGGTGCTCTGGGCGCGGGAAGACCAATAAGCCAAGAAATTCTGGAAAGATAGTTTTGAGTAAGCGACACGCCTAGGCGGTCGTTGCAGAAAGACCACACGACTCATAGCGTTTCTAATAACGACAGCTTGACAGAATCTTAACCTTAAGGCTAAAGGTGAAGGTCTTTAGCTGGAGTCGTGAAATATGTAGCACATCTAACAAGGGAAGCGGGACGTGGCAGCTCCACAGAATTACCTCGCGGTCATTAAAGTCGTCGGAATCGGCGGTGGCGGTGTAAACGCAGTCAATCGAATGATCGAAGTCGGTCTCAAGGGCGTAGAGTTCATCGCCATTAACACCGATGCCCAGGCTCTGCTTATGAGTGATGCCGACGTCAAACTCGACGTAGGACGCGAACTGACTCGTGGCCTGGGCGCTGGCGCCAACCCTGATGTGGGACGCCAGGCAGCGGAAGATCATGTAGAAGAAATCGAAGACGTCCTGCGCGGCGCGGACATGGTCTTCGTGACCGCTGGCGAAGGCGGCGGTACTGGTACCGGCGGCGCGCCGGTCGTGGCCCGCATTGCCCGCTCGCTTGGCGCGCTGACCATCGGCGTGGTCACCCGTCCATTCACCTTCGAGGGTCGCCGCCGCGCTAACTCCGCCGAGTCGGGCATCGAAGCCCTGCGCGACGAAGTGGATACCCTCATTGTGATCCCGAACGATCGACTGCTGTCGATCTCGGATCGCAACGTATCGGTGCTCGATGCATTCCGCCAGGCAGACCAGGTTCTGCTCTCCGGCGTGCAGGGCATTACCGACCTGATCACCACCTCGGGCCTGATCAACCTCGACTTCGCCGACGTGAAGTCCGTTATGCAGGGCGCAGGCTCGGCATTGATGGGCATCGGTTCGGCGCGGGGCGAAGACCGTGCAGTGAAGGCAGCGGAGCTGGCTATTGCCTCGCCACTGCTCGAAGCTTCTATCGATGGCGCCCACGGCGTCCTGCTCTCCATCCAGGGCGGCTCCGACCTCGGCTTGTTCGAAATCAACGAAGCTGCACGCCTCGTGCAGGAAGTTGCCCACCCGGAAGCCAACATCATCTTCGGTGCCGTCATTGACGACGCCTTGGGCGACGAAGCACGTGTCACCGTGATTGCAGCCGGCTTCGACGAGCCAGATGTCACCAGCAAGCCAATGGCACCGGTCGCAGCAAAGCCAGCTGTCTCCGCGCGCCCGGCTGAGCAAGTGCCAGCGAGCATTCCAGAGACACCAGCACCTGCTGCAACCGAAGCTGCGAAGCCAGCCCAGGTTGCTCATGAGAAGCCAGCTGCCGCAGAGCAGGCTAGCTCCTTCCAGGACCTTCCAGATGTTGTCGACTCGGACCTGAACGGTTCGAACGACGACCTGGATGTCCCGGACTTCCTGAAGTAAAAACAGCAAGAAGCTGAGCAGTGCTACATTTCGCGTCGAACCTCGATCCGAGCATCCAACTGGCATTCACATCGCAGGCTGAGGGAAACCTCGCCCTGCACGTGAATGACGATCCCCGCCTTGTGGCGGAGAATCGAGCCAAATTGGAGGACTTGATCGGGGTTCGACGCTTCTCGCTTAACTTCATGAACCAGGTGCACTCCGCCGATGTATATGAGGTCACGCCGGTGCGGCGCACCTCGTGGCTAGAGCCGGCAGCGCCAACCTGCGATGGATTGCTGGACCCAACTGGCACCCAGCCCCTGGCAGTGATGGTCGCCGACTGCCTTCCGGTGCTCTTTGTCGGAAGAAACACGCGCAATGGGCAAACCCTGAGTGCCGCAACCCACGCCGGCAGGCGCGGGCTGCTCGACGGGATCCTGGCAAAAACGGTCGAGGGCCTGAAGGCTCATGGTGCCGACACAGTGGAAGCCGTGATCGGCCCTTCGATCTGCGGCCGATGCTATGAAGTTCCAGAAAGCATGGCCCAGGAATCCGAAGAGTTGCGCACCGGGATTCGCACCACGACTCGCTGGGGGACCCATGGGCTGGACCTTCCGGCCTCAGCCGAACAAGAACTGCGCGGCCTCGGGGTGGACGTGCGGCAATCCGGTGTCTGCACCTTGGAAGACGAAAGCTACTATTCCTACCGGCGTTCAAGCCGTGCAGGACGACTTGCCGGACTCATCTGGACCGCCGCGTAGGCGTGCGCGACACACCGCCAAGAATTGATCGAATGAACGATGCCTGCATTATTTTGTGCGGTAGCGTCGGAGTAGCGGAAGCGTGCAATGGGGTTGCATGCATGGGATAAACGAGGAGAAACATCGTGGCTGACGGACTGCGTAAGGCAATGGTATATCTCGGCTTGGCGGACGCCGTCGAGCAGGAAGAGACCCAGACACAACACGCTGAGCCCAAAACCCAGGTTCGGGTAGTTGAGGACACAGCTCCAAAGCGACCTGCCGAAGCCCCACGCCCACAGCCTGTTGCAAGGCAGGCTGCGCCGCAAACTCAAGCTAGAGAACCAGAGACGGAATACCGTGCTCCGGTCACCCCTATTAAGCGTGCCCCTTCAGTACGGGATGAGGATTCCGAATTGCGTCAGATTACTACCGTCCACCCTCGTTCTTATAACGATGCCAAGATCATCGGTGAGAACTTCCGTGACGGCATCCCGGTGATTATGAATGTCACCGACATGGGTGAAACCGATGCCAAGCGCCTCGTCGACTTCTCGGCCGGTCTTGTTTTCGCCCTGCACGGCTCCATTGAGCGAGTCACGAACAAGGTCTTCTTGCTCTCACCAGCGACCGTTGAGGTCCTCGGTGAAGATCGCAAGCAGTCCGAAGCGCAAGCAACCTTCTTTAATCAGAGCTAAGACACCAGGAGCACAAGCACAAAATGGTGTTCGGGATCATCTATCTCGCCTTAGCCATCCTCCAGATTCTGCTCTTAATGAGAATTGTGTTGGATGTAACGGAAAGCTTTGCTCGCCACTGGCGACCCAAAGGCATCGCATTGATTGTCGCAAGTGCAATCGTGTCGATTACCGATCCTCCGCTGCGCTGGTTGCGCCGGAAGATCAAACCCCTGGATCTCGGCGGAATCCGTCTTGACCTGTCCTTTCTTGTGTTGTTCATCGTCGTAATCATTCTTAAAGCGGTGGTAGCCAACCTGGGCCTCAGGACAGGGATCTGATTAGGGCATTTCCGTGCTTCACGGGGATTGTCCTGAGCAGTCAAAAGCTGTAGATTCAAAGAATAAGAGACTCGCGCGTAAGCTCGATTTCGTAATAATTGTCCAAATCGTTATATCCTTTAGGAAATGGTGCTCCGACTTCACCGGTCGCGACACTGACAAAAACGGTAAGTGTTTCGCAAGGCAAGACAATGGTCGTGCGGAAATGATCCCAGTATTGAGGTGACCCAATGGCTCTGACGCCAGAAGACGTAGTCAATAAGCGGTTTCAGCCGACCAAGTTCCGTGAAGGCTACGACCAAGACGAGGTAGATGACTTCCTCGACGAAATCGTTGTGGAGCTGCGTCGCCTAACCGGTGAGAACGAGGCTCTACGCAGCCGCCTTGCCGAACTTGGCGAAGATGCGGGTTCGGTATCGAAGGAGCAGGCTGTTCCTGCACCTGTTTCGGCCGCTCCAGTTACTCCTGCTGCTCCAGCTGCTAAGCCAGCTGAAGAGAAGAAGGCAGAAGCTAAGCCTGCAGAGCCAGCGAAGGCAGAAACCCCAGCTGCCAAGCCAGCTGAGGAAAAGAAGGCAGAAGCTAAGCCAGCTGCCGCTGAGAAGGCACCTGCAGCTCCGGCCGCAGCAGCAGCGCCAGCTGCAACTCCTCGCTCCGAATCCGCAGAGTCGGCAGCCAACGTGCTGTCCATGGCTCAGCGTCTGCACGACGAGTACGTCGCTGCCGGTGTCGAGCAGCGCGACAAGATCATCTCCGAAGCGAAGACCGAAGCTAACACCTTGGTCACCACCGCTGAAGAGAAGAGCCGCAAGACCTTGTCGGCCTTGGAGCAGCAGAAGTCGGTTCTTGAGCGCAAGCTCGAGCAGTTGCGTGGCTTCGAACGCGATTACCGTGCTCGCCTGAAGACATACATCGAAGGACAGCTGCGTGACCTTGAGTCCCAGGGTTCGATCGATGCTGGTGCGGCAGGCAAGACCAGCTAGTCGCTGACAGTTCATAACTTGAGCTAGCTATCAAGTAAGATCAACGGTGGTGAACGGATACATTCCGATCACCACCGTTGACGTTTAAGAGGAAATAATGGGTACCACTGTGGACGCAGTTCAATCCGGAAACGCGGGCGCGAAGGCGAAGAAATACGTTGGCCTTGGCCTCGTGATCGCTCTGATCGCGCTGGTACTGGACCAAACCGTCAAAATTGCCGTTGAACAGAACATGCGGCTTGGCCAATCGATTGAAGTGATTCCCGGATTCTTCAACATCCACTACATCCTGAACCCTGGTGCCGCCTTCTCCATCGGCGAAGACTTCACCATAGTCTTCGCGATCCTGCAATCGGCAGTCGCGGTCTACGTCATTTACCTGTTTTTCCGCAAGGTGCTGTCCAGAAGCTGGGCCATAGCCCTGGGCTGCCTGCTCGGCGGTGTCCTGGGCAATGTCGTGGACCGGCTGTTTCGTGAACCGGGCTTCGGATTCGGCCATGTGGTAGACATGTTTTCCGTCACCCACTTCGCTATCTTCAACGTCGCCGACTCGTTCATCGTCTGTTCCATGATCGCGGTGGCATACATGCTCATCCGCGGGCGCAACCTCGATGGCAGCATTGGCGATCCTCCAAAGAAAGACAAGTCCAACAAGGACGAAGCAGAACCAAACGCATGATCTCGAACGAAACCACCATTCACGAACTGCTGGTTGACCCAGCCGATGCCGGTGCACGCCTTGACGCCTATATCTCCCGGTCCCTGCAGATTCCGCGCACCTTGGCTTCGAGCCTTTGCAAGGATTCGCAGATCCAGGTCAACGGACGAACCATTGCCAAATCTCTGAAGATCAAGGCGGGGGACCAGCTGGTAGTCACCATCCCGCCGCAGGCAGACCCATTAGAAATTAAGGTTGAGAAAGTGGAAGAGCTGAAGATTATCGCGGACGACGATGACTATGTGGTCATCGACAAGCCCGTGGGTGTCGCAGCCCATCCATCCCCGGGGTGGGTGGGCCCGACAGTTGTCGGCGCACTCATGGCCGAGGGCTACAACATCACCACTTCCGGTGCCGCCGAACGCCAAGGCATAGTGCACCGCTTGGACGTGGGCACCAGCGGCCTGATGGTCGTGGCGAAAACCGAACGCGCCTACACGGAATTGAAGCGCGCCTTCAAGGAACGCACCCCCAAGAAGATCTACCATGCGGTGGTGCAGGGCCTGCCTGACCCGCTGGAAGGCACCATCGACGCGCCGATCGGGCGCCACCCGGGCCACGACTGGAAGTTCGCTGTCCTGGATGGCGGGCGGGACTCGGTCACCCACTACAAGGTGATCGAGGCCTTCGGCCGCGCCTCGCTGGTCGAGGTGCAACTGGAAACCGGGCGCACCCACCAGATCCGCGTCCACTTCTCAGCCTTCGGGCACCCTTGTGCCGGAGACCAGACCTACGGAGCGGATCCCAAGCTGGGTGCCGCTCTGGGCCTGACCCGGCAGTGGCTGCATGCAAAACGTCTTGGATTCTCCCATCCGGTCTCCGGCCAGTGGATGGAATACGAAAGCGAATATCCTGCGGATCTGGCAGGCGCCGTCGAGCTGCTGCGCGAAGGCGGATACTGAGTTCCAAGGTGCTGTTGGCCACTGGCCGGCAGCACCTTGTGTCGTGCTAGCCACAGCACCGCGCCGGGGTGGGCCCAAGTCCGGGTTTGATCGCTAGACTGGTTGGGTGAGTGCTACACGTGACGGATTTGTCCATCTTCATACCCACACCGAATACTCCATGCTGGACGGTGCGGCGCGCCTAGGCGAACTCTTCGCCGAAGCTAACCGGCAGGGCATGGAAGCCATGGCGATTACCGACCATGGCTACCTGTTCGGTGCCTTCGATTTCTGGCGCCAAGCCACCGGAGCTGGCGTTAAGCCGATCATCGGCGTAGAAGCCTATGTCACCCCGGGCACCGCGCGCGACGACAAGACCCGCGTGAAATGGCGTACCGACGAATCGCAAAAGGGCGATGACGTTTCCGGTGGCGGCCTCTACAACCACATGACCCTGCTCTCGTACAACAACAAGGGCATGGACAACCTTTTCAAGGGTTCGTCCCGCGCCTCGCTGGACTCCGTGTTCGGCAAATACCCGCGCTGGGACCGCGAGCTGCTCAACGAGCACCACGAAGGCCTCATTGCCACGACCGGCTGCCCTTCGGGTGAAGTCCAGACCAAGCTTCGCCTGGGCCAGTACGATGCGGCGAAGGCGGCCGCGGCTGAACTGCAGGATTTATTCGGCAAGGAAAACTACTTCTGCGAGATCATGGACCACGGTCTGGAGATCGAACGCCGCATCACCAAGGACCTGCTGCGCCTGGCCAAGGAACTGGGCATTCCGCTGGTGGCTACCAACGACCTGCACTACACCCATGAATCCGATGCCAAGGCCCACGAGGCGCTGCTGGCCATCAACTCCGGCTCCACGCTCGACGAGCCCACCTATGACCAGGGCGGCAGCCGCTTCGCTTTTTCCGGCACCGGCTACTACCTGAAATCGGCGCGCGAAATGCGCGATTTGTTCAAGGAATTTCCCGAAGCCTGCGACAACACCCTGGCGATCGCCGACCGGGTCGAGGTCTCCTTCGACACGAACGCCAACTACATGCCGAAATTCCCTTGCCCGCCGGGGGAGGACGAAACCAGCTGGCTGATCAAGGAAGTCGACAAGGGACTGCACTACCGCTACCCGAACGGCATCCCAGAAGCTTCGCGCAAGCAGGCAGACTACGAGCTGGACGTCATCATCAAGATGGGCTTCCCGGGATACTTCCTGGTGGTGGCCGACTTCATCAACTGGTCCAAGGACCACGGCATCCGTGTTGGCCCGGGGCGTGGTTCGGGTGCAGGCTCCATGGTCGCCTACGCCATGCGCATCACCGACCTCGATCCGCTGGTGCACGGCCTGATCTTCGAGCGTTTCCTGAACCCGGAACGTGTTTCCATGCCCGACTTCGATGTCGACTTCGATGATCGCCGCCGTTCCGAGGTCATCAAGTACGTGACCGAGAAGTACGGTGATGAGCGCGTATCGATGATCGTGACCTACGGTTCAATCAAGACCAAGCAGGCGCTGAAGGACTCATCGCGCGTGCTCGGCTACCCGTTCAGCATGGGCGAGACCCTGACCAAGGCGCTGCCGCCGGCGGTGATGGCCAAGGACATCCCGCTGAACGACATCGAGAACCCGCAATCCAAGCGCTATTCGGAGGCGGGGGACTTCCGCAACCTGGTGGCCAATGACCCGGAGGCGGCCCGCGTCTTCGAGACGGCCAAGGGCCTGGAAGGCCTGAAGCGCCAGTGGGGCGTGCACGCCGCCGGCGTGATCATGAGCTCGGACCCGATCATCGACGTCATCCCCATCATGCGGCGCATCCAGGATGGACAGGTCATTACCCAGTTCGACTACCCGACCTGTGAAGGCCTGGGGCTGATCAAGATGGACTTCCTGGGGTTGCGCAACCTCACCATCATTTCCGATGCCCTGGAGAACATCGAGTACAACACCGGCACCAAAATCGACCTCGAGACCCTGAGTATCGAGGACCCCGAGGCCTACAACCTGCTGGCCCGCGGCGACACCCTGGGCGTGTTCCAGCTCGATGGCGGTCCCATGCGCTCGCTGCTGAAGATGATGCGCCCCGATAACTTCGAAGACATCTCCGCAGTGATCGCGCTGTACCGTCCGGGCCCGATGGGCGCCAACTCCCACACCAACTACGCCCTGCGCAAGACCGGGTTGCAGGAAGTCACCCCAATCCACCCGGAGCTCGCTGAACCGCTGGCAGAGATCCTCGGCGGCACCTACGGCCTGATCGTGTATCAGGAGCAGGTTATGGCTATTGCGCAGAAGCTGGCCGGCTACTCGCTGGGCCAGGCCGATATCTTGCGCCGTGCCATGGGCAAGAAGAAGAAGTCGGAACTGGATAAGCAGTTCGCCGGCTTCAAGCAGGGCATGAACGACAACGGCTACTCGGACGCCGCCGTGCAGACCCTGTGGGACATCTTGCTGCCATTCTCCGACTACGCGTTCAACAAGGCCCACTCGGCCGCGTACGGCGTGGTCTCCTACTGGACCGCCTACCTCAAGGCGCACTACCCGGCCGAATACATGGCCGCGCTGCTGACCTCGGTGGGCGATGACAAGGACAAGCTGGCACTGTACCTGAACGAATGCCGCCACATCGGCATCACCGTGCTGCCGCCGGATGTCAACGAATCGGCGTTGAACTTCACCCCAGTGGGCAAGGATATCCGCTTCGGCATGGGCGCCATCCGCAACGTCGGCACCAATGCGGTGGCCGGCATGGTCGAGGCCCGCACGGAGAAGGGCAACTACAACGACTTCAACGATTTCCTGGGCAAGGTCCCGGCCGTGGTCTGCAACAAGCGAACCATTGAATCGCTGATCAAGGCCGGTGCCTTCGACTCCATGAAGCATCCACGCCGGGCGCTGGTGGCCATCCACGAAGAGGCCGTGGATTCGGTGATCCAGGTCAAGCGCAACGAGGCGGCCAACCAGTTCGACCTGTTCAGCGCCCTGGGCGCGGATGAGTCCTCGGAGTCGATGCACGTGGCGATCCCCGACATGCCCGATTGGGACAAGAAGGAAAAACTGGCCTACGAGCGCGACATGCTCGGCCTGTACGTTTCCGACCACCCGCTGCAGGGACTGGGCTCGGCCCTGGACCAGTACGCTGACATGCCGGTCACGCACGTGCTCTCGGATGACGGCCCGCAGGATGGCCACATCATTTCCATCGCCGGCATGATTTCCGGTCTGCAGCGGCGCATCGCCAAGAAGAGCGGCAACCCGTATGCGCGCTGCGAGATCGAAGACCTCTCCGGTTCGATGGAGGTCATGTTCTTCGGCCAGGCCTACCAGCCGATCGCCGAGATCCTGGCCGATGACCTGATCGTGGTCATCAAGGGGCGCGTGCAGCGCCGCGATGACGGCTCCATCACCCTGAACGCGCAGGAAATGATGATCCCGGAAATTTCCGAGGATGCCAACGGGGGACCGGTAGTCATCGGCATTCCGACACACAAGGCCACCGAGACCCTGGTGCAGAAGCTGGGTGATGTGCTGCGCACGCACAGTGGCAACACCGAGGTGCGGGTGAAGCTCACCGGCAGCCGCGGCACCTCGCTGCTGCGCCTGGGCATGAACTTCAGGGTAAACCCCAATCCTGCCTTGTTCGGCGATTTGAAGGTGCTGCTGGGCCCGCACTGCCTGGACGTATAGGTAATCGGATCACGGCTTGGATGACCGGGGAAGGTAACTAATGAACCTTCCCCGGTCATCGGCGTTAAACTAGGTAGGTGAGCACTATTCCAGAAACCGAATTCTCAGCACTCGCCACCCTTGATTGGCGCAACGAATCCCTGGGCTACGCACAGCTGAAAGCCAAGCTGCCGCGCCCGGAGATGAACTCCCAGACCGCTGCCGAAACCGTGCAGCAGATCATCGATGATGTCCGCGCCCATGGCATGGAAACACTCAAGGACCTGGCCCAGCGCTTTGACCACGTTGAGCTGGAGCATACCCGTGTGCCGCAGCATGAGCTGGACCGCGCCCTGGAAGAACTGGACCCGCAGGTTCGCCTGGCGCTGGAAGAATCCATTGACCGCGCCCGCGTATTCGCCAAGGCCCAGCGCCCGGACGACGCCGAAGTCCGCTACGCTACCGGGGCAACTGTCACCCAGCGCTGGGTCCCGGTGCGCCGCGTCGGCCTGTACGTGCCAGGTGGCCTGGCCGTCTACCCGTCCTCGGTCATCATGAACGCCGTACCTGCCCAGGCAGCCGGCGTCAGCTCGCTAGCCCTGGCCAGCCCGCCGCAGAAGGAATTCGCCGGACTGCCGCACCCCACCATCTTGGCTGCCGCCAAGCTGCTGGGCATCGACGAGGTGCACGCCATGGGCGGTGCCCAGGCTGTTGCCGCGTTCGCCTACGGGGTGGACATGCCGAACGATGAGCGTGGCGGGATCGAACCGGTTGACGTGATCTCCGGTCCAGGCAACGTGTTCGTGGCAACCGCCAAGCGCTTGGTCAAGGGCGTGGTAGGCATTGACGCTGAAGCTGGTCCTACGGAAATCGCGATTCTTGCCGACAAGGGAGCTAACCCGGGCTTCGTCGCTGCCGATATGATTTCGCAGGCAGAACACGATGCCAACGCCGCGGCCGTGCTGATTACCGATTCACCTGAACTAGCTGCTGGCGTGCGCAAGGAACTCATGGTGCAGGTTGCCGCCACCAAGCACTCCGCCCGTGTGACAGAGGCACTGTCAGGATCCCAATCGGCCGTCATCTTGGTCAAGGACCTGGAGCAGGGGATCGAGGTGTGCAACGCCTACGCCGCCGAGCACCTGGAAATCATGGTGGCCGAGGCGGAATCCACCGCGGCCCGCATCACCGCTGCTGGCGCCGTGTTTGTCGGCGCCTATGCCCCGGTTTCGCTGGGCGACTACTGCGCAGGATCCAACCACGTGCTGCCGACCAGTGGCACCGCGCTGCACGCCTCGGGGCTGAACGTGAATACCTTCTTGAAAGCCATCCAGGTGATCAACTACGACAAGGCCGCGCTGGGCGAAGTGGCCGCTCACGTGATTAATCTTGCCAATGCCGAGGACCTGCCAGCCCATGGAGACGCGGTCGCGGTGCGAAACGCGCAATAGACGCTAAACTGTTAGGTGACATGAGTTGATTCTTGCCACCATGGGTGAACCGAGAATGCTTCTTAGGCTACAGATGGAGGTGCCGTGAACTGCCCGTATTGCCGCAATGCGGATTCCCGAGTGGTCGATAGTCGAGTTGCCGACGACGGCGTCTCGATCCGCCGCCGACGCCAGTGCACGGCTTGTTCGCGCCGTTTCACCACCACCGAAACTGCCAGCCTCAACGTGCTCAAGCAGTCCGGTGCCGTAGAACCGTTCTCGCGCAACAAGGTCATTAACGGTGTTCGCAAGGCCTGCCAGGGCCGCCCGGTCACCGATCACGACCTTGCCGTCCTGGCCCAGGAAGTCGAAGAGGCAGTCCGGACCTCCGGGGCTGCTGAAATCCCGGCCCACCAGGTGGGCTTGGCCATCTTGGAGCCATTGTCGCGCCTCGACGAGGTCGCTTACTTGCGCTTTGCCAGTGTCTACCACAACTTCCAGTCGCTGACTGATTTCGAGACCGCCATTGCCCGGCTGCGCGATCGCCGTGGCAAGGTTCCGCAGGGAAACCAGCGTCCGCTCTCGGCCGACTAGCAGTTTTCGCATAGAGCAAACGCCAGTGCCCCAGACCTTTCGAGGTCGCGGGCACTGGCGTTTGGCGTAGGCGTCGCAGCGGCTATGGCAGGGTGAGAATTTCCGCGCCATCGTCGGTGACCAGCAGGGTGTGCTCGAACTGCGCGGTGCGCTTCTTGTCCTTGGTGGTCACGGTCCAGTCGTCTTCCCACATGTCCCATTCGACGGTGCCCAAGGTGAGCATCGGCTCGATGGTGAAAACCATGCCCGGCTCGATGGGAGTGTTGTAGGCCGGCGCCGCATCGTAATGCGGGATGATCAAGCCGGAATGGAAGGCCTCGCCGACGCCGTGGCCGGTGAAGTCGCGGACCACGCCGTAGCCGAACCGCTTGGCGTAGGTTTCAATGCTTCGGCCGATCACATTGATCTCACGCCCTGGCATCACGGCCTTGATGGCGCGCTTCAGCGAGTTTTCGGTGCGCTCGACCAGCAGGCGCGATTCTTCATCCACGTCACCGACCAGGAAGGTGGCGTTGTTATCTCCGTGAACGCCACCGATGAAGGCGGTGATATCGATATTGATGATGTCGCCATCTTGCAACACGGTGGTGTCCGGGATGCCGTGGCAGATGACCTCGTTCAACGAGGAGCACAGCGACTTGGGGAATCCGCGGTAGCCCAAGGTTGACGGGTAGGCGTTGTGATCCATGAGGAATTCGTGGCCAAGCCGATCGAGCTGGTCGGTGGTGGATCCCGGCTGGCAAGCCTTGCCAACTTCCTGCAGTGCCTGAGCGGCAATCCTTGAAGCTATGCGAATGCGTTCGATGACTTCTGGGCTTTTGATTTCCGAAGCCGTGTTGCTGGCAGGTTCCTTCTTGCCAACGTATTCGGGGCGTTCAATGTGTTTCGGTACCGGAAGTTCCGGGGAGACCGTGCCGGCGGTGAGATTTCCAAGGGGTGCAGTTGAAGCAATAGCCATGCTTTTATTCTAGCTTCACGTATCTGCCGCTTCGCTAGGAGATAGCCGATAGAACAGGTGGTGTTGCACCTATTTTCCGCCGGTTGGGATACCGTGGAAGAAGCAGCAAGAATCGAGAATAGAGGAGTTTTCCATGAGCTCAGTTGGCACCCCGGGCGAGGGGCAGTACTGGTACAACGTCTCGACCAAGACCGTGGAGAATGGCCCGCAGTCTGATTGGTCGCAGTTGCTTGGCCCATATGACACGGTTGCTGAAGCCGAAGCGGCAATGGCGAAGGTCCAGGCACGCAATGAGGCGTGGGACGACGCAGAGGAAGACGACGAGTAGAAGTCAAGGGCACCGAGCCAGGCCGGTGCGGCGAATGGCAAAGCGGTGGGGGGCCACGATGGATGACATCGAGGC
>NZ_JBLVOJ010000011.1:540336-576307 GCF_053543715.1 Glutamicibacter sp. AGC46
CCCCCCACCGCTTTGCGATATGGCGTGAGCCGGCTTCTATTCCTTGAACTCGTACTCTGCCGAGGGGAAGGTGCCGGAAACCACGTCCTGGTGGTACTCGCGCACCGCGTTGCCGACAACCTCACGCAGATCAGCGTACTTCTTCACGAAGCGCGGGGTGCGGCCCCCGCCAAGACCCAGCATGTCCTGCCAAACCAGGACCTGTCCGGTGGTGGAATTGCCAGCGCCGATGCCGATGGTCGGCACCTTCAGCGCGGCATCGATTTTGGCAGCGACCGGGCTTGGCACCATTTCCATCAGGATGCAGAAGGCGCCTGCATCCTGCAATTGCACAGCGTCGTGCTTCATCTGCTCTACTGCGTCGCCACGGCCCTGCACACGGTACCCGCCCAATGCATGCTCGGACTGCGGAGTGAATCCGATGTGCCCGATAACGGGAACTCCGGCAAGGACCATGGCGCGGACATGCTCGGCGTATTGCGCGGTGCCCTCCATCTTGACCGCGTGGGCATGGCCCTCCTTCATCAGGCGCACCGCAGTGGCAACGGCCTGGGCAGGGGACTGCTCGTAGCTGCCAAACGGGAGGTCGGCAACGACCATGGCGCGTTTGGCCCCGTTGGCGACAGCTTTGGTGAACATGATCATTTCGTCGAGGGTAATCGGCAGCGTGGACTCGTAGCCGAGTACGGTATTGGCAGCGGAGTCGCCAACCAGCAGCATCTCGATCCCGGCCGAATCGAAAATCTCTGCCATCATTACGTCATAGGCAGTTAACATCGCGAATTTTTCGCCATTGTCCTTGGCCTGCTGCAAATGATGAAGTCGGATACGGGACGGGCCTTTTTCAGGGTTCCCTAGGTATGGTTGTGGCATGAATCGACTTTATCGCACTTGGACAGGGCGATGCTGATCGTTGGGACGGTTCTGAACCGATATAGTGTTGCCACAGGTCAATTTTCTTACCGGTTGTGATCAGCGCCGGATATCAGAATCCCAAAGGTGGTGGAAAATGGATCGTCAGCAGGAATTTGTACTGCGCACCATTGAAGAACGCGACGTTCGATTTGTGCGAATGTGGTTTACTGACGTCGTTGGTTCGCTCAAGTCGGTGGCGTTGGCTCCTGCTGAAGTTGAAGATGCTTTCGAAGAAGGTCTGGGATTCGATGGTTCCTCCATTGATGGACTGTCCCGGATCTCCGAGTCTGACATGTTGCTTCAGCCAGATCCTGCCACCTTCCAGATCCTGCCGTGGCGCGGCGAAGTCGAACCGACCTCCCGCATGTTCTGCGACATCCTGACCCCTGAGGGCCAGCCGTCCAATGCAGATCCGCGCCAGGTGCTCAAGCGCCAGCTGGCCGAAGCATCGAATATGGGTTTCACTTGCTACACCCACCCGGAGATCGAATTCTATTTGCTGGAGAACGATCAACTGGATGCCAATGGCCGTCCCCAGCCGATCGACAACGGTGGCTACTTCGACCACGTGCCAGATGGCGTGGGGCAGGACTTCCGCCGTGCTTCCGTGACCACGCTGGAAGCGCTGGGCATTTCGGTGGAGTTCTCCCACCACGAAACAGGTCCAGGCCAGAACGAAATCGATCTGCGCTACGCAGATGCCTTGCAGACCGCCGATAACATCATGACCTTCCGTACCGTCATCAAGGAGATGGCGATGCAGAAAGGCATCCACGCAACCTTCATGCCCAAGCCATTTGCCGACCATCCGGGCAGCGGCATGCATACCCACTTCTCCTTGTTCGAAGGTGACGCTAACGCGTTCTTCGAAGCTGGCCGCGAATACCAGCTCTCCGATGTGGCCCGGTCCTTCATCGCCGGCATCTTGCACCATGCGCCGGAAATGACCGCCATCACCAACCAGTACGTGAACTCGTACAAGCGGTTGTGGGGTGGAGGCGAGGCGCCGAGCCACCGTTCGTGGGGGCACAACAACCGCTCGGCACTGGTCCGCGTGCCGCTGTACAAGCCAGGCAAGGGACAGTCCGCCCGCGTGGAATACCGCGGTATCGACTCGGCAGCCAATCCGTACCTGGCCTACGCAGTATTGCTGGGCGCTGGGCTGAAGGGCATCCGCGAAGGCTACGAGCTGGAAGAGCCAACCGAGGATGATGTCTGGAGCCTGTCCACGGCAGAACGCCGCGCCTCGGGCCACGTTCCGCTGCCTGGCAGCCTGCACGACGCATTGCGCGCCATGGAAGAGTCGGAACTGATGGCCGAGATCCTCGGCGAGCAGGTATTCAACTCGTTCCTGTCGAACAAGCGCACCGAATGGGAAGAGTACCGTCAGGTCATTACCCCCTACGAACTGAACAAGTATTTGGGAATCCTCTAGAGACTTCGCCGCGTGAAGCTGCGCGGCGAAATGCGGGAGAACACGAGACACCATGCCGGAAGTACCCTCGCGAGCATTGCTCAACGCTGGCTTCAGCGACATCGAAAGGGCCAAGAAATTCCTTCAGGCCGAGGAACTGTCCCGGATTGATCCCAGCCTGATCGTGAGCAAGATGGCGCATGCGCCAGATCCGGACCAGGCACTGCTGCTGGCCCTGCGGTTGGTAGATCGGCACCCGGAAGTCATCGATATCTTCCTGGAGCCCGATAGCTGCCAAGGGCTCGTCAGGCTTCTGGGCAGCTCTTCTGCGCTCGGGGAGTTCCTCATGCGTTGTCCCGAGGCGCTGGAGATCGTCCGCCACGCCCCACCCGGTGAATTCGTCCCCGTGCCCGCGGAACAGCTGGTCGAGGACTTGCTGGCATCGATCGAGGCCAAGCAATCAGACGGCGGGCACTGGGTCTCTTCCCATACCGGTGCTGAAGCGCGACAGCGCTTGCGCACCGCCTACCGCAAGGCCTTGCTCTCGCTGGCCCACCGGGACTTGGGTTCCACCCAGCCGCAGCGCATTCTGCCCCTGGTCGCCGCCGAACTGGCCGACATGGCTGGTGCCGCGTTGGAGGGGGCATTGGCCATTGCCCGGGCCGAAGCCGCCGAACAATATGATGCTGGCGACGTTGATCGGGTTAAGATCACCATCATTGGCATGGGCAAGTGCGGTGCACGTGAACTGAACTATATTTCGGACGTCGATGTCATTTACGCCCACGATTCCACGCCGGGAATCGATGACGACCTGGCCGCCGCGATCGCGACGGTGATCTGCGGGAACACGGCACGTGCACTGATGGTCCCTGGCCCTGAGCCGATGCTCTGGGAAGTGGATGCGAATCTTCGCCCCGAGGGCAAGGACGGGGCCTTGACCCGTACGCTCTCATCCCATGAAGCGTATTACCGCCGGTGGGCTCATTCATGGGAATTCCAAGCCCTGCTCAAGGCCCGCGCGATTGCCGGCGACAAGGAACTGGGACGCTCTTATGAGCGGATGGTTTCGCCAATGGTTTGGTCCAGTTCCGAGCGTGAGGGCTTCGTTGAATCCGTCCAGGCCATGCGCCGACGCGTCAGCGACAACATCGACAAGCAAGATGTTGCGTGGCAAATCAAGCTGGGCCCCGGTGGACTGCGCGATGTCGAATTCACCGTCCAGCTGCTCCAACTCGTCCATGGTCGAGTCGACCCCGCCATCCAGGTGCCAACCACCACCCTGGCCATCCAAGCGATGAGCGATATCGGCTACATCGGCCGTGATGATGCGACGAATTTCGATGACTCATACCGTTTCCTGCGCTTGCTGGAGCACCGGATACAGCTCAGCCAATTGCGCCGTACCCACTTGATGCCCCGGGCAGAAAGCGCCCAGCGCGTGCTTGCACGATCGATCCGTGGTGCCGGAGACCTGCAGCTCAGCAGCCCGGAGAAGCTGATGCGCCGCTGGAATGAAACCAAGCGCATGGTGCGTTCGCTGCACGAGCGTATTTTCTACCGTCCGCTCCTGGTCAGTAGTTCCAACCTCTCGGCCGATGATGTCAAGCTCACCGCCGAATCGGCGCAAGCCCGCCTGCGCGCCCTGGGCTATCTCGACCCGAAGGCGGCGATGCGGCACATTGAAGCCCTGACCGGTGGGGTCTCGCGCAGTGCGTCATTGCAACGGCAATTGCTGCCGGTACTCCTGGACTGGTTTGCCCGCGGGGTGGACCCGGATGCTGGATTGCTGGGCTTCCGCCGGCTCAGCGAAGCGCTGGGCAAGTCCCATTGGTTCCTCGGCATGCTGCGCGATACCAACGCTGCCGCCGAACGGCTGAGCCACTTGCTCTCCAATACGCGCTTCCTGACCGACCTGCTGGCCAATGAGCCGGCGGCGGCCGCTTGGCTGGGCTCCGCCGCGTCCTTGACGCCGCAGACATTCGAGAACCTGCTGCAGCAGAACACCTCGATCATCCATCGCACGAAGCAGCCAGAAGCTGCCATCCGCATGATCCGCATGGTGCGCCGCCGCGAGTTCTTGCGTGTCGCGCTTGCCGACGGCGCCGGCCTGCTGACCGTTGACGAAGTTGGCGTAGCACTCTCTAACATCGACGCCGCCATGGTTGACGGGGTGCTGAAGGTCCTCTTGGCTGCTGACCAGGCCAAGCACGGGGAACATGCTGTCGTTTCGGTCATTGCCATGGGCCGCCAAGGCGGTCGGGAAATCGGCTACGGCTCTGATGCGGACGTCCTGTTCGTGCAGCGCCCGGTTCCTGGCGCCACGGCCCAAGCTGCTCAAGAACAAGCGCTTCGGGTAGTTACCGACCTGGTGTCGTGGACCGCCAAACCGTTGAAACCAGCCATTCCAGCTGAAGTGAAATTGAAAGTGGACTCGGATCTGCGCCCCGAGGGCCGCCAGGGAATGCTGGTCCGTTCTCTGGACGCCTACGCCACCTATTACCAGCGATGGGTGGAAATCTGGGAACGCCAGGCGTTGCAGCGTGCACGCCCGTTTGCCGGCGATGACCAGTTGGCTGAAGATTTCATGGAATTGATTAGGCCGGTGCGCTACGGCAAGGGACTGGACGAGTCGGAGATCCGGGATATCCGCAAGATCAAGGCCCGCGTTGAGTCCGAACGGCTCCCACGAGGTGCCGACCCCAACCGCCACCTGAAACTGGGACGAGGCTCGCTCTCGGACATTGAATGGCTGGTGCAGTTCTACCAGTTGCAATACGCCTGGAAGCACGAATCCCTGCGCACCACCTCGACGCTCCGGGCGTTGGAAGAGCTGGCGAAATTGGAGCTCATTGCGCAAGACGATAGCGAACTGCTGGCGATTGCTTGGCGGCTGGCTACGCAGATTCGCAGTGCTGAAATCATCACGTCCGGACGTTCCAGCGATGTCTTGCCGAGTTCGGCGCGCGATATGGAAGCCGTGGCTCGGTGGTGCGGCTATGAGCCGCACTTTGGCGTGGAACTCGAAGAGGACTACTTGCGTGCAACCCGGCACGCGCGTGGCATCTTTGAACTGCTGTTCTACGGCTTTGAGAACTAGGAACTGCGGTGGCCGTTGAAACGCTGCTGGAACGTACCTGGAGCCCGCTGGCTGCTTCATCCAGGCCGTGGCAACGCCGCGTGCTGCTAGGTAGGGGAGTAGCCCTGTGGAACGTTGCGTGCGCTGCCTTGCTCCGTTGGGAAGTCAAGACACGCAGCGGGTTCAGGCTTCAGCCGCAGTTGCCGGTCGCCGTGGGCCAGCAACCCTTGATCACCATCGGTGTCGGACCGTTGCGCATCCATGAACCTGTGGAGGTCGTTGACGTCGTTGCGGAAAGTGATTGGGTAGGGTTTTCCTACCGGACGCTGCCGGGGCATCCGGTTCAGGGTGTGGAAGCTTTCATTCTTGAACGCGCGGACGAGCAAGTTTTCCTGCTGATCAGGTCGGTCACGGCACCTTCTGATGTGCCTGCTTGGCGTCGAGTCTTCAAGGCGCTGCTCCTGGCGCAGTGGGTGACACGTCAGCGTTACCTTCGTGCGCTGAAACCTTAGTCCGCAACCGGCAATTTCCTGCGCTTCCCGCCGGAACAGGATGCGGGGGACTAGGGTGGGGATTGTAATCTCTACGCGAATAATGAGTGCAGGGGAGCTTCGAAAATGCTGGACCCAAAGATGCTGCAGGCTGCCATTGATCAGTCCTTGCTGGCCCTGGAATCCAATGACAGCGGACCATTTGGCGCGGTGGTAGTCCTTGACGGAAAAGTCGTTTCCGCTGGCTACAACTCGGTGGTGGGTAGCCAGGATCCAACGGCGCACGCCGAAATCAATGCCATCCGCGCAGCGGGACAAGCACTGGGAACCTTCGATCTGTCGCAATGCGAGCTCTACACCAGCTGCGAGCCATGTCCCATGTGCCTGGGTGCCATCTATTGGTCCCGCTTCGAGCATGTCTACTACGCGAATACGCGCGACGAAGCCGCGAAGATCGGCTTCGATGATGATTTCATTTACAAGGAGCTTGAGCTTCCCATGAGCGAGCGGAAAATTCCGTTTACCAAGGTTGAAGATTCCGGTGCGCTCAGGGCATTTGAGCTTTGGGAAGCAAAGAGCGACAAGCAGGAATACTAGTACTTGTTATCGGGGCGGCACTTGCCCTGAGCGCGATGGCCGCCCATGTGCGGGCCCGCACTGATGCTTAAACAGAGGAGTCCGCACAAGTGCCAGAACATAGTTCTTGCGCTTTGTGCAGACTCCTCTGCAAACTACACGGGGCGATGCCCCGTCAGCTGATTAGCAACCGTAGTAGAGCTCGTTCTATAACACCATGTACGGCACTAGTTGAGTGATGCTGAATTCCGCTTATTTCCAGGGTTTTCATGGTTGGTAGATAATGGCCGAAAACGGGGGTAAACGAACTTTCTGCGGACTGCCTGCGGACTAAACAAGAGAAGCGGCGACACCCAATAAAGGATGCCGCCGCTAAACTGTCCGCGTCTAGATGTAGTGTGCTTCACATGAATGAAAATATCTCCTTGCAAGAACGTGCAAACGAAACTCGACAGTTCTGCGAAAGGCACCTCAGTCGATCACTAAGCGAATACGAAGACCTATCCACCGAGGCACGTGCCATATTCATCAATAGCATTGCCTTCGCATTAAATGATGAAAAGCCATTACTCGTAACCGAACAGATCACAAACCAAAGCGAAAACATGATCGAGTTCGCAATCTTCACAGAAACACGCGTGCTCTACTTCAATGGCAAATCAGAAGCACAACAGCCAGTAATCCAAGCGATCCCACGGCGCACCTTGAAAGAACTCAGAATCCTTGGCAGCGCAGCAGTCATAGAAGCCGGCCGATACCTGACCAACCGTGCACAATACGCGCTTACTTACGACAACGGCACACAATTCAACCTACCTTTGAGCCACTCAACGGCAGATATGCAACCGTTGATAAATCGCTGCCTCCCATCGCTCTACGATGATTTGAACGCCTCGCACATCTAGCGAAGCCAGATAAACACGAATAGCCTCCCCAAACCCAAAGGTTTGGGGAGGCTAAATCATGTCTAATCAGCAGTAAAACCGCCACTAGTCATGTGCTCATGGAACGTTGCCGACAAATCAGCAGAATCCAACGACGAATAACCCTCGTCAGGGTCAGCACGACGCGCTTGGGAAGCGTTATAAGCACGTCTCCGAGCACGCCTAGCAGCGCTACGCCGGCAATCCTCACACAACGGCTCACCCGCCAATCTATGGGCTTCTACACCCTCGCGATAACCACAAAATTGACCCAAAACAGGCCTCCAATTCAATACAGATACTAATCAGGTACAAACGCACGAGAGGGTGGGGAGAGAGACGCCACGACAGGCCCGGGACGAGGCAGTTGAGCCGGGCTTGAGTCCCCCCGCCACCCCTTTGCTGGTTAGTAGAGTCGGGTGCGGCGGTGCTTGCGGTTGTAGTCTGCTCCGATGTCGTTGGCGCGTTTGGTTCGTTCGTGCACTTCGGCTGCGTTTGTTGCTGGACTGACTGGGATGTTGTTTTTGATCGCCCATTTCATCCAGTTAACGTTTTTGTTGTATTCGGTGAGGGTGTCTTGTTCGGTGTGGAGTGCGAGCCATTGCTCATCGGTCCATTCGTGCAGTAGGTGCGCGTCTGAGTTTCGTTCAAGCCGGCCGTAGGTCTTGGGGTCGATTAGCTTGATGAGCTGTTGGTGGGCCTGGCTGATGTACTTCCACTTGCCGAGTTTGTCCTGTAGCAACGGCGGTAGGTTTCCGGTGACGGAGATGAGGTCGCGGTCTTCCGAGCGGTCCTTGGCGTACTTGATCACTTGGTCTAGGACTTTGGGTGCTTCGGTGCTGATGGCTTGGGTTGTGTGGCTCATGGCGAGGCGAAGGATCTCTTGGCTTACTTTATTCAGGGATAGGGATTCCAGGCTGTCGTCTACGGCTGCTGTTCGGATGCGGGTGCTCAGGTCTGAGGCGTGGAGATCGTCCCAGGTTAGTTCTGGGCGCTTGCTTTTCAGTGCGTGCTTTGCCTGTTGGATTGCGTTGTAGGCTACTTCGACTGTTTCGGATACGTGGGCTGGCCAGAGTATGCCGAGCTGTTGCGTGTCGTTGATGATGTGGTGGAGCTTTGCGCCCTTGGAGTGCATTCCCCAGGTGCTGCTGAATAGCGTGGTTTCGATTGCTTGTAGGTGGTCGGTGTTGATGTGCTGGGTCTTGGGAGCCATGGTGTTTAGTCCTTACTTGTTGTTGTTCTGGTCGAGCTGCTCTTGGTAGAGCTTTTTGTAGTGTTTGGTGCTGCGTCCGTTTTCGACGGCACGGAATTTCCATAGCTGGTATTGCAGGTGTTCCTCAGCCAGTTCTTGTTCGAGTTGTTCGATGCGTTCGGCTTGGAGTCTGACTGCTGTGGTGAGTGCTTCGAGTGGGGTTGTCATGTTGTGGTTCGCCTTAGTCTGCGCTGGTTGCTGGTAGTGGTGGTTCTGGTGCGCCTGTCGCGTCTGTGAGCGTTTGGGTGCTGTAGAGCGGTGAGGGTCTGCAAGGTTGTTCCGCTCGTGCCTGTGGCTGTTGCGTGGCCTGTGGGAGCTGCTCTGCGAGGTCCACTAGCTTGTCTGCGAGGGTCAGCGCTTCTTCGGCGGTGAGGTGCGCTGCGATTCCTGATGCACCGCCTAGTTTGATTCCGGGTGTTACCTCTCCGGTGTGCAGGTCGGTCCAGTCGTCTGCCCAGATCCTGCCAATGTATGGCCGGCGATATACTCGCATTTACTGTTCTCCTTCGCAGTGGTGTTCGAGCATGCGTCGCTCTGCTGATTCGGCGCGTGCTTTCCAGTAGGCGGCGTTCTGTTCTGCGTTGTTGGCTTTTTCCCAGTAGTGGGCTGCTTGTGATGCGTCGGGCCATTCGCGTAGTTGTCGGTCGCTGTAGGTGTAGGTCATGAGAGTTCTTTCGGATATGCGAATGGCGGCCATCGGCTGAATACTGATGACCGCCATAAGGGGGAATAGGGGTATTCGCCCAGTGCGTACCGCCTGAGCTACAAGGCGTAGACGACAGGCGGGGTGGTGATGCGATGGTTGATCGTCGCCACCTCGGCTACATACCCGGCTGTGTTTAGGTGTAGGTTGTCGCCGGAGTCGTACTGGGGTTTGAGCAAGTCGCCGTTGTTGATAGCGGCCGCGAAATCGAATACGTCGCGTACCCGACCGTCAGCCAACGGTGAATCAGCTTGTGCGAGCATCCACGTGTTCCACTGGTCTCTCACTTCGTGCATCGCCGGATTGCTTGGTTCGTTGCGGGTAGTAACCGTTGCGCCCACTACGACAGGGGCAACCCTGCTGATGATCAGCGGGTAGCAAATGTCGAAGTCGGCCCGCATCTGGCTGAATGAGCGGCCACGGTAAACATCGTTGTGCCCCATTGCCCACAACACAACGTCTGCGCGCCCCAGATGCTCCCAGCGGGTCCACTTGTATGAGCTGGCATCTGCTGCCCAGTCTTGCATTGCGTTGCCGGACACTGCGAAGTGAACTGGCAAAGCTTTTTCGCGTCGGGCCAGGAGTGAAACCACGCTTTCATGACAAGGAAGTGTCGCCTGCGCACCGGACGACAGGGAATCACCGAACGCCGCAATCACAGGAGTGGTCGCATAGGTTTCCACTTCGAACCAAATGTCGAAGGCAGCAGTTTTCAACGGTGTGGAATCACCGTTGAGGAACTGCACCGCAGCCGAATCCAAGTTACTCGTGTTGTACGCCCCACCTACTCCGGCGAATGGTGCTGCCGTCGAGGTGTAGTCGTAGGAGAGGATCTTCTCCACGTTGTCACCCAGTGATTCGGTGCGCCACGCCGACATCCATTCCCCGTCTGGTAGCGCGTCCAGCAGGATTCCTCCTCCGATACGTGTTGGTGTAGCGGTGAAGCTGCCGTTCGTGGCGTGGTTGCCCAGGTACACGTTGCTGATGTTGATGCCGGCCCCGACGTGTTCGCCGTTGTGTGGGTTGCGGTCGGTGATGTGCAACCGCCATCGGTTGATCGGGGCGTTGAACTTGAACGGGATGCGGTACTGGCGCGACGTGGGGGCGAGGGTAGTACCCTGCCCTAGAGTCAGCGCGCATGGGATCAATTTCATCCCGGAAGCAGCGCTACCCGAACCGCTAGGGTTCTGTGGGATACGTGACCCGATGGGGTCAGACCACTCTGAGAAAGCCCCTGAGAATTTGAAGCGCGTGAGGATTCTGGACGGCGTTTCCTGGGAGAACACAATCTGGAATACGTAGTCCAAAGAACCGAACCGAATCGTAAAACCTACACCCGAAGAGCTTAGTGGCACGCCAAGATCCGCCGCTGCCACTGGGGTTGATAGGGAAAACGCCCCGGTAGGTAGAGTGTCCATGTTGTTCATTGGCGCGGCTGCTGTGGTTGCTGCTCCGCCGAGGTAGAACGGCTTAGACATGTCTGCCCATGGTCGCCATCCGGTAGATGTTTTTCTCTGCCCGAACATTTGGGGGATCTCTTCAGCCGTGATAAAGACTCGTGTCCCAAGAACGCCGAACGGGACATTGATTAGCAGTCCTGGCTGGCTAACTGGGAGACCTAGAGCCTGAGCGCCGGTACCGCTGGAAATGTGCGATATTCCCACACCGTTCGCGTCGGGGTCACTACCGCTTAGTCCGCCTCGGTAGAACTTCGAAGCGGAGATGGCGGCGTTGACTGCCATTGCGACAGCGTTGATGTCTCGGGCCAGTGCAGATGCAACATTTGTCTCTTTGATGAAGTCTGTTTCTGGTTCAATGATTGGAAGTTGGTGCGGAGCGGTGTACTTAGTCATGGTTAGTCTTCCTGTTCTAGGTGGTCACTGAGCTTCCATAGCTCGGAGTGGATCTGGTTGTTGGTGATTCCGTTTGCTACATGTGCTGCCGCTTGGCGAAGCAGTAGGATCACCGCGTTTCGGTCGTAGGGGTCGATCATTGGAAACTTTCGGGTATGGAAAAGGCGGCCATCGGCTGAATGCTAATGACCGCCTTTTCGGGGGTGTGGGTTACTGTTCTTGCTCCATTTGGTCGGCGTAGTCGTGCAGCTTGTCTGCCATTGCGCGGGCTTCGTCCGGGGTGAGGTGCGCTAGTACCTTGTGCCGGTGCATGAGGGCGATACCGGGGATGGTTTCGCCGTTTGGGGTTAGCCAGTTGTATTTTTTGGCGCTGGCTGATGGTCGCCATGCTGGTGAGTAGGCCAAGACTGTTCCTGTTGCTTTCAAAGTGTGTGGATTGTGTGGAAAGTGGAATTGGGTTTTGAACCTGCTTTCCACTTTCCACACTTTCCACACGGTTTCTACGGGTGGTGAACTGCTACCGGCGATGGTATTGGCGCATACATTCCGCGAGACTGCCGATGAATACGACCGTCCTCGGCTGCGCGAGCCAAATAGGTTCCGACAAGTTTCTTGTCCAGGCCTAACGGAATGGCAATATCCTCAGCGTTTCGTGCTTCGGGATACTTATTCACTTGCTCGATGATTCGCTTCATGTCGTCGCCAACACCGGCTGATGCTTCTCGGGCTACGACCGCATTAGCCGCTTCTTGCAGCGTCGTGCCGTCCATCTCCCAGACCCCATCAGTCAACGTGAGCGCATACTCGCCTTCGGCAGCGTCACGGCTGGTGACGTGCAACGTTGAATTGTCTGTGTTGCGTTCACGCTTGATAGCCAAGATCGAGTCGGCAGCACCAGCCAATCCTTGAGTACCTGAGACGCTATCCAGGAAGTCGGACTTTTCACCCTTGTTGGTGTGGTGGACAACTAGCAGTGAAGAACCCGGAACGTCGTCCACCAAGCCCTTGAGCGATGACATTTGCGAGTAGTCATTGCCATATGCGTCGTTGCCCCCGTAGGTGCCTCGAACTTTTCCCAGCGTGTCCAAGATGATCAGTGGCTTGTTGTGGCCGTGACGCTCAAGGAACGTTGAGATGGTATCGACAACGCTTGCACCCAGTTTGGTTAGGAACATGAGGTTCTGATTACCGGTCGTAACTCCGATGACTTTGAGCCGTGACTGCAAGCGTCGTGGCCCATCTTCCAGTGCGAGGTATAGGACTGGCCGTTGTTTCACTTGAATCGCACCGAACACTTTTCCACCTGATGCGGCGGCTGCGGCTATGCCTAGAACCATCCATGACTTGCCAACTTTTGGGGGTGCAACGAGGATGGTCAGACCTTCCGGGATTACTCCTGGAACAACATATTCGACCGGCTGGAATTGCTGGGCTGTGAGCCAAGCTGAGTTGAATACCTCATCCAGCGGATCTGCTGCGGTTGGGCTGATGGTCAAGTTATCCCTTTCTGGTGGGTGCGCAGAAGGCCCCCAGCGTGTTGCTGGGAGCCTTCAAGTGAGTTTGGTTAGCTGACTAGCCGTAGCGGGTGCAGCGGGTGGGGTTCTGGGCCGGTTTTGTGGGTGCCCATGCGTTGTCGTGCTTCGTATACGTCTACTGCGTTGGCTGCGGACTTGGCGAAGCGGCGTTGGTAGCCTGCCGGGTCGTTCAGGTAGGAGTCACTGACAAGCGTTATGCCGATCTGGTCATCGAGGTGTTCCATGGCTGCTTTGTAGCCTCGCTCGTAGCCGTCTAGGAAGACTTCACGGGCTTTGGCGTTGGAGCTGATGAAAGCTGCTCGTTGCAGGTCCCGGTCATGCATTGGCGTCACCTGCTGGGACTAGTTTGCAGAGGATTAGCTCTGCGGACTGTCCGCGTTCGGTAGCGCGGTCTACAGCTCGTTGTGCTGCTGGGAGGTTGAAGAACGTCCTGCGCCGGTAGTGCACACTGTCAGGCTTATCGACTTCCACCACTACTACGTGCACGCCTTCGATGAGCGCCTGCGGGTCAATACGCAATGGGGGCTCCTACCGCTTGAGCGATGGCCTGGGGAACGGTAACCATGATGATGAAGACTGTGCTGTAGAAGACGCTACGCACGATGCTCTGGGTGGCCTTATGCATGGTGACCGCCTTTGGTGAGTTCCTGGTAGGCGGCGAACGCTGCGCTAGCGGTGACGCCGTTATCTACAGCGAAGTCGCAGAGCTTGTTTACTGTGGTGGTTGCGCGAAGCATCTCTGGCCGGCTCTTCATGAGATCTACTGCTATCTCTTGGTCAATCTTCTGTTCGATGCTGTCGATGAGTGCCGGCAGTTCTGCCAGCTGCTCACGGGTCCACAGTTCACCGTCAGTCTTTTGCAGGATGAAGAAGATGCCCTTTTCTGGTGTCCACTGCGAGGTGACGCCGCCGAAAGTTTCTCCTGAGACGTTTGGGCCGTGGTAGCTGATATCGCGGTCACAAGCGCATGAGCCGTAGGGCTGGCACTCTGCTGGGATATCGCCGTATTCGTCTGCGCAATCGAGGTAGACAGCTTTGAGAAATCCTGCTGGTGGAGTTACTGGGGCGATGCGGGTATTCTTGTTCATGAGGATCAATCCCTTTTCAGTGGGTTGGTTAGGCGGCTTCGGTGCGAATTTCTTGGCGGGAATTCACCGGGGCCGTTGTTTTCTTTCATCACGTTTCGGATTGCCGCGTTTGCTGTCGGGTCCGAGTGGTCGAATAAGCGCCTAAGCTCGTCGTTGCTGATGAGCTCTTGCCGCTTATGCCATTTGAGTGCCAGCCGTTGAATCTTTGATCGACTGGCTTGTTTGCCGTGCGAGGCAACGTATTCGGTGATGCGCTTCTCGTTGGCTGTAATGGTTGCTTTGTTTTCTGGCATGCCAAAGTTTCTTTGTCTCTGCGTCAGTGGCGAACCTCTGAGCGGTGGAGGGCAGTTTTGTTTAGCTGGCCTTGTCGAACTGTTCGTTGATCCAGGCTTCAAGATCAACTTGCTTGTACATCACGCGGCCACCAATGCGGGCGGACTTGGGACCGGTGCCCTGATGCCGCCACCAACGCATGGTGGCTACCGGGACTCGGCAGAACTCTGCTGCTTCCTCAATCAATCGGAGGGTATATGGGCCAGTGCTCATCTCTACATCCTTCATTTGAAAATCCAATACCGAGTCATCGGATAACCCGGTCACTTGAGAATAACGTAGTTCCCTGTTGGGTGCAACTGGCTTTTCCGGTAAAGTGTTTGCTATGGCTGAAATAGATAAGGTTGTAGGCGCGAACGTAGCTCGTTTGCGGGGGGAAATATCCCAAGCTGACTTGGCAACTCGAATGACTGATGACCATAAGATCAAGTGGTCTCAAACAACAGTTTGGGAAGTCGAAAAAGGCAGAAGGGCACTCAAGTTTTCAGAAGCAATTGCCCTAGCGGAGATTCTCGAAGTGCCTCTATATGGGCTTGTTTCGTATCCTGATGGTCTAGCTGAACTTCATGAGGGGGCAAAGCATTACGAAAAACGAAACGCTGCCGTTCAAGCAATTCTGGAGAACATGAGAATGTTTGACATTGCAAAAAGTGAGCTTAGGAGCATCGCTAGCAGAATTAAGAACCTCAACACATATGAAGATAGCGAGGGGCTGCAGGAGCAGGCTGAAAAATTCCTAAAGTTGGGTAGCGCTACACTTACCGCCGTAATGAAAGAAATCAGTGATAGCGAGAAAAAAAGAGTGGAGCACTGGGCGAGCTCGGAGGAACATCTCGCCAAGAAGTACATAACGCCTAATTGGGAAACTCATGGCATCGAATAGACTTTCCCGCACTCCTGGCACCACGAATGCGCGTCGCCGTAAGCCTTCTGCGACTTTCCCCAAGGGTGGCTGGCTTGGGACTTACGTTGATCCTGACGGCAAGGAGAAGGGCAAGACATTCGCCCGTAAGATTGATGCGCAGAACTGGGCTGAGGGTGAAGCAGTAAAAATCCGCACAGGCGCTTACATCAGCCCTACCGATGCAGCGACGACAATGCGCGTCTGGTCTGAGCACTGGCTGAAAGGCTATGAGGTCAATCGTCCTGGCTCGGTAAAGCAAGCCAAGACGCATGTGAAGCGGATCAATGCCGTCTTTGGTGATGTTCCGCTAAAGGACATTCGCCCTACTGCTATCAAGAATTGGTTGGCTGCGCTCAAGAAAGAGGGTTTGGCCGATTCCACGATTCACGCACTCTATCGCCGGCTGGCTCATCTGCTCTCTGACGCGGTAGAAGACGGTCTCCTGTTGCGCACACCCATAAGCCGTAAGAACGCGCCGCCTACGGGCAAGCAACGGCCATACGTGGCTACGGAGGCTCAAGTCTGGGCACTCTACGACGCGATGCCAGACGGCATGAAGAACGTCATCCTGTTAGGCGCCTTCGCAGGTTTGCGTGTGGCTGAGATTTCAGCGCTACGGTTGCAAGATGTTGACTCGCTGCGAGGTTTCATTACACCGGCGATCCAGTATCCAGGTGTGCCGCTTAAGACGGAAGAATCGAAGAACCCAATCCCGATCCCGCGTGATCTAGCTTTCGAACTGAATAAGAACCCGGCGAAGTGGGGGAGTGAAACGTTTGTGACGCTGGAAAATGGCCGTCCTGCTGCCCCCTACACGATTGAAGCCAGGTTCAGGACTGCTCGGGCCACTGTTGAAGGGTTACCTGAGAATTTCCGGATCCACGATTTGCGACACTTCTTTGCGTCGTTCTTGATTGCATCCGGTGAGGATATCAAGAAGGTTCAATCTGCCATGCGTCACGCGTCGGCCAAGACGACTCTTGATGTTTACGGTCATTTGATGGAGGACGCAAAAGAGTCCACACGTTCCGCCGTAGCTGGTGCTTTGGCGAATCGTGCGGACTCTCTGCGGACTAAACGGGCTTGATCCCCGTCATCTAGCTAGCAACCGTAGTAGAGCTCGAACTCGTATGGGTTCGGGCGCAGGCTCAATGGCTTGATTTCGTTTTCACGCTTGTACTCGACCCAAGTCTGGATCAGGTCCTCGGTGAAGACGCCGCCTTCGAGCAGGAACTCGTGATCAGCTTCCAGGGCCTTGAGCGCCTCTTCGAGGCTTTCAGGTGCGCGCTGGATTTCCTTGGCCTCTTCGGCAGGAAGCTCGTAGAGGTCCTTGTCGATTGGCTCTGCAGGTTCAATGCGGTTCTTGATGCCGTCCAGGCCAGCCATCAGCTGGGCTGCGAACGCCAGGTATGGGTTCGAGGAAGCATCCGGAGCGCGGAACTCGATGCGCTTCGCCTTAGGGTTCGAACCGGTGATCGGGATACGGATACCGGCAGAGCGGTTGCCCTGCGAGTAAACCATGTTCACTGGAGCTTCGTAGCCCTTGACCAGGCGGCGGTAGGAGTTCACGGTTGGGTTGGTGAACGCGAGCACGGCGTCTGCGTGCTTCAGCAGGCCGCCGATGTACCAGCGTGCGGTATCGGACAGGCCAGCGTAGCCCTTTTCATCGTAGAACAGCGGTTCGCCGTTGGCCCACAGCGACTGGTGCACGTGCATGCCCGAGCCGTTGTCGCCGAAGACTGGCTTTGGCATGAAGGTTGCGGACTTGCCCCACGCGTCAGCGACGTTCTTCACGATGTACTTGAAGAGCATCAGTTCATCAGCGGAGTGAACCATGGTGTTGAACTTGTAGTTGATTTCTGCCTGGCCGGCAGCGCCCACCTCGTGGTGGCTGCGTTCAACCTCAAGGCCAGCCTTGTCCAGCTCGACGCAGATCGCGTCGCGCAGGTCAGCCTGCTTGTCAGTCGGTGCAACTGGGAAGTAGCCGCCCTTGTACGGGGTCTTGTAACCCTGGTTGCCGCCTTCTTCCTTGCGGCCGGTGTTCCAAGGTGCCTCGTCGGAATCGATCGAGTAGAACGCGCCCTGTGGCTTGGATTCGTAGCGAACGTCTTCGAAGATGAAGAATTCTGCTTCTGGGGCGAAGAACGCGGTGTCAGCGATACCGGTCGATTCCAGGTATGCCTCGGCACGTTCCGCAACGCCACGTGGGTCGCGGTGGTACGGCTCACCGGTGCGTGGGTTGATGATCGAGAAGTTGAAGGCCAGGGTCTTTTCCAGGCGGAAGGGATCGATGAAGCCGGTGGTGACGTCCGGGATCAGCTGCATGTCGGAATCAGAGATGCCGGCGAAGCCGCGGATGGAAGAACCATCAAAGAGCTGGCCGTTGACGAAGAAGTCGGCATCCACGGACTTGGCAGGCACGTTGAAGTGCTGCTGTACACCTGGTAGGTCGGTGAAACGGATATCGACGAACTTGATGTCCTCTTCGGCAATATATGCCAAGACTTCTTCTGGACTGGTAAACATGTGCAGGTGACTCCCTGGTGAGATATAAGGTTTGGTAAACGGAACCGGTAGCCGGAATGATCCGGCTGGTCCTCTTGCTTACGTATCAAGCTTACCTATAATCCATTTCTGAATGGTGTCTCTATTGTTTCCAACCTGTTACAAGCGGAGAATCCGGGCGTGTCGTATCGCGCTGATCTGCGCTGATTGCCTGCTGTAACAATCTGACTTGGATACTTGCTACCTGGTTATCGCGTTCTAACTGGCGCACAGAATCGCTGGTTAGACTGTATTGGTGGAAAGAAAAGACTTCAGCTCGTGGCTTGAAGGGCCGCCGCAGCATAATACGCAACAATGGCCCGGGCAGGATATGGGGCGCCCCGAGAAGGGCCCCGGCTCCATTGCCAGATTCCCGCGACGGGTCGGTGCACTGCTCTTGGACTGGGGGCTCTCGATGCTGCTGAGCTGGTGGCTGTTTGACAGCCACGATCTGGCAACATTGAGCCTGTTCTGCGCCGGGCAGATCATCGGTGTCGGGTTCACCGGGCACACGATCGGGCACCGTACCTTTGGAATGCAGGTGCAGTCGCTGGATGGAACCGCAATCAAGCCGTTCCAAGGCCTGATTCGTTCCTTGCTGCTTTGCCTGGCTATTCCGGCCTTCGTCACCGACAAGGACCAGCGTGGACTGCATGATCGTTTGCCCAAGACCATCCTGGTGAATATCTCCTAGCAATAGATCCGGACAGCAAGAAAGAAGCCGCAACTAGAAATTCCAGTTGCGGCTTCTTTAGTAGTTGTCTTTAGCGTCCGCGCGTAGCGCGGCGGTTTGGACGGACGCGGTTCGGGTCTACGCCCTTGGGGATAGGCAGACGATTCGCGGTCAACGTGCTCAAGCGCTTGTCGATTGCGCTGACTTCCAGCTTCGTAATCGACTTTGGAAGCTTCTTCATTGCCTTGCCGACTTCAGCCAACGGAGTCTGGCCTTCTTCGGAACCAGCGTTGATGATGTGCACGGGAACGTTCGGCAGAACGCGGGCGATGCGCTTGCGCTCGGAAGAGGCAAGCTCACGAACCCGGCTCTTTGGTCCCTCAGTGACCAGGACGATGCCCGGGCGACCGATACCGAGGAACACCAGATCCTGGTGGCGGTTGTAGGCAACTGGTTCCTGCTTCAGGATCCAGCCGCGACGCAGCACACTCATGGCGGCGCCGGCAGCGCCGGGGCGGCCCTCAAGCTGCGAGAACGCAGCTTTCTCTGCGCGGCGGGACATCACGAACATTGCAGCAAGGAGCGCCAGCGGGATTGCGATGATCAACATCGTGATCCAGTTTTTGATCAAGAAGCCGATGACCAAGCAGACAGCAATGACGGCCAAGGCTGCCAATGCCATCCACCACACGACCATCGGGTCATTGCGGCGAGTCATCTGGAAGACCTGGCCAATTTGCTTCAGGCGGCCCGGTTCTTTGTTCTTCTTCTCAGCTTTTGGTTTACGCGAAAACAAGCCACGCTTAGGCGCGGCTGCGTCGTTGTCGGAGTTTTTGGCCATAGTGCCTTAATTCTACGCGATGAAGTTGATAGTTCTAAGCCGAGCCGGATCGAACACGGCATTTTCAGCTGGATGCCCATGGACGGGCAGTGGGAAAGCCCCGGAACCCTCGATGGATTCCATCAGGAGTTCCGGGGCCTTAGCCGTGGGGTCCACTGGACCGAGCTACTTGATTAGCGAAGCTGCTTCCTGGCGCGTGTTGCCCGAGGACTCGATATGTGCCAATGCCTCTGGGATTTCGCGGCCCTTCTTGCGCATGGCGCCGGCCCACAGGCGGCCAGCGCGGTAGGAAGAACGGACCAGTGGCCCCGCCATGACTCCGGCAAAGCCGAGTTCTTCGGCTTCTTGCTGAAGCTCCAGGAACTCCTGCGGGGTGACCCAGCGGTCGACTGGCAGATGCAGGTCGGTTGGGCGCAGGTACTGGGTCAAAGTCAGCAGATCGCAGCCTGCCTCATGGAGATCACGCATGGCCTCGGAAATTTCTTCTCGAGTTTCGCCCATACCCAGAATCAGGTTGGACTTGGTGATCAAGCCACGCTTGCGGCCATGGGTGATCACATCCATGGAACGCTCGTAACGGAAAGCCGGGCGGATGCGCTTGAACAGGCGAGGCACAGTCTCTACGTTGTGGGCGTAGACTTCTGGCTCCGAATCGCAGATGGTATCCAGGTTCTCCGGCTTGCCGCTGAAATCGGGGATCAGCAGCTCTACGCCGGTGCTTGGATTCATCTTGTGGATCTGCCGCACAGTCTCGGCATACAGCCAGGTGCCCTCGTCTTCGAGGTCATCACGGGCGACGCCGGTTACGGTGGCGTAGCGCAGATCCATCTTCTTCACGCTCATGGCGACCTTGAATGGCTCTGAGCGGTCAATTGCCAAGGGCTTGCCGGTGGCGATCTGGCAGAAGTCGCAACGGCGGGTGCACTCTGAACCGCCGATCAGGAAGGAAGCCTCGCGGTCTTCCCAGCACTCGAAGATGTTCGGGCAGCCTGCTTCTTCGCAGACCGTATGCAAGCCTTCGCTCTGTACGAGATTTTTCAGGCCAACGTATTCAGGGCCAATGCTCAACTTGGCCTTGATCCATTCTGGCTTACGCTCCACAGGTACGGCAGCGTTGCGCTTTTCTACGCGCAGCATACGGCGGCCTTCTGGTTCGACGCTCATTAAACAGCTCTTTCTTTGGTGAGGGCGTGACTGTCTAGACGACTTGAGGGGTGAGCAGACGCTCTATTTCGGTTTGTACGCGGTCAACGACGTCTTCGGGGGTGACGGTACGGCCGAGTTCTTCGGAAATGGTGGTGACACCTGCATCGGAGATGCCGCAGGGGATGATCTGTTCGTAGGCGGAAAGCGCGTTAGAGCAGTTCAATGCGAAACCGTGCATGGTGACACCGTGGTTGATGCGGATTCCAATGGCTGCGATTTTGCGGTCCTGAGCGCCATCTTTGCCCGGTACCCAGACCCCGGAGCGGCCCTTGATCTGGGCCGTCGGAATGCCTAGCTCGCTGACCACGTTAATCAGGGCTTCTTCCAAGGTCTCCACGTAAAGTCGGATTGCGCTGATCTTGCGTAGCTTGACGATGGGGTAGCCAATGAGCTGTCCCGGGCCATGCCAGGTCAACTTTCCACCGCGATCCACATCCACCACGGGGGTCCCGTCCATCGGGAGATCTTCAGGTTCAGTTCGCTTGCCTGCGGTGTAAACCGCTTCGTGCTCCAGGAACAGGACTTTTGGGGTTTGCGTGTCCGCGGCTACCGCATCATGCAGTTGGATTTGGTAATCCCAAGCTTCCATGTAGGGCACAAATTTTGAGCCTAGTCCGACTCGTTCGAATTCGATCGCCATGACGGCTAGCCTACGCTCTTGAACGATCGGTCGCTAATTCAGAGCCGTCGAACCCATCTGTGGATATCCAGCTTGCAATATACGATTCTGGGTTACAACGGAGTCATGGATGATTCTACGAATGTTCTAGCGTGGCCGACAAGCCCCGGGCATGTCACGGTAAGGCCGCTAAGTTCCAAGTCACCGTGTAAAGTTTGGCTGATCCGGAGGGAAAGCGACCAGTTGTACCTCACGCTAAAACTTAGCCTGACTATGGAAAACATCACTTCGCTTCGCCAAGAGCAGGTAAAGCAGTCAAGGAAATATGTCGTTGATTTCTACGGAACCCTGTCGACACAATTGGGCGAGGGGCTGGCTATGGAATATTGCCCCGGTGGCAGCGTGGCTGATCTTGTGGCAAGTCGAAGCGCCTTTGGCCTGGGGGAGTGCGTGACCGCGCTGGCACCCATCGCGCAGACTCTTTCGGTGATGCATGCGCAGGGCCAACGCCATGGAGACTTATCGCCGGCCAATATATTGCTCACTGCCAAGGGAATGCCGAAGATCATTGACTTCCAGGAATCAGCTTCAGCACGGCAGGCGCTCACCGGCTCCGGTACGCCAGGATTCATGGCCCCTGAAATGCAGGCCGGGGTACGGGAAAGCCAAGTTGGAGAGCAGGACGTGTTTTCGCTGGGCGCCTGCTTGTGGTTTCTCCTATCCGGACGGATTCCCGAAGAGGAACTGATGCGTCCACCGGCAAGCGTGATGTTCCCCGGAATCCCTTCGATCATTCATGAACTGTTGATCGATTCGCTGAATCCAGATCCGCAAGCACGACCGACCGCAGATCAGTTTGCTCGAACGTTGTTCGCAAGCTGTCCGGCAGAGCCCATCAGCTGGGAAGGGCATGTAGCTCCAGAAGCTACTCATCTGATGGAGACCATCCATCCATCCGCGGAACAGAATGCTGCGCACAAGCGATTCAAGCGCCAGGCCGATACCGCAAGCAGGCAGCGAAGCCCCAGCCGCGATGACTCCTGGCATAGCCATCGATTGCGCCGGACCCCCGGGGCCGTGAAATTGGCCGGTGCCGCAGCACTGGGCTCCTTGGTTATTATCGGGAGCCTCGTGGGCGTCAATCATTTCCGTGCGGCTGTGGCCACCGAAACGACTGCGGCTACGGCAGTACCGTCAGCAGAGCAAAGCTGCAGAATTGAAGACGGGGCGCACGTTCCAGCTTGTGCCTTGAATCGGGACACCGTGATCTCTGCATTCCTCGCGCTTTCAAGAGAGCGCGATGAAGCGATGGGGCAGCTGGCGGGGGAGAAGCTCAAGGGGCTCTACACTTCAGGAGCGGAGCAGCTGCAACGAGATCTCGAAACAATCGATCAGCTTCGGAAAATGGGTTTGGAATTTGCGGGATTGCGCACGAGACTCACGGACGTCACAGTATCGGCGCGTGGGCAGGGGGACTCTGTCATTCTTGCTGCCACTTCTACCCAAGAGGAATACCGCTACGTGGATGCCCGCGGAGCCACGGTTCACGCCGTCCAGACCGCGCAGCCGCAACGCATCGAAGTGGAACTAGTGCTGGAAGACGAGCGCTGGAAAATTGGCAAGGTATTGCGCCGTTAAAAGCGAAACGGCGGGAGGTGCAACCACAGCTTGCTCCAAGCTGATGGTTGCGGCTCCCGCCGTCAATGCTAATGCTGATTAGTTCCAGAGTACCGCGATGGCGATGTTGATCAAGGCCATGCCACCCACGGCGTGAGCGATCCCCGTAGGAACTTCCTCGCCGTTCTTCATCTTCTTCCGGCCAAGGAACGCTGCCACCAAGATAATGATTGCAATCAGCGACTTGATTCCAATCTTCATGTGGTTTGGCGAACCGTCGCCAGCCTCGAGAATACCGACCATGGCCAGACCCGTTACGACCTGAACGATAGCGCCATACCACTGCCATACGGAGACGGTTGGAGTCTTGAAATTAGCAAGCCAGCCGCCGAAGATAGCTGCTGCACCCAAGATATGCACGAAAATCAGGATTGAAAGAAGAATAGTCATGATACTAGCCTAATCTATTTTCGACTGATCGTAGAAAACGCAGAATCGCCCCTGTCGGATCAACGACAGGGGCGATTATCTACCTAGGCTGCGAAAGCGAAAGCTGGATCTTTACAGTCCCAGTTCGCCTTCGAAAGCGCCGCCTTCAAGGCGAGCCTTGACGGTCTGCAGGAAGCGGCCTGCATCGGCACCGTCTACCAGACGGTGATCGTAGGTCAGGCACAGGTACATCATGTGGCGGATGGCAATCGAATCGTTGCCCTCTGCGTCGGTAACGACCATTGGACGCTTCACGATCGCACCGGTGCCCAGGATGGCTACCTGTGGCTGGTTGATGATCGGGGTGTCGAACAGTGCGCCAACCGAACCGATGTTGGTGATCGAGAAGGTACCACCGGAGAGTTCATCCGGACCGATCTTGTTGCTGCGGGTGCGTGCAGCAACATCAGCGATACGCGAAGCCATGCCAGCCAGGTTCAGATCGCCAGCGTTCGATACAACAGGAACCAGCAGGCCCTTGTCGGTGTCGACTGCGAATGCCAAGTGCTCGGCATTGTGGTAGGTGATCTTCTGGGTCTCTTCGTTGTACTCGGCGTTCAACTTAGGGTGTGCCTTCAGGCCCTCGGCAACAGCCTTGGCGATGAATGGCAAGTAAGTGAGGTTCACGCCGTTGGTGGCCTTGAAGTTGGCCTTTGCCGAAGCACGCAGCTTCACGATGCGGGTCATATCGATCTCGTGGACCTGGGTCAGCTGAGTCGATACGTCCAGGGATTCGCGCATGCGGCGAGCGATGACCTGGCGGATACGTGGAGCCTTCTCCTCGGTGCCGCGCAGCGAGGAAACCTCAACTGCAGGAGCAGCTGGCTTCGCGGCGGCAGGAGCAGGGGCGGCAGCTGGTGCAGCAGCTTCCTGGGCGGCAACAGCGTCCAAGACATCCTGCTTGCGGATGCGACCGCCAACGCCGGTACCCTTCACCGAAGCAATGTCGATGCTGTGCTGGTTAGCCAAGCGGCGGACCAGTGGGGTGACGTAGCCGGACTCATTGGTTGCCTCAGCAGCCGGTGCCTCTTCCTTTGCAGGAGCGGGAGCGGCCGGAGCGGCAGGTGCCTCTTCCTTAGCGGGAGCCGGAGCGGCCGGAGCCTCTTCCTTTGCAGGAGCCGGAGCAGCAGCTGGTGCTTCTTCCTTGGCTGGGGCGGCAGCTGGAGCAGCGCCAGCTGCACCGATAACAGCCAGAACAGCGCCAACTTCAGCGGTCTCATCTTCTGGAACGCGAATTTCCAGCAGGGTACCTGCAACGGGGGAAGGAACTTCGGTGTCAACCTTGTCGGTGGAAACCTCAAGCAGTGGCTCGTCGACGGAGACTTCCTCGCCAACTTCCTTCAGCCAGCGGGTGACGGTACCTTCGGTAACCGACTCGCCCAGAGCTGGAAGGGTCACTTCGGTGCCTGAAGCAGCGCCGGCGGCTGGTGCAGCTGCTGGAGCTTCTTCGGCTGCAGGTGCTGCTGGTGCTTCTTCAGCGGCTGGTTCGGCAGGTGCTTCTTCAGCGGCCGGAGCTGCTGGTGCAGCTTCGCCAGCGCCGGAGCCATCGCCAATGCGAACCAGTGGGGCGCCAACTTCAGCGTCCTCGTCTTCGGCTACGAAGATTTCCTCGATGATGCCGGCAACCGGCGAAGGAACTTCAGTGTCAACCTTGTCGGTGGAAACTTCCACCAACGGCTCGTCTACCTCTACACGGTCGCCGACCTGCTTCAGCCAGCGGGTTACCGTACCTTCGGTAACGCTTTCACCCAGTGCGGGTAGGTTTACGGTTTCAGACATCGTCCCGTATCTCCTTGTTTTATAAAGCTTGAAAAGTGGTGGGAGGCGTTGCCTCCGAGCCTAGTGCATACAGGCAGCGCGTTGAACTAACGCGCTGCCTGTATGACCAAAGCGTGATTAACCGTGCAGCGGGGCGCCGGCCAAAGCCATTGCGGCTTCGCCCAGGGACTCGTTCTGGGTTGGGTGTGCGTGGATCAGCTGCGATACGTCCTCTGGGTAAGCTTCCCAGTTCACGATCAGCTGGGCTTCACCGATCTGCTCGCCAATGCGGCCGCCGATGCCGTGAACGCCAACGATTGGGCCGTTCTTGACGCGAACCATCTTGATGATGCCGCTGGTGCCCAGGATCGAGGACTTGCCATTGCCAGCCAAGTTGTACTCGGTGGTTTCAATCTGGTCGGCACCGAACTTCTCCTTGGCCTTCGGCTCGGAGTAGCCCACGGAAGCGATCTCTGGCTCGCAGAAAGTCACCTTCGGGATGTTGATGTCCTCGACGATGGTTGGCTTCATGCCGTGGATTTCCTCGGCTACGAAGCGGCCATGCTGGTAACCGCGGTGTGCAAGCTGTACGCCTGGAACGATGTCGCCGATTGCGTAGATGTTGCCAACGCCGGTGTGCAGGCGCTCATCGGTGATCACGAAGCCGCGGTCAATGGTGATGCCCTGCTCTTCGAAGCCGAGGCCCTCGGTTACCGGACCGCGACCCACTGCAACCAGAACGATCTCTGCTTCCAGGACCTTGCCGTCAGCCAGGGAGACCTTGGCACCGTTAGCATCCTGCTCGACCTTCTCGAAGAAGACGCCGGTGTTGAACTTGATGCCGCGCTTCTTGAAAGCGCGCTCCAGGTTCTTGATGATGGCTGGGTCCTCGTTCGGAACCAGCGAAGGCAGGCCCTCGACGATGGTGACGTCGACGCCGAAAGACTTCCATACGGAAGCGAACTCGACACCGATGACGCCGCCGCCGAGCACGATGGCGCTCTTTGGCAGGTCTTCCATGTTCAGTGCTTCGGTGCTGGTCAGTACGCGGCCGCCGATTTCCAGACCCATGGTCTTGGAGGTGGAGCCGGTAGCCAGGATGATGTACTTGCCCTTGTAGACGGTGCCATCAACATCGATGGAATCCTGGGAGACCAGTCGGCCGTTACCGGTGATAACGTTGACCTTCTTCATCTTCAGCAAGCCCTGGAGACCCTTGTGCTTTCCAGCAACAATGTCTTCCTTGTACTTGCGCACGCCAGCCAGGTCGATCGACTCCAGCGAGGAGTTGATGCCGAACTTGGCACCCTCGCGAGCGTTCTCGGCCAGCTCTGCTGCGTGCAGGTAAGCCTTGGTTGGGATGCAGCCGGTGTGCAGGCAGGTGCCGCCCAGCTTTTCCTTCTCGATCAATCCAACGGTGTAGCCCAGCTGGATGGCGCGCAATGCTGCCGAGTATCCAGCGGATCCGCCGCCGAGGATGAGGACATCAAATTCTTGCGTTGCTGCCGAATCGGCCACGTGAACGCTCCCTCGTATTCGCTTAGTGAGGCCGGCTTAGGCCGACCAGGGGATCGGGTGTGGACTTCCTGGAGCGTGACACATGCGGGCGCGCACCATTAATCCACGGTGATGTTTCAAAACTTACCTTAGTACCGTCCAATGGTTGCAGTCACCTTCGGGGCATTAAAAGTCAGGTATGTCTCTTATTTTTAAACTCATCCCGGCATCGTGCAGATAGTTCTGGCGATACCGGGATGAGTTCCAGGACACAGGAACTGCCATTAGTCCTGCGTTGCTGCGGCTAGTTTGCTGCAGCGAGCTGCTCTGCGTAGGCAACCAGGGTGCGTACCTGGGAGCCGGTGCCGTTCTTCGGAGTGTAGCCCCAGGCGCTGCCTTCGTTGAACGCAGGACCAGCGAAGTCGATGTGGGCCCAAGGGATCTTCTTGCCGTCCACTTCACCGACAAACTCTTCGAGGAACACGGCGGCAGTCATCATGCCGCCCATGCGCTCACCGATGTTCGCCAGATCGGCAACCTGCGACTCGATGGACGGGCGCAGCTCCTCCGGAAGCGGCATGGCCCAAGCCAATTCGCCCACCTTGTCCGAGACGGCAACCAAGTCGCTGGCGCCCTGCTTGTCGCCCATGACACCTGCGGTGCGCAGGCCCAGGGCCAGCATCTGGGCGCCGGTCAGCGTAGCGATGTCGATCATGACATCCGGCTTCTCCAAGCTGGCAGCTGCCAGGCCATCGGCCATGACCAAGCGGCCTTCGGCGTCGGTATTGAGCACTTCAACGGTCTTGCCGCCGAACATGGTCAGCACATCGCCCGGACGGGTCGAGGCGCCGCCAGGCATGTTTTCTGCCAGGCACAGCCAGGCAGTGACCTTGACATTCAGGCCAAGCTCGGCGACTGCGGCAACGGTCTGGAAAACCGCGGCGGCACCGGACATGTCGGACTTCATGGCGTGCATGCCGGCAGCAGGCTTCAGCGAGGTGCCACCGGTGTCGAAGGTAATGCCCTTGCCGATCAAGGCGATGTGCTTGGCGGCCTTCGACGGCGCGTATTCGATCTTGACCATGCGCGGCTGGCGAACCGAACCGCCGCCAACACCGATCAGGCCGCCGAAGCCGTCCTTGGCAAGGCGCTTCTCGTCGAAAATGGTGACCTTCAGCGGCAGGGACTTGGAGTGGTCCTTCACTGCTGCGGCGAAGGACTCCGGGTACAGCACGTTGGCTGGGGCGTTGATCAGATCGCGGGTGCCCCGTACTGCGCGGCCCAGGATGGCAGCGCGCTTGAGTACTGCTGGCAGGTCCTTGGACGTCGCTACCGAGGTGACGATCTGGGCTTCGGCCAGTACCGGCTTCTCGCTCTTCTTCGAACGGTGGTTCTCGTAGCGGTAGCTGCCCAGCGCGATGCCTTCTGCGATGGCGGCCACGCGCTCCACGCTGTCAGCAGGCAGGGCGAAAATGGCGCTCTTGGCGTTGCTCAGCTGGCGGGCAGCCGAACCGGCGGCACGGCGCAGCTTCTCCTCGGTCAGATCAGCTAGCTCGTCAACGCCCAGGCCGATGAACTGCAAGGTCTTGGTCTTGGCACCGTCTACGCCTGGCAGCGCGGTGATTTCGTCGGCCTTCCCGGCAACGCCCAAAGCTGAAAGCGACTGCTCCAGGGAAGTGGTGGTTTCGGCGGTGAATGGGGATGCCGCGATGGACACCTTTTCGCCGTTCTTGAGTACACCCAGGATGAGGGTGTCAGCGCTCTTGCGCTTGATGTCGGCGCCAATGGCGCTCAAAGTGAGATCACTGGAGTTGATCACAAAATCATTCCTTCTATGCCTTTGTAGGGTCTAAGGTCGCGACAGCCCCTATGGTTTTCCGGAACAGGTCATGCCGGCGGGCTGTGCGTCTCCTACCCCAAGGTTATCCGAGGTTCCGCGTCATCGTGCGTTACTTCACAGCGAGCGAAAGCCAAGTAGCGATAAGATGGACCATTGATCTGTACTTGAGGTGCAGTCCCAGCCGATGGTTGCCGCTCCCGCTTTGCCGGATGCCGACCCTGAATGAGGAGAAAATGTCCAAGGAATCGTTGATGACGCTGGTCGCAGACGACTTGGATGACTCGCGCCTTCAAGGTCTTGGCATGTTCGTCTCGCTGAAGAGTATCAGCGATGCCGGGCATAACCATTCGCAGGTCTCCAACGAGCTTTTCGGACGCCTCGACTCGGAGCTCTTCGCCACTTTCGACGCCGATGAGCTGATCGCCTACACCTCCCAGCGCCCGCGGGTCTCTTTCCTGGGTGACCACTTCGCTGGATACCAGGCTCCACGCATGGAGATCTACCTGATGACCGATGAGATGGACCGCAAGTTCTGGTTCCTCACCGGTGTAGAACCCGACTTGAAGTGGGAACGCGTGATCGCGGAACTGCATTCCTTCATTGAAGCCTTCAACGTATCGCTGGTTGTGGGGACCGCATCGTTGCCGATGCCGGTGCCGCATACCCGCCCGGTAGGCGTTACCGCACATGGAAACCGCAAGGATCTGATCGAGAACATCTCGACGTGGAGCCCTACGGTGGAATCGCCAGCAGGTCTGGCCTCGCTGCTCGAAATTCGCCTGAGCGAAGCTGGCCGTGATGTCGTGGGATACTCCCTGCACACCCCGCACTACCTCGCCGAATCCGAGTACCCGGCCGTTGCCGTTGCGCCGCTGGAATACGTAGGAGCGGCACTGAAGCTGGCTTTGCCAACGGACAAGCTGCGTGAGGCAGGTCGACTGGTCGACCAGCAGCTAGCCGAACAGCTTGAAACCAATAGCGATGTTCGCCAAATGGTCGACGGATTCGAAGAACGGTTCGATGCGCATGCCAAAGAGCATGAACCGCGCTCGCTGTTGCTGGATGAAGACGAGCAGATGGCGGATGCCGAGGAATTGGGCGCCAGCGCCGAGCATTTCCTTGCGGCCATTGAGAACACTGAAGATTGGTTGAAAAACGGTCACATCGAACCGTTGCCAGGTGATCACGACCAGTGAGCCAGGCCCATCTGAATTCACCAAAGTCGTGGGTTGTCTTCGGCTTCGCAATTCTTGCCTACATTTCTGCAATTTCGCAGCGCACCAGCTTCGGCGTCGCTGGCATCCAAGCCACCGAACGATTTGATGCCAGCGCGCAGATTTTGGCGACCTTCTCCGTCGTGCAGCTGGTTGTCTATGCCGGCGCGCAGGTGCCCGTAGGGCTGCTGCTGGATAAATTCGGTCCGCGCATCCTGATTACCTGCGGCGCCCTGCTGATGGCCGCAGGCCAAGCGTTTCTTGCGATTTCAGTCAACGTCCCCATGGGGTTGGCCGGGCGCGTCATGGTTGGCATGGGCGATGCGATGGTCTTCGTATCGGTGCTCAAGCTGTTGCCCCTATGGTTCTCCGGCTCGCGAATCCCGGTGCTGACCCAGCTCACCGGTACCTTCGGCCAGCTCGGCCAGCTCATCAGCCTCTTTCCTTTCCATATGATCTTGCTGGGCGTCGGCTGGTCCGCGGCGTTCTCGGTCATGTCCGGTTTCGCTTTTGCCACCTTCATCACCACGATCGCTTTCGTGCGCAATGGCAGGACCTGGGAAGGGTCCGGCCAGGGGGAGCAGGAGACCGGCTCGCGGATCGCCCGGGCCTGGAAACAGCCAGGAACCCGTTTGGGGTTCTGGACCCACTTCTCCACGGCATTCATGATCAACACCTTCATGATGACCTGGGGCTATCCTTTCCTTGTCGAAGGCCAAGGCATAGACGGTGCGCTGGCATCGGGCTTGATGGCGGTGTTCGTTGTCGTTTCCATCGTGGTGGGACCGATCCTCGGCGCCCTGACCTCGCGCCATGCCAGCCAGCGTTCCAACTTTGCCCTGGGCATTGTCGGCTCAATCCTGGTGATGTGGGCAGTCGTCCTATTCTGGCCAGGGCAGGCCCCGCTATGGATTCTGGTGCTATTGATGATCGCCATTGCCGCCGGTGGCCCGGCCTCCGTAATCGGCTTCGACTTCGCCCGAACGTTCAACCCGCCGCAGGTGCTGGGAACGGCCACCGGCCTGGTGAACACCGGCGGGTTCATAGGTGCCTTTGTCACGATCTACGTCATCGGATTCATCATGGACATGCTGTATAAGGCCAACGGCTCGGTGGGCGAGCTCTACAATCTTCAGGCCTTCCGCGTGGCCCTGTCAGTCCAGTTCGCCATGGCATTGCTCGGTATGGTGTTCATGGTCGTTGAACGCCGCAAGGCGCGCCGCTTCCTCGCCGAGCAGTAAGCCCGCACCGGGGCGATCCGAAAGGTTCTCCACAGCTCGCAGCCTCTGACCTCATGCGCCTAGCGCAGCGTTGCACCGTGGAGCCATGACAACTACACCGGAACGCCACCCTCTCTCGCTGTCCAGTTGCGAGGACATCTTGGCGTATGTGCCCCATGCCCTAGGTTTCTATCCTCAGAATTCGGCCGTGCTGATGCTGATAGACGAGGACCATCTGGAAGCGACCTTGCGAGTTGATCTGCCCGAGGAAAACACCGCGGCGGAGCGCGGGACGTGGACCGCGCAGCTGCTGAGCCTGCTAGAACGAATGCCCCATATCCAAGGGGTGGTTCTGGTGGTCTATGCGCCCGAAGGAACGTCGGACGGCTCCGGTATTCCCTACGCGGATCTGGTCGCGCAGCTAGAGCAGGGGCTGACAAGCAAAAAGGTCTTGCTGCGTCACAGCTGGTGCCGGCAGGATCGTGTGGTCTGGAACTACGCGACCGATGATTACGCAGAGCCGACCCCCGTGCGCCCGGTGGAAACGAACGAAACGCATTTGTCGTTGGTCTTCGCCGGGTCGGCTCCGTTGGACATTCCATGGGACGGTAGCGGAATCCCGCAATGGCCGCAGGCTGCTGAGATCCTGAAGATCATCTCGAATCAGCAGCACAACGTCGTCAACTGCTTGGAAGCGTGGCTGCAGACCATGGATCTGGCTGAGCCGGAAGCCCGGGCCTGGATTCACGATGAGCATGAGCACGCCGCATTGCTACTGGGTTCCTTGGAAGTGAAAATCGTGCGTGACCTTCTTCCGTACCTGGCTGGTCAAGGACTCGAAGCATCACTGGATGTGCTGTTCGGCGTGATGCGCGGGGATCGCGAAGCTGCCGCCGCGCCGTTGACCAACTATTTGCTGGGACGTGGTTGGCATGCTCCGGACTGGCAGCGGATTGACCGGTTGTGGCTGGTCGCCAGAGACCTGCTCGGCGTTGCTGAAGGCAACGCGCGGCAGGCCCTGCTGTGCATTCTTGCGTGGATCGAGTGGGCGCGAGGCAGGGGAACCATGGCGTTGTGCCTGTTGGGGCGAGCGGTCGAGGAAAACCCGAATTACGAGCTGGCCAGGCTGCTGCAAAAGCTGATGTCCCATGGAATCATGCCAGAATGGGCGACCGACCAATTGCGGGCATGGCGTGCTAGTTTCAGCTGAGCAGCAACAACCGGAGTGTCTCAAGTGGTGTCCTGGTGGCAATTCATGGATAATGGGACAACAGACCCGGTTAGGTTCGAATTGCCTATGTCTTGAAATCTCCGGATTTCGGGAACATTAGGCGGGCTTGATGCGTTGATATCAATGTGCCAGCCCTCGGTGTTTAGTCAATGATTAAACGCCATCGGACTTGACAGGGTCATAGTGGTGTTACCGGCAGGTGCATCCGGAACGCATCGTTAGAAAGGTTATTCGTGTCATCTTCTGAGACGAACGCTAATCGCAAAGCAACTGAGGCCGAGGTTGAAGCGGCCGAGGTCGAGGCAGCCGCCCCTGCAGCGAAGAAGCGCGCTACCAAGGCCAAGCCTCGGACTAAAAAGGTCGCTGCTGAAACTGCAGCGCAAGACGAATCAACCGGAGCGTCGGCTGACGCCGATGACGATGTTGAGCAAGGCACCGATTCGAAGGACTCGAAGTCTGACGATGATTCGAAGGGCTTCACCCTTTCAACCGGTGACGATGATGCTCCACAGCAGCAGGTCATGGTCGCTGGAGCGACCGCTGACCCAGTCAAGGATTACCTGAAGCAGATCGGCAAGGTCGCGCTGCTGAACGCTGAGCAGGAAGTTGACTTGGCTCTGCGCATCGAAGCGGGCCTGTTCGCAACTGACAAGTTGGAAAAGGACGACGGCTCGATGGACCAGCGCTTGCGCTGGGACTATGAGCAGATCATCCACGACGGCAAGATCGCCAAGAACCACTTGCTGGAAGCCAACCTTCGCCTCGTAGTTTCGCTGGCCAAGCGCTACACCGGCCGCGGCATGCTGTTCCTGGACCTGATCCAGGAAGGCAACCTTGGCCTGATCCGTGCAGTGGAGAAATTCGACTACACCAAGGGCTTCAAGTTCTCGACCTACGCCACCTGGTGGATCCGCCAGGCAATTACCCGTGCCATGGCTGACCAGGCACGTACCATTCGTATTCCAGTGCACATGGTTGAAGTCATCAACAAGCTGGCACGTGTCCAGCGCCAGATGCTCCAGGACCTGGGCCGCGAACCAACCCCAGAAGAGCTGGCCAAGGAATTGGACATGACCCCTGAAAAGGTTGTCGAAGTCCAGAAGTATGGTCGCGAACCAATTTCCTTGCACACCCCATTGGGTGAAGACGGCGACTCCGAATTCGGTGACCTCATTGAAGACTCGGAAGCAGTAGTCCCAGCCGATGCAGTTTCGTTCACCTTGTTGCAGGAGCAGCTCCACTCGGTGCTCGACACGCTCTCAGAGCGTGAAGCAGGCGTGGTGGCCATGCGCTTCGGCCTGACCGATGGCCAGCCTAAGACCTTGGATGAAATCGGCAAGGTCTACGGTGTGACTCGTGAACGCATTCGCCAGATCGAGTCCAAGACGATGTCCAAGCTTCGTCACCCATCGCGTTCCCAGGTACTGCGCGATTACCTAGACTAAGAATCTGAGGATGTGGCCAGTAGTTCATTCATTGAACTGCTGGCCACATTTTTTATTTGCCGTTAATGCAAGAAGAAGGTGACCCAGAATTGGGTCACCTTCTCGAATTAGTGGCTGGCAACGAGTTTAGTCGTTGGCGTCCACCTTGGGCTTTTCATAGAGTCGCGAGGACTCATCCTGCCAGACCGAAGTCTGCGGACGCAGTTTCGGTTCTACATCGCGGGCATGGTGAGCGCAGAAGAGCAACTCACCGCCTGTCGAAGCCAGCACGGCTCGCACGTAGGCCTGTGCGCCGCAGCGGTCGCACCGGTCGAGGGCGTTCAGTTCACGACTAGCGGTCGTAGTAGTCATTGCCAGCCTCCTAAAGTTGATGGTTACTCTATACAACCAGCTTGGGCTCCGACTTTATCCCGATTTGCCTGTTCTTTCGCTCACCGCGTAGCGCATGTGGATAAGGCCATAGGAGACCGGCGTGCTGGGCAGCACCGGAAAATAGCGGGTATTCGAACACATTAACGATTAGAATATGGAATAAGACGTACTTTCTCATGCAAGTAGGAGACAACAGCTCAGTGGCTTCATCCGACAATTACAGCGCCCGGCACCTTTCGGTCTTGGAAGGCCTGGAAGCGGTTCGTAAGCGCCCAGGCATGTACATCGGCTCCACCGACTCCCGTGGCTTGATGCATTGCCTCTGGGAGATCATCGATAACTCAGTTGACGAAGCGCTGGGCGGTTTCGGCCAGGCAATTGACGTCATCTTGCACTCTGACGGCTCCGTTGAAGTCCAGGATGACGGCCGCGGCATTCCTGTCGATGTTGAACCCAAGACAGGCTTGAGCGGTTTGGAAGTTGTCTTCACCAAGCTGCACGCCGGCGGCAAGTTCGGTGGCGGCTCCTACAGTGCTTCGGGCGGTCTGCACGGCGTGGGCGCCTCGGTCGTCAACGCCTTGTCGGCCCGTTTGGACGTCGAAGTTGACCGCGGCGGCAAGACCTACGGCCTGCAGTTCCGTCGTGGAGAGCCAGGCAAATTTACCGATAAGGGCCGCAAGAAAGCGGACGCTTCTTTCAAGGCTCATGAGACGGCGACGGCTCCGGGCGTTATCGGCAAAGCCAAGCGGGGCGTGACTGGAACGCGCATTCGCTACTGGGCGGATAACCATATCTTCACCCCGGATGCGAAGTTCTCCTATAAGGATTTGCAGGATCGAGCGCGCCAGACCTCCTTCTTGGTTCCTGGGTTGCGCATCACCCTGCGCGATGAACGTGGATTACCGGATACCCCGGGTGCGGACGGGCCTCATGAGGAAGTGTTCCAGCATGATGGCGGCATTAGCGAGTTCGTCGACTATCTGAGCAGCGACTCGCCGGTCACGGACATCTGGCGTTTCCATGGCAGCGGATCGTTCCATGAAAAGGTTCCGGTCATCGATGGCAGTGGTCGCAGCCATATTGAAGATGTGCAGCGTGTCTGCGAAGTTGACGTCGCGGTGCGTTGGGGAATCGGCTACGAAACCTCGCTGCGCAGCTTCGTGAATATCATTGCGACCCCCAAGGGCGGTACGCATACTGCCGGCTTCGAACAGGCCATGCTCAAGTCCTTCCGCAAGAACGTGGAGGCCAATGCGCGGAAGCTCAAGTTCGGCCAGAAGGACAAGCTGGAGAAGGACGACGTGCTGGCGGGCATGACTGCCGTGCTGACCGTCCGACTGGCAGAGCCGCAGTTCGAAGGGCAGACCAAGGAAATTTTGGGTACACCGCAGGTGCGCCAGATTGTTTCCAAGGTGCTGGAGAAGGCACTCAACGACCGACTGGGATCCAATAAGCGCAACGAGAAGGCTGAAGCGTCCACGCTGCTGGAGAAGGTCGTCAACGAGATGAAATCTCGCGTGTCGGCACGTATGCACAAGGAAACCCAGCGTCGCAAGACCGCTTTGGAGTCTTCTTCGCTGCCAACCAAACTGCTCGATTGCCGCAGCAAGGAAGTTGGAAAGTCTGAACTGTTCATCGTCGAGGGCGACAGCGCATTGGGCACTGCCCGTCTCGCGCGCTCCAGCGAGTACCAGGCGCTGCTGCCAATTCGAGGCAAGATCCTCAACGTGCAAAAAGCCTCGATTTCGGACATGCTCTCGAACGCGGAGTGCGCAGCGATGATCCAGGTGATTGGGGCCGGTTCGGGGCGCAGCTTCGACATTGAGCAAGCCCGATACGGCAAGATCATTTTGATGACTGATGCTGATGTTGACGGTGCGCACATTCGGACATTGCTGTTGACGTTGTTCTATCGCTACATGCGTCCCATGATCGAGCACGGTCGCGTCTATGCAGCGGTTCCGCCGCTGCACCGCATTGAGGTGATCAATCCGGGGTCGAAGCAGAATGAGGTTATCTACACCTACTCTGAGGCGGAAATGACCAAGCTGCTGGCCAACTTGGAGAAGGAAGGCCGACGCTACAAGGAGCCGATCCAGCGCTATAAGGGCCTAGGCGAAATGGACGCGGACCAGCTGGCTGAAACCACCATGGATCTGCGTCATCGTATGCTGCGCCGTGTCGGCATCGAGCATGCGCAGGCAGCCGAGGAGGTCTTTGATCTGCTGATGGGCTCCGACGTAGCGCCTCGCAAGAAGTTCATTATCGACGGCGCCGACGATCTTGAACGAGATCGTATCGACGTCTAGAGCAATGCAAACGGCGAAGTCCCTGGCCCT
>NZ_JBLVOJ010000011.1:576350-584177 GCF_053543715.1 Glutamicibacter sp. AGC46
ACCGGGGTCCTGGGACTTCGCTGTTTGCGCCAAGAGAGTGCTACCAGTCCAGCAACCGCGGTGCGATGAGCAGGACTGTCGGGCAGATCAGCAACATGATGGTGCTCAGGAGCACTAGTGCGCGCTGCGGGCGGCCCAGCGGATCCTGCGGGGAGAGCAAGCGTTGCAGCCGGCGGGAGGAGACTTCACCATCTGGCATGCCAACTAGGCCGGCACTGGACGAATGATTCTTTGACGACGAATCATCCATTGCTGCGGCGGTGGCGACAGTGACAATGGCTTTGAGCAAAGTGTGCCTATTGACCTTTTCCAGTGCTTTGTCGTCGGCGAGCATTTCTATCAGTTGGCGCACTGCGTCGAGGGCAAGGCGTGAAGTCGGTAGCCAAGGCAATGCTTCGTGCCACGCCGTGAATGCCAGGATCAGCAGATCATGCCGTTGATCCAAATGGGAGCGTTCATGGGCAATAACCGCCTGTTGCTCTTCGGCAGAGAGCTGGGTGAGCAATCCGCGCGATAGCACGGTCACCGATTGCGAAATCCCCGGCACGCAATATGCAACAGGCATGTCGTGATCAATCACTAGGGTATTTGGCCGCGTCTGGGACGGGTTGCTCAAGAGGCGCAGCAGATGCCGGTGCTTGGCTCGTTGGCGAGAGATGCGCCAAGCCGCTCGTATGAGGGTTAATACCAGGTGAAATCCGAAGAGCAGTGCTGCGCTCAAGGCGAACAGGTGCACTTCGCCGGGGTCGGGCACACTGGGATCTCCCATTATCAGGAGCCAGCCGCCATGAAGCGCGGAGATGAGGTCATCGCCCAATGGGGCCAAGCCCCAGACAAGCATCGAGCCGATCATGGAAAGTCCACCGCCTAATGCGATGGCTTGCCAAAGGAGTACCGCTTGCACTGGTGAGCGGGCGGTCCATTTAGCCTTGGATAAAGCCAACGGCGTCGGCCACGCCAATGCGATAGCCAACGCCGCTAGGAAATATGAGGTGAGAAGCACTCAGTCCCCGAAGTTCTTCTAAATTATGCGGACTTTACTGAGTCCAAGATAGCACGCAGGGATGCTGCCTCGTCGGGGGAGATGCCTCCGATGAATCGTGCCAGGACTGCTTCACGGTCCTGGGCGGTGCCCAGGGCGTCGTTGAGCAGTCCAACGGTGTGATCCTCACGGGAGGATGAAGCTGCGTACCGGTGAGGGCGGGTAGTGCGCTCGCGCTCTACCAAACCCTTCTTTTCGAGACGGGCTAGCACAGTCAGCACCGTAGTGACTGCGAGTTCTTTCGCGTCGGTGCCAAGCGCCGCCAAGTCATCACGAAGGTCATTCGCGGTGAGTGGTTCTGCAGAATCCCACAGAAGATCCATGACGGAGCGTTCCAGATCGCCAAGGCTGGCCACTAGGTCGTACCTCACTTGCATTAGTTTTGACGCGGTTGCTTGACTCATGGAGTGCAAGCACACTGCTTGGGTTCTTAATTGTAGCCATCTTTCCACAATATTTCTACGGCATGTAAAAGAGAGGGGTGAGTACATGCTTTACCCGTTTCGCCATGAGTTGCGAGAATGTGGCGGGTGAAACTTGTTGACTTGGGTTTTTTAAGAACCGTAGACACAACCCTGTCAATAGGCTTAGTATTTGCGCCCACGTGCGCGCTGGCGAAGTTTCCAGTTTCGGAAATTGCTCATCGGCTCGATTTCTACACGCTGTCGAAATCGTCTATGGTGGCCTTGGAGAACTTTTCTACGGAGCGTAGAAAAGTGATTGAACTTCGACCCCACGATAGTTGAGGAATCCATGGATGCTCTAGAGATTGCCCGCTGGCAATTCGGCATTACGACGGTCTACCACTTCCTGATGGTGCCCCTGACCATTGGACTAGGCCTGACCGTGGCCACGCTGCAAACCATGTGGCATCGCACCGGCAACGAGCACTGGCTGCGAATGACAAAATTCTGGGGCAAGCTTTTCCTGATTAACTTCATCATGGGCATCGCCACGGGCATTGTCCAAGAGTTCCAGTTCGGCATGGCTTGGAGCGAATACAGCCGCTATGTAGGGGACGTATTCGGAGCGCCGTTGGCCATGGAAGCACTGCTGGCCTTTTTCGTAGAATCTACATTCCTGGGGCTCTGGATCTTCGGCTGGAAGAAGCTTCCCAAACGCGTGCACCTGGCAACCATCTGGTGCGCATCCCTGGCAACGATCTTTTCCGCCTACTTCATCCTTGTTGCGAACTCATGGATGCAGCACCCGGTTGGAACGAAAATAGTTGACGGCCGAGCCGTGATGACCGACGCATGGGCGGTGTTCACCAACAACACCGCGCTAGTGACGTTCCCGCACACTATTTTCGGCGCCTTCGCCGTTGCCGGCGGCTTCCTGCTGGGTATCTCATGGTTCCATCTCTACCGCCGACGCAAAGAAGGCATCGACACGGTGGATGCCAACGGATATGTTGTCGTGGGCGAAGATCCCAGCCGCGGTAAAAGCCGTGACAAGGTGGACTACCAAGTCTGGATCAAGTCCCTGCGCATCGGCGCAGCGGTAGCAATGGTCGCGTTCCTCGGTGTGGCACTGAGCGGGCACGAACAAGCAAAGCTCATGTTCGAGCAGCAGCCGATGAAAATGGCTGCTGCGGAGGCAGCTTGCCATGATGGAACAGGCTTCTCGGTGCTGTCCTTGGGAGATATCACCGCCAAGGGTTCAACCAACTGCGACAACGTCGTAGCGGTCTTCGAAATCCCGGGCATTCTCTCGTATCTGGCCAATGGGGATTTCACCACCGAAATCAAGGGCGTGAACACGCTGATTCCGGAATACCAAGAAAAATACGGCAAGTACTATCCGAACGATGAATCCTTCGGCAAGTACGCAGGCCAGGAAATCAACTACTTGCCAGTGATGGAAGTGACCTACTGGGGCTTCCGCTTGATGATCACCCTCGGCGGGCTCTCGGCATTGGCTGCTGGCGTTGCGCTATGGATCACTCGCAAGGGCACCGTCCCAGAAAACAAATGGCTCTCGCGCCTTGCCCTGCTAGGCATTGCCGCACCCTTCGGTGCAAACGCCACTGGCTGGATTTTCACCGAAATGGGCCGGCAGCCATTCACTGTAGTCCCCAACCCGCAGATGGGTGGCGTGGACCAGGTGTTCATGTACACCGCAGCATCGGTCTCTCCGACAGTGAGCGCAGGAGAACTGCTCTTCTCGCTGATCGCGCTCACGACAATCTACGGTGTGCTGCTGGTCGTGGAACTGGTGCTGCTCAGCCGCTACATTCGTGGCGGCGTGGCATCGGCAATGCCGGAGCTTGAACCGTCAGATCATTCACCAGCGGACGGCCCCTCGGACCCGGACAACGATGACGACGACGTACTGGCCTTCGCCTACTAGCGGCACGGACTAAGGAGAACATCAATGGATTGGCTTCCAACACTTTGGTTCATCGTGATCGCGCTGCTCTGGTGCGGCTATCTCTTCCTCGAAGGCTTTGACCTCGGGGTGGGCATGCTCATCGGTCTCGGCCGTTCCACCGAGAAGCGCAAACGGCTCTTGCTCAATACCATCGGCCCGGTCTGGGATGGCAATGAGGTATGGCTGCTGACCGCCGGCGGTGCGACCTTCGCAGCGTTTCCGCACTGGTACGCCTCGCTGTTCTCGGCCCTCTACATTCCGCTGACCTTTGTCCTGCTGGCGTTGATTTTCCGTGCCGTTGCCATTGAGTACCGAGGCAAGGCGATCACCGCAGCAACCCGGAAAGCTTGGGACCTGGCCTTGGGAATCGGATCGCTGGTGGCCGCCTTCGGTGTCGGTGCCATGCTGGCATTGACCACCTTGGGCCTGCCTTTGAACGAGAACGGCGACCGAATCGGCGGGGCCTTCGCGTGGCTGAACTGGCATGCCGTCCTCGGCGGCGCAGCAGTGGTGGCGTTCTGCTGGATCCATGCGTTGGCATTCCTGCGGTTGAAAACCGACGGAAAAGTCCGCCATGAAGCAGGAAAGCTCGTAGGCCGCTGGCTGCCGCTAGCAATCCTGCCCTTAGTTGCGTGGGTCCTGCTGGTGCTGCTGGACAACGATTCCACCATCGCCTGGGCGGTGTTGGGCCTGGCAGCGGTCTGCCTGGCCATTTCGATAGCCAGCGGCCGCGCTGGGCGCGAGGGACTCTCCTTCATCGCCCTGGGCGCCACCTTGCTCGCCGGGGTCGCAGCGATCTTCACCGCCGCTTACCCGGTAGTGCTGCCATCGACCATCGACCCGGCCTTCGACCTGACCGTGGCTAACGCGTCCAGCACTGCCTACACCCTGAAGCTCATGAGCGTCGTGGCCGCCTTCGGCGTGCCAATGGTCCTGGCGTACCAGGCCTGGAGCTACTGGGTCTTCCGCAAGCGCTTGCGCGAAGAGCACATTCCAGAAACTCATCGAGTCGTCTCCATCATCAAGTAACCGCATTTCCGAGGGAAAGAAGTAGTAATGCCAGCCCCGCGATTCCTGCCGCGTGAACTGATCACGCCACGACAATTCCTGGTTTTGGCGCTGTTCTCCGCGCTCAAAGTCGTCGGGCTGGTATTCGTCGCCTACGCGCTGGGCCAATGGATCGCCACCATGGCCGATGGAGGGGCCAATGAATCGCACCTGCTGATCCTGGCGCTGGCCGGCGCCGCGCTTCGAGCGCTCAGCGCATGGGGATTGAACGCCGGCGCCCGCCGCATGGGCCTGGGCGCGAAGGAACGGCTACGGCTGAACCTGGTGCGCAGGCAAGCCGCGCAACCAGCCATCGTCCCCGCGGCGGAACAGCATTCCATACCGGTCACCGCCACCTTGGCCAGCCATGGCCTTGAGAAGCTCGATGACTACTTCACCAAATTCATTCCTGCGCTCATCGGCGCCCTGGCCGTCCCGCTACTGCTTGGCCTCTACATTCTGCAGCTGGACTGGATCAGCGCAGTGGTGCTGCTCCTGACGATCCCGCTGGTGCCGGTGTTCATGGCATTGATCGGCATGCACACCCAGGACACCCTCAACGAATCCCAAGCCACCTTGGATCGGCTTGCCCACCAGCTCTACGAACTCGCCCAGGGCTTGCCCGCACTGCTGGGCTTGGGCCGGGCACGGGCGCACGGCAGCGCCATCGCCGCCGTCAGCAGCAAATACCGGGCGGCCACCATGGCCAACCTGAAAACCGTATTCATGTCCAGCTTCTGGCTGGAACTGATCGCAACCCTTTCGGTGGCGGTACTCGCGGTGATGATCGGCGTGAGACTGGTCAGCGGGAATATGGATCTCGCCGCCGGGCTGATAATCCTCATTCTGGCACCCGAGCTGTTCTCGGCACTGCGCGAAGTGGGCTCTGCCTACCATGCGGCCGATGACGGGCTGGCTGCCTACCAGAAGTACACAGCCATCACCGCTGCCACCCCGGTCCATCAGCTTCGTGCCAGCACGGCCAGGAACGCAGATAGCGTCCTGGACGTCGCGGACCTGCGGATCAGCTACGATGGCATGCATCCAATCCACCAAGCCGTGAATATTCAGTTGCGCGCGGGGGAGCGCCTGGTATTGTCCACTGCCAGCGGTTCGGGCAAGAGCACGCTGCTCAAGCTGATCGCCGAGGCGCACAGCAGCGACAACACCTTCGATCCGGCCTTGGCCACCGGGCGGGTCTTCATAGCCGGCCAGCTTGCAGTGATTAGCCAGCATCCGCAATTCAACGCAGCAACCGGCAACGGGCAACTGGACCAGGACGCCCCCGCGGCATCGGCTGAACTGCGCCGAGAGCTCAGCTCCCGGCTATCGATGGAGTCCATGCTCGAGCGCCCGATCGGTGAATATTCACCCGGCGAGCTGCGCCGCCTGGAAGTGCTGCGCGCGTTGCTGCGGGTTCACAGCGACGACCACTGCACCGTGCTGCTGGCCGATGAGCCTACCGCGCACCTCGATGAGCGCAACGCCCAGCAAGTACGCGAACTGCTGAGTGAACTTCCAGCCCGCTGCGCGATGCTGGTCGCCAGCCACGACCCCGCCTTCGGGCAGGACGAACGTGCGGGCAGCATAGCGCATGGTGCTGGCCCTGCCCACCGTGAAGAATCCGCAGGCAACCGGTCGCGAGCCACCGCGGCAACGCAGCCTGGCGCCCCTGGCCAACGGCCGGTGAAGTCCAAGTTCACCCCGATGCGCGACTTGCTTGCCGGGTACAAAGCTGCCCCCAAGGGCGTGCTCTGGGGGACAGTCAGCGTGCTATGCGCCGTGGCGCTCGCGGCCCTGAGCGGTTGGCTGATCGTTGAAGCCAGCTACCAGCCTCCCATCTTGCACCTGACCGTAGCCTTCGCGATGGTCCGAGGCCTGGGAATCGGACGAGCTGCCTTCCGCTACCTGGAACAGCTCGCGATCCACGACGCGGTGCTGGCCTATGCCTCGGATTTGCGCGAGAAGATGTGGAACGCGATGGTGGCCAACCCCGCACAGTGGGGCTTGCTGACCCGTTCCTCGGTCATCCTGCGATTCTTGCTGGCCGAGGTCGATGAACTGCGCGACCTATTGGCCCGGGTGCTGTTCCCGCCGCTGCAGGCAATCGTAGTGTGGGTTGCAGCAGCAACGGCCTTGTACTTCATCCAGCCCGAATTCGGATATCTGGCCCTCGGCGCGCTGCTGGTGCTGGTCTTCCCGGTGCGTTGGCTTGTGCAGCGCATTGAAGGCGAACACCTCGTGCATCAGCTCAGCCACCGGATGCAGATGAACCAGAGCGTGCTGGGCATCTTGCGGCACAAGTCCGCACTGCGCAGCAATCAGGCCATGGAACGGACCATTGGCCGGTTCCAGGACGCCGAAGCACGCAATACGCAGCGCGCTCGCCGGCATGCCCTGGGCCAAGGCAGCGCCACGGCCCTGGCCACGTTGACCAGCGTATTGCTTGCCATTGCCATCACCGCGCTATCGCACAGCAGCGCATCGTTTACGGCACTGGCCGTGCTCCTGGGCCTGGCCTTGGGGGAGAGCGCTGGCAATGCCCTGCTGGCGGTGCAGCAGGGGCGGGCGCTGAAGGTACTGTCATCGAAGCTGGAAGAACGCGGCATGCAAAGCCACGGCGCACGAGCAGCGCAGCACAACCCGCCGGTGAAGCAAAGCAGGATCGCCGGCTTCGATGCGCAAGCGCTGAGCCTCGGGTACGAGCAGGGAACGCCAGTTCTGCAGAATCTGAACGCCCGCATCCCGGCAGGGCAATGGACGGCCATTACCGGTCCATCGGGTTCTGGCAAATCGACGTTGCTCACCGCGTTGCTGGGCGCGTTGCCAGCGCAGTCGGGCAAGTTGAAGGGCATCGATGCCCGCGGGAACCTGCTGGATCTAGAGCAGGCAGACCTGTCATCGGTTGCCTGGTGCCCGCAAGAGGCGCACCTCTTCGACTCCTCGATTCGCCGGAACCTGATGCTGGGCGTCACTGAAGGCCAGCTGCGCAGCGATGCGCAGCTGGAAGAAGTGCTGGAGCAAGTCGGGCTGTCGGACTGGTTGGCAACACAGCCAGAAGGCCTCGAGGCACGCATCGGTTCCGGCGGGCACCAGCTCTCCGGCGGTCAGCGGTGCAAGCTCGCCGTGGCCCGTGCCATGGTGGGCGGCCACCAGATCATCTTGCTTGATGAACCGACTGCCCATCTGGGGGTGGATGAAGCCCAGGAGCTGCTTTCCACCTTGCATCTCGCCCTTGCCGGACGAACCGTCGTCTTGATCACCCATGACCAGATGCTTGCCGGGCAGTGCACCCACCGCATTGAACTGGGAAGCCAGAAGCCCAGGGTCAGCGCATAGGACTGCGGCGTCGCTTCCACCCACGG
>NZ_JBLVOJ010000011.1:584217-591519 GCF_053543715.1 Glutamicibacter sp. AGC46
GGATAGGAGGTGGAAACGACGCCGCGTTCAGTTCTGGCGCTGCTGGATTAGAGGATTACTCCGCCGTCGTCGAAAGGCAGCGCGTCTTCGCCCGGCGTGATGGCCGGGGCCGTTTTTGCCTTGGTTGGCTCGGGAATCAACGCTTCTTGCCGCGCGGTTGCCTGGAGGTCCTGGGCAGCAGGTGCTGCAGAAGCATCGTGCCCGCCGGCAATGGTTCCGCCAATGATGTTCACTGACTGGGCCAAAGGCGCGCCCGAACCATCGCGCTTGCCATATTCGGTAGGCAAAGCACGCACTACGCCTGCCGTGGAGCTGGCACGCGCAGGACCCTGGCCGGCATAGCCTAGCTGCAGGTAGTCCTCACCCTTGACGAAACGGTGAGCGCGCACGCCCGCGGTGGCGCGGCCCTTCGCCGGGAACTCGGAGAAGTCGGTGAGCTTCACCGACTGGCCCGAGGTGCCAGGAAGGGTCTGCGAACCGGCAGCGATCGTGGCTACCACCGCGTCGCCAGCACCGGCAGGAACCACACCGAAGAAGATCACCTGGTCATCGGGGGCGAGCTTGATACCGGCCATGCCTTGTCCGGTGCGGCCCTGGGCACGCACCGCCGAAGCGCTGAAACGCAGCAGCTGAGCCTGCCTGGTCATGAACACCAGCTCATCGGCATCCTCGGCCGGCGCCGCGGCAATCACGACGTCGGTGTCCTTGAGCGTGATCGCCTCGAACTCGTCACGGTTCAGCGGGTAGTCCGGGGTGACCCGCTTGACCACACCGTTCTTGGTGCCCACGGCAATCACCTGGTTCAGCGGAACCAGGGCCACCGCGCTTTCGCCCTTGCCCAGCTTGAGGAATTCGGAGATCGGCACGCCATGGGCCAGCTGCGGGAAGCCATGGGATTCCGGGAGCACCGGAACATCGATCAGCGAGATGCGAATAATCCGTCCGGTACTCGTCAGTGCTCCGATCTCACCACGGGCGCTGGAAGCAACCTGCGAGGTGAGCACGTCGTGCTTGATGCGCGCCGCGGAGTAGTCCACGACGTCCCGATCAGGAGTCCGGGCGAGCTGCCCCGTGGCCGAGAGCAATACCCAGCACGGGCTGTCGGAGACTTCCATGGCCAACTTGGCCTTCTTGCCTGTCCCGACTTCTTCAGGCAACGCGGTGCCCTTCAGCGGTGCCAGCTGAGCAGACTTCAGCAGCTTGGTCCGGCGCGGGGTGCCGAAAGTGTCGGCCATTTCCCCGAGCTCATCGGAAACCAGGGTGCGCAGCAGCTCATCGGACTCCAAAATGGCGCGCAGTTCCTCGATTTCGTTGCGCAGCTGCTCGGCTTCGGTCTCCAGCTCCAACGTGGAGTACTTGGTCAGCTGGCGCAACCGCAGTTCCAGGATGTGGCTGGCCTGCGGCTCGCTCAGGTCGAAGACCGTCATCAGGCGTTCGCGTGCTTCTGCGGTCTGCTCGGAGGAACGGATAATGGCAATGACATCGTCAATATCAACGATGGCAATCAGCAGGCCCTCCACCAGATGCAAACGGTCTTCACGCTTGGCCAGGCGATGCGCGGTGCGACGGCGTACAACATCCAGCCGGTGGTCCACATACACGGTGAGCAGCTCGCCCAGCCCCATGGTGCGTGGCTGGCCGTCGACCAGGGCAACGTTATTGATGCCGAAGGAGTCTTCCATCGGGGTGTACTTGTACAGGCTGGCCAGGACAGCGTTCGGGTTGAAACCGTTCTTCAGCTCGATAACCAGCTTCAGGCCGTGATGCCGGTCGGTCAGGTCGACAACATCGGAGATGCCGGAGATCTTCTTGCTGTTGACGCCATCCTTGATCTTCTCGATGACCTTTTCAGGGCCCACGCCATAAGGCAGTTCGGTGACTACCAGGCCCGACTTGCGTGCGGAGATCTTCTCCAGGGCCACGGTAGCTCGGGTGCGGAACAGGCCACGACCGGTGCGGTAGGCATCCTTGATGCCGTCTAAACCGGTAATGCTGCCGCCCGAGGGCAAATCCGGGCCCGGAATGAAGTTCATGAGTTCTTCGACGGTGGCGTCCGGTTCCTTGAGCAGGTGTTGCGCAGCAGCGACAACTTCGCCCAGATTGTGGGGAGCCATGTTGGTGGCCATGCCCACGGCAATGCCGGTGGTGCCATTCACCAGCAGATTGGGGAATGCTGCTGGCAGCACTTCGGGCTGCATGAACTGGTTGTCGTAGTTCGGGACGAAGTTCACGACGTCTTCGTCCAGATTAGCGGTCATGGCAACAGCGGAGGCTGCCAGACGGGCCTCGGTGTAACGCGGGGCTGCCGGGCCGTCATCGGGCGATCCGAAGTTTCCGTGGCCATCGATCAATGGCAGCCGAAGGGAGAAGTCTTGGGCCAGGCGGACCATGGCGTCGTAGATCGCGGTGTCGCCATGGGGGTGCAGCTTGCCCATCACTTCGCCGACCACGCGGGCGGACTTGACATGGCCCTTCTCCGGGCGCAAGCCCATTTGCGCCATCTGGAAGAGGATGCGGCGCTGAACTGGCTTCAGCCCATCACGGGCATCGGGAAGCGCGCGGGAGTAGATCACCGAGTAGGCATACTCCAAGAAGGATGATTCCATTTCATTGGTGACGTCTATATCGACGATATTTTCAACGAAATCCGCTGGAATCTCTTCAGACTTCTTACGAGCCATTACTCTGTTCGTCCTTCATCTACTGTCTTAGGGCCGGAACTGCCGAATCTTCGTGTTGCATCTGGGCGCAACGCCGAACTGCCGACTATCCTAAGCCTATGGTGGATCGTAAACTTTCGGCGGCATATCCGGCGCATTGGGAAGCAGATGTTGTGCTTCGCGATGGGACAACTGCACACCTGCGGCCGATTACTCCGCAGGATGCCCAAGCGCTCCAGGAGATGCACAAGCAGCAGTCTGAGACGTCAGTCTACTTACGCTATTTTACGTATAAGTCGTCACTGACCCCTAAAGAGCTCGAACGGTTCACCAATGTCGACCATGTGAATCGCGTCGCCTTCACCGTGGTTCGTGGCGCAAGGATCATCGGCGTCGGCCGCTACGACCGCTTGGATGACCCGAGGGAGGCGGAAGTCGCCTTCAACGTATCGGACGAATACCAGGGCACTGGTATCGGCTCGATCCTCTTGGAGCATCTGGCCGCGGCGGCCCGTGAAAACGACATCGAGAAGTTCTCGGCCGAGGTTCTTCCAGAGAACCGGAAGATGCTCACCGTCTTCTCCGATGCCGGGTACGCGGTCGCACGGCATTTTGAAGACGGCGTAGTCATGCTCGAATTTTCCATCAGTCCCACCGAAAAATCCCGCGAAGTGACCGAGGCGCGAGAACACCGCGCCGAGGCGAGCAGTGTTGCTGCTCTTCTGGCGCCTAGGTCCGTTGCCGTCATCGGAGCCAGCCGCACCTGGGGCAAGCTGGGGCACGACGTGCTGGAACAAATTGTGGAATCCGGGTACACCGGTGCCGTGTATGCGGTGAACGATGCGGCCTTGGAAGTGGGCGGCATGGTGGCCTATGGGAAGATCACCGAAATCCCGGGACCGGTGGATGTCGCCTTCCTGTGCATTCCGCGCGAAGGGGTCATGGAAGCCATCGGGGACTGCGCCACCCACGGGGTCAAATCCCTGGTCATCATGACCACCGGCTACGAAACTCCGGAAGGGTTGAGTGCCCAGCGTGAACTTGTGTCGCTGGCTCGTGCCAACGGCATGCGGGTGGTAGGGCCGGGTTCTGCCGGGCTGATGAATACCGACCCGCAGGTGAAGCTGTATGCCACCGGAAGCCACCACGTTCCGCCATCCGGAAACGTCGGATTCTTCACCCAATCGGCCGCCATGGGCACAATCATCCAGGGTGTGGCCTTGCAGCAAGGTGTTGGCCCCAGCAGCGCCATTTCCGCAGGCCTGCGCGCTGATGTATCCGGCAACGACGCGATGCAGTTCTTTGAGGACGACCTGCGTACCCATGTTGTCGCGTTGTACCTGGAATCCTTTGGCAACCCACGCAAGTTCGCACGCATCGCCCGGCGCCTGGCCCGCAGCAAGCCTGTGATCGTGGCTAAATCCGATGTGATGGGCCGCCGCCTTCCTCCGGGCCACTCGGTGCGCGTAGGCCAAGCGCCACCAGGTGCAATGAACGCAATTCTTCGCCAGTCTGGCGTGATTCGCGTGCGTTCATCAGAAGAGCTGCTGGATGTCACGGCCCTGCTTTCGGTCTTCCCTGCGCCGAAGGGCCCGAACGTTGCGATCCTGTCCAACTCCTCGACCATCGCAGAGGTGGTGTGCGACGTCGCCGAGGACAGGAACCTGAACACCGTCGTGCAGAGCGAAGAGCTGGACTACAGCATGGGCCAGTCCAAGGCCATTCCGGTGCTGCGCGCCCGGATCAAGGAACTGGTGGAAGACCCGCAGATCCACACCATTCTGCTGGCGCACCTGCCCTACTCGGAGCTGGATACCAGCGCAGTTCTGAAGGTCGCCAAGGAGTTCATTGGCCAGCCAAAACCAGTGGTGGCATTGGTTCCGGGCCTGGCGGATACGAAAATTACTGGCGGCCTGAAGCAGGGGATTCCGGTATACACCTCGCCAACCACCGTCATCGGCGCCCTGGCCAAGGCCTATGGATACCAGCAGTGGGTTGACGTTCCCTACGAGCCGATGAAGGATCCAGCTGGAATCGACGTGGACGGTGCCGCGGAGTACCTTGATGAATTGGTGCAGACCATCTCGGGGACCAACCTGCTGGAATTGGACGACGCGCAGGTGCAGAAGCTGCTGGACTTCTACGGGATCAAGTTCCTGTCCCATCGGGTGGTGCACACCGCAGAAGAAGCTGTTGCGGCGGCCGAAGAATTCGGCTGGCCGGTGGCACTGAAAGCCAACGACCCTGATCTGCGCCAACGCCTGGACTTGGGCGGCGTGCGCTTGAGCATCCCGGACAAGCAGAGCCTGGAAGCGAACTTCACGCATATGAAGTCGCTGATGGCGGTTTACGGCGTGGACTCCCTGGAAGTGCAGAGCATGGCTCCTGCTGGCCAGGCTTGCGTGGTCAAGGCCGTGGAAGACCCGTTGCTTGGTCCAGTCATTTCCTTCGGGCTCAGCGGCGATCCGGTAAACCTGCTCGATGATTGGGCCCACGGCGTGGCGCCGTTCTCCACCCATGATCTGGAACAGCTCATCCGCCGTCCGCGCAGCAGCGTGCGGCTCTTCGGCTACCAGGGATTGCCGGCGGTGGATCTTGATGCCCTGAAGGACTTCATCACCCGCGTCTCGCTCTTCAAGGACAACCATCCTGAAGTGACCGTTGCCAAATTCGCGCCGATCACCGTTGCCACCGATTCGTTGAGCGTGCTGGCGGTGAACATCCAGATCAGCAACGCTGAGCAACGCACAGATAGCGTCCGCCGGGCATTGCGTAATTGAGTGCAATCGCCGAAACGTGAATTGCCTGTGGCGACTGAGTAGAATTGGGGCATGAGTTCTCCAACGTATTCGACCACTCCTGGCGCTGAGCTTCAGCATGATCTGGTCCGTGCGGGTTTTTATCCGCAGATGGTCCAGGATGTACTGGCTGAAGCCATGATGGGCCAACCAGTGCTTGACCACTATGTACATCTGGAAACTCACTTCGACCATACCGAAGTGCACCGCCATATCACCGTTATGGTGATGAGTGAAAAGGTGCTTTTCATTGTGCACGTCGATGACCAGCAGCTTGACGACCACGGCAAGGACGTCATGGCGCAGGTCTCCGTCGAAATGATTTCCCTGGCCCGCATCGCCTCGGTTGCCACCAGTTACGTCTACCACCAGCCGCAGCATTACTCGGCCGCTGACCCGGTCAAGGAATTGACCTTTGGACTGTCCTGGAACGGAACCAAGCGGATTGATCTGGCCCCTGCCGCCTGTGCCGATCCGCAGTGCGATGCCGACCACGGGCTGAACGGCACCTCGCAGCCTGAGGACTTGGTCATCCGCGTCAGCGCCGAGGCCGACGGCCAGCAGGCCGTGAACAAGGCACGGGAATTCGCTGTCCGCCTGCGCCTGGCCACGATCGCCTGAGCATGATCGAGGAACAGAAACGCAGCAACCTGCCTGTCCCGGCACAGAAAATCCCGGACGCGCCCAAATACGGCCAAGCTACACTGTCGGAGATCCTTCCGTCGGCAGCCGCTGCAATGGGCGTTCCGGGCTACGAGAACGCTTTGGGCTTTGCCCCGACAAAACGTGTGGCACTGATTATGGTTGACGGACTGGGCTGGAACCAGCTCAAGAGCCATCTCGGGCATGTACCCTTCCTGCGCGGCCTGTTCGAAAAGGGGCAGAAGCTGGGAACGGGATTCCCTTCCACCACCGCGACGTCCCTGAGCAGCCTGGCCACGGGCCTGGCTCCCGGCGAACATGGAATGGTTGGCTATGACGTCATCGATCCGGCCAAGCGCCGTGTAGTTAACCAGCTCGGAGGATGGCCAGGGGACTTGGACCCCGAAGCGTGGCAGACTCGCCCGCCCGTTTTCCAGAAAGTCGCCGAGCACGGCATCCACGTGGCTACCGTGTCTATTCCGATGTTCGCCAAGTCGGCCCTGACTCGCGCGTCGTTGCGCGGCCCCAAATTCGTGCCGGCGAACCAGCCTGCGGCCCGTGCGCGTGCTACCCGAACCATTTTCGAGTCGAACCGCAATTCGCTGGTCTACACGTACTTCAATGAATTGGACAAGGCCGGACACAAATTCGGCGTGGACTCCAGCCAATGGCGGGACACGCTCGAAGAGTTGGATTACGTCATTAAGAACCTGGTCTCCAAGCTGCCAGAAGAAACCACGGTGCTGATTACCGGTGACCATGGAATGGTGGACATCCCCGCATCCCAACGCATCGACTACAGCCAGCAGCCGGAGCTTATCGAAGGCGTGGAGCTGACCAGCGGCGAACCTCGTGGAGTCCAATTGACCTTCGACACGCAGACCGACGCGGCTAGCCGGTTACGCGTACGCGAGGCCTGGCAGCAGGCCTACGGCACCAAAGCCTGGGTGATGACGCGCGAGGAAGCCATTGAACTGGGCTACTTCGGCGCCATTACCGAAGAGCATGCAGCCCGGTTGGGTGATCTGATGATTCTGGCAGCGGAAGCTATCGCTTTCTACGACGGCCGACGCGTTACGCCGATGGCGTTTGACATGGTAGGGCAGCACGGATCGCTCACTGCGGGGGAGCGCTTCATCCCGCTGCTGGTGCACCGCACCACCTAGTTCTCAACGGAACAAGCGCATACGGGTGCGGGGGGA
>NZ_JBLVOJ010000011.1:591579-593295 GCF_053543715.1 Glutamicibacter sp. AGC46
AATAAATGCTGCTCCCGCACCCGTATGCGCTCTAGCTCGGCGGCGCGTCAGGAATCGGTGTCCTTCTTGCGCTTGCCGAACATGATGTCATCCCAGCTGGGGACCGAAGACCGCTTGGCCTTGCGCGGAGCGGACTCCTCGGCATTCTGCTCGGACGGCTTGTCCTCAGTGCTGTTCGCACCGCCGGCATCCTGATCGGTGACGACCACCAGCTGCGAAGTGCGTGCCGAAATTCCTTGCGGAAGGTGCGGCAGCGAGTCCTCATCGTCGGCGTCGTACTTGCTCATGCTGCGTTCGATGATCTCGTTGTAGCGTGACTCGCGCTCCGGATCCTGGTCCTTCGTGCGCTGCCCACGACGAGCGTTCAGCAACGTGACCAGTTCTTCGGTCTCATCCGGTTCCGGGGTGCTGGCTGCAGGAGCCGGCTCAGGCTCTGGCTGGTTCAGCGCAGAGACCGGGCGAAAGTACTCAGGGGCCACCTGTTCGCTCAAGGTTTGTGCCCAGCGGTTCAGATTTTTCAACGACTTGCGTGCCGGGGTGAATGCCCACCGCGCACTGTTCGAGGAAGTCTCAGTGGAATCCGAGCCCAGGGACTCGACATTCTCGGTCGGCAGCGGGGAATCGAACTGCACGGTAACGATCCATTGGCCTTCTGGATCTTTCCAGGCGTTCCAGCGAGCCGAGTCGGCGTCGATATGCAGCTGGTGCAGGCGGTGGACCACCATGGAACCAAGATCCGCAGGCTCTTCGCCGAATACTTCGCGGTATTCGGCATCGGTTTGTGGTCCTGAAACCTCGACACGACGTGCTAGCTCGGCGATGTGCTCGCGCTCAGCCAGTACCGGACCTTCGTACTTGACGATGTCCTCGACTGGGATATCCCACTCGAGAGACAGATCGTAGGCGGAAGCACCAGCGCGCACTCGCGCTTGAATTTCGCGCGGCGAATGGACCGAGGACTCCTCACGGTTCCTTGGAGCCCGCGAACGGGCAATTTCGGCCATTGCACTGCGCAGTGCATCGTCAACAGGTAGCTCGAAGCTCATCCCGTCGTCGCTGCTGACCTGCAGGCTGGAACCATTTTCATGAATTCCTACCAGTCTCAGCTGACGCATTCCTACCCTCCACACGCTCTATTTCCTGTGTAAAACTCTGCCACCTCGAGGCCTGAATTCCTACCACCGCGCAGGGTGTGGCGCAAGATTAGTCATCAACCTCACGCAGTAATTCCTTGAACCTTCCGCCCATGGCATAGCGTGGCAAGAACGGGAATGGATGACCCGGAATAACGCTATACTTCTATGCCGGTATAAGTTTTCACCTTGTGAAGCAGCCGGCTAGGACGAAGACCTGCAGAAAAGAGCGAAAAACGATTATGGCAAATGAATCTGCTGCACCCGTGGCAATGTCAGAAGCGGAACGAGCCAAGGAAATCGCTCAGCTCAAGGCAGGCAAGACCGCAGCCATGGCCAACCTGGTCGATGAGGCCGAAACACCCTTGGCTGAGGAATATGTTTTGCCCGGCGGCGAAGCATCGCAGGAAGAAGCGAGCATCGAGATCCTGCCGGAGCAGGCAGACGAGTTCACCTGCGCATCTTGCTTCATGGTGCGTCACCGCACGCAGCTGGCCCGTGAAGACAACGGGCAGAAATTCTGCAGCGAGTGCGAAGGGTAGGAAGCTTACGCAACAGTTCTGACAGCGATGGCGTCCTGGAC
>NZ_JBLVOJ010000011.1:593350-610162 GCF_053543715.1 Glutamicibacter sp. AGC46
GCCCCCCACGCCATCGCTTTATTCCATGGAGCCGTGAATGCTATTCGCCTGAAGCGTCTTCTGCCTGTTCCTGCTTGGCTGCTTCGGCCTTGCCTTCCTCGGTGAATTCGTACATCACGCCCGAGAGTGCGGCAGCCAGCTCTTCGGGACGGCGGGTGGAAGTCAGCCAGTACGGCGTGGTGTCTCGCTCGTCGGTCACTTCCATGCGCACGGCACCGTCGATCCAGCCACGCAACAGCATGTAGGCCAAGCCGTGAAGCTTCTGTCCACGCTGCTTGAAAGCTTCGTCGCCACGGTAGCCGACGACGTTGCCGATGTACTTGCGTTCAATGCTGGCCCGGCCAACGGTGACCAGATCATCGGTGACTTCGATGGCTGGCACGCGCAGCAGGAACACCGCGACCAGTGAAATCAGAACTACGCCACCGGCAACCCATCCAAGGATGCTGTTAATCGGTGCTACTGCGATACCTGCGGTGATGGAAATGATGATCGGCCAAATCCAGGTGCTGGCCGATGGCCAGAGCTTTTCGCTGTACAGGACGTTCGAACCCTCGGGGCTGGAATTACTCATGGTTCCAAGTTTAGGCAATATTTCCTGGTTCCATGACCTCGGGGCTGGCGGCAGGGGATTGCCCTGCGCGCGCGATAGAGTTAGCCACGAGAAACTATCGAGTGACTATTTCACATAACTCCGGGGGAAGACCTACACCGATGAGTGAGCCATCAATTTCCATTGCCATCAAGATGCTTGACACCGAACTGCCGGTTCCCAGCTACGCGCATCCGTCAGATGCCGGTGCTGACTTGCATGCTCGCGAGTCGCTGGTGCTGGAGCCTGGCGCCCGCGCGCTCATTCCAACAGGCATTGCGCTGGCCATCCCGCATGGCTATGTCGGTCTCGTGCATCCGCGCAGCGGCTTGGCTGCTAAGCACGGCATTACCGTTGTGAATGCACCGGGCACTGTTGACGCGGGGTACCGTGGTGAGATCATGGTCACCTTGCTGAATACCGACACGTCTGAGTCTTTCGAAGTCAGCCGAGGCGACCGAATCGCCCAGCTGGTAATCCAGAAAGTCGAGCAGGCAGCGTTCATCCAAGTCGATTCGCTGGACGACAGTGCTCGCGGCGCTGGCGGGTTCGGTTCGACCGGCGGATTCAGTTCCAAGTAAGTACCCTTGAGTGCAAGACGAGATTTTCTAAGGACACCATGATTTTCAAGCGCAAGAAAGCCCAAGACCAGCCAGTCGACGCACCAGCTGCTGAGGCAGGCCAGGGCGAGGCCGAGCCGAAGGACGGCCCGTTCGACTACAGCGAGGTCGAGAATACGCAGGAATACCTTGACTTCGGCTCGATCCTGATCAAGCCAGTAGCAGGCTTGAAGGTCCGCATGGACGTTGAAGAGTCCAACAAGCGTGTCATCGCGGTGTCGCTGGAGATCGCCGAGTCGCGTATCCAGCTGATGGCTTTCTCTTCCTCGAAGTCCGAATCGCTGTGGCCTGGCATCAGCGACAAGATCAAGAGCGATATCAGTGCCCAGAACGGCGAAATTTTCACCCGCGACGGCGATTACGGCCAGGAGCTGCTCGCCAAGGTGCCGCAGCAGCTGCCTGATGGTCGCGCCGGGCATGTCGCCCTGCGCTTTGTCGGCATCGACGGCCACCGCTGGTTCCTGCGTGCGGTCATTGGCGGCGCTGCCATTGGAGACGAAGAAGCGGCTGGCATCGTTGACGGGATCCTGCGCACTGTCGTGGTCAACCGCGGCGACAAGCCACTGCCACCGGCCGAACTCCTGCCCCTGAGCGTTCCGGCCAATGCGCAGGCCCGCCCGGCAGGCACTGAGCAGAACCCTGAGCAGAACTCTGAGCTGAAGCGTCCAGAACGCGGACCAGAGATCACCCAGATCGGCTAATGCATGTCGCTGAAGGACAAACCCGTCACTGCGCTGCTTGGCCCTTCGGGCCAAAAGCTCAGCTACCAGCGGCTGGACAGCTTGGAACAGCTGCCTGTCAAGGGCAGGGTGGAGCACACGGGCTACATCCAATCGGTTAGCTATTCCGCGCCACACGTCGCACCCACGCTGACCGCGGTGGTGGTCGACCGGCTCGGTGCGGTGTCTGCTCGTCGCGGGACTGTACCGCATGTGCGTTTGGCGTTCATGGGCCAGAAATCCGTTCCGGGAATCAAGCCGGGCGTGAAGGTGGAATACTCGGGAATGGTCGCTCCCGTGGATCAAGTTCCGACGATCTTTAATCCGCGCTACGTAATCGTGCCGGAGGCCCGCGGGTGATCCGCGCGTTCCCTCAAGGTCTTGGGAACGAGAGCATGCTGGCGTCTAACTGGAAGAAAACATGATGAACAACGACGAATCGCGTCCGGAAGATGGATCCACGCCGGAAGCAAAGCATCCAAGCTTCGCGGAAATGATTGGCTCGAACGCCAACATCGCGCAAAATGCCGACGGCGGGATAGATCTGCTCTCCACCGTCGGTGGCGTGCGCGGAATCCTGGAAACGGTGCTTCCCGGTTTCGTGTTCATCATGGTCTTCGCGCTGACCTCCAATCTGGGCTGGGGGCTGATCGCTTCGATCAGTCTTGGCGTGGTGTTCATGATCATCCGCCTAGCCAAGCGCTCGACGCTGATCCAGGCCGGCTCCGGGCTGATCGGCATCCTGATCTGCGCGTTCGCCGCACGCAATTCAGGCAATGCCAAGGACTACTACATTCCAGGGTTCTACGTATCGGCCGCCTACTTGGCGGGAATGCTGATTTCGGTGATGGCCCGCTGGCCGCTGATCGGCCTGCTCTTCGGGTTCATCCGTAATGAAGGCACCGAGTGGCGCAAGAAACCCGCGCGCTTGCGCCGCTACCAGGTGGCCACCTGGATCATCATTGCTGTTTTCGCGCTGCGCCTGGCAGTGCAGATCCCGATGTACATCGCAGATGACGTCGTGGCCTTGGGCTTGGCCCGCGCCTTGATGGGGGTGCCGCTGTATGCAGCGGGGCTCTGGTTTGCCTGGCTGGTCTCGAAGCCTGCAGCAGAAGCCAGCAACGGGACCAGCCCTCCAGCACAAGCCGTCTAGCGGGTGGCGTCGCGCAGCGTGCGGCGCAACAAGGCTTCGGCTTGCGGGGTGGTGATGAAGAAGATTTCATCGCCACCCTCAATCACATCATCGGCACTGGGCGGGAACGGCGTTTTATCGCGAACCACTGCCATCATGGTGGTGTCTTCGGGCCAGGAGATGCGCCCGATGCTGCGGCCAATCAACGCCGAATCGTGCGGGACGGTGAACTCGACCATGTAGACCTCGCCGGTCTTCAGCGTCAGCAGCCGCACCAGGTCGCCCACCTCCACGGCTTCTTCCACCAGCGCGGTCATCAGCCGCGGGGTGCTGACCGCTACATCTACGCCCCAGGCGTCATCGAACATCCACTCATTCTTCGGATTGTTCACGCGGCCTACGGTGCGCCGGATGCCGAATTCGCTCTTGGCCAGCAACGAGACCACAAGGTTCACCTTGTCATCGCCGGTTGCCGAAACGACCACGTCGTACTCTTCCAGCTGTGCCTGCTGCAAGACAGCTAATTCGCAGGCATCGCCAATCAGCCACTTCACCGCTTCCAGGTCGGCGCGCTCGGCCATTTCCGGCTGCAGGTCGATAAGCAGGACTTCGTGATGGTTGATCACAAGTTCGCGGGCAATGGAGGAACCGACCGAGCCGGCCCCGGCAATCATGACCTTCATGGGGGTGCCTCTCAGATTATTCGTTGGCCTGCGCAGCCGGCGGGCTGGCAAGGATCTTTTCGATGTCCTTGGACTCATCGAGCCGCATCATCACGTGCACCAGGTCGCCGCCCTGCAATCGGGTGCGGCTCTCGGGGATGGTGCCTTCGCCGAAGCGGGTCAGATAGGCCACTCGTACCCCGGCGGCCGCTTCCAGCTCCTTGACCAGCCGTCCATACCAGTCGCGGTGCAGGGCAACTTCGGAAAGCACCAGGCGCCCCGATGGCTCCCGGAAGTCACCGCGCATCGAATAGTCGGGCAGGATCCGGCGCAGCACCTGATCGGTGCTCCAACGGACCGCGGCCACGGTGGGGATACCCAGGCGCTGGTAGATCTCGGCGCGCCCTGGATCGTAGATGCGGGCCACGACATGGGGGACGTTGTAGGTTTCGCGCGATACGCGAGTGGCGAGAATGTTGGAATTATCACCGCTGGATACGGCGGCGAAAGCATAGGCCTCATCGATTTTGGCAGCTTCCAGGGTGTCCTTGTCGAACCCCATGCCGGTCACCGTGGAACCTGAGAAGCCTTTGCTCAGCCGGCGGAAGGCATGCGGGTCCTGGTCAATGACTGCCACGGAATGCCCCGCTGAATCCAGCGTGTGGGCTAGCGAGACACCGACGCGTCCGCACCCCATGATCACGAAATGTGCCACCGAGAACTCCTTGGGTCTACTGCTTGCTGCATGTCCAGTGGCGCACACAAGCTGTGTGCTCCGAATGCAACAATAGCGCTGATCGCACCCAGTTTATCGGTGGTGCAGCACCCATGTGCCTTGCACCCTGCGATAACGTTGTGTCGTGCCTGCATTATTTGACGGTCTGAAGCGGATCTTGGTGGGCCGGCCTTTCAGAACTGAACAGCTGAAAAAGAAGCCGTTGCCACCTAACGTCGCGTTGCCGATTTTTTCGTCCAGCGCCCTGTCGTCCTTGGCGTACGCGCCAGACGAAATCTTGCTGACCCTGGCCATTGCGGGCATCGCGGCCACCGCGCTTTCGCCGATGGTCGGACTTGCTGTCCTTGCCGTGCTGGTGGTGCTGGTGCTGTCCTACCGGCAATCGGTCATGGAGTACCCCTCTGGCGGTGGCGACTACGAGATCGTGAAGAAGAACCTGGGTGCGCGCCCGGGAACAGCGGTCGCCGCTGCGCTGCTGGTCGACTTCGTGCTCACCGTTGCTGTGTCCAGCTCATCAGCTGCCCTGTATCTCGCCGCCATTTTCCCTGCAGTGGCCGAGTACAAGGCTTGGGTGGCTGCTGGACTTGTCGCATTCCTCGTGGTCGGTAATCTGCGCGGCAGGGGACAAGGGCGCTGGACCCTGGCCATTCCGGTCTACCTCTTCGTGATCGGCATGCTGCTGCTGGTCGCTATCGGCGGAGTGATGGCGCTGACCGGTACCCTCGGGCTTGCCCCGAGCGCGGATTTCACGATTGTGCCGGAAGAAGAGTTTGCCAATGGGCTGCACGGTGTCGTCGGTGCATTGCTGATCCTGCGTGCTTTCAGTACGGGTTCGGCGGCGCTGACCGGTATCGAGGTCCCGATCTCGAACGTGCAGACCCTGGCCAAGCCGCGGGCCAAGAACGCGGCGCGGATCCTGCTGGTGCTGGGCCTGCTCTCCGGGGTGCTGACACTTGGCACGCTGATGCTTGCCCGTGCCACCGGCATCAAGGTCGTCGCCGACCCGCAGGCCTCATTCTTGCTCGACGGTGCCCCGATCCCTGAAGGGTTTGTGCAGGTCCCGGTCCTTGGCCAGCTGGCGCAAGCCGTGTTCGGCGATTTCACCTTCGGCCTGGTCATTGTTTCGGTGCTGACCATTGCCGTGCTGCTGCTGGCCGGAAACCAGGCCTTCAACTCCTTCCCCCTGCTGGCCAGCCATCTGGCTACCGACGGCTTCCTGCCACGCCAGCTGCGTACCCGCGGTGATCGGCTGGGCTTCTCCAACGGCATATTGTCCCTGGGCGTTGCCGCGATTGCACTGGTGCTGCTGTTCCAAGGCGATGTCACCTTGCTGGTCCAGCTGTACGTGGTGGGCGTGTTCGTTTCCTTTACGCTGAGCCAGCTGGCCATGCTCAAGCACTGGAAACGCGTGCTGGTTCCCATTGCCGACCGCAGGATCCGTGCGGCCAAGCAGCGCAAGCGCCTGCTGAACCTGGTGGGCCTGGTCCTATCGGCGCTGGTGCTCGTGGTCGTCTTGGCCACCCGCTTGGTCCACGGCGCGTGGTTGGCCGTGCTGGGCATTGCGGTATTGATGGTGATCATGGATTCGCTGCAGCGCCACTACCAGAAGGTTGACGACGAACTGGCGGTGGATGAGGACGTTGCCGCCACGGCGCTGCCCTCCCGGGTGCATGCACTGGTGCTGGTCTCCACCGTGCGCAAGCCGGTGCTGCGGGCCTTGGCCTTCGCCCGGGCTTCGCGTCCCTCGAAGCTCGAAGCAATCATCGTGGATGTGGAACGAAGCAAAACCGAAAAGACCCTCCGGGACTGGGAACGCCTGCAGATTCCGGTGCCGATCACCGCCCTGGCTTCTCCGTACCGCGATATCCCCGGGGCGCTGATTGAGCATATTCGTTCCATCAAGCGTGAATCCCCGCGGGAACTGATCGTCGTGTACATCCCTGAATACGTAGTGGGCCACTGGTGGGAACAGCTGGTGCACAACCAAACCGCTTTACGAGTGAAAAACCGGCTGCACTATGAACCGGGCGTCTTGATCGCCTCGGTTCCATGGCGCTTGCTCAGTGCTTCGCATGCCCTGGGTGGCGGGCCGACCGAAGAATCTTCGGCACACCGCTGAATTCAATGCTTCTGATGAAAGACAAGATCGATGACTGAAACACCAATGCTCACCGTCCGCCTGGGCAAGATTGCCCATGGCGGCCACACCGTCGCCCGCCATGAGGGCCGCGTGATCTTCGTGCGCCACGGCATTCCCGGAGAGCTGGTGAATGTGTGCCTGACGGACAGTGCGCCGGAGGCCAAATTCTGGCGTGCCGACGTCGCCGAGGTGCTCGAAGCCAGCGAGCACCGCGTGCCCCACTTCTGGGATGCCGCTGATGCCCTGAAGCATCGTGACCCGGTGGGTGGCGCAGAGTTCGGCCACATCACCCTTGAGCACCAGCGTGAGCTCAAGTCGCAGGTTGCTGCCGAGCAGATGACCCGTCTAGGCGGCCTGAAGGCGGAGGACTACAACTTCCCTGCGGTGCAAGCGGTCAAGGGCGCGGCCGACGGCCTGGGCTGGCGTACCCGGATGTCCTATTCGGTGGACGCACAGGGCAAGCTCGCGATGAGCGCATTCCGCAGTAACCAGTTGACCGGCATCGCGCAGATGCCATTGGCCCATCCGGCTATCGAGGCCAGTGGCTTGTACTCTGTGGACTACAGCGGAATCGAGCGTGTCGAGGCTGCGGTATCCAGCCAGGATGACCAGACCGTGCTGATCCTGCTGGCTGAAGCAAGTACCGGCGCCGCGGCAAAGGTGGCAAAGCAGTTCCCGGAGGGTGTCAATGTCGCCGCTTTCAGCCAGCGGGGCGGCTCGGCGGCTGACGGCAAAGGCAGCTTGCAGACCTTGGCTGGTTCGGCGTTCCTGACCGAAAAGGTACTGGGGGAGAAGTTCCGGATTACCGGTGAAGGATTCTGGCAGGTGCATCGAGAGGCGGCCAGCCTGCTTTCCCAGCGCGTAGTTGAACTGACCGAGCCAGCCGCTGGCGAGCAAATCGCCGACCTCTATGCGGGTGCTGGCTTGTTCTCCGTCCCGTTGGCTAAGGCAGTTGGCTCCCAGGGCCGGGTCTTCTCAATTGAAGGCGCTCCGGGCACGCATGCCGATGCGAAGAAGAATCTGCGCTCCTATTCGCAGGCCACGGTGATCCGAGGCCGTGTTGAGCGAGTGTTACGGCAGGTCGCCGGGGATGCCTCCCTGGACGCCGTGGTACTTGACCCGCCCCGCACCGGGATCGATAAGCAGGTGGCTGCGGAGCTGGCTTCCATTGCTGCATCCCGGATTTGTTACGTGTCCTGCGACCCTGCGGCTTTCGCCCGTGATACCGCGCGTTTGATGGGACGCGGCTACGAATTAGAGCATATGGAGATTCACGATTTGTACCCGCATACCCACCATATGGAGTCCATCGGGCTCTTCGTGCGCCGTTAAACACCTGAAATTGTCCGATTAGACACGAATTCGGATGAAAATTTATTCCGAGGAGTCTTTTTATGAGCTTAGGCGATAGACTGTTTTTAGCTCTGCCACGCTAGGAGCCTGACTATCTCAGTTAGGAACTCCTAACTGGAATTACAGTGTGCGTGTGCAACAGAATGAGTGTCTGGCGAGAGGAGTCCCACGTGAGCAATGTGGACAGCTTCGGTGCCAAGGGCGTACTTGACGTCAATGGAACCGAATACGAAATTTACCGACTAAATACGGTTGAAGGCTCGGACAGCCTTCCTTACAGCCTTAAGGTTCTTCTTGAGAACCTGCTTCGCACCGAAGACGGCGCGAACGTAACCAACGAGCACATCAATGCACTGGGTCAGTGGGATGCTTCGGCTCAGCCGAACACCGAAATCCAGTTCACCCCTGCACGTGTGCTGATGCAGGACTTCACCGGCGTGCCTTGTGTCGTTGACTTGGCAACCATGCGCGAGGCCGTCAAGGACCTCGGCGGTGACCCAACCCGCGTTAACCCGCTGGCACCAGCCGAAATGGTCATCGACCACTCCGTGCAGATCGACACCTTCGGTTTCGAAGGCGCTGTCGAGCGCAACATGGAGATCGAGTACCAGCGCAACGGCGAGCGTTACCAGTTCCTGCGCTGGGGCCAGACTGCATTCGATGACTTCAAGGTCGTCCCACCGGGCACCGGTATCGTGCACCAGGTCAACATCGAGTACCTGGCACGCACCGTCATGACCCGCGAGGTCAACGGCGTACTGCGCGCTTACCCGGATAGCTGCGTAGGCACCGACTCCCACACCACCATGGTCAACGGCCTGGGCGTGCTGGGTTGGGGCGTTGGCGGCATCGAAGCCGAGGCAGCAATGCTCGGCCAGCCTGTCTCCATGCTGATCCCACGCGTTGTCGGCTTCAAGCTGGCTGGCTCGATCCCAGCTGGCGCCACCGCAACCGACGTGGTGCTGACCATCACCGAAATGCTGCGCAAGCACGGCGTTGTTGGCAAGTTCGTTGAGTTCTACGGCGAAGGCGTGGCAGCAGTGCCACTGGCCAACCGTGCAACCATCGGCAACATGTCCCCAGAATTCGGCTCCACTGCCGCGATGTTCCCGATCGACGATGTCACCCTCGACTACCTGCGCCTGACCGGCCGCAGCGACGAGAACGTGGCACTGGTCGAGGCTTACGCCAAGGAACAGGGCATGTGGCACGATCCAAGCCGCGAGATCCGTTTCTCGGAATACCTCGAGCTGGATCTGTCGACCGTGGTTCCATCGATCGCCGGCCCGAAGCGTCCACAGGACCGCATCGAGCTGTCTTCCTCGAAGGAACAGTTCCGCAAGGACCTGCACAACTACGTATCGAACGCCGACGACACCCAGGGCGCTGGCCGCCCGTCGGTAGCCGTCGATGTCACCAAGGAAGATGGCACCCAGTTCACCCTGGACCACGGCCTGGTTTCGATCGCTTCGATCACCTCGTGCACCAACACCTCCAACCCTTCGGTCATGCTGGCCGCAGCCGTACTGGCTCGCAACGCAGCTGACAAGGGCCTGACCTCCAAGCCATGGGTCAAGACTTCGGTCGCGCCAGGCTCGAAGGTCGTTACCGAGTACTACGAGAAGTCCGGCCTGCTGCCATACCTGGAGAAGCTCGGCTTCTTCGTTGTGGGCTACGGTTGCGCAACGTGCATCGGCAACTCCGGTCCACTGGATGCCGAGATCTCCGAGGCCATCAACGCCAACGACCTCGCAGCTACCGCAGTTCTTTCGGGTAACCGCAACTTCGAAGGCCGCATCAACCCAGACGTGAAGATGAACTACCTGGCTTCCCCGCCACTGGTCATCGCCTACGCACTGGCTGGCACCATGGACTTCGACTTCGAGACCGACGCACTGGGCCAGGACGCCGAGGGCAACGATGTCTTCCTGAAGGACATCTGGCCATCGCCTGTCGAGGTCCAGGAGATCATTGACTCGTCGATCGACAAGGAAATGTTCGCCAAGGGCTACGACGGAGTCTTCGAAGGCGACGCTCGCTGGAAGGCACTGGACACCCCGGAGGGTTCGACCTTCGCATGGGACGAGAAGTCGACCTACGCACGCAAGGCACCGTACTTCGACGGCATGACCGCCGAGCCGCAGCCAGTCCAGGACATCAGCGGCGCTCGCGTGCTGCTGAAGCTGGGCGACTCGGTGACCACCGACCACATCTCGCCTGCAGGTTCGTTCAAGTCGGAAACCCCGGCTGGCCGCTACCTGATCGAGAACGGCGTGGATCGCAAGGACTTCAACTCCTACGGCTCGCGCCGTGGCAACCACGAAGTCATGATCCGCGGTACCTTCGCCAACATCCGCATCAAGAACCAGCTGCTGGACGGCGTCGAGGGTGGCTTCACCCGCGACTTCACCCAGGCTGATGCTCCGCAGGCTTACGTCTACGACGCTGCAGAGAACTACAAGGCTGCCGGCACCCCGCTGGTCGTTCTTGGCGGCAAGGAATACGGCTCGGGCTCCTCGCGTGACTGGGCTGCCAAGGGCACCGCATTGCTGGGCGTCAAGGCCGTCATCACCGAATCATTCGAGCGTATCCACCGCTCGAACCTGATCGGCATGGGCGTTCTGCCGCTGCAGTTCCCAGACGGCGAATCCGCTGATTCGCTGGGTCTGACCGGAACCGAGACCTTCGCTGTCTCCGGCGTGACCGAGCTGAACAACGGCACCACCCCGAAGACCCTGAAGGTTACCGCAACCGCACAAGACGGCAAGGTTACCGAGTTCGACGCAGTTCTGCGCATCGACACCCCAGGTGAAGCTGACTACTACCGCAACGGTGGCATCCTGCAGTACGTACTGCGCCAGATCGCCGCTGCCAACTAGCAGATCCACCTCGGCTCCGGTCGAAGCGAATCTCTAAGTAGTTCCGCATCGCGGGAAAACCTGAGACCCAAGGCAATTGCCTTGGGTCTCAGGTTTTAACCAGCCTTTTGCGCACTCAGCTGACCATGGGTGCGGGCCGTGGACCGGGTGCGGGTGCCAACTTCCAGCACGCTGAAGCCTGACGTTTCCAACAACAGCTCCAATTCCCCGGGCGGCCAATACCAGGCCGGGGCGACCTGGTGGCCAAAGGCTTCTAGCTGATCCCCGGCAAAGAATCCGAGCAGCAGCTTGCCGCGTGGCTTGAGCACCCGGGCAAACTCGCCCAACAGCTGCGGAAGCTCGGCTGGAGGAGCATGGATTACCGAGTACCAGGCGAGCACCCCGGAAAAATGGTGGTCTTCGAACGGCAACTGTGCCAAGTCCGCACGCAGGAAATCGGGCTTCTGGAAGTTGCGCCGTGCGAAGTCCAGAAACTCCGGAACGAGGTCAACGCCTGTAGCCGGCCGATGGGCATCGGCGATGAACTGTGTCCAATGCCCAGGCCCGCAGCCAGCGTCCAGGACCGGCCCCTCCAGCTGCCCCGCCCACGCCGCAATCAGCTCCCGGTCTTCAAGCTCCGCCTGCTTGGGCGAAGCGAACAGATCGATATAGGCGCTGGCGAGACTCGAATAACTCGCTGAGACGTGATGAGGATCGAAGGAAGGTGGCATACGCTCAGCTTAGCGCCGCCCGCAGGGAGCCTGGAGATCAATTGCTAGACTCGGGAATCACTTCCAGAAAACTGTTGGCGGAGAGGAACTTCCGATGACGTCACCTGCCCTTGAAGATCTGCTGAATGCGGGCCAAGTGCACCAAGTGCGTTCCTGGCTCGGAGAGGCAACAGTCGTTTCGGACATGTCTTGGGGGCTGACAGACATTAAAGTCCTCCATTTGGACGCAGCCGGAAAGCACTTCGTGCTCAAGACCGCGGGCGAAAGAAACCATCACATCATCCGGGAGCTGGAAGCACATCGCCGGTACACGCGTGTACTTGCCGAAGCCGGGCTGGCCGCGCGGCTGCGTTTTTCAAGCGACGTGCACCGCCTGGCAGTGCTGGACTACCAACCCGGAGAACTGTGCGTAGGGACAGAAAATGAATACGCGCCGGATTCGCATCGACAGGCGGGACACGCGCTCAGGTTGCTGCACGATCAAGAACAGCGTGTTGCTCATGGCTACGAAGCCCGGCTGACGGCAAAATTCCTTCAGCTGCTTGAACGCAAGCACCGCATCGGTGCTTCACGGTGCCGGCAGATCAGGGACCTGTTCACCAGCTACGAGCCTAAATCCGTGGCCGTCGTCCCAACGCACGGAGACTGGCAGCCTCGTAATTGGCTCGTAGACCAAGGAAAACTGAAAGTCATTGATTTTGGACGTTTTGAATTCCGTCCAGCTTCCAGCGACTTCGCGCGACTCTCACTACAGCAGTGGGTGGGGCATCCGGAGCTGGAACAAGCCTTCCTTCAGGGCTACGGCTATGATCCGCGCGAAGAATTATCATGGAAAATGATGCAACTACGTGAAGGCCTGGGCACGGCCGTCTGGTCTTATGAAGTTGGAGATGAATCCTTCGAAGCGCAAGGGCTGCAAATGCTGGCCGATACGCTGGACCGCAACTAGGCTCGCACGCGAACGGGCACATGCGTTCGGGGTAGTGAACGTCATTGCTAGGAAATTAGCACCAGCACGGACGTTGACGGATAATGAAAGAAGCCTTGAACGCGGTAAACTAGGTATTTCGCATGGGCTTTCCAGCCTATTGTCGGCGAATTTGTGAAGGGGATGAACGTGTCTTTATTGAAGACCATCAAGAAACCAAGTGACCTGCGGGCGCTTACCCTCGAGCAGCTCGACGACTTGGCGGAGGAAATCCGCGGCTTCCTCATCGACAATGTTGCTCGTACTGGCGGCCATTTGGGTCCCAATCTCGGTGTTATCGAGCTGACCTTGGGCATCCATCGTGTCTTCGATTCCCCAACTGACTCCATCGTCTTCGATACGGGACACCAGTCGTATGTGCACAAGCTGGTTACCGGACGCCAGAATTTCGAGACCTTGCGCCAGCAAGGAGGCCTGTCGGGCTACCCTGACCGCGGTGAATCAGAACACGATGTGGTTGAGTCCTCCCATGCTTCCTCCTCGCTGTCGTGGGTTGATGGAATTTCCCGCGCCAACAAGCTGATGAATAACAATGACCGCTACGCCGTAGCCCTGGTGGGCGATGGCGCCTTGACCGGCGGCATGGCCTGGGAAGCAGTCAACAACATCGCTGCCGACAAGGACCGCAAAGCAGTCATCGTGGTCAACGACAACGGCCGCTCCTACGCCCCGACCATCGGCGGCCTGGCCAACCAGCTTTCGGGACTGCGCCAGCAGCTGGACAAGTTCCGTACCCACCCGGCCTACGAGAACGCCATGGACAAGCTCAAGGTCAAGCTCAAGGGATCCGGGCCAGTAGGCGATTTCACTTACAAGTCCCTTCACGCCACCAAGAAGGGCATCAAGGACTGGTGGGCACCGCAAGGCCTGTTCGAGGACCTGGGCCTGAAGTACATCGGCCCGATCGATGGCCACAACCAGCGCGCAGTAGAAGAAGCGCTGCAGCAGGCCAAGCAGTACGCGGGCCCAGTGCTCGTGCATGCCCTGACTGAGAAGGGCCACGGCTACGCTCCGGCCCGCGCCGATGAAGCTGACCAGTTCCACGCCGTTGGCGTTATCGACCCAATCACCGGTCTGCCGGTTTCCAAGTCCAGCGCGCAGAGCTGGACCAGCGTCTTCGGCGAAGAGATCGCGGCGGTGGCCAACGAGCGCGAGGACATTGTGGCGATCACCGGTGCCATGCTGCAGCCAGTGGGCCTGAAGAAAATGTCCCAGGAACACCCTGAACGCGTCATTGACGTGGGCATCGCCGAACAGCACGCCATGACTACTGCCGCCGGCCTTGCCTTTGGCGGACTGCACCCGGTGGTCTGCGTCTACGCGACCTTCCTCAACCGTGCCTTTGACCAATTGCTGATGGACGTGGCCCTGCATAAGGCAGGTGTCACCATCGTGCTGGACCGCGCTGGAGTCACCGGCCCGGACGGCGCCAGCCACCACGGCATGTGGGATATGGCGCTGACCCAGATCGTGCCTAACCTGCATCTGGCTGCGCCGCGCGATGCCGACCGCCTGCGGGAGGAACTGCGTGAAGCCCTTGACATCAATGATGCGCCAAGTGTCGTGCGATTCTCCAAGGGCTCGGTGGGTGAACCCATCGAAGCTGTGGACCGCCTGCCAGATGGCGTGGATGTTCTGGCACGCTTGGGGGACCGTTCCGCACCGGATGTTCTCATCGTTTCCGTGGGCGCCATGAGCGAGCTTTCGCTGGATGTCGCAGAACGACTGAACAGCCAGGGCGTATCGGTGACCGTGGTGGATCCTCGTTGGGTTCTACCAATGCCAACCTCGGTGATTTCACTGGCAGCCCGTCACCGCATTGTGGTCTGCATCGAAGATGGCGTCCGAGCCGGCGGTGTGGGTTCGCGCTTGCGCACCGAAATGCGTGCAGCGGGTGTCGATACGGCTCTGAACGAAGTAGGTTTGCCTACCGAATTCTTGGCGCACGGAACTCGTGCTGAGGTCTTGGACCGCGTTGGACTGACTGCACAGCAGGTAGCCCGCGATACCCTGGCGCAGGTTCTGGGAACCAAGGTTCCATTCGCCCGGCCCCTCCCTGGACAAGACCTGCCTACCGGTCAGATTCCGAAGCTGTGAGCTCACCGTCCGGCTGCCCGGTAGACCTGCCCCGTAGCCCAGAAACTATCGCCGAGGGTTCCTTGGTGGTAGCGCGCGCCTGGAAGTATGATTCCAGCCCGCACTGGGTGGTGCCCGGATTTTATCTCGGACAGGACAAATACGGACATTGGCTTCACCAGCCGGCCGGCGCACTGGTAGCCCGTCCGGGCACCGCACACTTGGCAGCGAGTAATGCGCTCTGCCTGATTCCACACTCGGGCCAGTGGATTGCCACCCTCTATGCGGATGCACTGGAAGATTTTGATGTCTACATCGACCTGTCCAGCAACATCGGATGGCGACGGATGAAGCGTGGCGCTTGGGAAGTCAACTCCATTGACATGGATTTGGACGTGATTCGTTCACGTAGCCAAGGCGTGTTCCTTGATGATGAAGATGAATTCGCCGAACATGAAATAGGCATGAACTATCCAGCTTCCCTAGTTCGTAGTATTGGAAGAGAAGCTGGACTGTTGCTCGGCACCGTGATCAACAACGATGCACCGTTCAATGCCGAACACCGCGCCACCTGGCAATCCAAGGCTGAGCGCCTAGCCGCACAGCTTGCCGAAGCCTCCAAAAATTTAGATAACTAAGCACACCGTAGACCCAAGGGGTAATCACATGGCGATCATTCGCACCTACCGGATGAACGAAAAGAACGAACTGGAATTCCGCGAGGCATGGTTCCAGCAGTTCGAGGACGATGAATTGGGTCAGTTCGTGATCAATCACGGCACCGTGGGACATATGTCCAAGACCAATGAAGTCCAGGACGTAAACACCGACCGCGCCGACGAATTGTTCGCTGGTTTCGCTGAAGCCTGTGCTGCCGAAGGCTATGCAGAGATCAAGGAAGAAGATCAGTCGTGGGTTATCGTGCAGTACGCGCTGAAATCCGCAAATGGCACCGAGCGCGACCAGTACCTGGACAAGAAGGCCAAGGAAGCGCTGACCGGCCACTTGGCATGGCGCGGACTTGGCACGGTGGAGTCCAGCGATTTCGGTAACCGAAAGCTGAACATCCGAGTCCTATCACCAGCTCCAAAGCTTGCAGTCGCTGCGATCAAGACGTGCATCCGCGAAGCCAAGCTGGACTTCACCAAGATGAGTATCGGTGTTGCGCCCTATGCGGAATTGAACAAGCTGAAGATGGCGCACCCGATGCCACCAAAGCCGATGTCCATCGACTGATCACGAATGATAAGCCCCATAGTTGCGACGCAGCCAATGCAGGCAGCGGACCACCCGGCCATCCGTCGGCTGTCGGAGAGTTTGGGGCGTCAGGCTGAACCTGGAAATTGGGGCGCTGGTGAATGCCAGGTAGTCGTCAAGAACCCGGCCGGCGAGCTGCTTGGCTGGGCTCGAGCCCATTGGTGGGAGCCTGCTGATCCGTTGGCGCCAGCTGGCTATTACCTTGCCGGGATCGAGGTTGCCTGCGGATACCGGCAACGGGGCGTGGCACGAAGCCTAACCGAGGCCAGGCTGTCATGGATTGTGCAGCGCGCTTCGACCGCATGGTGCGTGGTCAACGCGCAGAATACTGCGTCTTTGGCGCTTCATCGTGCCCTGGGATTCGAAGAAGTAGCCCGGGCTCCACGGTTCGGTACTGTGGTTTTTAACGGCGGCAGTGGCCTGCTGTTGTCCAAGGAAGTGGTGTCTTCGCGCGGCCCCGCGAAAGCACAGGTTTAAACGAGCAGGAAACAAGGAGAAATGATTCCACAAGAAGACCGGGACGAGACCCCCGGTGCCCAGCGTAAAGTCCCGCGGATGGGAGCAACCCGCACGCCGTTGCACCTGGTTTTCCAGGCTTGCGTCGGTGTCATCATCGGCATTGGAGTGGTGTCCCTGCTTTCTGGCCTCGCCCCAGCGCAGGTTGCCTTGACCGGAGTTGTCATTGCCATATTGGTGTGGATCGTTGAACAGGGCTTCCGCCTGCCAGAACCGAATACCAAGCAGGGAGCACGTGTCCGCATGGTACTTCGACTGATTTCCTTGATTGGTTTCACCATCGCGGTGAGCCCGCTGCTGTCCTTGATCGAGGGCTGACAGCCTGCAACCCAGGCTAGTCCCGGACGTTCACACGTCTGGGACTATTTTTTTGCGCTGACCGGTTTCCGGGCAGAATAAAAGATCGGCCCGGTTCTCCCCGTGAAGGGAGAA
>NZ_JBLVOJ010000011.1:610230-616308 GCF_053543715.1 Glutamicibacter sp. AGC46
GGGAGAACCCCCCGATCCTCTAGCTGTGCCTTGGCGTCTAGTCGGTGCCTGCGTCGAATGCAGCAGACTCGATAGCGCGGTCGGTCGCCAGGTCATCGCTATCAACCTGGGTTGCGTTCACGATGTCATCAGCTCCGCCAGCTTCCAGCGAGCCGACGAGTTCAGCGGTGGTGCCGCCGACCAGGCCCATGTTGGCGTACTGCTCCAGGCGGCCGCGGGAGTCCGCGATATCCAGGTTGCGCATGGTCAGCTGGCCGATGCGGTCCACTGGGCCGAAAGCGGCGTCGCCTACGCGCTCCATCGAAAGCTTGTCCGGGTGGTAGCTCAGGTTCTCGCCCTCGGTGTTCACGATCGTGTAGTCGTCGCCACGGCGCAAGCGGATGGTGACGGTACCGGTGATGGCCGAGCCGACCCAGCGCTGCAGCGATTCGCGCAGCATCAGGGCCTGCGGGTCCAGCCAGCGGCCTTCGTACATCAGACGGCCCAAGCGGCGGCCTTCGTTGTGGTAGCTGGCCACGGTGTCTTCGTTGTGGATCGCGTTCACGAGGCGTTCGTAGGCGATGTACAGCAGCGCCATTGCTGGTGCTTCGTAGATGCCACGGGACTTGGCCTCGATGATGCGGTTCTCGATCTGGTCGCTCATGCCCAGACCATGGCGTCCGCCGATGATATTAGCTTCGTTGACCAGAGCCACCGGATCGGTGAACTCCTTGCCATTGATGGCTATCGGGCGGCCAGCGACGAAGGAAACCGAGACATCTTCGGTCTTGATCTCTACGTTCTCGTCCCAGTACTTCACGCCCATGATCGGCTCAACAGACTCGATGGAGCTGTTCAGCAGTTCCAGGGTCTTCGCCTCGTGGGTTGCGCCCCAGATGTTGGCATCGGTTGAGTAGGCCTTTTCGGCCGAATCGCGGTAAGGGAAACCGTGCTCCTGCAGCCATTCGGACATTTCCTGGCGGCCACCAAGCTCTGCAACGAAGTTGGGGTCGAGCCATGGCTTGTAGATGCGCAGCTTAGGGTTGGCCATCAAGCCGTAGCGGTAGAAGCGCTCGATGTCGTTGCCCTTGTAGGTCGAACCGTCGCCCCAGACATCCACGCCATCTTCGCGCATTGCGCGGACCAGCAGGGTGCCGGTGACGGCGCGGCCCAGCGGGGTGGTGTTGAAGTAGGTCTTGCCGCCGGTGCGGATGTGGAAAGCGCCGCAGGCGAGTGCTGCTAGGCCTTCTTCAACCAGAGCGGGCTTGCAATCAACCAGGCGGGAGTTCTCTGCACCGTACTCCAGTGCACGGCCAGGTACAGCGTCGATATCTGGCTCGTCGTACTGGCCGAGGTCGCCAGTGTAGGTGTAAGGGATGGCGCCCTTGTCGCGCATCCAGGCTACTGCCACCGAAGTGTCGAGGCCACCGGAGAACGCGATACCTACGCGCTCGCCTACAGGAAGATTGGTAAGAACTTTAGACATGTTTCCATCCTAATGGATAAATATGCAATGCAGTGAATTGTGCTGTGAAATGTTGAGCACAACTACCTACCAGATAGCCTATGGGTATAACCTCGCTCAGTGAAGCGGATGAACAAACCAACAGATGAGGTGTCCATGGAATTCCGTCAGCTAGGCCGCAGCGGCCTGAGTGTTTCCGTCGTCGGGCTAGGGTGCAACAATCTTGGCCGCGCAGGAACTGCGACCGAAACCCAAGAAGGAACCGACGCGGTTATCCATGCGGCGCTTGACGCGGGTATTACGCTCTTCGATGTCGCGGATGTCTATGGCAAGGAACCAGGGCTTTCCGAAATCCGTCTGGGCAAAGCGCTTGGGCAAGCACGCAATGACATCGTTCTGGCCACCAAATTCGGCATGGATATGCAGGGCGCAAATGGCCCGGACTTCAATGCGCGTGGTTCGCGCCGTTATATCGTCAAAGCAGTCGAAGCATCGCTCAAGCGGCTCGGTACGGACTACATCGACCTGTATCAGTTCCACACTCCAGATGCGAACACTCCCATCGAAGAAACCTTGCGGGTCATGGATGACCTGGTCACCAGCGGCAAAGTTCGCTACATCGGCCATTCCAACCGGACCGGCTGGCAAATAGCCCAGGCGGAGTACGTGGCCCGTGAATTGGGAACCGAGCGATTCGTCTCGGCACAGAATCACTACAACCTGATTGACCGCCGTGCAGAACTGGAAGTGCTTCCAGCGGCTCGTGAATTCGATCTGGGAGTCTTGCCCTACTTCCCGCTGGCAAACGGCCTGCTGACCGGCAAGTACTCCAAGGGGCATGCCCCTGAGGGCAGCCGGCTGACACACGCGCGTCAGCATCTCGTGGAAACCAGCGATTTTGAGCAGTTGGATCAATTCGACGCCTTTGCTGCCGAACGGGATCTGACACCGATCGAATTGGCATTTTCCTGGCTGGCAGCGCAGTCGCCGGTGGCCTCTGTGATTGCCGGTGCCACCCGTCCTGAGCAGATTCGAGCCAACGCTGCAGCGGTGCGTTGGGTTCCGAGCGCCGCAGAACGGGCCCAGATGGATGAGCTCTTCCCGGCCCCAGAGAAAGTTGCGCTGTTCTAGGAGTGCCTCTAGCAAGCACTGAAGGGTGAACCCCATCCGGGTTCAGCCTTCAGTGCTTAAAAAGTGCTGGGAAACTACTGTGCGGCGGTAACGTAGGCGACGATGTCGTCACCTTCAATTGCCGCAGCGTAGCGTGGCAGCGCTGCGATAGCTGGACCTGCGTCCACGGTACCGTCAGCGGGTGCGAATCGTGAGCCATGGCAGGCGCAGTAGAAATCTTCCTTGCTGGACTTCGGGCTCACAGCGCAGCCCTGGTGGGTACAGACGTTCGAGTAGGCCAAAACGGTCTTCTCATCCTTGCGGAAGAGCAAAACGCCTACTTCTTTTCCGGAAGGATCCTTGGCTGGAGCGAGTGCACGCGATCCGATGGCAAGGTCCGTGGCCTTCATGAGGGCCTGTCCTTCGCCTGATGGTTCAGGAATCGGCAATGCCTCGGGGGTGTCGGCTTCAGAATGTCCATCGCCGCAGGCAGTGAGCAGTGCGGCGGAACCAAGTGCTGCCGAGGCGCAAATGAACGTACGACGGGCTGGTCGGGCAATGTCAGTCATGCACCTATTCTGGCAGAGATCTCTGTGCCGGCGCTAAGAGCGAAGCGCCCGTGTCAGGAGGGTGCGGCAAGTGATGAGCTTGATCGGCGGGGGAGCGGTCTGCATGCGTTCGCCAGGCGGTATCGAATACCGTGTATATTTATGCAGTGTTTTCGAAGTCCTGAGAGTATCCACAGTGCCCTGAACTCGCTCGGCATGGCACTGAATCCGGCACTCGGGAAAGTTTAGTAATCCGGGTAGGGCATTTCGGGTGGTGTAATTGGATCATGCCTGTCCGCTGCGCAGTGGGGAACAGAACGGCCAGAACTAGATATTTTTTATCCCGGCTTTCCGCACTTATGTGCGCACCGTTACACGCATCCGCAAGGTCGTCCCGTAATTGATACAGACGATGGGCTGATTCAACATCGCGCCCCTGCCGGCTGGTCGGTGAGTGGGGTGCCCCGCTGCCTTGCGGCGGAAGATTCGAATATCTTTGCATTCATGCTAATATTTGTATGTAGTTAGTTGAAGCTACTAATTTCGGAGAGAGCTTTCGCTGTTTTCCTGTCCGGCGTTTTATCGCCGACTGAGTAACTCCGCGCAGTAATCGCGTGTTGAGTTCCGGGTAGCAGCCCTCCGATGGAAAACCGGCGGTATTCGCCAACGCGAGTACCGCGCCTGAACTGACCCGAAGCGCCATTGCGCGCCAATATGGATAGCCGCAAGTGCGATGCAGGCAAACCATGGGTCCGGATTCACTTTGTGAAGCCAAAAGCGCCAGGTTCTGGAACGAATCCACGAGCTGGTGCTCCCCGTGACTAGGGATGAACGATACGAATGAGAAACGAACGAAACTTGAGTGTAGGGAAGTGGTTCATGGGCCCAGGGGCTTGTGCGCGTCAGCTGAAATTTACCCCTTGCGATGAAATCTCGCAGGAAGACGTGCAGGATAAGTCGCCGGTTGAGCATTTAGCTCCTGGCGCGAATCTCATCACTGTCTATTAGAGGGAGGTGGCGCGTGAATAACGAAATAGTGCAGTTCAGCGCCCTAACTGTTGTCTTGCTATTGGTGCTCTTCTACGGAGGCACCTTCTTTATTTCCACCCGAATCGGAAAGAAAAAAGAGAACGCCGACGACTACATGACGGCGGGAAATAAAATTGGATTCGGCATTTCCGCTGCAAGCATGACCGCTACCTGGATCTGGGCTTCGTCGATGTACGCCTCAGCCACCTCCGGGTACACCTATGGAATCTCCGGTCCGATCCACTATGGGCTCTGGGGCGCGTTGATGATTCTGTTCATCTACCCATTCGGCAAGCGGATTCGCAAGGTCGCGCCACGCGCGCACACCCTCGCCGAGGTCATGCATGCACGCCACGGCCGCTCCAGCCAGCTGATGCTGGCCGGGTCGAATATTGTCGGTTCGGTCATCTCCTTGATGTCCAACTTCATCGCCGGTGGCGTATTGATCTCGATGCTCTCGCCGTTCAACTTCATCCAGGGCGTGCTGGCCGTTGCCGGTGGCGTTCTGCTCTACACCCTGTGGTCCGGGTTCCGTGCTTCGGTACTGACCGACTTTGTCCAGGTCGTAGGCATGCTGGGCGCTGTAGCAATCATTGTCCCGGCGATCTTCTTTGCCGCAGGGTTCCCGGCCGCATTCGAAACCGGTGCGAGCAACTTGACCCCGCAACAGTCCAATTTCTTCTCCTCTGAAGCATTCCTGGGCCAAGGGGCACCCTACATTGCAGCCGTTCTGGCCTACGCAATTGGCAACCAGACTATTGCCCAGCGGCTCTTCGCAGTACGCGAGGACTTGATCAAGCCAACCTTCATCACTGCAACCATCGGCTACGGAGCGATGGTCATCGGCGTGGGCATGCTCGGCGTGCTCGCCCTGTACCTTGGGTTCGAGCCGTCGGGTGGAGACATGAACAACCTCATCCCCGAGATGGCTGCCAGCTACCTGCCAGGTGTTCTGCTGGCATTGTTCTTCATCATGATCATTGGTGCGCTGTCGTCAACTGCTGACTCGGACTTGGCGGCCCTGTCCTCGATTGTGATGGCTGACGTGTACGGCCAGAACGTTGCCGGCAAGGACAAGGCCGATCCGAAGAAAATGCTGCTCATTGGCCGTGCGACCATGGTCGTTGCCACCGCATTGGCAGTCGCTTTCGCGAGCATGCAGCTGAACATCCTGGACCTGCTGGTCTTCGTCGGAGCTCTTTGGGGTGCTCTGGTCTTCCCGGTTCTGGCCAGCTTCTACTGGAAAAAGGTCACCAACAAGGCCTTCACCGTTTCGGTACTCGTTGCACTGGCGATCTTCATCCCTGTTCGCTTCGAACTGATCCCAGTCAATGGCGTCACCGGCTTGCTGATCGAGCTGCTGTCGGTGATTGGCATCGGCGTGGTCGTGGCGTTGATGAGCTTCGGGTTCTTCGGCCTGCGCGTTGCCAAGATTGTCGGTGTCGTCGCGATGCTGGCCAGCGCACCGTTCGTCTTCGGTTTCCTGCGCGACTACACGACCTTGAGCGCCTCGCTGGTTGCCTACTCGGTCAGTACCATCGTCTGCTACCTGCTGTCGTTCAGATCCAAGATGGAATTCGACTTCGATGTCATCGCGGTACGCACCGGCGACTTCGACGCAGTACCTGGAAAGCCTGACGCTGCAGATGCCGGACACGATGCCAAGAGCCTGGGAGGCAAATAATGACGACGTTTTTCTTGAGCCTGTACGTGCTGGCATGGCCAGTCATTGTGGCCGGAGTGCTGTTCTTCATCAGCAAGGGGTTCATCCAGGAATGGCTGGAAGCCCGCCGCAATGGTGAAGACATCATCTAGTAACCGGGCAGGCGAAGCGGCGCGCCATGGAGCGCAGGAACCCCGTACAGCAGCATTTACCAGCTGTACGGGGTTCCTGCATCCTGACGGGGCAGCAAGAAGCCGGGACCAGCTTTCCTCATGAGGGAAGCT
>NZ_JBLVOJ010000011.1:616328-632417 GCF_053543715.1 Glutamicibacter sp. AGC46
GGCCCGGGCTTTTCGCATGGTTCCAGCACTCAGGGAGAAGCACCGGAACCAAGAGCGGCCCGGAAGGTACTAGCCGTTGAACTTCTTACCGTTGACACGTTCGGAGGCGCCAACCTGGTCCAAATACGGGGTGATGCCACCGAGGTGCATTGGCCAGCCGGCGCCGGTGATCATGCATAGATCAACGTCGGCGGCTTCGGCAACGACGCCCTCATCCAGCAGCAGCCCGATTTCCTCGGCCAGCGCATCTTGAACACGAACCAGGATCTGTTCCTTGCTCGAGTGCTGATCGCCGAAGGCCATCAGCTTTTCAGCCTCGGGGTTCAGCACCTGGTTGCCTGCCTCATCCTTGACCCAGAGGGCAGTGATCTTGGCATCGATCAGTTTCTGCAGATTCTCCGAGACGGCAAATCGTTCGCCGAAAGCGGCGTTCAGCGACTCGTTGACATGCTGCGCGACCGGCAGACCTACCATCGCCAACAAGGTCAACGGGCTCATTGGCAGGCCCATGGGGGTCAGTGCCGAGTCAGCTGTCTTCGCGTCGGTGCCCTCGTCGAAAGCCGCCTGGACTTCACTCATCAGGCGAAGCAGTACGCGGTTGACCACGAATGCGGCAGAATCCTTGGTTTTCACCGTGGTCTTCTTCAGCTTCTTGCCCAGCACGAATGCAGTGGACAGCGAGGAATCGTTGGTCCACTCCGTAGCAGCAATTTCCAGCAGCGGCATCACGGCTACCGGGTTGAAGAAGTGGAAGCCGACCAGGCGCTCTGGATGCGACAAGTCGCGGCCCATCTCCGTGACAGAGAGCGAGGAAGTGTTGGTGGCCAGGATGCACTCGGGGGAGACCACGGCTTCAACCTCTGCGAAAACCTGCTTCTTCACATTCAGTTCTTCGAACACGGCCTCGATGACGAAGTCGGCATCAGCGAACGCCTTTTTGGTGACCGAGCCGGTGACCAGAGCCTTGGTGCGGTTGACCGCATCCTGGCTCATGCGGCCCTTGCCGTGCAGCTTGTCGATCTCGCCATGGATGTAGGCAAGGCCCTTGTCCACGCGCGATTGATCCAGATCGGTGATAACCACCGGAACGTTCAGGCGGCGGGCGAACAGCAGGGCCAGCTGGCCAGCCATCAGCCCTGCGCCAACGACACCCACTTTGGTGACGGGGCGCGCGAGCTTTGGATCCGGTGCGCCGGCGGGGCGCTTGCCGCGCTTCTGGACCAGGTCCAGGAAGGCGTACACGGTGTTCTGGAACTGCGGGGTGCTCATCAGGCCAGTCAGCGCTTCGACTTCAAGGACTGCTGATTCCTGCTGCGAGATGGCCAGGCCCTTGCGGAAGACCTCAAGCACCTTGTACGGTGCCGGGGCCGCGCCGGACAGCTTCGCATCGACGAACTTTTCGGCAGCGTCGGCCGCATCCAGCCAGCGGCGAGCAACCTCGGGATCGGTTGGATCGACCGCATTGGGGCGCTTGACCTCTGTGGTTCCGGAGATGACACCGTCAGCGAAGGCAATGGAGTGCTCGATGAAGTCAGCTGGTTCGAACAGGGCGTCGGCCACCCCCATCTTGGCAGCTGCCGGGCCGGAGAGGGTGCGGTTGCTGTTCAGCGGGTTCTCGATCATGACCTTCAGCGCGTTCTCGGGGCCGACTAGGCGGGGCAGGCGGTATACGCCGGCCCAACCCGGAATCAGGCCGAGGAAACCTTCTGGCAGGCCCAAAGCGCCCGCGGCGGTGCTGACCGTGCGGTAGTTGCAAGCCAGCGCGATTTCCAAGCCGCCGCCGAGCGCCAGGCCGTTGATGAAAGCGAAGGTCGGAACGCCCAAATCGGCAAGCAGCTCATAGGTGTAGTGGCCCAGCGAAGCCATGGCGGTTGCTTGATCCGGTGCGCTCAGGCGGGTGACGGCCGACAGGTCGGCACCGGCAATCAGGAAGTACGGCTTGCCGGTGATCGCCAGGGCATCGATCTCGCCATTCTTGGCGCGTTCTGCTTGGACTTCCAGCGCGGCGCGCAGCTCCAGCAGGCCATTGGGCCCGAGGGTGGTCGGCTTCTTGTGGTCCAGGCCGTTATCCAGGGTCAGCAGTGCCATTGTCTTGCCGCTTGGCAAGGCCACATCCTTCACGAAGGTGTGGGTGACAGTCTCATCGTGCATCAGCTGCGCGACAGCCTGGAAATCTTTGCTCATTGCAGTCATTGTCTCTTCCTTATGCCTTGCTGCCGAAGTCCGCGTGGTTTGGGTTCTCCCAGATCACTGTGCCGCCCATGCCCAAGCCGATGCACATGGTGGTGATGCCATAGCGCACCGAATGGTCCTCGGAGAACTGGCGGGCCAGCTGGGACATCAGGCGCACGCCGGAAGAGGCCAGCGGGTGCCCCACCGCGATGGCACCGCCGTACCGGTTCACGCGCTCATCGTCCTGGTCGATTCCGTAGTAGTCGAGGAAGGACAGCACTTGCACGGCGAAAGCCTCGTTGATTTCGAACAGGCCGATGTCGTTGATGCCAAGGCCGGCCTTGGCCAGGGCCTTTTCGGTGGCCGGAACCGGCCCGTAGCCCATGACGTCGGGGTCCACGCCGGCGAAGGCGAAGGAGACCATGCGCATCTTCGGATCCAGTCCCAGCGCGCGCACTGCCGCGCCGCTGGCCAGCAGGGCGGCGGTGGCTCCGTCGTTCAAGCCCGCTGCGTTGCCTGCGGTCACGCGTCCGTGGGCGCGGAAGGGGGTGCGCAGTTCGGCCAGCGATTCCATGGTGGTGCCTGGCCGTGGCGGTTCGTCAGCCGAGTTCACGGCCCAGCCTTCGCCCGGCCGCTTGGCTGCCACGGGGATCAGATCGGCCTGGATCTGCTGGTTCTCGTAGGCCTTGGCCAGCTTGGCCTGCGATGCGACAGCATAGCGGTCGGCGCGTTCCTTGGTGATCGCAGGGAAGCGGTCGTGCAGGTTCTCCGCGGTATTGCCCATGTTCAATGCTTGCGGGTCGACGATGCGCTCGGAGAGGAAGCGCGGGTTCGGGTCCGCTCCGGCGCCCATTGGGTGGTTGCCCATGTGCTCCACGCCGCCGGCGACCACTACGTCGTAGGCGCCGAAAGCGATGCCGCCGGCGGTCGCGGTGACGGCGGTCATCGCTCCGGCGCACATGCGGTCGATGGCGAAGCCCGGAACGGACTTGGGGATACCGGAGAGCAGGCCCACGGTGCGGCCCAAGGTCAAGCCCTGGTCGCCGGACTGCGTAGTTGCGGCAATGGAGATCTCGTCGATCTTCTCGGCAGGAACTTCCGGGTTGCGTTCCAGCAGGCCGCGTACGGCTTTGACGGCAAGGTCATCGGCGCGGGTACCGTGGTAGATCCCCTTCTCGCCCGCTTTGCCAAATGGGGTGCGTACCCCGTCGATGAAGACGACATCGCGGTCGTCGAGCGAAGGGCGCGCATTGTTGCGCACGGTCGAAGCGTTGGCACTCACCGTCGGGCTCCTTGGGGTTGGTTCATGCTGCCCGTGAAGACCGGGCAGTGGCCAGCATCACTGTGACCTGAACCATACGTTACTCAGTAGTAACTTGAAGTGCAAGTGCAGCACCTTGCAAATCCGGGAACCCGCGGTGAATCCTTCCTGGAAACCGCCTAGGCCTGCTTCAACGCGATGGCCAGCTTGTCCGCAAGAAGTCCACGCTGCCACTGGCGGGCACCGAGATTTTCCAGCATGTCCGCTACGCTTGCCTCGCTGATGCGAGCCGGCGCATTCCAGCACAATTCACGCAGGTACTTCGGGGTCAAGAGATTCTCGCCCGGAATATTCCAGTGCTCGCTCACCTCATTGACGACCAGCTTGGCCGCGTCCAGCCGGTTCGCCGCGGCCGGGTTCTTTTCGGCCCATGAGCGGGGGTGCGGCAAGTCCGGCTTGGGGGCGCGCAGGTCCGGCAGGTCCCTGGTGCTATTGCCGCGCTTGATCGCGTCGACCCAGCGTGCGGCATCGCGTTTGGCATTGCGCGTGTGGAACCCGGGGATCTGCAAGAGCGCTGGAACGCTGGTGGCGCGCTGATCCACGGCGGCCATGATGGCGCGGTCGGGAATGAGCCGACCCGGGGCAACGTCGCGGCTCTGCGCCAGGGCTTCGCGGGAAAGCCACAGTTCGCGAGCTACCGCCAGATTGCGTCGGCTCTTGAGCTTATGGATGCCGGACAATTTGCGCCACGGCACCTGTGCCGGGGAAGGGTCAGGCAGATTGCGTTCGTACTCGAATTCCTGGAAGGCGAAATCCAGCTTGCCCTGCTCTTCCAGCACCGCGGTGATGGCCTGGCGCAGCTCTTCGAGAACTTCCACATCCAGTGCGGCGTAGTTCAGCCATGATTCAGGCAACGGGCGGGTGGACCAGTCCACTGCCGAATGTTCTTTGGCCAACTGCAGCTCGAGCAATTCGCCCACCATGGTACCCAGCGAGACGCGGGGGAATCCCGCAAGACGGCCAGCCATCTCGGTATCGAACAGCGAGGTAGGGGACATGCCCAATTCGTGCAGGCACGGCAAATCCTGGGTGGCCGCATGCAGGATCCAGGGCTGCTCGTTGACGAACTCGCGCAGCGGGGACAGATCGTCCAGGGTTTCAGGGTCGATCAGCCAAGTACCCGCACCTTCTCGGCGAATCTGCAGCAAGAAGGCGCGCTGGCCGTAGCGGAACCCGCTGGCTCTTTCGGTATCCACGGCCAGATCGCCGATGCCGGCTTCCAGCGCCCGCACTGCACGGCGCAAGGCAGGTGCGGTGTCGATGACTTCGGGGATCCCGTCGCGTGGCGCACTTAGTGGCGTCAGAACGGGTGCGGCGGCCTCGTTGGCAGTGGTGGATGATGCGGGAGCGGAAGAGTCAGAATTCGGCATGGTGCTTCCATTCTAGGACTATTCGGCTCCATCGCATTGATAATCGCTAGCTCAGGCGGCGATGAGGCAGCTGCTGCACGCCTTCGGGCAGGGGAGGCAGGCCGGCGAAAGTGCAAACCATATCGGCCCACGCGCTCAGATGCGTTCCCAGATGGTCAGAGTCCGGGGACCAGGAAGCACGCAGCTCGATATCGATATGGTCTTGTTCCCCGGCGAGATTGCCGAAGGATTCGGAAATTACCCGAGTCGCAGTACCGCCAGCGGAATGGTATGCGGCGTCGCGATCGCGCAGGGCTTCTTCGAGCCATGACCACGCGACGGAAGCCAGCATGGAATCCTGGCCCATTTCATGATCCAGACGGGCCCGAATGTAGGTGACGATGCGGAACTGGCCATTCCACAGTTCTTGGCCTGCGGGGTCGAAGAGGAGGATGAAGCGTCCGGTGGCCAGCTGCTCGGCTGGTTGGAGGAACGGGGTGCGGCCAATCTCCTGGCCCTGGGGGCCGTGTCCGGGAGCAACCACATCCATCACGTCGCCGCTGAGTGCCAGCGCGAACGGCGCCAGCCTGCCAGGGGCCGGAATTTCGGTGAATTTCAGTTCCTTGCGCACCTTGGCATGCGACAACTCTTCAAGGGCCGTGGCAAAGGCCTTCGGAATGGCGGAAGCAGGGCGATCATTGGTCACAATTTGAGTCTAAGCGCGCCGTACCCGAGCATGGGTACGGCGCGCCGACCGCGGGTTCATGCTAAGCGGCGGCGTAGGCGCCGAGCAGCTCGTGCAGCTTGGCAATGAACGCTGCAACATCTTCCTCGGTGGTGTCGAACGAGCACATCCAGCGCACTTGGCCGGCCGCGCGATCCCAGTCGTAGAAGCGGAAGTGCTCGCGCAGCTGGTCGCTGACCTCGGTAGGCAGCTGGGCGAAGACGCCGTTGGCCTGAGTCGGGTAGACCAGCTGGACTCCGTCAATTTCCTCAACTGCCTGCGAGAGCTTGGCGGCCATGGCGTTGGAGTGGCTTGCCAATTCGCGCCACAGATCGGTGCCGTAGAGCTCGATCAGCTGTGCGGAGATGAAGCGCATTTTCGAACCCAGCTGCATGTTCATCTTGCGCAGGTACTTCAGGTCCTGGGCCAGTTCGCTGCGCAGGGTCAAAATGCCCTCACCGAGCAGGATGCCGTTCTTGGTACCGCCGAGGGAAACAATGTCCACGCCGACGTCAGTGGTCAGCGCGCGCAACGGCACGCCCAGGGAGGCCGCGGCGTTGGACAGGCGCGAGCCATCCAGATGCACTTTCATGCCCAGCTTGTGCGCGTGGTCGGTGATGGCCTTGATTTCCCCAGGGGTGTACAGGGTGCCCAGCTCGGTGGCCTGGGTGATCGACACGGCCAGCGGCTGCGCGCGGTGCTCGTCGCCCCAGCCCCATGCTTCCTGGTCGATCAGCTCTGGAGTCAATTTGCCGTCGGGAGTGTCAACCTGCAGCAGCTTGAAGCCGCCGATGCGCTCCGGCGCACCGTTCTCATCCACGTTGATATGTGCAGAAGATGCGCAGATGACAGCGCCCCAGCGTGGAAGCAAGGACTGCAAGGCGATGACATTGGCGCCGGTGCCGTTGAAAACCGGGAAGATCTGGGCTTCCGGGCCAAAGGCATTGCGGGCGACGTTGCCTAGTTCCTCGGTGTACTGGTCCTCACCGTAGGAGATCTGGTGGCCGCCGTTGGCGCGGGCAATCGCATCCATGATGCGCGGGTGCACGCCAGAATAGTTATCCGAAGCGAATCCGCGAATCGAAGCGTCGTGGGTAAAAGTCATGCTGTGGAGGTCCTTAGTAGTTCAAGGGGTGAAGTCGAAAGCTATGCCAGTGCAGCGCCCAGAGGTGTGCAGCGGCCAGTAATCAGGCCTTGGGCAATGCAACCCGGGTGCCATTGAGCTCGCGGGCATCCTGGCCAAGCAAAGCCACTGCGGCCTGGGCAAGAAACTGCACCGGGGTCTGCCCGGAAGGCGTTTCTTCGGGAGACTTGTCGCTCAATGCCTTGACGACCCAACTCACCGCGGCGGCATTTTCTGCCTGCTTGGCGAACAGGCGGGCGATGGCATTGACCCAGTGTTCCGCTGCGGCCTTGACCGCACCGTAGTTGGCATTGGACGGGGTCGGATTCAGCACTGCCTCCGCACTGACTATCGCCAAGCGGCCTGCGGGGGAGGCGACCAGATCATCGACGAAGGCGCGGGAGGTGTTGCGCAGGGTGGTCAGCACGCTGCTGTGCAAGAAATCCCAGTCCTCGTCGGTTTGGCCGGTGATCGACTTACCGCCACGCCAGCCACCTACCAGGTGGATCAGCGCATCGATGCTGCCGTGCTCTTCATGAATCCGCAGCGCCAATTGCTTGACCGCTGCGAAGTCGCTCAGATCGCATTTATAGCGGGCATGAACGAACGGGAGGCGTTCGTCGAGGCGCTCTTGGTTGCTTCCCACTGCAAGCACACGCGCTCCGGCATCAACCAGCGCGGTGGCGCTGGCAATGCCGGAGGCGGAAGTAGCACCGGCAAGGAGCACTAGTCTGGATGTCTCGTTCAAGGAGATTCTTTCTTTGCTCACATTTTCTAGCCTAGAGGAAAGGCTAGATTTTCGTTGCCCCGGTCATGCCCTTGGTCGATTCGATGACGGTGGCCATTTTCTTATTCAGAGCTTCGTAGAACATCGACAGCGGGAATTCATCGTCCATGACCTGGTCGGTGATTTCACGTAGCGGCGCGGTCAGCGGCAGGGCATCCGGACCCTTGGCCCAGACCGACGCGGGGTTCGGGGTGACGGTGGCCGAAACCAGTTCGTAGGCGGCAAGCCAGTGAGCCAGCTTCGGACGGTCGATGGACTTCCAATACAGCTCGTCGATCGCATCCCCCAAGGCTGCAACCACCTCGGGTACCTGATCCCAATCGATGCTCAGCTTGGTGTCGGTCCAGTGCAGTACATGGTGCTGGTGCATCCATGCGAACAGCAACTGGCCACCGAGACCGTCGTAGTTGCGTACGCGCGAGCCGGTGATGGCGAAGCGGAAGATGCGGTCGAAGATCACCGCGTATTGCACCAGCTTGGCCATCTTGGCGCTCTTCTGATCCGAAGCCGGGTTGGCGGCGATCTTCATGCATTCGCGGAACGCGGTCAAATCGCAACGCAGTTCTTCGAGCGAGTAAAGGAAGAACGGCATGCGCTGCTTGATCATGAACGGGTCGAATGGCAGATCGCCACGCATGTGGGTGCGGTCGTGAATCAGGTCCCACATGATGAAGGTTTCTTCGGTCAGGTGCTGGTCCTTGAGCAGCTCTGCGGCGTCATCGGGCAGTTCGAGGTTGGTGATGCGTGTAGCTTCCTGCAGGACCTTGCGGAAGCGTACAGCCTCACGATCCTGGAAGATCGCGCCCCAAGTGAATGACGGAGTCTGCCGAATGGCGACCGACTCCGGGAAGAGCACCGCGGAATTGGTGTTGTAGCCTTCGGTGAAGTCGATGAAGCGCAGCGGCACGAACAGGGCGTTGGCGTAGTCCTTGCTCTCCAGGTCGGCAATGAACTCAGGCCACATGACCTGCACCAGCACGGCTTCGAGGTGGCGGTTGGTTGAACCGTTCTGGGTGTACATCGGGAAAAGCACCAGATGCAGCAGGCCGTCAATGCGCTGGGCCTGGGGCTGGAACTGCATCAGCGAATCGAGGAAGTCGGGAACGCCGAAGCCTGCATCTGCCCACTGGCGCAGGTCCGTGACCAGCTGCTCAAGATACTCTGCGTCGTGCTCGAAGTGCACGCGTAAGGACTGCACCGACTCGATGATGGAATCAACGAGCTTGGCAGCCTGTGGTGCAGATGCGCTGTCGGCCAAGGAACCGTCCTGTGCCTGGAGGACCTGGAACTCGGTGGCGGCAGACTTCAGCGTCAGCCAAGCTTCCGAGTTTGCGATCTGCAGTACTTCTGCGTCGGTGGCCGGTACTGGCTTGGAGGAAATCTGAGTCATTTCATACACCTTCTTTTCATGTTTGGGGCAGCGCTCAAGTGCTTACCTTGAACGCTACGCTCAAACAACAGAAAAGGTGATGCTAAGTCGTCAGTGAATAAGCAACTCTTGCTCTAAATGTGATCCAGGCCTTGCCACCGACAAAGGCATTAGCCCTGAGCAGGACGCAGAGTCAAGCTCAAAGAGTTCATGCAGTAACGCAGATCGGTTGGGGTTTGGAAACCTTCACCCTCGAAAACGTGGCCCATATGCGAATCGCAATTGGCGCAACGCACCTCAACACGCTTCATGCCCATGGACTCGTCGCTGATATAGCGCACCCGATCTTCGGCCAACGGCGCGAAGAAGGAAGGCCAGCCGCAACCGGCATCGAACTTCGTAGTGCTGGCGAACAGTTCCGAACCGCAGGCTCGGCAGGAGTACACGCCCTCGGTAGTGGTATCCCAGTATTCTCCGGTAAATGGACGCTCGGTCCCTGCTTGGCGCAATACGCGGAATTCCTCGGAAGAGAGGATCTGCTGCCACTGCACATCGCTGCGCGCGGTTGCTTCGTCTGCTGGCTGTGCTGATTGGTTTACCGATTCATCATTCATGCAATGTAAAACGCTTGAGCAGGCTAGATGATTCCCGGGCCAGGTCATGGAAAGATGAAAACATGGCTCGGAACATCGTAGATACCATGCAACCCCGCAGCGCAGTGCCTGCAACCCTGATTGGGGTTGGGCTGGGACTGGGCGCTGGTTCCCTGGTGGCCGCCAGCGTATCAGCGCTCGCCGGTTACTTCGCCCGACGTGTAGTGACCCCGGAAGAACGCCGCACCGGCAACAGCATCATCCGGGAGGTCGTCACCGATGCCGAGGGCAAACTCTGGTTGCATTTCAACAAGGACGCCGATACCAGCGAACCTGGTCCGTGCAGCTTCCTCACCGAATTCGACTCCTGCGCGCTGCGGCTTTCCGCGCCGGAAGCCGTTCCGGGCAAATCCCGCCTGGTTGCGCGCAAAATCGAGAAGATCTATCACGGCACCCTCCAGGGAGTACGCCGCGGCAACCTATCCGGGGCAATTTACGAGCACCCCGCGGACCTGGGCTTTGACGCAGAAGACGTAGTCGTGCCCCTGGATGGCGGCGACGGTCCAGCCTGGCTGGTGCGTGGCTCCACGAACGAAGATGTCTGGGTGATTGGCGTGCACGGCCGAGGCGCCCGACGTAATGAGACCATTCGGGCGCTGCCTGCCTTGAGCGAACTCGGGGTTACGACCTTGCTGATGAGCTACCGCAATGACGGTTTGGCTCCGAGCGCCCCGGATGGCCGCTACGGTCTGGGCGATACCGAATGGCATGACGTGGAATCGGGTATCCAATTCGCACTGGACCGCGGAGCGAAGCAGATCATCTTGCTGGGCTGGTCCATGGGAGGTGCCATCAGCCTGCAGGCCGCCGATCGGAGCAAGCTGGCCCACCATATTGACTCGCTCATGCTGGTCGGCCCGGTAATCAATTGGGTAGATGTGCTTTCGCACCAGGCCCGGGCCAATAAGATCCCGCAATCGGTGGGCCTGTTTGGCCAGTGGCTGCTGTCCAATAAGGCAGGGCGCTGGGTCACCGGCCAAGCGGCCCCGGTCAATCTGCGCCGGTTGAATTGGGTGGACCGCGCGGACGAATTGAAATTCCCGACGCTGATAATGCACAGCCGTGATGACGAGTTCGTCCCTAATGGCCCGAGCTTGAAACTGGCGGCGCTGCGCCCGGATTTGGTCACGCTCAAGACCTTTGCCAAGGCAGGGCACACGCGTGAGCCGAATGTGGATCCACAGGGTTTTGCCCGGGCGATCACCGACTTCTTGAGCAAGCGCATGTCGCTGCTTCAAGTCCAGTAGTCCAAGGCGGCAAAGGGCCCTGCCCGCGAGAACGATCAACAGATCTCGATCCCGCAGGCAGGGCCCTTTTTTGGCCAATCGCTGTCTAGCCGGAGGCGATCGGCGCCCAAATGGCTCCGGTCGCCTTCGCGGCATCTCGCGGAGCGATCTCCAGGCTGAAACCGCGGCGCCCGCCAGAAATGAATACCGTCTCGAACTGCTGCGCACTGGAGTCAATGACGGTAGCGGTTTTCTGGCGCTGCCCGAACGGGGAAATCCCGCCCAGGACATAGCCGCTGCGTCGCTGGGCGGCAGCCTTGTCAGCCATCTGCGCCTTCTTCTTGCCCAACGCGGTGCCAATCGCCTTCAGATCCAGCTTCGCATTCACTGGCACCACTGCGACGGCCAGATCCTGGGTGGCGTTGGCTCCGGTGGAGACCATCAGGGTCTTGAAGACCCGGTCGCCACTGGCACCCAATTGCTCGGCTGCTTCGGCGCCGTAGCTTTCGGCCAAGTCGCTATGCGCATAGCTGTGCGCTACATAGCTGATACCTGCCGCATCCAGTGCGGCGGTCGCCGGGGTGGAGGCGGCCTGTTTCTTCTTGCCCACGTGCTTGGGGATCCTTAACTACTGCTTATTGGCTTCTAGCTGCGTTCGAGGCAAAACCTACGCAGGCAGCTGCTCTGAGATCTGGCGCTTAATGCGGCCGAGCATGGCGGTCATGCCGCGCATGCGCAACGGCGACAGCGCACGGGTCAGACCCAGCTGCTGGGGCATGTCATCGGGAACGGCGAGAATCGCTGCGGCCTCCGCGCCGTCCAGGCCGGCAGCCAGCACCGAGGCGAAGCCGCGGGTGGTTGGAGCCTCCGGGGGAGCGGAGAAGAACAGTCCCACCGGGTTATTCGCTTCGGCCGAGACCTCGACGGCCAAGAACAGCGGCGACTGGCATTCGACAACCTGCTCGAATAGTTCAGGATGATCAGCCAGGCGTGCTGGAAGCTCGGGCAGCTCGCGCGAGTACTCCAGCAGCAGTTCAAGGCGGTCGGCCTCGGGCACCTCGGTGAACTCCTCGACGATTTCGTTCAGTGCATCGGGGAGCTGGCTCATGCGCGGGCTCCGCGCTGTGCAGGCATCTCGCCGGCGGCTTCGCCGCGAACGATGGGCACGCCGACCGCGTTGCCCCATTCGGTCCATGAACCGTCGTAGTTGCGCACGGTTTCGAAGCCCAGCAGGTGCTTGAGCACGAACCAGGTGTGGCTCGAACGTTCACCGATGCGGCAGTAGGCCACCACATCGTCGCCCGGCTTCAGGCCGGCGCCGTCGAGGTAGATGGCTTCCAATTCTCCGCGCGAGCGGAAGGTGCCGTCCTCGGCCGCAGCCTTGGCCCATGGCACCGATGCGGCGGTTGGGATGTGCCCGCCGCGCAGAGCGCCTTCTTCCGGATAATTCGGCATGTGGGTACGTTCGCCGGTGTATTCCTCGGCCGAACGCACGTCGATCAGCGGGTTGCCCAGGTGCTTCAGGACCTCCGGAAGGAAAGCGCGGATCTCGGAGTCGACGCGCTCGATCACAGGGTATTCGGTGGCGGTCACGGCCGGCTTCTCGGTGCTCAGCTCGCGGCCTTCAGCGATCCACTTGTCGCGGCCGCCGTCCATCAGGCGTACATCTTCGTGGCCGAAAAGTGTGAAGACCCACAGCGCGTAGGCGGCCCACCAGTTGGACTTGTCGCCGTAGATGACCACGGTCGACTCGCGGGTGATGCCCTTGGCGGCCATCAGCTGTGCGAAGCCTTCGCCGTCAACGTAGTCGCGCGTGACTTCGTCGTTCAGCTCCGTGTGCCAGTCAATCTTCAGTGCGCCTGGCACGTGGCCAGTGGAATACAGCAAGATGTCCTCATCCGATTCCAGTACTACGAGATTCTCGGCTCCGAGGTTGTCTGCCACCCACTGGGTGGAAACCAGTCGTTCTGGGTGAGCGTAGGCTGCATATTTCTCGTTGGACTCGACGGGCAACGACATTCCTAATCACGATCCTTGCGGGTGTCAGTTTTTGCCACGCTGGAAACAGCGGGCACGGGCATTACTTCTAGCCTAGTCCTCATCCATTGCGAACCCAGTGTGCTCTACGACATTTTCGGCAATGATTCGCCGCGTTCAAGGTAAACTGGCCGATGGGAAAGCCACGGCTTCCCGACCATTTCCTGAGCAATCAACTGAAGGACTCCCACAGCCAATGGCGACGATCACCCACCTGAGCGAGACCAAGCCGAATCTTTCAATCGAAGAACTGCTGGCCGGATTCCACCCGTCCTACCGCTTTGGTGAAGTGTCCTTCAATACCTATCGCCCGGATCCTAACCAGCCTTCGCAGACCGAAGCCGTCAATAAGCTCAAGGCTTTCGCAGAAACCGTGGGCAAGAACAACTCCGGTTCGTTCTTCTCCAAGCTTTTCGGCAAGAAGAAGGAAACCAAGAACGGCATCTACCTCGATGGCGGCTTCGGCGTAGGCAAGACCCACCTGCTCGCCTCCCTGTGGCATGCAGCCCCGGGCCGCAAGGCCTTCGGCACCTTCGTTGAGTACACCAACCTGGTTGGCGCGCTGTCTTTCCGCCAGACCGTTGAAGTGCTCAGCCAATACTCGCTGGTCTGCATCGACGAGTTCGAACTGGATGATCCGGGGGACACCGTGCTGATGTCCCGGTTGATGCGCGAGCTGTCCGATGCTGGCGTGAAGCTGGCGGCAACCTCCAACACCCTGCCTGGTGCGCTGGGCGAGGGGCGCTTCGCGGCAGTGGATTTCCAGCGTGAAATCAAGACCCTGTCAGAGCAGTTCGACGTGCACCGCGTCGAAGGCGAAGACTTCCGCCACCGTGGCCTGCCCGATGCCCCCGAGCCCTTGGACGATTCGAGCATCAAGGCATTCGCCCTGGATCGCTACCCGGACAAGACCTTGGCCGATGACAACTTCGAGGATCTGGTGGCTCACCTTTCGAAGGTTCACCCGTCGCGTTACCGCCAGTTGCTTTCCGAGACTGATGTGCTGGTTCTGCACAACGTGGATACCATCACCGATCAGGCCATCGCCCTGCGTTTCGTGGTTCTTGCGGACCGCCTGTACGACAAGGACGTGCCAATCGTTGCCTCAGGCAAGCCATTCAGCGAACTGTTCACCCCGGAAATGATGTCCGGCGGCTACCAGAAAAAGTACTTCCGTGCCGTCTCGCGCCTGACCGCTTTGGCTCGTGAAGGCCAAGTTGGAGAACCAGCGCTCTAAGCCGGAAACACCGGTCCCGCCGCTTCATCGTCGAGCCCTGCGCTCGACGATGAAGTGCGTTAAGAGCCCTGCCACCAAGGCCCAGAAGGCACCACCGATCCCGAAGAGCGTGAGATTGCCGGCAGCGACCAGGACCGTGGCCAATGCGCTCAACCGCCAGGAGGAATCGGCCATCGCTCCGAGCAGCGCATTGGCGAGTGTTGCCAGCAAGGCCAAGCCCGCCGCCGCCTGGAACAGCCCCTCGGGCGAGGCGCTGGCCACCGATACGATCAGCGCGCTCAAGGCACCGAAGACCAAGTAGAAGACGCCTGAACTCGCCGCCGCCCGCCAGCGCAGCCGGGGGTCCGGGCCGGCCTGCTCTCCGGCAGCCAGCGCCGCGGTGATTGCCGCCAGATTGATGGCATGCCCGCCGAAGAACGCGCCGCTAGCCGACCCCATTCCGGTCGCCAGCATGGTGGGGCGCCACGGCGCTGTGTACCCGAAGGAGCTGAGCACGGCCACGCCCGGAATATTCTGCGATGCCATCGTCACCACGAACAACGGAACGCTGATGCTGGCAATGGCCTGCCAGGAGAATTCAGGACCGACCCATTGCAGCTGCGGAAGAACTTCGAGTGAATCCCACGTCGCGGTGCGTCCAATATGCCATAGGCCGAACCCCACCGCCGCCAGCATGCTCAGCGCTACGGCGAATTTCGGAAGGATCCTGAGCCCGATGAAGAACACCAGGAGAATTCCCAACGCGGGCAACGGGATGCTGGCCACGGCTGTAAATGGTTTCAGGCACAGCGGGATCAAGACACCGGCGAGCATGCCTTGGGCAATTGGGACCGGAATACGAGTGAGCAGCCGGTGCAAGGACGGTACCAGACCGGTCAACACGATCAGTGCGCCGCTGACGATGAATGCCCCCACTGCCTGATTGAACCCGAACACTCCGGGAGCCAGTGAGGCGAGCATCGCTGCACCGGGAGTGGACCATGCAATGCTGATCGGCTGGCGGTATCGCAGCGAAAGCGCAATGGTGCTCAGGCCTACGCAGAGGGACAGGACGAATAAGCCTGAGGCGGCCTGTTCGCTAGAAGCTCCGACCTGGAATAATCCGGCCAGTACGACAGCGAAGGATGCTACGAATCCCACCATGGTGGTGATCAATCCCGCAAGCACGGAATGGAAAAGGCCAGCTCCATCCGGGGGCGTGTGACGAGTCATACTCTTTTTCTACAGGGTGGCGCCGGTTTGCCGAAAATCGGCATGAATTAATTCCCCTGATATGACGTTAAAGCAGGGAAGGCACCGACCTCGGTCGGTACCTTCCCAGGATGCTCGGGCAAGCCGAGGGGAGTGCGTCGAGGAATTAGGCCTCGTTATTCTCGCCTTCGCCTCCGCCAAGGCCATTGAGGTAGTCGCCAGCGCCCTGCTGGACACCGTCTACCTGCTCGGCGAACTTGCCGCCGGTCTTGTCATCGACAAAATCACCAGCCTGTTCGATACCCTGGGATACCTGCTCCGGGTTCTCCTTGGCGAATTCCTCTGCCTTGCCACGCAGATCATCAAATCCTGCCATGCTGCACCTCCATTCGTCTGTGGGAACCCCTGTAGCTCCACAACTACTACCCACCCTAAAGGCTCAGGCCAACGCATGGAAGTGTATTAGAGACATTTCGCCAGTTGCCTAGGTGTTTTGCTGGTGGCTGTCAGATTGCACACGGGTTAGCTATTTACTAGTCAGGGAAGTGGTAGCCGCCTGGAATGATGGTTAAAGCAAAGATGGGAATCACGAAAAGTGATTCCCATCTTTATTTGGAGCGGTCAACGAGGTTCGAACTCGCGACCTCAACCTTGGCAAGGTTGCGCTCTACCAGCTGAGCTATGACCGCAAAACTATATTCAATTATTTGGAGCGGTCAACGAGGTTCGAACTCGCGACCTCAACCTTGGCAAGGTTGCGCTCTACCAGCTGAGCTATGACCGCATATATTAATTAGTAGATCCATGGTCTGGTGAACCATGATTCCGTGCGCGATACTGGGATCGAACCAGTGACCTCTTCCGTGTCAGGGAAGCGCGCTACCGCTGCGCCAATCGCGC
>NZ_JBLVOJ010000012.1:0-10379 GCF_053543715.1 Glutamicibacter sp. AGC46
CCTGGCCCCTGCACTTGTTTAAGCACTGTTCCTGTTGGCTTGAGGCCTGCCTATTATCGAAGCATCGCAATCGCTTTGAACCGCTTCAAGCAGTCCAAGGAGTGAGAAGACTAGTGGGCTGCTTCTTCGGCTTCAATTATTGACTCGAGTGCCAGGTCTTCGATGGTGAGCATCACGGTGCTATCCGACCGGTCAAATAGCTGCAGGGTGATGCTCCGGCCATTACAGCGCCACATGCCCACCGACTGATCTTCGTCGTCCCAAGGGCGCTCAGGAGTGCCATACAGTTGGGAAAGCTGCGCCTGCAGGGCTTCGTAGCCATACTGGGCCACCGGGTCCTGGGCGTTCAGCGATCCGTAGAGGTGGGTGCAGACGCTGAGGAATTGCTGACGGTAAGTATCCCAAAAACTCACCATTTTTCCTGGGAGGCCGAGGTCTAGGCTCATCATTTGATGTGGTGAATCGTGGTCTTCGGCATCAACGTTGTTTCCGGAAACGAATCCAAGGGCACCGAACAGGACTTCACGCTCGACTTCGGTCTTTGGCCAGGGGCCTTGGACCAGGCCCTGGACAATGGGCATGAGGTCGCGGGGACCAGGCGACAAACTTGGGGATGAGTCTGGTGGCGGCATACTGCGAGCCTACCTTTGACGCTTAGTCTCCCGGAAGATGAGCGTGAAACTGTTTTTCGCTTACAGGTTCTGCATCCAACGCAGATGCTGGGCGGACATCGCCGATGCGAACGGGCCTGTCTCTGCTTTCGCACCGGTTGCCTGTTGATGCATCGTCGCTGCTTGACGTGGCTGGCCGGCAACCCTACAGTCAAGGCACCGGGGACCTGGTGGTGAGGCTATAGCTACAGGAGCTTGCGATGGGACAATTGACATTCAGCATCAACGTCACGCTGGATGGCTGTGTAGATCATCGCGAAGGCATCGCCGACGACGAATTGCACGACTACTTCACACGACTGATGAATGCGCACGGAGCGATGCTCTGGGGGCGTGCCACCTACGAGCTGATGGAAGATTACTGGCCGGCCGTCGCTCATGGAGATATCGCAGCGCCACCAGCGCTGCTTCGCTGGGCGCAGCAGCTGGAGGAGAAGCCCAAGTACGTTGTCTCAAGCACCCGCACCGCGTACTCGTGGAAGAATTCGCACTTGCTAAGCGGCGACCTACGCGCCTCGGTGCAGAAGCTGAAGGACCAGTACCCCAATGGAGTGCTGCTCGGTAGCGGCAAATTGGCAACGGTTCTGGACCGGATGGAACTTATCGACGAATACCACTTCCTAGTCCATCCAGTCATCGCCGGGCATGGACCAACCCTGCATGAGGCAGGATTGCAGGATTCCCGTCACCTCCAGTTGATATCAGCGCAGCCGCTGGCCAGCGGGGCAATCGCAGCCAGCTATCGGCGTGCAGGCTGATTCCCATGACGATGGCGATTTTGCCTTGGAATTCCGGGGCAGAATCAGGAAAGCGGACACCTTTTCTTGCCGGGTAACTTCGTGTTTTGCACGATGGCAGCAAGTGCTTGCATCCGCAGGCCGAAGCCACGAAAGCAGTCGAAGAAATAAGCGTCTTGGCAGAGGGCAATCTGCGTTGCCAAGGAGCGATGATCGCGTAGCGTAGGAATTATGGATACGCTTTTTTTCGCCCATCGCGGCAGCTCCCATAAATATTCGGAGAACACTCGTGCTGCCTATCTGCAGGCCATCGACGAAGGCGCCGATGGAATCGAATGCGACGTCCATCTGAGCAAAGACGGAATCGTCGTCTGCCACCACGATCCAACAGTCGACCGCACCTCTGATTCAGCCGGTCTGGTTGCCGGATTTACCTTGGCCCAGATGAAAGCCATGGACTTCACTGGAGTCGTTCCGAGCATGGTCCCGGCCGAGTACGGGGCGGAGAATGAACAGCTCCTGAGCCTCGGCGAACTTTTCGAGCTCATTGAAGCACGCGGCAAGCCAATTGGCCTGGCTATCGAAATCAAGCATCCAAGCCCCTATGGCCACCTGCTCGAAAAGGGTGTGCTGCAGGTTCTCGCAGCCCATGGCTTCGACCCGCAGACGGGCACGGCCGGCTCGCAAGGGCAGATCGCGGTGACCCTGATGAGCTTTGAGCCGAATTCCCTGCGCTATCTGGCACGCACCGTCAGCACTTCACTATTGTGCCAGCTGATGACCGAGGTCAACCCGGACTATGTCCGGCAGCTCATTGATTCCGGCGACCTGGGGCGAGCAGGTGTCTACGATGTTCTTTACCGCTCCGTGCCTGAAGGAATCGAACTGATCAACGCAGGGGGAGCTGGCATCATTGGATCCGGGGTCGCCTGGACCCGAGCCAATGAGCATCTTGTGCGCCGATGGCTGGAACAAGGGCTGAAGGCGCGCATCTGGACGGTTGACCGTCCCGCGGATGCGCAATTCCTGGTGGACCTGGGTGTCGGGGAATTGACGAGCAACCGCCCGGCAGAACTGCGCAAAGAATTGGAGCTGAGCTAGGCCACATGAACACCGGAGAAATCGCACAGGTCAACCTGTACCTGCAGGACACGTACATTTTTGCTGCGGAGGCCCGAGTCATTGCAACGGGAAGCGGCGAAGACGGGCAGTGGATTGCCCTGAGCCCCAATATCTTCCATCCCCGTGGTGGAGGCCAGCCCGAAGACTCAGGCACCGTGGACGGGCTGCCTGTCTCAGTCCAGCGCGACGCGAATGCACTGGTGGTCTTGTACGGCGCCGGCGCCCGGCAGGTGGGTGATCAGGTCCTAGCTGAGATCGATGGCGAGCTGCGCCTTTCCCATGCCGCATTGCACACCGCAGGGCACGTCCTGGGCTTCGCTGGCGAAGACCGCGGCTGGCAGCACCAGGGCCACTCGCACTTCCCTGGGCAGTCGCGCCTCGACTTCGATCCGGCCAGCCTCGACCTGCCATTGGGCGATGAGAACGAACGGGCCGCCGCCAAGGCCTGGCTCCAAGGACGCGTCGATGAACTCATCGCTGGCGGCGGAGAAATCACAACGGCCACCGATGCTCAGGGCATCCGTACCGTGAGCATCGCCGGGGTGAATGCCGAACCTTGCGGTGGCACCCACGTGAAGCACCTGAACCAGCTGCAGCACGTTCAGATCGGCGACGCAAAGGTCAAGCGCGGTGTCTACAAGGTCAGGTACGATGCACGCCACGTCCGCTAGCTGGTTCACTCCGGCGACCAGGATGGGCCTTTCCATCGCGATCGCCACCGGGCTCTACGGCATTTCCTTCGGGGCCCTGTCCATTGCTGCAGGACTGGATCTGTGGCAAACCGTTGCCTTGAGCGCCTTGATGTTCACCGGCGGATCGCAGTTCGCCTTTATCGGCGTGATCTCAGGCGGAGGTGCTGCCTCGGCAGCGTTCTCCGCCGCTTCGCTGCTGGGAATCCGCAATGCCGTGTACGGGATGCAGATCAAGCAGGCATTGCGGCCTTTGGGACGGCATGTGCCCTGGATGGCCCAGGTGACCATCGATGAATCCACCGCAGTCAGCTTGGGGCAATCGGACCTGGCCGAGAAGCGCCGTGGTTTCTTCACCGCCGGGGTGGGCGTCTACATCCTGTGGAATCTGTTCACCCTCGTCGGAGCCTTGCTCGGAGAACGCATGGGGGACCCCGCGGCTTGGGGGCTCGATGGCGCCGCGGTCGCCGCCTTCATCGGTTTGCTCTGGCCGCGCTTGAAGTCAGTTGAACCGGTCATGATCGCGATTGCGGCCGCAATCCTCACCGCGCTGGCTGTGCCGGTCACCGCGCCGGGCTTGCCGATTCTGGTAACCGCGGCCTGCGCTGCGATCTACGCGGTGGCCACCGGCCGCCGGACCCCGGCTGCGACCGAGCACGGCGATCTGGAAAGCATTGAGGAGGACCAGCCTTGAGCGAATTGAGCTGGTGGATTCTGGGAGCCTGCCTGACGGCCTACGCAATCAAGCTCTGCGGCTACTTTGTGCCACGCAAGGTTCTGGACTCGCCGACCATGTCCCATGTCGCGGCCACGCTGACCATTGCGTTGCTCGCCTCGTTGGTGACGGTCAACGCCTTCACCTCCGGGCAGGAACTGGTGATTGACGCCCGTATCGGTGCGCTCGCGGCGGCGATTATCGCCCTGGCTTTCAAGGCACCCTATCTTGTCGTCGTTGTCGTCGGTGCGCTGGCGGCCATCGTCTTGAGGGCGAGCGGACTAGCTGCCTAGATATTGCCTGCAAGGCGGATGACAAGCACAAGGCGTAGTGGGACAGTGGAAGCATGATTGTAGCTTTCTCCGTAGCCCCAAGTAACGACAACCCCAACGGTTCGGTCCACGATGCAGTGGCCGAAGCGGTTAAAATCGTCCGCGATTCTGGCCTCCCCAATCGCACCAGCTCCATGTTCACCGAGATCGAAGGTGAATGGGACGAAGTCATGGAGGTAGTCAAGCAAGCCACCATGGCCGTTGGCCGATTCGGTTCGCGCGTCTCGCTGGTGTTGAAAGCCGATATCCGCCCCGGTTACGACGGCGAGCTCGATGGCAAAATCCAACGCCTGGAGAAGGCTATTGAGGATAGCGAGGAGAACATGCCGTCATGATCCACCATTCTGCAGAGCACCATGCCGCAGCCGTCGATGAATATTTGGAACAGGCGCTGGGGCTGCGCGTTGATGCCTTGGAGGCAGGCCGGGAGCATTCCCATAGTTCCGGGCTTCCGAGGATTGAAGTCAGTCCTGCCCAGGGAAAGTTCCTCCAGCTGCTCACCGAGATCACAGGTGCCCGGAGGGTCCTCGAGATCGGAACCCTCGGGGGCTACTCCACCAGCTGGCTCGCCCGGGGCGTCGGTGCAGCTGGTACCGTCATCAGCTGCGAATTTGAACCCCTGCATGCCTCGATTGCGCGTGAGAACTTGCAGCGGGCAGGGCTTTCAGAACGTGTTGAAATCCGGTTGGGGGCCGCTCAGGGTTCCATGGATTCGCTGATTTCCAAACGCGTTGCACCATTTGACCTGATCTTCATAGATGCCGATAAGCGCAACAACGTGCCCTACCTGGAACGCGCACTGGAGCTGGCGCATTCAGGCACCGTGCTGGTGCTCGACAACGTGGTGCGCAGCGGCGCGGTCTTGGATGACCCATCCCGGAATGGGACGCAAGAAGCCGATGTTCGCGGAATCCAGGACTCTTTGCGGTGGTTGCGCGATGACCCGCGCGTATCAGCCACGGCGCTGCAGACTGTAGGCGTCAAGGGGTGGGACGGGTTCGCGCTAGCGCGAGTCCTCTAGCGCGTTGGATAGCGTTCGGGGCGCTCGAATTCGAGTTCCCCGGCTTCATCGTGCTTGAACGGCGGCGACTTCAGGATCAAGAAGTACACGCCCAATCCGCAGAGAATGCCCATCGGCGGTCCGACCCACAGGGCATAACCGGTATTGCGCACCAGCCCCGCAACTACCGGGCCAACCAGCATGGGAACGATGTAGTAGTAGTGGTCCGGTTCGGCCGGGCCCCAGAAGCGTTCGAACCTGGCCAGAATGCTGAAGCCGGCGGCTAGGAGAACGCAACCGAGCAAAATCACCCAGAAGGTCGAGGAAAGGCTGATGGTCAGGGTCAGGGAACCGACAAGGCCACCAGTCAAGGCAGCGTATTTTGTATTCCGGTTCAAGTCCGACCCTCCTTTGAGCCAAAAAGTTTACGACTACGTGAATATTTTTTCAAGCATTTGGACAGTCCGCAATACTACTTTAGTAGGAGGGGGCCTTGGTGCGTTGGAAGAAAATAGCGAAGTCACTGCCGTAGGCTAGAGAAGTGCCGCAAATGAACGACTACCGAATCCGACTGGCTACTGAACAAGACGTCCGCCCAGCGCTGCAAATGAAATTGCAAGCCTGGCGAGAAGCGTACGCCACACTTCGCGATGAGTCCTTTTTCGCCCACCATGAAGGCCAACTTGATGGCCAGACAGCCTGGTGGGAACGCGGGCTGGCATCCGGAGCGCAATTCTTCATCGCGGAAGACCGTGATGGCCGCATCATCGGGCTAGCCGGTGGAACTCCGGCCATCGAAGAAGACCAGGATGCCGGTGTGGACGTCGAATTGGGCATGCTCTATGTCCTGGAAGAGTACTACGGTACCGGACTGGGCCAGCACCTCTTCGATGTTGTCCTTGGACAGCACGACGCCCTGGTCTGGGTCCTGCAAGGCAACGAGAGGGCCCTGGCCTTCTTCGCGAAGCAGGGATTCACGCCTGATGGAACCAGTGAAGCCCTGACTGGCAGCTGGAATGGCTTAATCGAACAACGAATGGTGCGCGCGCGTGGCTAGGGATGCCAAGGAATCAATGCTCGGAGAGTATCCGATCGACACCGGAACGGCGATCATTGAAGCTGATCCCTACGGCGCCAGCCGCTATATCCTGAAGGTCAACGGCGTGCCCTCCTCCCATGTGGACCTGGAGGACCCGGCCTACCTCGATTTCGAGTACATGCGCTGGATGGAACCAGTCTTCGCCATCGGTTTCCCGGCCGGGCAATACGACGGGCGCGCCCGCAAGCTGCGCGTGCTCCACCTTGGCGGAGGTGGCTGCTCCATGGCCCGCTGGGGCGCGGCCAGCTATGAAAACGCCCGGCAGGTCGTGGTGGAGCTGGATGCCAAGCTGGCCGAGCTGGTGCGCGTCCACTTCGAGGTTCCGCGCGCTCCGCTGGTACGCCTGCGCGTGGGAGACGCAGCCCAGGTGCTGCCCACCTTGAGCGATGCGAGCCGCGATGTGATCATCCGCGATGTCTTCGCCGGGAGCACCACCCCGCGCGTGCTGACCACGGCGGACTACGCCCGCGAAGCCCAGCGCGTGCTGGATGCCGGGGGCGTCTACCTCATGAATTGCGGCGATACCGCGGACCTGTCCGGCGCCAAGGCGGAAGCCGCGACGCTGCTGGAGGTCTTCGAGCATGTGGCCATGATCGCCGACCCGCCGATGCTCAAGGGCCGGCGCTACGGGAACATCGTGTTCCTGGCCAGCGACGAACCGCTCAAGCTCGGCCCTGCATTCGAACGCAGCCTGCGCACTGCGCCGTTGCCGGCGCAGCTGGTTTCCGGGGCGGCAGTGCAGCGCTTCGCCACCGGGGCCGCGCCGATTACCGGCTAGCTCCCGGGGCCCATCCGGTATCCGCTCCCGTCTGCTGCGCGCTGCAGCAGGCCGTGGTCAACCATGTAGCGGCGCAGCAGCGCGACGTCCGGGTGGAATACCCGCAGCCGTTCATTGAGCTGCTCTTCGCGCAGTTCGTCCCCGGCTCCTATCACCGCATTGCGCAGGTAGACCAGCACTTCATGGCGGTCCGCTGGTTTCGCCGGGAGGCTATGCAGCCGGTGTCCGTCGAAGAAGCGGCGGATCCCGACGCGGTCGGCCTTCGCGGCCGAGGCCGAAGCCAAGGTCTTCTCCAGCAGTTCGTCGTTCAGCGCCCAGCCGGACCCCTCTTGGCGCAGAAGCCCGATGCTGGCCCAGCGCTCCAAGTCCTTGCGTTCGGACTTATTGGCCTGCTCGGGTACCCCGTGCCCGCTCAATACCGCCCCGAGAAGCCGGCGCATCGAGGGGTTCTTCAAGCCTGCGGCCACCTGGATCCACTGCCCAGCGGTGTTCTGCTGATCGCTCATAGTGCCCATCCTAGCCAGTTCCCGCCGGGCCGGAGGCAAAAAACGCCCCGTCATCGCCGGAGCAATGACGGGGCGCCTGGAGGGCTTCGGGGCTATTTGACCCCGGCCCACATCTCAATCAGTCCGATGCCGAAGAACAGCACGAAAGCCGCGGAAACAACCCACATCAGCGGGTGGATTTCCTTGGCGCGACCCTGCGTGGCGCGGATGAAGACGAAGGAGATGAAGCCGGCACCGATGCCATTGGCGATCGAGTAGGTGAACGGCATCAGGGTGAAGGTCAGGAAGGCCGGCAGCGCGATGCCCCAGTCGTTCCAATCGATCTTGGAGACCTGGGTGATCATCATGAAACCGACCACGACCAGTGCCGGCGCCACGGCTTCGAAAGGCACCAGGTAGATCAGCGGGCTCAGGAACATCGCGACGATCATCAGCAGGCCGGTGACTACCGAGGCCAGGCCGGTACGGGCGCCCTCGCCGATTCCGGCGCCGGACTCCACGAAGATCTGCGCCGAGGAGCTGGAGGTGCCGCCGCCGACGATCGCGCCGGCCGCATCCACCAGCAGGACCTTGTCCACGTTGGGGATCTGCCCGTTCTCGTCCATGGAACCCGCTTCGGAAGCCAGGCCCACCATGGTGCCCATGGCATCGAAGAAGATCGAGAGCAGGATGACGAAGGCCAGCAGCGAAGCGGCGGTGGCGCCGATCTTGCTGAAGGCGCCGAATACGCTGACCTGGCCGATCAGCGACAGGTCCGGAAGGGTCCACTCCGGCAGCGACGGAACCACCAGCGACCAGGTGTTGGTCTCCATCGCGCCGATGTGGAAGACGGCTTCGAGGATGTTGGCAAGGATCGCCGAAACGACGATGCCGATCAGGATCGCGCCCTTGACCTTGCGCACCACCAGGGCCATGGTCAGCAGCAGGCCGACCACGAAGACCAGGATCGGCCAGCCCATCAGCTCTCCGTCGAAGCCCAGGCCCACCGGAACGGTGGTGTTCGCGGCATCCGGGAGGCGCTGGACGAAGCCGGCGTTGACCAGGCCGATCAGTGCGATGAACATGCCGATGCCCACCACGATGGCGGTTTTCAATCCGGCTGGAACCGCATTGAACACCGCGGTCCGGAACCCTGTGAGCACCAGGCCGAACATGACCACACCCGCAATGAGCACCAGGCCCATGACATCAGCCCAGGTCAGTTCCGGGTTGGTTGCCACGGTGATAGCGACGAAGGCGTTGACGCCCAAGCCGGTAGCCATGGCGAATGGGTGGCGGGCCCAGATGCCCATCAGGATGGTCAGGATGCCGGCGACAAATGCGGTCACCGCGGCAACGCGCTGGATGCCCAACTCGCCGCCCGAGGAATCGGCACCGGAAAGAACCAGCGGGTTGAGGACGACGATGTAGCTCATCGCGAAGAAGGTGGCGATGCCGCCGCGAACTTCGGTGGAGAACGTTGAACGCCGTTCCGAAATCTTGAAGTATCGGTCGATGCGCGCGGCCATAGCATTCCCGGACGCGGTTTGTGTGGAGGAGGACATGGAAAAATTCTATGACGTTTCGGGCGCTGATTCATATCGATCCGAGTGTCCAGTAGGCTGTACGCGAAAACTTTAGACCCAACTCACACCTAGAACTGCGGAAGCAAGTACATTGGTGGTAAGGGAAATCACATCCCGTTATATCTGAGGTAGTTGAGGAGCGAGTCTGATGAGTGACGAAGCACCAGTCGCAGCAGAGAAGATTGAAGGAATTGTCGTTGGCGTGGACGGATCCCAGCAGAGCAGATGCGCTTTGCGCTGGGCCGAACGCGAAGCGGTACGCCGCGGCAGCGTGTTGAATATCGTGTCCGCCTACACCATCCCGGTGTTCGCCGCGTCCTCCATGGACGCAGGCTACTCGACCCTGGATGACGACCTGATCCGCGGGGGAGCCGAGGACATTGTGCGCCAGGCGCGCGCAGAGCTTGAAGGCAGCACGGCGGCCATCCGCACCTATATCGAATCCGGGGACCCGTCCGGCGTGCTGCTGGACCTGAGCCAGGACGCCGAATTGGTAGTGGTCGGAACCCGTGGCCGCGGTGGCTTCGTTGGCCGCCTGCTCGGCTCGGTGTCCTCGGCACTGCCCGCGCACTCCAAGTGCCCGACCGTCGTGGTTCCGCTGGCCATGGCCAAGGAGCAGGAAGAGGCCGGTGCCGCCGCGGCGTCGAACCGCAACTGCATCGTGGTCGGCGTTGACGGTTCAGACCGCGCGCGTTCAGCGGTGCTGGCAGCCGCGGACGCGGCCATCGCCAGCGACCTGACGCTGCGCCTGATCTGCGCGGTGCCGCCGGTGGGGGCGGCGCTGGCATGGATGCCGGCGACCGTTGACCAGGAAGCCGTGCTGGAAGATGTGCGCTACCAGATGAGTGTGGGCTCCAAATGGCTGAAGTCGCACTATCCGGCGCTGAAGATGGAAACCGATGTGGTCTCCGGGCCTCCCGTCGAGGTGCTGATCCGCGAATCCGAGCATGCGGTACTGACCGTCACCGGCTCGCGGGGCCGCGGCGGCTTTACCGGGATGCTGCTTGGCTCAACCTCGCAGGGCGTCTTGCACCACTCCAAGGGCCCGGTGATGGTCGTGCCGGACTCGGATGACCCTCGCCTGGAGAACCGCAAGGACTTCGATACGCGGGCGCAGGAGCAGTGACCGCACGCCTGTAGCCAGAATGCAGGAAGGGGGGGGACC
>NZ_JBLVOJ010000012.1:10428-54429 GCF_053543715.1 Glutamicibacter sp. AGC46
CCCCCCCTTCGTGCTCTAGGGGTGGCGCTTAGTAGCGGGCTGCCTTCGGGTAGAGGTTGTTGACGTAGCTCAGTGGAGTCACCGAGATGCCGGCGTTCGGGTTGCGAGCGTGGACGACCTGGCCGTTGCCGATGTAGATGGCTACGTGGTAGAACGAGGAACCGCCGTTGGAAGACGAGAACACCAAGTCGCCTGGGCGCAGGTTGCTCAGCGACACGTACTGCGGGGCGCTAGCGAACTGCTGGGACGAAGTACGTGGCAGGCTGATGCCGGATTTGCCGAAAGCTCGCTGCGAGAAGCTCGAGCAGTCGAAAGCATCGGGACCGTTGGCACCGTAAACGTAGTACTTGCTGGGATCATCCGCGGTCTTCAAGGCCCAGGAAAACGCTGCTGAGTAGTTGCTGCCGGACTGCGGCGCGACTTCAGGCTTCGGCTCCGGCTTAGGTTCCGGCTTTGGCTCAGGCTTAGGCGCTGGCTTCGGGGTGACCTTCGGCTTGGGCTCCGGCTTTGGCTCAGGCTTGGGTGCCGGCTTCGGGGTAGCCTTCGGCTTCGGCTCGGCCTTTTTGGTGGGTTCCGGCTTCGGTTCGGCCTTCTTGGTTGGCTTTGGCTCCGGCTCGGCCTTCTTGGTTGGCTCTGGCTTCGGCTCGGCCTTTTTGGTCGGTTCCGGCTTTGGCTCGGCCTTTTTAGTTGGTTCCGGCTTCGGCGCTACGGGAGGCTCAACAGCTTCCGGTTCCTCTTCAACCTTCTCAGGCTCCGGCTTGACCGTTTCCTCTTCAGGTTCGGCCTGCTCCAGCTCACGTGGCTTTTCAACCGAGAGCGGCTGAACGGAGTCTTGCTTCGTTTCGGGAACCTTGGCGGTTTCCTCTTCGGCGATGGCGTCCGCGAGAGCTTTTTCCTGCTCCTGCGTTTCGCGCTCTTCAACCGCCTGGCGAACCTCGGCCTCTTCCTTCTGCTTCAAGGTGGCGAGGTGGCCGATCAAGTCATCGCGCAGCTGCTTCTCAGGTGCGATAGCTGCTTCGTAGGTGGACAGGGTGCTGTTCGCGGTCGCTGCGGCTGCGTCATAGTTGGCTGCAGCTTCTTCGGCGGCGTTCTGTGCCGCATCAGCATATTCCTGCCAAGCCGAAACGAGGCCTTCGGCCTCGGTGGCGGTGTTGACGGACTGGACCTTCTGTTCGCTCAACGCGTCGATGGTAGCGGCCTTGTAGAACAGGTCGCCTTCCTGGTTGTCATCAAGGAGCAGGCTCAGGGTCGAGGTGCCTGCGCCATTGCGGTAGATATCCGAAGCGATAGCGCCCAGATCGTTGCGGCTCTGCTCCAGGTAAGTCTTTGCGTACTCGAGCTGTTCTACAGCCTTCTCGGCCGCAGCGGTGCGCAGATCGCGCTCTTCGCCGGCGGTGAGCAGGGATTCCTGAGCCTGAGCGGCCTCAGTTTCAACGCGCTTCAGTTCGGCGCGGCTGGAAGCCAGGGAAGCTTCGATGCGCGCGATCATCGCGTTCGTCGAAGCCTTATCCTTCTTTGCGTCCTGGACCTCCGCGTCCGAAGGTAGCGCGGAAGCGCTAGGTGCGGCAGCGATGGCCACAGACTGAGGAAGCAGAGCTGAAGTAGATGCGGAAGCGGGCAAAGCGCCTGCAATGCAGGACACCGCTAGGGCTAGGGTGCTTGCAGCAACACCGAGCGTGTGGCGAGTAGCCATATCGTTCCTCACTAAGTACTTGGATGACGCGGAGTGCGTGAGTCGTGACCTTCACCGATGAGTAGGTCACGATTCGGATAAGACTCCAAATAGCACATTAGGCCAATTAAGACACGCTTGGCAACACTGTTCACATCAGTCACATGAATCCCATTCGTGTAATTCGCCTGGGTATTCGGCGGTGATCTGCGAAGATAGTGGCATTTGGGATCTGTGTGGCTGATCAAGAGTGGCTGGGAAATTACTCAGACATATATCTCGCCTCGTTACCAAGGTATCGATTGTCGTGAAGCTTGGGTAACGTGCCGGAGGGGAATGTGCGGCTGCAAAAAAGGTTTGCCTTTAAAAGGGAAGGTACTCCGGGAGGGCGCAAAGCTCTGCTTCGCTGGGGCTGCCTCGGAGGCGCCGGCTCCAATGGCGAAATCCTTTTGAAGGGGTGCGGTGCCGTGCTCCCAATCGGGATCACCTCGCTGCCCTTGGTGGCGGAGGGGCCCAGAGCCGCTGGGTGGACAAGGGCAAGGGACATGCCAGGTTCCTCCGGCTAGCTGCACCTGATCACGCCCGGATAAAGCAGCCGCTAGCGGGGCAACGGGAAACCGACCGGCGCGCCAGTCGTTGCGAAACGGCTTTTGGGCGGCTTGCCCGCCGGTCGACTGGACCCGGATGGCGATTCCAAGCGCCACGCCTGTGCTTTGGGTCTCTTTCGACCTCGACGCGACCACTGTATTCGAGTATTTTTGTGAGGCAGATCTCAAAAGAAGATTCTGCGGATTTGGGGCTATGACCACCCTAAATCGTGCAATTTCGCGTCGTCGATTCCGAAGTGATGGGCCACTTCGTGCATCACTGTAATCCCAATTTCCCGCACTACATCTTCACGTGTTTCGCAGGCTCGAAGCGTCGGATTCTTGAAGATCGTTATGCGGTCGGGAAGTGCGCCCGTACCCCAGTCCAGGTCCCGTTCCGTGAGTGCAATACCCTCGTATAACCCCAGAATTTCAGGGTTTTTGGGTTCTCCTGGAAGCGGCTCATACTCGTCTTCGATGAAGAAAATGACGTTGTCCATCATGGCGAATGCAGCCTCCGGAATGGCGTCGATGGCCTGCTCGACCAGGGTCTGGAATTCGTCGTCATCCATCTCAAAAAGCATGCTTCCAGACTAGGCCCGCGCACCCGATTTGGCATGGGTGAAACTCGTCCAGGTGCCGATTTTGCAAAAGCAAAAAACACTGCGTATAGTTATTGGAGTCCGCTACGGAGAAGCAAGAAACCGAAGCGAACAACTTAGGCCCCCATCGTCTAGCGGCCTAGGACACTGCCCTTTCACGGCAGCGGCACGGGTTCGAATCCCGTTGGGGGTACAAACAACCATTATGTGGTTGTCAGATGGAGAAATCCATTGGCTTGCGAAAGCAAGGCCCTGTAGCGCAGTTGGTTAGCGCGCCGCCCTGTCACGGCGGAGGTCGCGGGTTCAAGTCCCGTCAGGGTCGCTCAATTTACTATTTCAATAGTAAATTTGGTGTCCACTTAGTGGTACCAGGCTCTGTAGCTCAGTTGGTAGAGCGTTCGACTGAAAATCGAAAGGTCACCGGATCGACGCCGGTCGGAGCCACGCAGGCCCTCGGTTTATCCCGGGGGTTTTACTGTGTGACTTGAATTTATTCAAAGCACTAGGCCCTGTAGCGCAGTTGGTTAGCGCGCCGCCCTGTCACGGCGGAGGTCGCGGGTTCAAGTCCCGTCAGGGTCGCACACTAAACAGAAGCTCCGGATTCCGGGGCTTTTGCTGTATCCAGGGGCAGTTAGTTCGCGCGGCCAAGATGCCGCGGACCAATCCAGCGATTGCTCAGCCGGCGGTATGCGGCGGCGGCGCTAGTCATGTCCTCGTCTTCCAATGCCTGAATGCCGTGCATCAAGTCGTTCGCGGAATCATCGGGCCACACAATTTCTGCCAACAGGCCATAATCCAGTTCAATGACCGATCTGTTGTCGAAGGATTCCAGCCAGCCGCCAAGGCTGCCCAGCTCCTCGAAGAGCTGCGACTGCGGCGCATGGGATGCCAGCGCTTGGACTGCCCAAGCCAGGCGGTCAATGGCCTGTTCGAAGGTGGCGTACATGCGAACCGTCTTCAGCTGCTCACCGCTGTGAACCAGCTCGTGCTCGTCGTCCTCGCGGAAGAGGGCAAACCAGCCCAGCGGGATGCCCCATGAAGAGGTCCTCGTGTGAAGATGGGTCAGGTCATTGGCCAGGCGGTCGGCATCAACGCGTTGTGCGTTAGCCTGCCGCGCTGCCGGCGGTACCAGCAGGTCGAAAACCTCGGCCCGCATGGCTTCTTCGGCTTGTTCGGCAGCGAGCAGGCTGCGTGCCTGCAATTGCCCCGGGCAATAGCGCGTGTGCTCGGCCCCTTGGTAGTCCAAGGACTTCACGCTGCGGAAGAATTCCGGCTCATTGTGCGGGAACGGGTCGGAGACATGGCGCAGGGTGCGGCTCCACAGCCGCTCGTTCTCGAAGTCATCCCACTGCTCCGCGGTGCGCCGCGGGGTACGCAGGATGATGGACTGGGCCCAATCCTCGAAAGCATCCAGCGGCTCGTAGACGCGCAGGTGCGCTGTAGCTGCGGTCAGCTCTGCGGCGGGCCCAATCATCTTTGCCGCCATGACTAGTCGGCCAGCTCCACGATGACCGGGGCGTGGTCGCTGGCGCCCTTGCCCTTGCGTTCTTCGCGGTCAATGCTTGCGCCGGTTACGCGTGCGGTGAGCGCAGGCGAGGTGAGCGAGAAATCGATGCGCATGCCTTCGCCCTTCGGGAAACGCAACTGCGTGTAATCCCAGTAGGTGTATTCGCCTTCGGTGTGCGGGCGCACGACATCGGTGAAGCCCAGCTCCTCGAAGGCAGCGAAGGAGGCGCGCTCTGGCGCCGAGACGTGGGTCAACTTGTTCTCGAGGAAGAAGTCGATATCCCACACGTCTTCGTCCTTTGGCGCGATGTTCCAATCGCCCATCAAGGCAATCTGCGCCTCGGGGTTTTCCGCCAGCCATCGGGCGGATTCCTGCTTGAGCACATCCAGCCAGTTCAGCTTGTAGCCCATGTGCTCATCATCCAACGCGCGTCCGTTGGGTACATACAGGCTCCAGACACGCACTCCGCCACAGGTTGCCGCGATGGCGCGAGGCTCCTGGATCGGATTCTTGCCGGCCTTGCCGAATTCCGGCTGCCCGGGGAAGGTGCGCTCAACATCCTCGAGGCCAACGCGAGAAGCGATGGCAACGCCATTCCACTGGTTGACTCCGAAGTGCGCTACCTCGTAATCGTTGTTCTCGAACAGTTCCCAGGGGAAATTGTCGTCTTTGCACTTAGTTTCCTGGATAGCCAGGACATCTACATCGGTACGTCGCAGCCAGTCCTCAACACGGTCGGCGCGGGCTCGCAGCGAGTTCACATTCCAGGTTGCAATCTTCACTAGTTCAACCTATCAAGTTTGCTGTCTTGTGCCACTTCAATTTAGTTGGAAGTCCGAGTATATTCGACACTAGTAGGTGACCTCAATCACTCAAAGGAGAGTCTGTTGCCTGAGATTCTGACCGAACGCCGGGGGCACCTGGGGCTCATTACGCTGAACCGGCCGAAGGCCCTGAACGCCCTCAACGCGGACATGTGCCGCGACTTCCTCGACGTGCTGCTGGAATGGCGCGATGACCCGGATATCGCCCAAGTAGCGGTTATGGGCGCAGGGGAGCGCGGCCTGTGCGCCGGCGGGGATATCGTGGCGATCTACCGGGATATCTTGGACCGCAGCGGTGCTTCGGCTGACTTCTGGCGCATCGAATACCAGCTCAATGTCCTGATCGACGAGTACCCCAAGCCGTACATTGCGCTCATGGACGGAATCGTCCTTGGCGGCGGCATCGGCATCTCGGCGCATGGCAGCCATCGCATAGTTACCGAAACCAGCCGTTGCGGCATGCCGGAAGTCGGTATCGGATTCTTCCCGGACGTAGGCGGAACGCATTTGCTGGCGCGTGCCCCGCATGCTGCCGGACGATTGGCGGCATTGACTGGAGTGAAATTCAGCGCGGCCGACACCATCGCTTTGGGCCTGGCCGACTCGTATGTGCCCAAGGCCCGGATCCCCGACGTGCTCGCAGACCTCGAGGCCCAGCCGGCCGCGTCGGTGCTGGCCAGCTATGCCGAGCCTCCGGAGCCTGGCTTCCTGCACGAAGAATGGGTGCAGGCCTTTGGCGAGGCAAGCACCCCAGCGGTCATGCGTGCACTGGAGCTGCACGACTGCCCGCAAGCCCAAGAGGCGTTGAAGGCATTGGGCGCCGCCTGCCCGAGCTCGGTGCGCTTGGCCGAAGAACTGATCCACCTGGCTGGAGCGGATTTGAGAAAAGACCTGCAGCGAGAGTATCGGGCTGCCGTTCACCGGCTTGATGACCCCGATTTCGCCGAGGGTATTCGCGCCGCAGTCATCGACAAGGACCGCACCCCGCAATGGACGGAAGCAGTCCCGGGGCTAAGCCCGGGCCAGCGCACGCAACGGCATTTGGAGCCCCTGTTCGGGGCAGAACTAACTTTCGCACTGCTCGGTGAAGATCTAGCGGAAAAGAGCCACTCATGAACGCAAAACCAGTTATCGGATTCCTGGGCATGGGCCATATGGGATTGCCCATGGCCATCAACCTGCACAAGGCAGGCTACCGGATCAAGGGCTTCGACGTGGTTCCTGATGCGGTGCAGGCCGCCCGAGAAGCAGGCATCGGCACCGTGGCTACCGGAGCCGAGGCGGCCGCCGGCGTGGACATCGTCATCACGATGTTCCCTTCGGGCAAGCACGTGCTCGATGCCTACCGCGAATACCTGCTCGATAGCGCCAAGCCCAATACGCTGTTCCTGGAGTGCTCCACCATCGACGTAGCGCAGGCCCGTGAAGCGGCGCAGCTTGCGGTCTCCGCGGGGCATCGAAGCGCCGACGCTCCGGTGTCCGGGGGCGTGGTCGGGGCAAAAGCGGGGACTTTGACGTTCATGCTCGGTGCGCAGGCCGAAGATCTCGGAGAGATCACCCCGCTGCTGGAGCACATGGGCAAGCGGATCGTGCACTGCGGCGGGTACGGCGCAGGCCAGGCCGCCAAGGTCTGCAACAACATGCTGCTGGGCATCTCGATGATTGGCGCTGCCGAGGCCTTCGTGCTCGGAGAACGGCTGGGCTTGGAGCACCAGGCGCTCTTCGATGTCATTTCCTCCGCGTCGGGGCAATGCTGGTCGGTCACCACCAATTGCCCGGTGCCCGGACCTGTGCCTGCTTCCCCTGCCAATCGCGATTACCAGCCAGGATTTGCCGCAGCGCTGATGGCCAAGGACCTCGGCCTGGCAGCTAGCGCGCTGGAGCATACGAGTACCGATGCCCAGCTCGGCTCCCTGGCCGCAGCGCTGTACCGCAAGTTCAGCGATGAGGGCGATGCGGGAACCGATTTTTCCGGGATCATCAACGCGATCCGCGACGGATCGCTATAGGAAGTCCCCGGAGGCCTTGCGGAATCGGGCCAGGATCTCGAAAATCTCGGTGGCGTCGGTGCCGGAGAGATCGCTCTGGGCAAAGAGCTTTTCGTTCAGATCGCCGCGGGCCGCTGGCAGCACTTGCTGGCCTGCGGCCGTGAGTTCCAAAAGGCGGGTGCGGCCGTCGGTCGGGTGCGGGATGCGCCGCACCAAACCGGTTGCTTCCAGGCGGTCTACCGAATTGGTCAGGCTGGTGGCGTGGACCTGCAGGAGCTGGCTGGCTTGGCTCATGGGCAGGGAGCCACGCTTGGAGAAACCGAGCAAGGCGAGTACTTCGAATCGCGCAAAGGTCAGCCCGTGCGGCTTGAGGATGGCATCGGCTCGCTGCAGGTAAATCGATGCCGTGCGCATCACCGCGGTAATTGCGGCCATGGAGTCGGCCTCGGCTGACCATCCATGGGAAATCCATTGTTCCCTGGCTTGCGCGATTGGATCGCGTGAGAGCGGAGAAGTCATGTGCATACCCCCAAAAGAAGACTTAGTCCAACAATATACTTGGACATCCTATGGTTTGGAAGGAATCCCCGGATGGACCTCTTGAATGTGGCCGGAGAACTAAGTGGAACCGAACGGCAGCGACTGCTTGGAATCAGGCAGGTAGCGCAGCATCAGGTGCGCAAGCAGTCCGTCGGCTATTGGAACCGCGAAGAATTTCCGACCGAGCTGATCGGAAAACTGGCCGAACTCGGACTGGGCGGATTGCAGCTGGGGGACAGCTCGCATTTGCTGCGGGGGCTGATCCATGCAGAACTCGCCCGCGCCGATATTTCAATCTCATCCGTGGTCGGCATCCACAACGAACTGGTGCTCGGGATGATCCGCGAATTGGGGTCGGAGGAGCAGCGCGCGCAGTGGCTGGGCAAGCTCGCCGGCTTTGAAGCCTACGGCGCATTTGCGCTGACCGAACCGGAACATGGATCGGATATCGCCGGCGGCATACGGAGCACCGCGCAGCGCGACGGGGACCAGTACGTTCTGAATGGGGCCAAGCGGTGGATCGGCATGGGCACCTTCAGCGATTTCGCGCTGGTCTGGGCCAAGGACGAGGAAACTTCGCAGGTCGGGGCCTACCTCGTTGAAGCGGACCGCCCTGGCTATAGCTCTTCCAAGATCGAACACAAGATCGGGCTGCGCAGCATGCAGAATGCGGATATTCGGCTGGAGAATGTGCGGATTCCCGTCGCGAATAAGCTTCCAGGGGTGACCAGCTTCGCTGCGGCAAACCAGCTATTGATGCAATCTCGCGCGTGGGTGGGATGGCAGGCTGTCGGCGCGATGATGGCAACGCTCGACATCTGCAGCGCCTACGTCGCGCAGCGCCAGCAGTTCGGGCAGCCGCTGGCCGCTTTCCAGTTGATTCAGCAGCCCCTGGCCGAAATTGCAGGCAACCTGAGCGCCTGCCTTTCCATGATGGGCGATATTGCCCGCAAGCAAGAGCGCGCGGAATTGCACATGGTGGATGCGGCAATGGCGAAGTCGACTGCCACCCGCCTGGCGCGGGATTCGGCCGCCTTGGGCCGAGCGATGCTTGGCGGCAATGGCATTGTGAGCGATTTCGAAATGGCCAAGGTCTTCTGCGATGTCGAGATTCTCCATACCTATGAAGGCACCTATGAAATCAATTCGCTGATTGTGGGACGTGCCCTGACCGGAGTCAGTGCCTTCGTGTAGCCGGGGCATCCGTCCGTTGGAATCTTTCCAGCTAATTCATAACAAGTACTTTCCAAAGCGGAAAGTACTTGTTATGGTTGGGGAACTCGGAAGATCAAAGCCAAAGGAGCAGGACAATGAAGATTCCATTCAGCACCTGGTACACCATCATCACCGTTGCGGCAGGTCTGGCCTTCGCGGCAATGGCCATGACCGCCTATGCCACGGGCAACAACTCCCTGATCTTCATCGGCATGGGCTTCTTCATGGCAATTTGCATGACCATGACGTCCGTCTACGCACAGCGCCAGCAGAAGGCTCGCAAGGCGGCCAGCAAATGAGTTCCGGCAAGAAAATGAGCCCTGAAGAGCAACTGGCCGCCCTGGGGTTGGCGCAGCAGGGAATGCAGCGTGCCGCCGGGTACGGAGCCAAATTGCTGGGCACCTATTGCATCATCTTGGGAGTGCTCATGGGCGGCCTGGCCGCACTGCTGCAGGTCTTTCGTCCCGATGCGAATTTTATCGGCTTCATCGTCATCATGGCGTTGTTCTGCGTATCCGTTGCAGCAATGTCCTTGGCTTACGGGAAGCTCTACCGCTCGCTGCCGCGCGGGCATTCCAAGATGTATCTTCGGGGGTTCATTGCGAGCATGGTGCTTTACGCGGTGGCAGTGGCCTTGCTCGGGGCGGGACCCATGGGCTGGGGCGCCATCGCGTTGATCTGGATTATCGTTGCCGCGCCGTTGTTCCTGACCGGAATTGCGATGGTGCGCAAGTGAATGCCCATGCTCGCGAACGGCTCAACGACGACTTCTCCAACCCGGTACGACTTTCACTGATGGGCTCCTTGCAAGCCGTGGACGAAGCCGATTTCAAATCCTTGAAAGAAGCCATCGGCATTTCGGATTCGGTGCTTTCCCGGCATCTGAGCGCACTGGAAGCCGGCGGTTACGTGCAGATCAAGAAAGGGTATGTGGGCAAAAGGCCTCGTACCTGGGCGAAGCTGACTTCAGCTGGGCAGGAGGCCTTTGCGCAACATGTCCAGGCGCTGAAGGAAATCACCGGCTTGGGGTAATCCTCAAGCGCGCCACCATTTGTCCCAGTAGGTGGCCGGTACGGTGCGCTTGTGCCGGGATCCCACGAAGCGCCTTTCGATGACCTCGGCCGCCGCAGGGTCAATCTCGCGGCCTTCGAGGTAGTCATCAATCTGCGGATAGGTCAGGCCAAGTTCCTCTTCATCTGCGCGCAGCGGCTGGCCGTCCAGCAGGTCCGCGGTAGGCTCCTTGGCCCACAGCAGCTCAGGAGCCTGCAGCTCGCGCAGCAGTGCCTGGTTCTGGCGCTTATTCAGCCCGGCCAGGGGCAGGAGGTCCGCTCCGCCATCGCCGAACTTGGTGAAGAAGCCGGTGATCGATTCGGCCGCGTGATCGGTGCCCAGGACCAGCATCCCGCGGTCCCCGGCCATGGCGTACTGCATGATCATCCGGGTGCGGGCCTTGAGATTTCCGCGGTTGAAATCGCTCAGCGCCAGGTGGCCCGCATCGGCCAGGGCTTCATCGAAAGCGGCGACAGGCTTTTGGATGTTCACCTCGAACTGCTCGTCGGCAGCCACGAAATCCATGGCCGCTTCCGCATCGGCCGCATCCTTCTGCACGCCATGCGGCAGGCGCACCGACACGAAGCGCGCCTCGCCGCCGGATTCGCGCACCTCTTCGACGGCCAACTGGGCCAAGCGCCCAGCCAGCGTCGAATCGATGCCGCCGGAGATGCCCAGCACGAAACCCCGGGCACCGGTAGCGGCCAGATAGTCCTTGAGGAAGTCGATACGACGGCGAATTTCGTCGGCCGCGTCGATTTCCGGGCGCACGCCCAGCTCTTCAATGATCTTTGCTTGCAGTTCACGCATGCTTCTAATCCTAGGCATGAGCCCTCGCCGTGCGGTACCGCTGCACAGGCTGGGAACGAAAGTTAATCTGTTCTCAACAAATCCCGGAGGGGCTATTCGGAATCCTGGTCCGGGTTCCAGCCGAGATTGCGCGCAATCTTTTCCAAGGCCTCGACCACCGCGTCATATTCGGAACCGTCCAGATCCTGGCCGAACTGGGTGCGGATCTTTTCCACGAGCTCACTGAGCTTGAGCAACGAGGTGTGGCCCCGATCGGTGATGGAATACTCGCCGTTGATTGCCGTAACCCAGCCGGATTCGATCAACTCGGCAAGGTGCTCTCTCAGTGATTGCGGTTCATCCGGCGAGGCGAAGAACGGGGAAAGCCCGGCGTCCAGTTGCGCCTCGGTGGCAGGTTGCTGCTCCAGCAGGTTGAGCACCTGCCATTGCCTGCGTGTCACACCGTGCTCTTCCAAAGTCGCTGCAAACTGCTCGTCAATGAGCGAATCCACCAATTTCAGCCAGTAACCCAAGGGGCGTTTTGCGTTCATGGAATCAGCCTAGCCATGATGCCGACTAGAATCGAGGGTATGAGCGAAACCAGCGCCCGTGAGCGACTAAAAGAACTGATCCAAGAACTAGCCATTGTGCGCGGCAAGGTTACCTTGTCCTCGGGCAAGGAAGCTGATTACTACATCGATCTGCGCCGTGTAACCCTGCACCAGGAAGCCTCGGGCTTGGTTGGCGAAGTCATGCTTGGCTTGCTGGACGAGGCCAAGCTGGAATTCAGCAATGTGGGCGGCCTGACCATGGGCGCTGACCCGGTAGGCACCGCCATCATGCACACCGCCCGGGCCAAGGACCGCGCCATCGACGCCTTCGTGGTCCGCAAGGCGCAGAAGTCCTACGGCATGGGCCGCCAGGTCGAGGGCCCGAGCGTCGAAGGCCGCGATGTCATCGTGCTCGAGGATACTTCCACCACCGGCGGTTCGGCGCTGACCGCTGTCGAGGGCGTGCGCAAGGCCGGCGGCAACGTGATTGCCGTGGCCGTGATCGTTGACCGCGACACCGGAGCCAAGGAACGCATCGAAGAAGAAGCCGGCGTTCCGTACCTGTTCGCCTACGGCAAGAACGAGCTGGGCCTGTAGCCGGCAAGCGATTCCCTGCACAGCACCTCGTTGCCCACCGGAGAATTCCCGGTGCGCGGCGGGGTGCTCTGCTTTTCCCGGCTAGCTGCTGCGCGCGGGGCCCGTGGTCTCGCGCGGGACGAGCACGGCAGGCAGGTGGCCGGGGGAGCGGACGTCCTCGCCCGCAAGCAGGCCCAGCAGCATGCTCACCGCCTGGGCGCCCATCTCATGCAGCGGCTGGCGCACGGTGCTCAGCGGGGGAGAGGACTGTGCCGCGGCCGGGATGTCATCGAAGCCGATGATCGAAAGATCGCCGGGAACCTGCAGCCCGCGCTCGCCGGCCACCTGCAAGGCGGCCAGGGCCGAGAGGTCATTGGCCGCGAAGATCGCCGTGGGCGGCTGGGGCAGGTCCAGCAGGTCATGGGCGGCCTGCACCGCGGCATCATGCTGGTAATCGCCATCGTGCGACAGCTGCCCATCGAATTCCACGCCGGCCTCTTCCAGCGCTTGGCGGTAGCCCTGCTCGCGCAGGTGCGCGGAAGCCAGGTCCCCGCGCCCGCGGATGTGCCCGATGCGGCGATGGCCCAGATCCAGCAGGTGCCGGGTGGCCGTATAGGCCCCGGAACGGTTGTCCACGTCGATGGCGATCGGCATTTCCGGACCGGCATGCGGGTCAATGGCGACGACCGGCACCGAGCTGTGCGGGACTTCCACGGTGGGGGTGACGATGATGGCGCCGTCGATCAGCGTTCCGCCCAAGCGGGACAGGGAGCGGCGTTCCCAGCCGGCATGCCCTTCGGGGGAAAGGTTGCCCGCGTAGGCCATCAAATCGTATTGGGTTCCGCGCAGGGTCGCGGAGATGCCGTTGAGCAGGCCCAGCGAGAAGGGCTCGAACTCCGCCACCAGGATGCCGATGATGTTGGTGCGGGTGCTGCGCAGCGAGGAGGCGACCAGCGAGGTCTCGTAGCCCAGTTCGCTGATGACCTGGTGGACCTTGGCGATGGTGGCCGGGGCGACCCCGTAGCGGCCGTTGACGACCTTCGAGACGGTGGAGACGGAGACCTGCGCGGCGCGCGCGACGTCGTTGATGGTCACGCGTGCGCTGGAAGGCTCGCCGGGGATCTGCGGCTGCTGGGCATTGGCGATCCCGGGGATTCCGGTCTGAGGGGTCATCACTTCACTAACAGTAGCGCAAAATACTCCGGAATTCCGTGACTTCACGGGGGCATGACGACCGATTGCGGATCTTTCGACAACGTTTTCGCAATGGATTTCGAAAACGTTATCGAAAACGATTGACATGACCTGCGTCACGGTGCAATTCTTGGTGGAGCCAATCGCCTGCCGTCCGATGCCGGCAGGTCTTCATCACAGCTGAGGAGCACGAGCATGTTATCCAAGATCCGAGGTGCGCAGATTCTGGCGCTGGCCGCCACGACTGCCCTGCTGGCCACCGGCTGCGCCGCCGATGCAGGCCAGGAAGGGACGTCGGCAGACGGAACCACCACCATCACCTGGTGGCACAACTCCAATAACGGCGACGGCAAGGCCTACTACGAACAGGTTGCAGCCGACTTCGAAGCCGCCCATGAAGGGGTGGAGGTCGAAGTCAGCGCCATGCAGCACGAGGACATGCTCACCAAGCTCGATGCGGCCTTCCAGAGCGGCGACGCCCCGGATGTCTACATGGAACGTGGTGGCGGGGAGCTCGCAGCCCACGTGGCCGCCGGGCTGACCAAGGACCTGACCGAGGCGGCCTCCGAGGAAATCGCCTTCCTCGGCGAGAACGCCGGCGGCTGGCAGCTCGATGGCAAGACCTACGCCTTGCCGTTCTCGCTGGGCGGTGCGGGGTTCTGGTACAACAAGGCGCTGTTCAAGGAAGCGGGCATCGACTCGGCCCCGCAGACCTTCGATGAACTGATTGCGGCCACCGGGAAGCTGAAGCAGGCAGGCATCGACCCGATTTCCATCGGCGCCGGCGACAAATGGCCGGCAGCCCACTACTGGTACTACGCGGCAGTGCGCGAATGCTCCCAGCAGACCCTGGCCGATTCGGTCGCCAATCTCGATTTCAGCGACCAGTGCTTCACCAAGGCCGGGGAAGACGTGGACCAGCTGATCAAGTCCGAGCCATTCAACCCGGGCTTCCTCTCTACCCCGGCGCAGTCCGGCCCCACCTCCGCTTCGGGCCTGCTGGCCACCGGAAAGGTAGCCATGGAATTGGCTGGCCACTGGGAGCCAGGGGTCATGCAGGGCCTGACCGAAGACGGCACTGGCATGGGGGAAGACACCGGATGGTTCCCCTTTCCTGCCATTGAGGGCGGCCAGGGCGACCCGGCCGCGCAGCTTGGCGGAGGCGACGCCTGGGCAGTTTCCGAAGGCGCCCCCGACGCGGCGGTGGACTTCGTGAAGCACATGCTCTCCGACGAGGTCCAGCGCGGTTTCGCCGAGCTGGACATGGGCCTGCCGACCAACCCGGCGGCCAAGGACGCGATCTCGGATCCGGCATTGGCTTCGCTGATGGACGTGCGCGACAAGGCGCCATATTTCCAGCTGTACTTCGACACCTCGTTCGGCGCCTCCATTGGCGGGGCCATGAACGACGAGATCGCCCTGCTCTTCGCCGGCAAATCCGACGCGCAGAAGATCGTCGACGCCAGCCAAGATGCCGCTGACCTGGAGAAGTGATCCACGCCGTGGCCCCAGAAGTAACCTACGCAGCCAGTCCGCCAGCCAGCGGTGGCCCAGGGCTTTCCGAAAGGCGGCGTTCCACGCCAAGCGGACTGCCGCCTGCCGGTGCCAAGCGCACGCGCAAGCCCGCGCAGCGGCGCAAGAACCTGGAGATCCTGTTCTTCGTCAGCCCGGCATTGCTGCTGATCGCGGTCTTCATGCTGGTCCCCATCATCCAGGCCGTGCGCTTCTCGATGTACAACTGGAAGGGCTTCGGCCCGCTGGTGGACTTCGTGGGCTTCAAGAATTACGTCCGGGTGCTGGGCAACGAGGTGTTCACCGATGCCCTGGTCCATAACCTGGTCATCATCGGCGGCTCCATCGCCCTGCAGCTGCCGATCGGCCTGGGCATCGCCCTGCTGCTGAACCGGAAGATGAAGATCCAGTCCCTGCTGCGCACCATCATCTTCGTGCCCTACGTGCTGTCCGAAGTCATCGCCGGGGTGGTCTGGTTCCAGCTGCTGCAGCCGCAGTACGGGGTGATCGACACCATCTTGTCCAAGCTGGGAATCCAGGGGCCGGCCCAGGGCTGGCTGGGCACGCCGGAACTCGCTTTGTGGACCGTGCTGGCAGTGCTGACCTGGAAGTATCTTGGCCTGGCGGTGATCCTGTTCCTTGCCGGGCTGCAGGGGGTGCCGTCCGAGCTCTACGAAGCGGCGGAAATCGACGGCGCCTCCTGGTGGCAGATCCAGCGCAAGATCACCATCCCGCTGCTGGGCCCCACCCTGCGCACCTGGGGCTTCTTGTCCATGATCGGCTCGCTGCAGCTCTTCGACATGGTCTGGATCCTCACCGGCGGCGGACCGGCCAACGCCACCACCACGATGGCCAGCTTCCTGGTTTCGGAAGGAACCAAGCGCCAGAACTTCGGGATCGCCGCGGCCGCCTCGGTCATCTTGTTCATCGTCGCCCTGGTTCTGGCCATCTCCTACCAGCAGTTCATCCTCAAGCGGGATTCGCAGCCCGATGATGAGCGCACGAAGCGGAAGAAGGCCAAAGCATGAGCGCCACCCTGGCTACCAGGCCCCAGCACACCCCCGCCCAGGCAAAACGCGCCAAGAAGCGCAACGGCCGGCAAGGCGGAAACGTCCTGGTCTACGCCATCGCCTTGGCGGTTGTCGCGATCACCCTGGGCCCGGTCCTCTACGGGGTGCTCGGCGGGTTCCGCACCAACGCGCAGCTGGCCGAGAACCCGGCAGGCCTTCCCGAGCCGTGGGTGCTGGAGAACTACGCCGGCGTGCTGAAGAACCCGGATTTCTGGCAGTACGCGCTGAACTCCACGATGATCGCGGTGATCACCACCATCGTCGTGGTGGTCTTCGGCATCATGGCTGCCTACCCGCTGGCCCGCTACACGTTCCGCCTGCGCGAGCCGATTTTCATGGTCTTCGTGCTCGGCTTGCTGTTCCCGGCCACCGTGGCGATTGTTCCGCTGTTCATCCTGATTACCCGGGACCTGGACATGGGCAACACCTGGTGGGGCGTCGCCCTGCCGCAGGCGGCCTTCGCGCTGCCCATGACCGTGGTCATCCTGCGCCCCTTCCTGATGGCGCTGCCCCAGGAGCTGGAAGAAGCCGCCCAGCTCGATGGCGCCAGCCGCATCGGCTTCTTCTGGAGGATCCTGCTGCCATTGTCCGGGCCGGGCATGGTCACCGTCGGCGTACTGGCCTTCGTCGGCTCGTGGAATGCCTACCTGCTGCCGTTGCTGCTGCTGCAAGGGGATATGCGCACCTTGCCGCTGGGCGTCGCCGACTACTCCAGCGAGCACTCGGCCGACACCGCCGGCGTCTTCGCGTTCACCGCGCTGGCGATGATCCCGGCACTGATCTTCTTCCTGGCCATGCAGAAGCGCATCGTCAATGGACTGCAGGGCGCAGTCAAGGGCTGATCCGCCCCCCGCAAGCAATCGAAATCTTAGAAGACAAGGAACTGCCATGAAAACCGTCGAGCAAACCTGGCACGACATCTCCCTTCCTGCCGAACAGCGCGTCGCCGCGCTCATGGATGAAATGACCCTGGAAGAGAAAGCCGGGCAGCTGGGCTCGTTCTGGATCCGCCCGGAGGAAGAAAACCAGGACGGGGAAGGCAACGTCGCGCCGATGGCCGACACCTTCACCGCAGGTCCCAGCTTCGAAACCGCCATCAAGGACGGCTTGGGGCATATCACCCGCGCCTTCGGCACCATCCCGCTGGCTCCCGCCGAAGGCCGCGAACGCCTGGTCGAGCTGCAAGAACAGGTCATTGCCGCGAACCGCCTGGGCATCCCGGCCATCGCCCACGAGGAATGCCTGACCGGATTCACCACCCTTGGCGCGACCTGCTACCCGGCTTCCATTGCCTGGGGCGCCACCTTCAACCCGGAACTCATTGGCGGCATGGCCCGGCGCATCGGCGCCGACATGCTGAAGATGGGAGTGCACCAGGGCCTGTCCCCGGTCTTGGACGTCACCCGCGACTACCGCGGGGGCCGGGTGGAAGAGACCATGGGCGAAGACCCCCACCTGGTTGGGGAGCTGGGCGTTGCCTACGTGCGCGGCCTGCAGGACTCGGGGGTGCACGCCACCTTGAAGCACTTCGCTGGCTACGCGGCCTCGCAAGCCGGGCGCAACCACGCGCCGGTCTCCATGGGCCCCCGGGCGCTGGAAGACACGGTGTTCCCGCCGTTCGAACGCGCAGTTCGCGAGGGTGGAGTGAAGTCCGTGATGAACTCCTATGCGGACGTGGATGGCGAAGCGCCCGCTGGCAGCCACCGGCTGCTCACCGAAGTGCTGCGGGGCCGCTGGGGCTTCGCGGGAACCGTCGTGGCGGACTACTGGTCCGTCAGCTTCCTGCACAGCATGCACGAAGTGGCAGAAGACGAGGACGCCGCGGGCCGGCTGTCCCTGGAAGCCGGCATGGACGTTGAGCTCCCGGAGACCACCGCCTTCGCCAACCTGGCCCAGGCGGTCCGCGCCGGAGCGCTGGAGCAGGAAGTCCTGGACACCGCGGTGCGCCGCGTGCTGGCCCAGAAGCTGCAGATGGGCCTGCTGGATCCGGGCTGGAACCCGCGCCAGGCCTGGCTGGGCGATGACGTGGAACTGGATTCGGCCGATAACCGTGCCCATGCCCGGAAAATGGCCGAGGAATCGATCATCCTGCTGCGCAACGAGCAGATCCTGCCCTTGGCCAGCCCGGCACGCTTGGCGGTCATCGGGCCCAGCGCCTCCCAGCCGCGCACCCACCTAGGCTGCTACTCCTTCACCAACCATGTCTACTCGCGCTTCGCCGAGCAGCAGGACTACGGCGTGCCGATGGCCTCGATCCTCGAAGCCTTGCAGCAGGCTCCCGCGCTCACCGGATCGCAGATCGAGTATGCCCGTGGCGTGGACTTCACCGATCTGGATGATTCGGGCATCGCCCAGGCGGTCCAGGCCGCCCGCAACGCCGAAGTCGCGGTGGTTGCCGTTGGCGACCTCGCCGGGCTCTTCGGCCGTGGCACCTCGGGGGAGGGCTGCGACGTCGTCGACCTGCGCCTGCCCGGGCGGCAGGGGGATCTGGTGGAAGCCGTGCTGGCCACGGGCACCCCGACGGTTCTGGTGCTGGTCACCGGGCGTCCGTATTCGCTGGGGCAATTCGCTGATCGCACCGCGGCGATCATCCAGTGCTTCATGCCCGGGGTGGAAGGCGGGCCGGCACTGGCTGGCGTGCTGACCGGCGAGGTCAACCCCTCGGGCAAGCTGCCGGTGCAGATCCCCGACCATATCGGCGGGCAGCCGGGCACCTACCTGGCTTCCAAGCTGGCCTGGCATTCAGAAGGCGTAACCAACCTCGATCCGCGTCCGCTCTACCCCTTCGGCTACGGCAGCTCCTACACCAGCTTCGAGATCTCCGGTCTGGAACTGCCGGAAACTGAAATCGCTGCCGACGGCACCATTCGGGTCAGTGCCACCGTGGCCAATACCGGAGCGCGCTCCGGCGCCGAAGTGGTGCAGCTGTACCTGGCTGACGCGGTGTCGCAGGTGGTGCGCCCGCGCCGCTGGCTAGCCGGCTTCGCCAAGGTGCAGCTTGAGGCAGGGGAGTCGAAGCGCGTGGCTTTCACCGTGCATGCGGACCGGACCTCGTTCACCGGGCTGTCCGGGAAGCGCATTGTGGAACCGGGCAAGTTCACCGCGCTGGTGGGAACCAGCAGCGAGGACCTGCCACTGCAGGCCGAGTTCCGGATCACCGGGAAGGTGCGCGAAGTGGCCGAGGGCCGCGTGCTGGACACCCCGGTGGACATCGCGTAGCCGCTAGGCGGTGCGCCGCCGCAGGGTCAGGGAACCGACGATCAGCGCGGCGGCGATCCAGGCGGCGATGACCAGCATGCTGCTTGCCGTCGCCGAATCCACTGTTCCCGCCGCGGCATCCGAGAGGGCGTCGATGGCGTGGGACAGCGGAAGCCAGTCGCCGATGGCCTCCAGCGCGCCGGGCAGCTGCTCGCGGGGCAGGATGATTCCGGACAGCAGGAACTGCGGGATGACCAGCGCCGGCATGAACTGAACCACCTGGAATTCGGTGCGTGCGAAGGCGCTGGCCATCAGGCCGAGGCTGATGCCCAGCAGCGCGTCGAGGGCGGCCACCGCGAACAGCAGCCAGAAACTGCCTTCGATCTCCAAGCCGCAAACCCAGATGGCGAAACTGACCGCGATCATGGTCTGGAGGATCGCAACCAGGGTGAACGCCAGCGCGTAGCCGAAGATGAATTCGCCCTTGGCCAGCGGCATGCTCAGCAAGCGCTCAAGGGTTCCGCTGCGCCGCTCGCGCAGTGTTGCGATGCTGGTTACCAGGAACATGACCACGAATGGGAACAAGGCGATCATTGCGGGGCCAATGCGGCCGAATGCCGGGGTGTCGGTGAAGATCCATGCGATCAGGCCGATCAGCAGGCTGGGCACGATGAGCATCAAGGCAATGGTCCGCGGGTCATGGCGTACCTGGGCCAGGACCCGACCGGTGGTGGCGAGCGTCCGTTTCATGGCTGGTTCCCTTTTGCCGCGATCAGGGCAACGAAGGCATTTTCGGGATTGTCTGCACCGGTTGACTCCATCAATGCAGCCGGGGTCATCTGCCCGAGCAGCTTCCCCTCGCGCAGCAGCAGGATTTCATCGCAACGCATGGCTTCGTCCATGACATGGCTGGAGACGACAAGGCACAGGCCGGTGGCCGCCAACTGCGAGAACATCGCCCACAGATCCGCACGCAGCACCGGGTCCAAACCCACCGTGGGTTCATCCAGGATGACAATTTCCGGCGAGCCGAGCAGTGCGATGGCCAAGGACACCCGATTGCGCTGTCCGCCGGACAGGCCCATGGCCAGCCGGCCAGCCTGGTCCGCCAGGTCCGTGGCTTCGAGGACTCGATCCACTTCTGCTGGGGGCTGGCCGAGGATCTTGGCGAAGTAGGCGATGTTCTGCCGGACGCTCAAATCGTCATAGACGCTGGCTGCCTGGGTCATGTAGCCGACCCGGTTGCGCAGGGACTTGTGCCCGGCGGGCTTTCCGAGAACGGAGACTGTTCCGCTGCTGATGACCTGGTTGCCCACGATGCTTCGCAGCAAGGTGCTCTTGCCGCTGCCGCTGGGGCCGAGCAAGCCGATGATCCGTCCCGGCGCGAGCTGGAATTCCACGTGGTCCAGGACCAATGCCCTTCCGCGTCTGACGTCGAGCCGCTGCACATCGACACAAGCCGTTTTATTCATCACATAATGAATTAGGGACCTCTGCCAGCAGCATGTCAATGGTTCAACGCAGGCAATTGGCCGGTGAGGTAGCGCTGGATGGTGGGGGCCACCAGCTCGATAACCTGCTCATCATCCATGGAGGCCAAAGGCTCCAAGTCAATGATGTAGCGCGCGACAATCAGGCCGACAATCTGGCTGGCCACCAGGGCTACCCTCGGCTCGGCGCTTTCTTCCGGCAAACGCGCACCCAAGCGCGAGAAGATCTGCTCTTCCAGGAATGGACGGAGGATTTTCGCCGCGCTGCTGCTGGAGACCAAGCCCCGGATCATTGCCGTTGCAGCCGTGCGGAAAGCCGGCTTGCTCCAGGTAGCGAGCAATGTGCGAGTCAGCGCCTCGCCCATCTCTTCCAACGGCGCTGTTGCCGCCTCGGCGATGATTTCCCCTGGGTTGACGGGGATGCGCATGGTCTGGACAAACAAGTTGCTCTTGTCCTTGAAATAGTGGTGCACCAGTGCTGGATCCACCCCGGCTCGGCGCGCTACCGACCGGAGGCTGGCTGCCTCGTATCCGGCACGGGAGAACTCCTTGGACGCGGCTTTGAGGATCGCCGCTCTAGTTGTCCCCGTGGTGCTGCCTTTGGGCCGTCCACGCTTCCGCGCGCTCGGGACCTCGTTCGGTACTTGCTCGGTCACGGTTTCAGCATACTTCCGGAATCTTGCGTCAACGCAGCAAGGCCGGGCAAAAGCCCGGCCTTGCTGAATCCGCTAGCTGCTACTTCTTGGCTGCAGGCGCTTCCGCTGCAGCGGCACCCTTGGCGAGTTCCGCGTGCAGATTCGCCACGGATGGGAACTGCAGGTCCGGGCGGAACGGGAAAGTGTCCATGTCCTCGCGGGCGGTGATGCCGGTGTAGACCAATGCGGTCAGCAGTCCGGCTTCCATGCCCGCAACGATATCGGTGTCCATGCGGTCGCCGATCATTGCGGTGGTTTCCGAGTGCGCATCGATTCGGTTCAGGGCAGAACGGAACATCATTGGGTTCGGCTTGCCCACCACGTATGGCTCGCGGTTAGTTGCACGCGAGATCAAGGCCGCGATCGCACCGGTGGCTGGCATAATGCCTTCGGTGGACGGCCCGGTAGCGTCCGGGTTGGTAGCGATGAACTTCGCCCCGCCTTCGATCAGGCGGATGGCCTTGGTGATGGCTTCGAAAGAGTAGGTGCGGGTTTCGCCCAGCACGACGTAGTCAGGGTTCTGGTCGGTCATGATGAACCCCGCATCATGCAGTGCAGTGGTCAAACCGGCTTCGCCAATGACGAAAGTGCGGCCGCCGGGGCGCTGGCGAGCCAGGAACTCTGCAGTGGCCATCGCGGAGGTCCAGATGTTTTCCTCCGGGACGTCCAGGCCCGAGGCCAATAGGCGGGCACGCAGATCGCGCGGGGTGTAGATGGAGTTATTGGTCAGGACCAGGAAGCGCAGGTTGTTGTCGCGCCAGTAGCTCAGCATCTCGGCGGCGCCCTTGATGGCCTGGTTCTCGTGAACCAATACGCCGTCCATGTCCGTGAGCCAGCATTTGATGTCGTGGACAGTTCGCGTACCGCGGATTGAAGTTGTCACGAGGCGTGGATCCTCCCTAGGGAAATATGTGGTGGGAGCTATCGGCACTGAAAGTATCCCGTTCTATTAAGAGATTACACAGGCGCACGCAAATGCACCGTGAACAAGGGCACGAACATAACGAACTAGGCTTAATACTGTGAACGAAGAAACGCATGAACCAGTTAATGACCCGAGCGCGCAGCATGTGATCGGAGTGGGCCCCTGGGAGGGGGAACTGCCAACCGACGGAAAATACGATCCCCAGCTGCTTGCCGAGGGCGACCGGCGCAACGTCGCGGACAAGTACCGCTACTGGATGATGGACGCCATCATTGCTGATCTTGACGAACGCCGCCACGATTTCCATATCGCGATTGAAAACTGGCAGCACGATATGAACATCGGCACCGTGGTACGCAGCGCAAACGCCTTCCTAGCCAAAGAAGTCCATATCATCGGCCGTCGCCGCTGGAATCGACGAGGCGCCATGGTTACTGATCGTTACCAGCACGTACGCCACCATGCAACGGTGGAGGAGTTCGTTGCCTGGGCTGAAGGCGAGGGGTTGACGATTCTGGGAATCGATATCTTCCCGGACTCCGTTCCACTGGAAACCTACGACCTGCCGAAGGACTGCGTGCTGGTCTTCGGGCAGGAAGGTCCGGGCCTCAGCCCGGAAGTCCACGCTGCGGCCAAGGACACCTTGTCCATCGAGCAGTTCGGCTCGACTCGTTCAATCAATGCGGCATCCGCAGCCGGGATTGCCATGCATGCGTGGGTACGCAGGCACGTGTTTGGGCAAAAAGTAGGTTAACAAGAAATTTAATACTGACGAGTTTAGTCGAGCATCTGGATTAGTTATCATTTTCCGCCTACTCTGGGTTTTAGTTATGAAAACGTGATCTGGGAGAGGGCGGTCGTGAAACGACGTCATCAAGTAAACCGTGACTTGCTGTTGCCCGGGCTGCCTCGACGCAGAAGGCCATTGGTTATATGGTCCACTTCTATCGTCGCCGCGCTCGGACTGACGGGAGCCTTGGCGATCCCGATCATGGCTCAGGCCGGTGACTCCAGGCAGGGCGATATCCCTGTAGGCATCGATGCTGTGGCAGATCCATCAATGTTCAACGGACCGGTCTACGTCAGTGCAGATGCGCCGCTGAACTCATTTGGCGGTTCCGGCAAGGAGCTGGCTATTGACGGCCGTCCCGTTGGAATGCTTGATGGCGCTGACGCGGGCTCAGAAGCGTCCGGCAATGACAACGAATCCTCAGCTCTGCTTGCGGGCATGGTCGGCGAGCTCGGCAAATTGCCTGGCGACCTGCAACTGATGCACCCGGTCAAGACCCGCAGTATTTCCAGCCCTTATGGCTGGCGTGCCAACCCTACCGGTCCTGGCAACCAGATCCACATTGGCCAGGACTACCCTATTTCCTGCGGCTCGCCGGTCTACGCTTCTGAAGCTGGAACGGTGACCGTATCGGCATGGGCTGGGCACTCCGGCATGCGCGTGACTATCGACCACGGCAGCAATGTCCAGACTGGCTACAGCCACAATTCGAAGTTGATTGCCAAGGTGGGGCAGCGAGTCGAGCAGGGTGAACTGATCGCCCTGGCTGGCACTACCGGCAACTCGACCGGTTGCCACGTGCACTTCGAGGTCATCATCGACGGCCGTTGGCATGATCCGCGCAACTACCTGCCAACCATTCCGGGCCAGCGCCAGGCGATGATTAATTCGCAGCGGCTGACAGTCAATGCGGGCAGTGCTCCCAAGGGCAACGGCTCCCGCGTTCCTGATCGGGCTCCAAGCGGCCCGGATCCAGACGTCATTGTCCCCGAGGATGACACTCCAAGCATTCCACGGCCGAAGCCAAGCCCATCGGAGTCGCAGCGCCCGTCGCCGAGCGAGAGTGAAAGTCCGAGCGGTTCGCAGTCTCCAGATGGTTCACAGAGCCCGGACGGTTCGAAGAGCCCTGATAGCTCGAAGAGCCCAGATAGTTCCAAGAGCCCTGACGAATCGAAGAGTCCAGACGCTACGAAGAGTCCAAGCGCTACGGACGGACCCGAAGATCCGGATGCCACTGATGAGATGGAGGCTCCAGCTCCAGAGCCAACGGATTCTGAAGAAATCGTTACGGACACTCCAACGAAGTCAGATCCTGCGCCAAAGACGGATTCGTCGAAGTCGAGCTCGACCGGAACCGAAACTCCGGAGGCTTCCAAGAGCTCTGCATCAGTGCCCAGCACCACGACCAAGACACAGCTAGCTCCGTCGGGAAGCACCTCTGTAAGCGCAACAACCAAATAGAGAACGTAAAAAGCCAGCGGCCAACCGTAATGAGACGAGCTCTCATCTGGGTTGGCCGTTTGCTTTGCGGTCAACCGCGGAATTCCCCGTGTCACGATACGAGATTTAGGGCTTAGTTAGTGACATAGCCGATAGGATGGATGGCGAACCGCCGTCAATGGAGACGCGTAACCTCGCTAATCACCAGGAGTGAAGCATGCCTATCGCAACCCCCGATAAGTACAATGCAATGATCGATGCTGCCAAGGCAGGCGGCTACGCCTTCCCAGCAGTGAACGTGACCAGCTCGCAGACTCTGAACGCCGCAATTCGCGGCTTCGCAGAGGCTGAATCCGACGGCATCATCCAGGTCTCCACCGGCGGCGCCGCATACTGGTCTGGTGCATCCATCAAGGATATGGTTACCGGCTCGCTGGGCTTCGCAGCCTTCGCCCGCCAGGTTGCCAAGAACTACGGCGTGAACATCGCGTTGCACACCGACCACTGCCCAGCGGACAAGCTGGACGGTTTCGTGTTGCCGCTGCTTGCCGCTTCGGAGGCTGAAGTCGCTGCAGGCCGCGATCCATTCTTCAACTCCCACATGTGGGACGGTTCGGCTGAAACCCTTGAAGAGAATCTGCGCATTGCCGCAGAATTGCTGCCGCGTACCGCAGCCGCCAAGCAGATCCTCGAAGTTGAAATCGGTGCCGTTGGCGGCGAGGAAGACGGCGTGGAAAACGCGATCAACGACAAGCTGTACAGCACCGTCGACGATGCCCTGGCTACCATCGAGGCTTTGGGCGCTGGAGAAAAGGGCCGCTACATCACCGCGCTGACCTTCGGCAACGTCCACGGCGTTTACAAGCCAGGCAACGTAAAGCTGCGCCCAGAGATCCTGAAGGATATCCAGGCCCAGGTTGGCGCCAAGATTGGCAAGGCGAACCCATTCGACCTGGTATTCCACGGCGGATCGGGCTCTTCTGAGCAGGAAATTGCTGACGCAGTTGCCTATGGCGTGATCAAGATGAACATCGACACTGACACCCAGTACGCCTTCACCCGCCCGGTAGCTGGCCACATGCTTGCCAACTATGACGGTGTGCTGAAGGTTGACGGCGAAGTTGGCAACAAGAAGACCTACGACCCACGCGTGTGGGGTGCCAAGGCTGAAGAGTCCATGGCTGCCCGCATCGTTGAAGCTGCCCAGCAGCTAGGCTCGGCCGGAAAGTCGCTGAAGTAACCATGGTCGGAGAAAACCTGCTGGGTATCCCGGAAACCCTGCTTCCGGAAGAAACCGAAGTGCTGGCACGCTATGAAGCCGGTGATGAAGCCACGGACTTGGCGGCAAAATTCCCTGCCTCGTCACTGGTTTGGGCGCTGCTTGCCAACGAAGCGCACAGTGAGGGCCGCGTAGTGGAGTCGTACGCGTTCGCACGAGTTGGCTACCACCGAGGCTTGGACTCGCTGCGCAAAGCCGGCTGGCGCGGACAGGGCCCTGTGCCTTGGCGCCATGAGCCAAACCGCGGCTTCCTTCGCTCGCTCTATGCGCTGGGCCGTGCGGCCGCAGCCATCGGCGAGACTGAAGAAGTCGACCGCATCGGCAAGTTCCTGAACGATTCGGATTCGACGGCCAAGGCTGAAATCGAAGCTGGCAAGTAAGCGATACTCCAACCGCTAACGGCGGCTATTCTCGCAAAGAGAATAGCCGCCGTTAGCTGTTTAACGCTTCGAGGGCATGCTCAAGAAATAAGAGAACTCGGGTGCGCGGAAGCTGAGTAGAACCAGCCAGACGGCACCCTCTCCGTCAGCAGAAGGCAAACATGCAAGTCAAGACCTATTCAGTAACATGAGGGCGTTCTCATGATGTTCTACTTTTAGACTCATTTATTTCACCTAAAGTTCATAAAGAAGGGATCATCACTTCACACTTTTGAAAGGGATAGCAATGTTGTCATTCTGGACGGGACTAGCCTCAAACGTCATCGGCATTACGGTTCTGGTGTACTTCGTATACTTCCGCCGCCACTTCCGCCGCGACCTCGTGCTCGCATATATCGCCTTGAGCATGGGAATCTTCGCGGTCACCTTGCTGCTTTCAGGCAGCGGCGCAGGCATGGGGCTGGGGCTGGGGCTCTTCGGCATCCTCTCAATCATTCGCCTTCGCTCAGACACGCTGACCCAGGAAGAAGTCGCCTACTACTTCATTTCGCTGGCCATTGGTTTGGTCAACGGCCTGCACCCGGATCCGGCATGGTTGGCTCCGTCGGCCACCGCAGCCCTCGTGCTAGTCATGTTCCTGGCGGATCACCCGAGCTTCGCTCCGCGCACCGAGCGCCAGACTGTGACCCTGGAACGTGCCTACCCGAAGAAGGCGGATCTGCAGGCTGCATTGGAAGAACTGCTGGATGCCAAGGTGCTGCGAACAGTAGTTGTCGAGCTGGATATGGTTCGCGATCTGACCATCGTTGATGTCCGCTTCCGCACCAACATGGCCGGAGGCAAGTCCACTGCTAAGGCCAGCGCATCCGAGACCTTCTCCGGCACTTATGAATTGGCGAACAGCCAGTCTGTACCGGCAGCGCAGAACGGAGCCAAGCAGGAGACGTGGTACTGATGACGACATATGCGGACAAGGGAGCGGACCTCGTCGTCTCCCAGGCGCGAGCCGCTCTCGAAGAAGCCGTCATCGGCCGGGAACCGATCAGTCTCGAAGACGTGATTTCCGAAGCCGCGCTGCAGACCCGAGTCGACAAGAAGTTCCTGCTGGCCCCAGAGGAGTTCACGGCATTATCCGAGCGCTTGGGCGATCAATTCAAGATCATGCAGATCGATGGCCTGCGCACCTTCCGCTACGAATCGGTGTATTTCGATACCGAGGACTACGACCAGTACCGCGCCCACCGCCAGGGGCGGCGACGGCGATACAAGGTGCGCTCGCGCACTTATGCTGACACCGGGCTGTCGATGTTCGAGATCAAGACCAAGGGGCTTCGCGGCTCGACGGTGAAGCACCGCGTCGAGCAGGATCTGGACAGCGCCGGCGAGCTGACCGAAGAGAATCTCGAGTTCCTGGAATCGGTCCTGCGCAGCGAGTACGGGCAGGACGTGCCCCAACTGCAACCTGTGCTGGACAGTGCCTACCGGCGTGCAACTTTCGTGAACCCCATCGATGGCGAACGGCTGACCTGCGACGTGGAACTGGAATACGCCAACGGCGATTCGAGGGTTGACGGACCGGACCTGGTTGTCGTGGAGACCAAGTCCGCTGATGGCCGGGGCGCGTCGGACCAGGCCTTGGCCGAGCTGGGCATCCGAGAGGTATCGATGTCCAAGTATTGCATCGGCATTGCACTGCTGAACCCGCAGCTGCCGGCCAATCGCTGGAGCCGTTTGCTCCAGCAGAGCTTCGTTCCGGACCCGACGTTGCGCTAGATTCCGTGCAGGATTCGGCTAGCGCTCGGAGGCGAGTCGGTAGCCGAATCCGCGTACCGTCTCAAAACGTTCCGAGCCGAGCTTGTTGCGCAGGTAGCGGACATACACATCCACCACGTTGGACCCTGGATCGAAATCATAGCCCCAGACCCGGGAAAGCAACTGCTCGCGGCTGAGCACTTGGCCGGGGTTGCGCAAGAAGGCTTCGGCCAGCGCGAATTCACGCGCGGAAAGGTCGACTTCGCGCTCATTGACCGTCACCCGGCGGCGCAGCAGGTCCATGTTCAGGTCTTCGTGGGCCAGTGAGGAAACCTCGGGTGCGTTGTCCTCGGCGCGCAGGCGCAAGCGCACCCGCGCCAGCAACTCATCGAAGTGGAATGGCTTGGCCATGTAGTCATCGGCACCGTTCTGCAGGCCGGCTACCGTGTCTTCCACGCTGCCGCGTGCGGTCAGGATGATCACCGGAGTATCGATCTGCGCGGCGCGCAGACGCCGCAATACCGAGAAGCCGTCTTCATCCGGCAGGCCGAGGTCGAGGATGATCAGCTCATGGTCACCGTCAATGGCCTGGGTGAAGCCATCATGCCCGGTTTCTGCGATGGATGAGGTCAGTCCCGCAGCACGCAGCCCCTTGGCTACGAACGAACTGATTCGCGGTTCATCTTCAATGATCAGTATCTGGCTCATGCTTCCTTGCTTCCAGTCGTCAACGGCATGTCAATGTAGAACGTCGAACCCTTGCCATGTTCCGAGTTCACCCACACGCGTCCGCCGTGGGTCTCCGCTATGGCCTGCACGATGTTCAGCCCCAGGCCGGACCCGGAAGAACGAACAGAGTTCTGGCCCCGTCCAAAGCGCTCGAAAATACGTTCAAGATCTTCAGCCTGGATGCCCACGCCCGCATCGGATACCCACCAGCGCAAGGTGGTGTTGCCATGCCCATCGCGCACGATCTCGTTGCCCAAGCCGATACGGCTATCCGCAGCAGAGAACTTCACCGCGTTGGCGCAGAGCTGCAGCATGGCTTGGGTGGTCCGGACCGGGTCGAGAGCCACGGTGGCCTCGGTGCGGTAGTCCACGCGCCACTGGCGAGGCCCCAGGCCGCGGGCCTTGTCGAGGATGTCGTCAAGCAGCTTGCCGACTTCTGCCGGCTCCACCTGGAGAAAATCCGTGCGGTTGGACTTTGCCAGGGTGACTAGGTCATTGATGAGCAAGGACATGCGCCCGAGCTCGTCCATGGCGATATCGCGGCTCTGGGCAACGTCGTCCGGATCGTTGGGATCCATCAGTTCCAGATGCCCGTTGATGATAGTCACCGGCGTGCGCAGTTCGTGCCCGACATCATCAAGCAGCTGGCGTTGGGAGCTGAGCGCACCTTCAAGGCGATCCAGCATTTCGTTGACTGTGACCGTCAGTTCAGCGAATTCGTCGTTTCCGGAAACTTCAATGCGCTGGGATACGTCGGTCTCCGAGATCTGCTGCGCGGTAGTTTGCAGGCGGCGAATCGGGTCGAGCATTCGTCCAACCACAAGCCAGGCGGCCAGTGCGGCCACGAGCATGACCGAGGCGCCGACGGCACCATAGATCATGAAGTTGCGGTCGTTGGCGATGGCCTCGGCAGAGTAGTCATAGGCCAGCACGAAGGCGCCATGCTCGTGGTCTGCAGGGAGGCTAACCGGAACAACGACGGCGCGGTAGGTCGTGATGTCCGTGTCGACAGTTCCCAAGCGGATATGGTTGGCGTCCTGGACGCTTCTGGCCCATTCGAGGAATTCCGGATCATCTTCCAGTCGGGTGTTGACGATATCCGGTGCGGTCCAACGCACCTCGTCACCAACCAGGGAGAGCATGCCCTGCTTCGGGGAGGGCAGGGTGCGTTGCATTGCGATATACAGCAAGTCTTCGGCGTGCTTGAAGCGTTCCATGGTTCGCGGATCGACACCAGTATCGGTGAGAACTTCGAATTCCTTGACGGTGCGGGTCAATGACTCGTCGAGGCGTTCATTCAGTTCGTGGCGTTGAACCGCAAAGCTCGCGGTACCCGCTGTCAGCAGGGCCAGGCCTACCAGGAGCATCATGCCGGTCAGGACCCGTGCTCGGATGGACCAGCGGCGTTCTGGCGCTCTAGTCATCGTCGTCGTCATCGTCGTCATCGTCGTAGTCGTCGTAATCGTCATCGTCGTCGTCATCATCGTCGTACTGGGTGCCCGAAGGAGGCAGCGGAACGACGGTCTTCTTTGGCGGTGCCGGTGCTGGAGGTTTCGGCTTGGGCTTCGGTGTCGGGGTAGCGCTAGGCTTAGGCTTTTCCGAGGTTTTCGGCTTGGCGGAGGTGCTCGAGCTGGAAGACGGCTTTTGGGATCCAGTCGCTGGGGCAGAAGGCGAGGAGGAGGGGCTGTTGGGGGTGCCGCTCGTCGGAGACGGAGTTGCTTCTTCGAAGATGAACCCTTCCCCGAGGTCCTGGTCCGCCGGACCTTCCAAGGCTTGGCTGATTCCGAAAGCGCCAAGAAACACGACTGCGATGACAGCGATTGTCGCAAAGACGCGGCGCAAAGCTTCCTTTCCCATGTTTTTCATTGTGGCTGAAATAAATGAGATATAGATGAGAGACGCCGTTAGATGACAAAAAGCCTGTCTCGGCTAAGCCAGGTGCTCGAAGATAATTACCGTCTGGGTGGATGAGAACGCGCGGTTGGAGCCCAAGTGCGCGGCCACGAATGCCCGTAGGTCTTCGATGCTTCGGGTAGCCACCCGAACCAGCAAATCCGGCGAGCCGCCAAGAACGAAGACTTCCTTGACCTCGGCGAGCTCTTTGAGCTGATGCGCCGAGGAGAGCAAGCGGTCTCGGGCTGTGGACGAGACCACAATAGAGATCATGGCGTTGACGGCAACACCAAGAAGACGCTCATTGATCGCGGCATGGTAACCGGTGATCACCCCCGCCTTGGAGAGTGCTTTCACCCGGCCCAAGCAGGTCGATGGCGCCAAGCCGACTGTGGCAGCCAAGACGTTGTTGGCAATTCGAGCATCCTTGCTCAGCTCGGTGAGAATGGACAGATCCGTTTCGTCGACGCGAACAGGATTCGGCATGGCATCGCCTTGAACCGTCCATAATGAACCTGCCACGGTTAATCAACTCAATTCTTTGGGAAAGTTTGGATCTGGTCGCACTATACCGAACTAGATTCTACGATGGATACACCATGGAGAACGGAAGTCCTCCCGCTTTGATCTTGGCCGAACAGGAGATCCAATGACCACGGAACTGACCCGAGAGTCCCTTGCCCAATTGGACGCGGCAGACCCGCTGGTGGCCTTTGGCGACCGCTTCAACCTCCCGGAAGGCGTCATCTACCTCGATGGCAACTCATTGGGCGCGTTGCCGAAGGGTGCAGCCGAACGCGCCGCCCAGGTGGTGAGCGAAGAATGGGGCCAGGGCCTGATCCGTTCCTGGAACACCGCCGGCTGGTTCGAGATGCCGCTGAAGCTCGGCGACAAGCTGGGGCGGTTGCTGGGCGCGAACCCCAGCGAGACTGCGATCACCGATACCACCACGCTGAATCTGTTCAAGGCCTTGGCCTCGGCACTGCGCACGCAGAAGGCCGATGCCCCGCAGCGCCGGGTGATTCTCACCGAACGAGACAATTTCCCCACGGACATCTATATCGCCGAGGGGTTGGCCGACCTGGTCAACTCGCTCTCGCAGGAAACCGGTGTGGCCTATGAGGTGAAGCTCATCGATGGAGAGTCCTCGCTGCGCGCTGCACTGGACGAAACTGTCGCCGTGGTGGCTCTGTCGCATGTGAACTACCGCACCGGATCGATGTGGGACATGGGCGAGACCACTGCAGCCATCCACGGCTCCGGAGCCCTGGTGGTCTGGGATCTGGCCCATGCCGCAGGTGCAGTACCGATTGACCTGAATGCCGCAGATGCCGACTACGCCGTGGGCTGCACCTACAAGTACCTCAACGGCGGTCCGGGTTCTCCGGCTTTCATCTGGGTCAATGCCCGCCACCATGAACGTTTCTGGCAGCCGCTGTCCGGCTGGTGGTCGCACAAATCGCCCTTCGAGATGGCTGACAGCTACACGCCAGCAAATGACATTCGCCGCTTCATGTGCGGTACCCAGCCGGTTACTTCACTGGCCATGATCGAGGTCGGTCTGGATATCGCGCTGGAAGCGGACATGGACAAGGTGCGCGCCAACTCGCTGGAGCTGGTGGACCTGTTCATCGAGCTGGTTGAAACCCGCTGCGCCGGCTACGGCCTGGAACTGGTGACTCCACGCGAACATGCTGCTCGCGGCAGCCACGTCAGCTTCCGCCATGAGCATGGGTACGAAATCATCGCTGCGCTCATTGACCAGGGCGTTATCGGGGACTACCGCGAACCCGAAGTCCTGCGCTTTGGCATCACCCCGCTGTACCTGACGCGTACCGATATCTGGGATGCCGTGGAGAAACTGCGTGAAATTCTGCACACCAATGCCTGGCAGCGCGAAGAGTACGCCGTGCGTAATGCCGTGACATAACGCAAATTCCGCCGCTTTCGGGTCTTGGTGCGCCGAAGCCGGCGAATCTGCGCGAGAGTAACCTTAACAGCAGCACGGCATTTTCGATGCCGTGCTGTTCGCATAGGTCTAAAGGGAGCATCGTTGGGCAAGCAGCCGGTACGCGCCACTGAAGTCGGTTCGGGTTTGAAGAAGTCGCTGACTCCTGGGCAGATGTCCATGATCGCGCTGGGCAGTGCCATCGGCACCGGTCTTTTCGCGGGCAGCAAGCTCGCCATCGCCATGGCCGGTCCCTCGGTGATCATCAGCTACCTCATTGGCGGGGTCGTCGCCGTGCTGGTCATGGGCGCATTGGCGGAAATGACCGTCAAGCAGCCGGTGGCCGGTTCCTTCGGGGTCTACGCCGAACGCTATCTTGGACGTTTCGCCGGGTACCTGACCAAGTACCTGTACTGGTCTGCGCTGATCTTCGCCGTGGGCACCGAAGTCAGCGCGGTAGGCGAGTACATGCAGTACTGGTTCCCCGAGATTCCAGGGCTGGTTTGGGTCCTTGTCTTCTCGGCCGCGCTTTTGGGCGTGAACTTCTCCAGCGTGAAGATCTTCGGAACCACCGAATACTGGTTCTCCGCGATCAAGGTCTTCGCGGTGGTCGCGTTCATCATCATTGCCCTCTGGCTGGTGTTCCACGACCCCAGCGACCAATACGGGTTCCATAACTACTCGGCCGAAGGCGGCTTCTTCTCCAATGGCCTGTTCGGCATGTGGACCGCTGTCATCGTGGCGATCTTCTCCTACATGGGTATCGAGGCGATCTCCATTGCCGCCGCAGAAGCAAAGAACCCCAAGATTGCCGTACGCAAGGCCTTCAAGGTCTCCTTCCTGCGCTTGCTGCTCTTCTACGTGTTCACCATGGCCCTGATCCTCGCGGTGGCGCCCACCAGCGAACTGCTGGCCGGCGGATCGCCATTTGTCACTGTGATGTCCCAGATGGGTATCCCGTTCGCCGATTCGGTACTGAACTTCGTGCTCATCATTGCCGCGCTCTCGGCCATGAATGCCCAGCTCTATGCGGCAACCCGCATGCTGCATTCGCTGGCTGATTCCGGGCACGCGCCGCGCCTGGCACACCGGACCAACAGCGCGGGCGCTCCTATCCACGCGGTGTGGATGTCTGCCGGAGGCATCGCCGTGGCAGCACTGGTCTACGCGCTGGTTCCGGAGGGAGGCTTCGGCATCATGATGTCGCTGGCTACCTTCGGTGCCCTGGCGACGTGGTTCATGATCCTGGTGACCCACGTGTCCTTCCGCCGCCAGGTGCGCCTGGACCGGGCCGTCCTGGAGTACAAGCTGCCAGGCTACCCGGCCGCGTCGATTCTCGGCTCGGTACTGCTCGCCGGCCTGCTGGTGACCTCGTTCTTCGTGCCGGAATTCAAGTACACCCTGATCTTCGGTGTTCCCTTCGTCATCGTGATGTCGGTGCTCTACAGGCTGGTTTTCGCCGGCAAGAAACAGCCTGCGGTGAGATAGCAGGGCAATCGTCCGCGGCGCCGGTTCGCTGGCGATCCGCGGCGCGGGCACTAAGATCTTAAAGGGCCTGCCAGTTGGCAGGCACCGCAACTTTCGAGGAGCAATGGTGGCCAAGCTGTATTTCCGCTACGGAGCGATGAACTCGGGCAAATCCACGAGCTTGCTGCAGGCTGCCTTCAACTACGAAGAACGCGGCCAGCGTATCCTGCTGGCCAAGCCGGGAGTCGACACCAAGGGCGAGAAATCAATCGTTTCCCGCCTGGGAATTGAACGGGAAGTCGACTTCAGCGTGGGGCCGGAAGAGAACCTCCGCGAGAAGTTCGCGGCCCATTGCCTCGGCGATGACCCTGATGCCTTGCTGCCGCATGTGGATGCGCCGCCGGTAGCCTGCCTGCTGGTCGACGAGGTGCAATTCCTCTCCCGCACCCAGGTCGATGATCTGCTGCGCATCGCCGTGCTCGATGATGTCCCGGTGCTCGCCTACGGTATCCGTACCGACTTCCGCACCCGCGCCTTCCCGGGGTCGGCACGCTTGATGGAACTGGCGCACTCGCTTGAAGAGCTGAAGACCATCTGCCGTTGCGGGCGCAAGGCCATGTTCAATACCCGCAGATCAGGTGACCACATTGTTTTTGACGGAGACCAGGTCGCCATCGACGGTGAAGAGGTCTGGTACGAGTCGCTGTGCGCTGCCTGCTATCTGGAAGCATCCGGCGGCAAGCTGAGCTAGCTCAGCAGCCTTTCGGACCGGCAGCCAGCGGCCGGTCTGCCCAGTGGCGGCTAGTCCGGTAGCAGTCGAGTGCCGCGTTGCGCCGATAGGCACGACCATGCGCGCACCGATCGATGCGCTCCTGTGCCGGACAGTGAAACATATGCCCGGCATCGGACAAGCGCGGGAACGATACGACCAGCTCGAAGAGCAGAATGGAAATTCATCCCCCTGGCCTTGCCTCCGGCGCATCAGGATCCCTCGAAGGCGCAAAACCCATGGCGGAAAGAACCGCCTGCGTCCGGCCGCAAGCACATGCCAGCGGTTCCAGGAGGGAGCCGTGAACAAGGATTGATGCATGATGCGATCGAGCAACGGCGTTCTGCAGGAGCTGTTGCCTTGGCAGTGCTCCACGACCTGGCGCGCAGGACGCCCAACCGTACCAGGATTTCGCGCAGCAACGGATCGCCGCCGCTCGGATGTGCGGCACGCCAGTGATTGCGCGTTGGGTGGCTGATATGGCCTTGGCCGAGTTCGCGTAACTGGAGATCCAGTGCAAAGCAGCCTGGCTGCTTGTCGACTCGGTGCAGGAAGCGAAGGACTACCTGGCAAGTTTGGTTGAGGACGCCCCGGCGCGAGGCGCTAGCCGATGAGGCCGGCAACGGCCCGCTGCAGGCCCCAGTCGAAGCCGTCAGCCAGGGGTGCATCGACATCGAGCTGCACGAGGTTCTGGCGGTAGGCGACCGAGCCGAGCACGTGGTTCAGCAGCAGCTGCTGTCCATGGCGGGCATTTTCGGCAGGCAGCCCTGCTGCTTCCAGCAGGGTGCGAAGCTGCAGCACCGGCTGGAGCCCGGTGGCCTGCATTGCGGTGGCGACTTCGATGACCTCGGGGCTGTCCTGGATCGGCAGCAACGCGAGGTAGAGTTTGCGCGCCAGCTGCAGGATTGCCTCGGATGGGGAATTGTAGTCCTCGGCATCCACCGACAGCGCAGGGGTGTTCAGCAGCTGGGCGGCAACCTGCGCCAGCAGCTCCTGCTTGTTCTTCACATGCCAGTAGAGCGCACCGACCTGGACATCGAGTTCCTTGGCCAATCGGCGCATCGACAAATCAGCCAACCCGAACTGTTGCAGGATGCCGACCGCGGTGTCCACGACCGTTAACTGAGTCAATGCCATGGTGACAAGTCTAGTCGCAACGCCTGTGCGCGTTCAGGCTCCAAACACCGTGCGGTCCAGGAAGTCGTTGCGGAACTTGCCGGACGGATCCAGGCGCTGCGCCAATGCAATGAAGTCGTTGAACTTCGGATACAGCCCGGCCAGCTGCGCGCCGGTGGCTGCGAAGAGCTTGCCCCAATGCGGACGTGCCGCAAAAGGTACCAATGCTTCCTCGATCCGTGGAAGGAGCGCCTCGACTGCCTCCTGCTGGGGCTTCCATGTGAAGTGCAAGGCAATGCCGTCACGGCCGTAGTTTCCACTGAGCCACAGGTCATCGGCGGCAATGGTGCGCACTTCCGAGACCAGCAGCAGGGGAGTGATGGCGGGAGAAAGCCTGCGGACAGCCTGGATCGCTTCGACTGCGTGCTCGCGCGGAACCAGGTATTCGGTCTGCAATTCATCGCCGGCACTGGGGGTGAAGTCCATGCGGAAATGCGCCAAGCGATCCGACCATGCACCGGCCTGGCCCAACTGGATGCTGCAGATCCCGCCGTCGGCGCCGGGCAGCGGGTGCAGCGCAGCGGTCGCCGGGAACCCGCCGAATCGGCCCTGGTCAATATGCTCTGCCAGCGCGTCGCCAACGCGGCGCTTGAGCCAGGCCTGGCCTACCTGCTCGCCGCTCCAGTCAGTGAACAGGCTGACGCTGTAGGCCGAAGCCTGAATGGTGTCGAAGTCCTCGAGCACCTTGTCCCAGGACAGGTCCTGGTAGACGGTCTGCTCCACCTCGAAGCTGGGCACGATATCCAAGGTGAGGTGGGTCAGCACGCCCAGCGCACCCAGGCCGACCACGATGCCATTGAAATCCTCGCCGCCGCGCTTCACGCTCAGCTGCGAGCCATCGGCCAGCACCAGTTCCACCGCGCGCACGGCGGTGGCGAGGTTGCCATGGGTTTCGCCGGAACCGTGGGTTCCCGTGGATACTGCCCCGGCAACCGAAATATGCGGCAGGGAGGCGAGATTGTGCAGGGCATAGCCGGCGCGTTGCAGTGCATCAGCCAGGGCGCCGTAGGCGGTGCCGGCGCTGACGCGCACGGCCATGGCCAGCTCATCAATCTCGATGGCTTCTGGCATCTTGGCCAGAGAGATCATCAGCTCCTGTGTATCGGCGATGTCATTGAATGAATGGCGCGAACCCAAGACCTTCACGGATTTTGCAGCACGCACCAGGTTCCGCAACTGTTCAAGGCTGGTGGGGTAGAGCAGTTCTTTGGCCCGGTATTCAAGATTTCCGGCCCAGTTCAGTTCCCTGTTGCGCAGTTCCACGGCTATTCCCTACTTGTCGAGCCACTGGCTGGAAACCAGTGCGCGGTAGCGTTCCAGTACCTGCGGGGCCGGTTCCATCGCCGGGACTTGGGCAGTGCCCTGTGCCCAGTGGGGGAATTCTCCGGCCAGGACGCCGGCCGCCTGGCGGGCGGCTCCATCGGCCACGTATTCGCCCGGGGCGGGGACCAGGATTGGCAAGCCCAGGATCTGTGAGGCGATCTGCTGGACCGCGCGGGACTGCGCGCCACCGCCGACCAGGATGACACGCTGGGCTTGGACACCTTGCGCTTCCAGTGCGCGCAGGCCGTCGGCCAGCGAGCAAACTACCGCTTCCACCGCGCTGCGGGCCAGATTCGCGGCGGTGTAGTTAGCTCGGGTAATGCCATGCAACGAGCCGGTGGCCTCTGGCAGGTTAGGGGTGCGCTCGCCGTCGAAGTAGGGCAGCAAGGCCAGGCCGTCGCAGCCCGGGGCGGCGGACAGCGCCAGGTCATTGAATTCTTCGAGGCTGGCCTGCAACAGGCTGGCAGTGGCGTCGAAGATGCGGGTGGCGTTCAGGGTGCATACCAACGGCAGGTAGTTGCCGGTAGCGTCGGCGAAGCCTGCCACTAGGCCGGAAGCATCTGCCGAGGGGGAATCGGCAACCGCGAAGACGGTGCCGGAGGTGCCCAGGGACATCACCGCATCGCCCACCTTGGCGCCTACGCCCAATCCGGCTGCGGCGTTATCGCCCGCGCCGGCACCGATCAATGCGCCAGACGCGGTGCGGCCAATGGATTCCAGGGGCCCTGCAACGGCTGGCAGCAGCGGGGCGTGGCCCAGGTGCTGCTCCAGCGCCTCGAGGTCGTAGGCGTTTTCGGCCGGACGGTAGTATCCGGTGCCCGAGGCATCGGAGCGATCGGTGCGCAGGGCGGCCAAGCCTTCGGCGCCGCTGCCCGGACCGTAACCGGCCAGTCGCCAGGACAGCCAGTCGTGCGGCAAGCAGACGGCGGCGACCTTGGCGGCGTTTTCCGGTTCGTTGTCCTTCAGCCAGCGCAGCTTGGTCAGCGTGATCGACGAGACCGGGAGGGTGCCGGTGCGCTGTGCCCAGTACTTGGCGCCGGCTTCCATATCGCCGTCACCGGCATCGGAAATGATGTCGGCGGCGGACTGGGCGCTGCGGGTGTCATTCCACAGCAGCGCCGGACGGATGACGGTGCCCGATTCATCGAGCACCACCATGCCGTGCTGCTGCCCACCCACCGAAACTGCGGCTACATCATCCAGGCCGCCGGCCTGGGCGATAGCAGCCTGCATCGCAGTGAACCAGAACTCTGGATCCACTTCGGTGCCCTCAGGGTGCGAGGCACGTCCGGAGCGGATCAATGCGCCGGTTGCGGCGTCGCGGATGACCACCTTGCATGATTGGGTGGACGAGTCGATGCCGGCAACGAGCGTCATTGTTCGGGCTGCTTCCTTCGGTGGGGTGGGTATGCGGGGTTTAGCGGGCGTTGAGCAGGTGCTCGATAGCCAGCTGGTTCAGGCGGATGAACGCGAAGTTGCGCTGCGCCGCGGCGTTGGCGTCGAAGTCGGCGAAGCTTGCCGCATCGTTCATCAGCTGTGCTGCGGTTTCGCCAGCGTTCAGGGTGGTTTCGCCAAGTTCGAAGACACCGGAAAGCTTCATGGCTTCCTGTACTTCTGGATCTGCGCGGAATGCCTGTGCGCGTTCCTTGAGCATCAGGTACATGGACATGTTGGCCTTGGCCGAGTCCCAGACGCCATCGTAGCCGTCGGTGCGCGATGGCTTGTAGTCGAAGTGGCGGGGGCCATCGTACTTGGGTCCGCCGGTTGGGAAGCCGTTCTCCAGCAGGTCAACGGTGAAGAAGGCGCTGGTCAGATCGCCGTGGCCGAAGACGAGGTCCTGGTCGTACTTGATGCCGCGCTGGCCGTTGAGGTCGATGTGGAAGAGCTTGCCTGCCCACAGCGCCTGGGCGATGCCATGGGTGAAGTTCAGGCCAGCCATCTGCTCGTGGCCGGTTTCCGGGTTCAGGCCAACGATGTCGCCGTGTTCCAGCTTCTCGATGAAAGCCAGGCCGTGGCCAACGGTGGGCAGGAAGATGTCGCCGCGTGGTTCGTTTGGCTTCGGCTCCAGCGCGATGCGCAGGTTGTAGCCCTTGTCCTTGATGTAGCCGGCCGCGGTGTCCACGCCTTCGCCCATGCGGTCCAGTGCTGCTGCCAGGTCCTTGGAACCATCGTATTCGGAGCCCTCGCGGCCGCCCCACATGACGAAGGTTTCGGCGCCCATCTCGGCTGCCAGGTCGATGTTGTGCAAGACCTTGGCCAGTGCGAAGCGGCGGATCGAGCGGTCGTTGGAGGTGAAGCCGCCATCCTTGAACACCGGGTGGCTGAACAGGTTAGTGGTCACCATCGGGACCTTCAGCCCGGTTTCCTCCAGTGCTGCACGGAAGTCCGAAAGGATCTGCTCGCGCTGGGAAGCGGTGGCGTCAAAAGGAATCAGGTCGTTGTCGTGGAAGGTGATGCCGTAGGCGCCGAGCTCGGCCAGCTTGTGGACAGCTTCCACCGGATCCAGGTTCTTGCGGGTGGCGACACCGAAGGGATCGGCACCGGTCCATCCCACGGTCCACAGTCCAAAAGTGAAGCGGTCGGCGGCGGTTGGCTGAAGAGTCATGGGATGCATCCTTGGATCGGGGGTTGGCTGATGCCATTTAGTTTATGTCCTGAACTATATGGGTGGTGATGCGCTAGAGTCAATAGCGAGCAGTGAACGATTCGTCCCAAAAAATTCTCAAGGAGAAGGCATGCGCCAACCAGCGTCTAGCGCCCGTGCCGCAAGCTCTTCGGCCCCGGGTAACGTCGGAGACGTGCGCAAAGCCAACCTGGCCAGGGTCCTATCGGTGGTCGCAGGCGCAGGGGAAGACCAGCGGTTATCACGCGCCGATATCGCCCAACTCAGCCAGCTCACCAAGGCCTCGGTCTCCAGCCTGGTCGCCGATTTGCTGGCGGCCGGACTAGTTATCGAAATTGGCGTGCACCGCGACGGGGAACGCGGGCGGCCCTCGGTGGGGCTCATCCTGAACCCCGCACGCTGTGTCATGGGCATGGAAATCAACGTTGACTACATAGCCGCCGGGCTGGTGGACCTCAGCGGCAAACTGCTGGCACACGAAATCCTGCCCAGTGCCAACCACAGCTCAACAGCCAGCGAAGTGCTCGCTGCGCTGGGAGAGCTGAGTCAAAGGCTCCAAGCTGCCGCCCGGGCCCAAGGGCTAATGATTCTCGGCGGCGGGTTGGCTGTTCCTGGTTTGGTCAACGAGGAGCGGTACACCGTCCTGCAGGCCCCCAACCTCGGTTGGGTGGAGCAGGAACTGGATGTCGCGGCATTGCTGCCCGAACCCAAAACCCGCTTCAGGCTCTTCAACGAGGCCAACGCCTCGGCGCTGGCCCAACAGCAATTGATGGAGGCCCAGGACCGCGACTTCCTCTTTGTCTCGGGGGAAGTGGGCATTGGCGGCGGATTGATAATCGACGCTGAACTTTTTGCCGGTCCCCAGGGACACGCCGGTGAACTCGGGCATGTGGTGATTGCCCCCGAGGGCAGGGCCTGCAGCTGCGGCGGTCGTGGATGCTTGGAAACCATTGCCGGGCAGGAAGCGATCCTGGCTGCCGCTGATCTAGGGGCGATGGTCGATAGCGCCTCGCGCCAACGGCGGATCCACCAGCTATTCCAAGCGCTGGAAACCGGAACCGAACCCGCGCTGAGCGCGGTAGCCGAGGCCGGAAAATCCTTGGGAATTGCGGTGGCCTCGGCCATGCGCCTGTATGACGTTTCCACGGTAGTCTTTGGCGGGCACTTTGCCGCCCTGGAACAGTGGCTACGTCCTGCCATGGAAGCCAGCCTCCAGATGCACGCGCCGAGCATCGCCGGCCAGGCTCGACTGCTGTGCTCGCCGCTGGGCCAAACAGGTGCGCTGGTCGGTGCCGCGCGCAGCGTGGCGGGGGACCTGTTGGAGGCCCCGCATCAGCTGGTGGGTTGAGAAACGCCTACCGGCTGCTGCAGTTCGGTCACCCAATCACCTTGGTCTTCGGAGATGGCACGCACGTAGACTTCGCGGCACGGACCGGTCGGAACCAAACCGCGGGCTAGGACTTCTTCGTGCACGGCCTGCCAGCTTTCATGGATGGTGTCCATGGAGCCGAGGTGCACTCCGCAGATGGCTTCGGGCACCGCGGGGAGCTCGATGATTTCGACATCGGCGAGGTTGGGAGCGTTAGTGGCGTATCCGGCAATGACCTCTACTCCATCCTCAGTTCCGTTGTATTGCGCAATGGGCGTGGCAAGGCTTTGGCCCTGAATGGACTGCGCGATTCTGTCGAAGAGTGGGCCGATGCGACCAGCGATTTCAGGTTGCTCGGACACCGTGAAGCGGCCTGCGGCCAAGCGCACTGCGGGCAGTGGCTTGTGGATGATTTCAATGCGTGACATGAGATTCTCCTTTGAGATCAAGCGCAGGCGCCGTTGCACATCCTGCAGCCGCTGCGTGGCCAGCCGGTGTTCGGCCTCGACCTGCGCGGCACGATTCTGCAAGTGCTCAGCAATCTTTTTCGCGGTGGCTCCCTGATCCAGGATCAGGGAAACCTCTTCCAGGCCGAAACCCAGCTCGCGCAAGGCCACGATCTGGTGCAAGCGCTGGAGCTGGGAAGGGTCGTAGGAACGGTAGCCGCTGCACGGGTCTACGTGGGCGGGCTTGAGCACCCCGGCGGTATCCCAGTGCCGCAGCATGCGGTGGGTAACCTGGCCGATCTGCGCAAACGCCCCGATGGATAGCATGCTTCAGTTCTCCGCCCTCACACTGTGTCAGGGTCAAGCCCTTGGCTGGTTCTGGAATAATTGTTGCATCGCGAGAGTTCTCCCGGGCGGTTTTGACGGCCGGCAAAGTTCCGGAATCTCCGAGCAGCTACGCATGAATCCTTGGATGAGGCAGCAGCTGGCTATAGTCTTCCAGGGTGAAGACCCGTCAAACCGCCTTGCGCTTCCTCAACCTGGCTCGGATACTGTGGGCGCTGGCCACCCTGGGCGCTATCGTGGCGACCTACGCCGACACTGCCTCACGGGGCCCGGTGCAGCCACTGAATTTCTTTGGCTACTTCACCATCCAGTCGAATCTGGTGGTGGTTCTGGTCGGGCTTATCGCAGGACTGATGGGCCTAGCCAAGGGTGCTTCGATGCCCCGCTGGGTTGTGGGCCTGCGTGCCATGGCGAGCGTGTGCATGGTCGTGGTCGGGCTGATCTACCTCACGCTGCTGGCACCCTTAGGGGCCGCAGGCGGGGTTCCGCTTCCTTGGGCGAATTGGGTAATGCATATTCTCGGTCCCCTGCTGGTTCTGGCCGATTGGCTCTTGGCCAGGGACCGTACTTCCCTGTCCTACCGGGCGGTGCCGCTATTGCTGATTTACCCGTTGCTCTGGACCGGGGTAGTGCTGATTCGCGGAGCGTCCGATGGATGGGTTCCTTACCCGTTCCTCGACCCGGATCAGGGATACCCCGTCATTGCCCTGTACGTTGTTTCCATTGCCGTGCTCTTCGCGGGAATAGCTTTTCTGGTTGTCGCTTATGGCCTGCGTGGGCGACATCGTGACGTGCAACTCGAGATTCGCTAATCGTTTCGGTAAACTTTGGTCGTAAGAGCCCCTAACTCTTGCAACGGACCTTCAGGTTTCAGTGAGCAGGACAGGGGCATATTTTTTGTCCGGCACCGGGCCGGGACGGCGCTAAGCACGCCGCAACCGCTGCTTTAAGCAAGGGGGAGGATCCCATGCCAGCAATCGTGATCGTCGGAGCCCAATGGGGCGATGAAGGCAAAGGAAAGGCTACCGACCTGCTCGGTGGCAAGGTCGACTATGTAGTGAAGCCAAACGGCGGCAACAACGCCGGGCACACCGTGGTCGTAGGCGGCGAGAAGTACGAGCTCAAGCTCCTTCCTGCCGGCATCCTTTCCCCGAACGCCACTCCGATTATCGGCAATGGCTGCGTGGTGAATCTTGAAGCCCTCTTCGAAGAAATCGACGGCCTGGAATCGCGCGGCGCCGACACCTCGAAGCTGCGCGTTTCGGCCAACGCCCACCTGGTGGCCCCGTACCACCAGACCATGGACAAGGTCACCGAACGCTTCCTGGGCAAGCGGGCCATCGGCACCACCGGCCGCGGCATCGGCCCCGCCTACATGGACAAGGTCGGACGCCTGGGCATCCGCGTGCAGGACGTCTTCGACGAATCGATCCTGCGCCAGAAGGTCGAAGGCGCACTGCGCCAGAAGAACGAGCTGCTGGTCAAGATCTACAACCGCCGCAGCGTCGAGGTCGAGGAAATCGTCTCGTACTTCCTGTCCTACGCCGAGCGCCTGCGCCCGCTGGTCATCGACTCCACCTACGAGCTGAACAAGGCTCTGGACGAGGACAAGGTCGTGCTGATGGAAGGCGGCCAGGCCACCTTCCTGGACGTGGACCACGGTACCTACCCATTCGTGACGTCCTCCAACCCGACTGCTGGTGGCGCGTCCGTGGGTTCGGGCATCGGCCCGACCCGCATCACCCGCTCCATCGGCATCATCAAGGCCTACACCACCCGCGTGGGTGCTGGTCCGTTCCCTACCGAGCTGTTCGACGACATGGGCCTCTACCTGCAGAAGACCGGTGGCGAATTCGGCGTAAACACCGGACGCCCGCGTCGTTGCGGTTGGTACGACGCCGTGCTGGCTCGCCACGCTTCGCGCGTGAACGGCTTCACCGACTACTTCGTCACCAAGCTGGATGTGCTCACCAACATTGAGCAGATCCCGGTATGCGTGGCCTACGACGTTGACGGCGTGCGCCACGACGAAATGCCGATGACGCAGACCGAGTTCCACCACGCGAAGCCGATCTTCGAGTACTTCCCGGGCTGGACCGAGGACATCTCGGGTGCGCAGAGCATGGAAGAGCTTCCGGAGAACGCCCGCAACTACATCCTGGCCCTGGAGAAGATCTCCGGCACCCGGATCTCCGCCATCGGCGTGGGACCGGACCGCGATCAGACCATCGTGCGCCACGATCTGATCCAGGACTAGTTCCTGTAGCCAAGGAGCCGCCGGAGTTCA
>NZ_JBLVOJ010000012.1:54479-55651 GCF_053543715.1 Glutamicibacter sp. AGC46
CCCCCCCCGGCGGCTCTTTTTCGTTTGCGTAGCGCCAAAGCATGTTGGCCACGAGATCCAGTCACACCCAGATGAAACTCTAGGATTGAATGGTGCCTGCCGGTTGTGCCGAACAGGCGCAACCAGTATGCGGATGTACCAAGAAGGAACTCGAATGCCAGAACAGATTATTGTCAGCGCCGTCATTTTCAGAAACGATGCGGGGCAGGTTCTGACAGCCCGCAAACGGGGTACGGCATCATTCATGTTCCCTGGTGGCAAGCCAGAGCCAGGGGAAGCGGCTATTGATGCAGCGATGCGAGAAGTGAGCGAAGAGCTGGGAGTGAGCTTGGATTCAGCATTGCTGCGTCTCATTGGAACCTTCACGGCCCCGGCGGCTAACGAAGAAGGGCATAGCGTTCAAGCCACCGTATTTGAACATCCGTTGGTACCGATTGCTGAACCTCTGGCCGAAATTGAACAGCTGCGGTGGATTGACCCATTAGCGGAACTGGACGAGCTCGCTCCTTTGCTCAAAGACGTGGTCTTCCCAGTCTTGGCCGCCCAGCACCGAAAGATTCGAAGGCTGGCAGTTTTCACCGGCTCCGCTTCGGGCAATTCACCTATTTATGAGCAGGCGGCAGAAAACTTCGCGCGCACTGTTGCTGCCTCGGGTCGAGCCATCGTCTACGGCGGCGGACGGGTAGGCCTGATGGGATCAATTGCTGATGCTGCCCGAGCGGCCGGTGGAGACGTTTTCGGAGTTATGCCGCAGGTCCTGGTTGATGGTGAACTGGCGCATCCAGGATTAACGAGCTTGGAAGTTGTGCCCGACATGCATGCTCGCAAGCACCGCATGTCAGAACTGGCTGATGGTTTTGTCGCCCTGCCTGGTGGCGCCGGAACGTTGGAAGAGCTCTTTGAAGTATGGACTTGGCAACAGCTTGGAATCCACGCAAAACCGGTAGCACTCCTGGACGTCGACGGATTCTGGCAGCCGCTGCTGAGCATGCTGGATCACATGACGGATCAGGGTTTCCTGGCCCCGAAGTTCCGTGACTCATTGGTGGTCGCCAGCGAACCGGAAGCGCTTTTGGATGCCCTATCCTCGTGGGAAGCGCCAGCGGCAAAATGGGGCGCCGGTTCCAAGAACTGAAGCTCGATGAACCAAACGAGCCCTGGGGGCAGCGGTT
>NZ_JBLVOJ010000012.1:55718-62927 GCF_053543715.1 Glutamicibacter sp. AGC46
CCCCCCAGGGCTCGAATCTATCTGCTCGACTCGGTATTCCTGGCGGACTAGAGCGTAGGCTCTTGTGCCGTGGCATTGATCGGAGCGTCCTGGATCTTGCCCGCAACCCGCAGGTTCCAGTGCTCAATCACCTGTCGGTCCGTCGACTTGGTCAATAGCGAAACAGCAATGAACGCTGCTGCCGAAGCGATCAGGCCATAGTAGATCGGCTCATTGGCATAGACGCCGTCGAACTTGTTCTCGGCCTGGATCTCCAAGATGATCATGGTGCCCAAAGTAGCTATCGATCCGGCAGCCATGGAGGCCGTAGCGCCAAGGCCGTTGCCGCGCTTCCACAGCAGGCCGCCGATGATTGCCACCAGCAATCCGCCCACCAGGATGTCGTAGGCAATGGTCAGTGCTGCGACCACGTCGTCCACCAGGATTGCCAAGGTGACCGTGACGACGCCCAGCGCCATCACCCAGATGCGGTTGGCGCGAACATCATGCTCGGGGTTCTCATCGGTATTCACTTCCACGCGCTTGCCGAACCAGCTGGCCGCAAATGGGGTGACATCGGTGCGGGCCACGGTTGCGGCGGCGATCAGCGCCCCGGAGGCGGTGGACATCATCGCGGCCACGGCTGCGGCCATGACCAAACCTCCCACCGCAACTGGCAGCAGCTGAGTGGCGACCTCGGCATAAACCACGTCCTTGTTCTCCGCCGCGCCCGCGATGTTCGGCAGCGCCACCTTTGCGGCCATGCCAATCAGTGCGCCGGCAGCTCCGTAGAAGATGCAGTAGATGCCGGCGGTCATCCCGCCCCAGCGGGCGACCTTCGGGGTTTTGGCGGTGAAGACGCGCTGCCAGATGTCCTGGCCGATCAGCAGGCCCAGGGTGTAGACCACGAAGTAGGTGATGATCGACTGCAGCCCCATGCCGGTGAAGCTGAAGAATTCGGCGCCCATGCGCTCGCGGATGCCATCCAGGCCGCCGGCGGCATGCATGGAGAAGGGCAGCATCAGGGCGAAGATGCCGATGGTCTTGATGATGAACTGCACCTGGTCGGCCAGGGTGATGGACCACATGCCGCCGATAGTGGAGTAGATGACTACGATGGCGCCGCCGATGGCGATGGCCAGCCATTTCTCCCAGCCGAAGAGCACCACGAAAATGGTGGCGTAGGCGCTGGTTGAGGTGGCGCAGAGCATCAGCGTGTAGGCCAGCATGACGATGCCGGAGGTATTGGTTGCCGCCGCGCTGCCGTAGCGCAGGGTCAGCATCTGCGAAACGGTGAAGACCTTGAGCTTCTGCAGCGTCGGGGCGAAAGCCAGCGACAGCAGGATCACGCCTGCGCCAATAGCCACCACGAGCCACATGCCGGAGATCCCGTGCTTGTAGCCCAGGCCAACGCCGCCCACGGTCGAGGCTCCGCCGAGCACCACCGCCGCCATGGTTCCGGTGTAGAGGAAGGGGCCCAGGCGCCGGCCGGCCACCAGATAGTCGCTGCTGTTCTTGGTGCGGGATTTGCCCCACCAGCCAAAGGCCAGCATTGCGGCCAGGTAGGCGGCGACAATCGCGCCGTTGATGAATTCCATGGAGAACCTCGATGTCCGGATAAAAGCAGCGCTTACCTTAAGTAAACTTTTGTTGCATCACAGGCTACTAGCGCTGGCGCTGCCGATCAATGGAAATCGCGAACATTGCCCACCGCACTGCTCTGGCCAGCCGCAATGTGACGAAGCAAACCGTTCCATTCAGTGAAACTTTCTAGACATTTTGCACTCAAATATGATTCACATACGGCATCGTGTCACATATGCGTAGCATTCGATCGGCAATGTGTGCAATCGCAGCTTGTTTAGTACTGTTTCACGTTGACGCAGCGTTGCATCATTGGCCAGCAGGGCCGTTTTCTCCGCCGTTGCGTCAGACGATTTCTCGAAACCAGAAAGACGCCTAGAAGATGAGTGAAAATGGTCAGGGCCTGACAAAGAAGTCGGCCGGACACGTCATTGTCGACACGCTTGCCGCGCACGGCGTGGAACGCGCCTACGTGGTGCCGGGTGAAAGCTACCTGGATGTCCTTGATGGGCTGCACAACTCGCCAATCGAAACCGTGGGCTGCCGCCACGAAGGCGGAGCCACCTACATGGCCGAAGCCGAAGGCAAGATGCACCAGCGCCCCGGCATTGCCATGGTGACCCGTGGCCCGGGGGCTGCCAACGCCCACGTCGGCCTGCATACCGCATGGCAGGATTCGACCCCGCTGGTGCTGTTCGTGGGCCTGATCCCGTTCGAGCACCGTGAAAAGGAAGCCTTCCAGGAATTCGATCCCAAGGCATGGTTCGGCACCGGCGCCAAGCGCGTGATGATCCTGGACCACGCCGATCGCGCCAGCGAAGTCGTCGCCGAGGCCATGTTCGCTGCCATGTCCGGACGCCCGGGCCCGGTGGTCGTCGGCCTGCCAGAAGACATCATCCGCAACGAAGTTTCCGCCGAAGTCCATCCGGAAATCCCGGTGGCTACCGGCGGCATGACCGTGACCGACTGGAAGGCGCTGAATACTGCCTTGCAGGAAGCGGATAAGCCGCTGTTCATTTTCGGCGGCAACGACTGGTCCCACGAAGGCGCAGCGGACTTCACCCGTTGGCTCGAGGAACACGACCTGCCAGCCGCTGCCGAATGGCGTTGCGAGGGTACCGTGCCTTTCAACTCGCCATCCTATGTTGGCCCGATCGGCTACGGCCGCCCCAAGCCGACCTATGACCTGCTGGAAGAGACTGATCTGCTGATCTTCGTCGGCACGGTTCCAGGCGACGTCATCACCGACGGCTTCAATGTCCGCCAGAACTGGGACAAGAAGAACTTCCTGGTCACCATCGACCCGTCGCTGCGCGGACGTTCCGGCCCGGTATCGCACCAGATTGTCGCCAAGCCCGATGTCTTCGTTCGCGACCTGCTGCTGATGGATTTGCCGGTCAAGGAATCCTGGAAGGAGTGGACTTCCCGGATGCGCGGCGAGCAGGAGAAGTTCGCCGAACTTCCACCAGCGCAGCCTTCCGCGGGCCAGGCGAGGATGGCGACCATGATGGCTAATCTGGTTGGATCCCTGCCCGAAGACGCCCTGGTGACCTTCGGCGCCGGCGAGCACACCAACTGGGCCCACCGCTACTTCCCAACCAACGGCTACGCTTCGATGCTCTCGGCACGCAACGGTTCCATGGGCTACTCGATTCCTTCCGCCGTCGCCGCTTCGCTGAACTACCCGGGGCGCCGCGTGGTGACCATCGCAGGTGACGGCGAGTTCTTGATGAATGGCCAGGAGCTGGCTACCGCTGCCCAGTACGGCGCCACCCCGCTGGTGATCGTCATGGACAACCAGCAGTACGGCACCATCCGCACCCACCAGGAACGCCAGTACCCGGAACGGGTTTCCGGAACCCAGTTGGCCAACCCCGACTTCGCGCTGATGGCGCAGTCCTTCGGCGGGTTCGGCGTCCGCGTCGAGAATGATTCAGATGTCCCGGCTGCCCTGGAAAATGCGCTGAAGGCCATTGACGAAAACAAGAAATTCGCGTTGATCCATTTGGTGGTAGAGCAGGGAGTCAAGGCCTACTAGGCACTGGGTGCGCTCAGCGAACAGTCGGGTCTGCGACGTATAATTCCAGCGGGTGTCGTTTCTAGCGATACCCGCTGGATGCTTTAACCAGCAGAGGCAACAGACCGAGACCTTCAACCGTGGAGCGGCCCTAGAATGAACGATGCCCTTATTGCTAGCCTTCTCCGGGCCGTAGAAGCAGCGCCGGACGACCATGCCCTGCGATTGCACTTGGCTGAACAGCTCGATGGTGCCGGTCGATCCGCCGAAGCGCTGTCCCATGTCAGCATCGTGCTGCAGCAGGATCCGGGGAACGCGTCCGCGCTGGGAAGGCTTGGAACGATCAGCGCGTCGATGGCCGCAGCGATGGCCCCGCAGGCGCCCGTCGAACCCGCAGCGGATGCCGCGCCGGCTGGAAACCAGCAGAACGATACGCCACCAGGCTACGACTGGGAAGCGGGTTCCAAGGAACTCGGCAGTTCGCTGCCGGCGCCCTTTATTGAAGGACGGGTCCCACTGCGCTCAGATGCGGGGTCAGATGCCCCGGAAGCTCCCATCGAGAACCCGGCCGGAACGGGTGTCACCCTGGATGATGTGGGTGGCTTGCAGGCGGTCAAGGACCGCCTGGACGAATCCTTCCTGGCACCGATGCGCAACGCCGCAATTGCCAAGGCTTTTGGCAAATCATTGCGCGGCGGGCTGCTGCTGTATGGGCCACCGGGATGCGGCAAGACTTTCCTGGCTCGCGCGGTGGCCGGTGAGCTGAAAGCCAATTTCATGTCTGTCACCATTACCGATGTGGTTGACTCCTACATCGGTGAAACGGAAAAGCGGCTCAAGGCGATTTTCGACCGGGCCCGCAAGAATGCTCCAACGGTTCTCTTCATCGATGAGATTGATGCCATCGGCATCCGCCGCGGTTCGCTGACTGGATCGGGCGCGTGGATGCGCCAGATGGTCAATCAGCTGCTGATCGAGATGGATTCGCTTGCGGGAAACAACGATGGCCTTTACGTTCTGGGGGCTACCAACCACCCATGGGATCTGGACGAAGCACTGCTGCGTCCAGGCCGGTTGGACCGGACCCTGCTGGTGACTCCGCCGGACGCGCCGGCACGTGAGTCCATTTTGCGGTACCACTTGAAGAACCGCCCGATTGCCGGAATCGACCTGGAATGGATTGCGGCACAGACCGACGGGTTCTCGGGTGCGGACCTGGAGCACGTATGCACCACTGCCGCCGAGAAGGCAATGATGCAATCCATCGAGCGCAACGAGGTTCTCCCCTTGGACATGAGCCATATCAGAACTGCCCTGGCGGAAATCAAGGCGTCGACTTTGCCGTGGCTGGAATCCGCGCGAAATGTGGTGCGCTTCAGCAACCAGCATGGCCGCTACGATGATTTATCCGAGTATCTGGTTTCGCAGAACATGCTCTAGAAAGCACCGGGGGAGTACACCGCATGGAATTCGAGCGACTGCATCACCGGATCACCCACCACCTGGCGATCGGACGGGAAACCGAAGCGATTGCCTTGCTGAAGGATAACCTCAACGAGCACCATCAGGTCCCTGCCTTCTGGATCCTCTATTCGTCATGCCATTTGAGCCTCAAGCAGTGGGCCGAAGCGGAGTCCGCTGCCAAAGCCGGGCTGAATTTGGATCCTGCCAACCCGGTGGCCGGGGAGTGCCTGGCCGGCGCCCTGATGCGCCAGCATCGACGGGAGGAGGCGCTGCTGGCGATCCGGCAGGTAATCGAAACGGAACCGGAATACGGCAACGGGCACTACTGGCTGAGCATGATCACGCTCAGCGATATTCGGAGCAACGATGACAGGGTGCTGGCCCGCCAAGCCATCGAGCACGCGATTCGGCTGGAGCCGGGGAACCCCGATTACTACCAGGGCGCGGTAATTGCTGCCGAAGCCCAAGATGACAACCTGGCGGCTCTCGGATTCCTCCAATCCGGGCTGCAGATCGACCCCAATCACCAGGGGCTGTTGCGGGCGGCCGGAAGTATCGGCAATGGCGAAAAAATCGTCGGGGAACAAGGCGATGTGCTGCGTGGATTGATATCCATGGATCCGATGAACGAAGGCCTGCATCAGGACTACGCGGAAACCTTCGTTGCGAAGCAAACTGCCTACGCTAATCGGTTCTGGCTTTTCACTCCGGTGCTGGCAGTTGCCGCCGCCCTGGGGCAGCGGGCTGGTGGAACCGGGGCGCTGCTGGCGATTGCCGCCATTGCCATCGTGGCCGGGCTCTTTGGATGGTGGAACAAGAAGGCGTACATCAAGGCGGCCAGGTCGTTGCCCGCCGGCTACGCCAAGGACATTGATGCGCGCTTCCCCAAACTGCCCCGAGCCATTCGCTCCTACCGGATTGGTTGGCTCCTGAGCACGAGCGGAGCGGTCCTGGGCTGTTTCCTGCCGGTGGCTGGCATCATCGTGATGCTGCTCGGTGTGCTGGCAAGCCAGCTAGGAGCACTGTGGATCCTGCAAGAAAATGCTGGCCCGCCAAGAAAGGGCTCCGACCGCCACGAGCAACGCCGGTACCTGGTCCGGTGCAGCGGCTTGCACGCGGCTGGCTTCTGGAAGCGGGCGTGCCTGGCGCTCATCCAGCTAGTGCTCTTAGGGATTTGCTTGGCCAATGAAAGCAGGATCGCTGCCGTGCCAGCCGGATCGGTGGCCGCCGGACTGCTGGTGCCTGGCATTTCCTTGCTGGCAGCCCAAGTCCGTCTTGGATTCAAGGAAAATGCCTTTGCCTACGGGCTGGCTGTCAGCTCCTCGGCCAAAAACCGGAACTTGGCCATGCTTCGCGGCAATATCGGCGGCCTGTATTTCATCGGGGTGCATCTGTTCGCCGGGCTGTTTGCCGCGGCTGCTTCGCTGGGGCTGCTCATATCGGGAGTGGAGGGTTCGCTGGATTCGCCCCCGGAGCCCCGTCATCCAAGCCAGGATAGCGTCCTCGACGAAGACTTGCTGAATCAGCTCAAGGATGTGGAAACTCCGGATTCCCAGCCCCGTGAATACTCGATCCCTTCGCTGCCGGACATGCCCGATATTCCGTCCCTCGGCGTCCCGAACCAGTGAGCAGGAACCTACGCGGAAAAGATCACAACGCCGTGGGCCTTTCTGTCTTGGCACGCGCCCGCTGAAGAAATAAGATGAATTGCTACCGATTCCCGTGAGCACTAGAACCCCAACCACGAGGTGGATAATCTGATGGCACAGATGAGCGAAGAGCTCATTGAGCAGTGGGCTGACGCAACTGCTGAAATCTACAATGAGTCCCTGACTGGCATTAATCTGAGCCGTCTGCCCGAGGCAGTGGCTCAGTACGTCGACCTCTTCGCGCAGAGCGAGAACTTGACGTTCAATGGGGAGGCCACCCCCACCGATTACTTCGATAATCACCCATTCCTCGCGGTGACCGCAGTGCTCAACAGCCCAGAGGCGCTGGAAGCCCTGGATTCCGACGCGCAGGACGCGTTGGATGCGATGTTTGACTTCACCGAGGCCTGGTACAACTTCGACCTCGAGAATGAGCCGGAACTCGGTATCTCCGAGGCGGATGGCGACGACGAAGAAGACTGGTAAGCCTTCTGCCGCCCAGGGGCCGGCACCCCC
>NZ_JBLVOJ010000012.1:62972-65794 GCF_053543715.1 Glutamicibacter sp. AGC46
CGCGCGGGGGGGGCGGGCCTTTGCTGCGGGCGGCCGGAAACCGGATTGCATGCCAACAGCCATGAAGCTATTCCATTTGGCCGCCCAGGGTGGCACTATGCGGATATGAGCCAGTTCAGCGTTTTCGAGAGCACCGTGGTCATTCACCTGCCGGTGCACCGTGTCTGGGAGCTGCTTACCGATTGGGCAGCAACACCCTTGTGGATCCATGGGATCGGCTCCATGCATTCGGACGACCCGCAGCTCAAGGTCGGCACCCAGCTGGTATACCGCGTTGCCGGCCATGAACGCGTGTATCGCGTCCATGACCTGATCGAGAACCGCTTGCTGATCCTGCACACTTCGGAGAATCCCGATGGGCTCTCCTACCGCTACGACCTGAAGGACGACGCGGGGCATACCGAGGTAGTGCTGCAGGTGGCAATCATCAACCCGGATCTGACGGTGGAGCAGTGCGAGGAGCTGGCGGCAAATATCCGCGAAAGCGAAGGGGACAAGCTGGACCAGCTGCGGCTGTACGCAGAGCAGGCCCCCTGAGCACCTGCGCGGCGCAAAACTATTCCGTTGCGCCGGAAGCAGGAGCCGAAGCATAGGCCGTCGAATTCTCCAGCTGGCCATTGAATAGCTGGTCCACGGTGACCGGGGTGTAGCCATCGGCCTTCAGCTTCTCCACGAGATCCGGCAGTGCCTTGACCGAGCTCTCATGGATGTCATGCATCAAGATGATGGAGCCCGGATGGACTTCGTCCATGGCGATGCGCACCGTTTTCTCCGGATCGTGGTGCTTCCAATCCAGGGTGTCAACATCCCACAGCACCAACGGGTAGGGCACCAGCCGGTCATAGACGGCACCATGATTCCCATAGGGCGGGCGGAAGACGGTGGGCTCGTGGCCGGAGGCCTTTTCTACCGCTTCGCTGGTCCATCCCAGCTCATGCTGGATCTGTTCCCTGGTCAGCGTCGTGAGATCCGCATGGTCCCAGGTATGGCTGCCCAGCTGGTGGCCTTCGGCGGCCATGCGCTTGACCGCGTCGGGGTATTTGGCAATGTTCTTCCCGACCATGAAGAAGGTGGCTGGCGCATCCGCGGCCTTCAGCTCGTCGAGCAGCCGCCCGGTGTACTGGCCAGGTCCGTCATCGAAGCTCAGCGCCACGCAACGAGCCACGGCGCAATCCACCTGCTCGCTTGCCGCGGAGCCCGTGGGCTGCGCATCGGGAGCAGGCGCTGGTGCAGGGGAACAGGAAACCAGGAATGCCGGGCCCAGCGCCAACAGGGCCAGCAGGACCAGGCGCGCCTTGCCGGGCAATCGAGAAGTCATCCTTCCACCTTCCCGCCATGCCCGGTCCGTGCCCGGGAACTACACGCGGAAATCTGCTGGGAGTTTGATCAGCGCCGGCCCAGCGCCAGCTGGTCGCAACCGGTCAGCTGCGCTCGCCGTCCAGCGCCGCCGGAACGGGGTCCGAGAGCGGATGCGCTATCTCGTCGCGGGCAAATTTCCCGGCCCACCATGCGATGATTCCGAACAGCGGCGAGGCGAGGCCGGCAATGACGAATATCGCCTGCAAGCTGAGCACCTGGGTCAAAGGTCCCGCCGCCGCCATGGACAGCGGCATCAGCGCCAGCGAAACGAAGAAATCCAGGCTGGAGATCCGCCCGAGCAGGTGTCCGGGAACCCGGCGCTGGAGCAAGGTGCCCCAGATGACCATGCCCACGGCATCGGTGATGCCGAAGGCCAGCAGGATCGCGAAGAGCATCCACGCGGCATCGACGTAGCCCACCAGGGCCAGGGGCAAGGTGCCCAGGCACCAGCAGGCGGTCATCAAGCTCAAGTAGCGCCGCGGGAATTTCGCGGACGCGACCAGCAGCGAGCCGATCGCCGAACCGAGGCCGAAGAAGGCCAGTGCGAAGCTGAACAGTTTCGCGTCCCCGTGCAAGTTGCCGCTGACGATGAAGGGCAGCAGCACCTCGAAGGGCCCGATGAAGGTGAACACCGAAATGACCGAGAACAGCAGCGTCCACAGCAGCCAGCGGGTGCGCACCGTGTAGCCGATGCCTTCGCGCAGCTGCCGGAACATCCCGGGCTGTCCCTGGCCGTCAACGGGGCCTGGCGCGTTGTACGCCTGGCGGTTGGGGATCCGGCGCAGCATCAGCAGCGCCGCGAGGTGGATTACGCAGATGCCGACGATGGCGTGCGCCGGCGAGAGTCCCGCCACCACGAATCCGGCGGCCATCGGGCCCAGGGCGGTGTGCACCACCGGCCGGGCTGTCCCCTCCAATCCGTTGGCGGCCAGCAGCTGCTCGGCGGGCAGCATCTTGGGCAGCAGTGCGGAGTAGGCGGGGTAGAAGAAGGCCGACCCGGCCCCGCCGCAGAAGCCGGCGAGCATCAGGTGCCACAGCTCCAGGGCACCGGCCATGGCCAGCACCGCGGTGATGCCCATGACTGCCAGCGACAGCGCCTCGACCAGCATCACGATCCGCCGGCAGGAATGGCGGTCCGCCATGATCCCGCCGAGCAGCACGAAACAGAGCAGCCCGGCGGCACTGGCGGTGGCCACAGCAGAAAGCTGGATGGGCCCGCCGCCCAGCTGGCGCACCTGGTAGACCATTGCCACGGCCCACATGCCGGCGGCGAAGGTGGAGAGGACAAGTGCGCTGGCCAGCAGGGCGTAGTCGCGGTAGGCGAACGGCTTGATGAGGCGCAGTGCAGAGGTTTTGAGCGCGCTCATGAAAGCTCCTGCGGTAGTGCGTAGGAACTATCATCCATCCACTGATTGAGCTTTGTCAATCAGTGGATGGGAATTAAAGAACTCCGGGGGCCCCCC
>NZ_JBLVOJ010000012.1:65873-109690 GCF_053543715.1 Glutamicibacter sp. AGC46
GCGGCCCCCCCCGGAGCTCGGCTTCGCGCTACTCGGCGTCGTGGTCGGTTTCCAGGATGGCCGCCAACTGCTCCAGGGCAGCTTCGGCTCCTTCGCCTTCGGCGCGCAGCACTACGGTGGTTCCGTGTTCCGCGCCCAGGCCCATCAGCGAGAGGATGCTGGACGCGTCCAGCGCCTCGTCCACGGGCTCGCCCTGAAGGGCGATGGTGACCTCGACCGGCGCCTCGGCCGCGGCCTCGGCGAAGATGGCTGCCGGGCGGGCGTGCAGGCCGACGCGGCTGCCGATGATTGCTGTACGTTCTGCCATGATGGCTCCTTCAGGATCTCTTGAACGGTTGATTCCGGTAAATTCGGGGGCCTAGAGGCCAAATCGGTCCAGCTCGCCCAGCTGCGCGCGCACGGCAGTGCGTGCCGCCTCGGCCGACTCGGCGTCCAAGGCCAGCTGGGACAGGCGCTGCGCAGTGGGCAGGTCCACGGTGCGCAGCACCGCGGCAACCGGTGCCAACGCCCGCTTGTTCATGGACAGGGTGTCCACGCCCAGGCCCACCAGCACCACGGCCAGCGCCGGGTCGGCGGCCGCTTCGCCGCACACTCCGACGGGTTTGCCGCCGGCCGCCTGCGCACCGGCGGCGGTGGCGGCCACCAGGTGCAGCACTGCCGGCTGCCAGGGGTCGTTGAGCTCGGCCAGGGCACCGAGCTGGCGGTCCGCGGCCATGGTGTACTGGGTCAAGTCGTTGGTGCCGATGGAGACGAAATCGCAGCGCTGCAGGATCTGGCCTGCCAGCACCGCCGCCGAAGGGACCTCGATCATGGTCCCGGCGGTGGCCAGGCCAGCGGCCTTGGCCAGCTGCGCGAATTCCTGCGCTTCGGACGCAGTGGAAATCATCGGCGCCATCACCCAGATCTCGGCCTGGTGCTCGCCGGCGGCTTGCGCAATGGCCTGCAGCTGGCGTTCGAGCACGCCCGGGCTGGACAGGTCGGTGCGGTAGCCGCGCACGCCGAGGGCCGGATTCGGCTCGCTGGCATCGGTCAGGAAGGGCAGCGGCTTGTCCGCTCCCGCATCCAAGGTGCGCACCACGACCTTGCGGCCGGGGAAGGCGGCGAAGACCGCACCGTAGGCTGCCACCTGCTCGTCATGGGAGGGCTCCTTGTCCTTGCCCAGGAAGCAGAACTCGGTGCGCAGCAGGCCCACGCCCTCGGCGCCCGCCGCGGCGGCCAGCTGCGCGTCGTCGCCGCTGCCGACATTGGACAATAGCGGCACGCGGTGCCCGTCGCGCAGCTGCCCGGTGCCGGAGAACTCCGGCAGCGCCTCGCGGTTGGCGTAGGTGGCGGCCAGGTGCTCTTCGGCCTCGCCGGGACCGGTGATGACCAGCCCGTCGATGCCGTCCACGAAGACATGGTCCCCGTCGGCCAGCGCTGTGGTGCCGGCAGCGGCCACGATGGCCGGAAGGCCCAGCGAGCGCGCGATGATGGCGGTATGCGATTGCGGCCCGCCATCGGAGGTGACCAGCGCCAGGACCTTGGCCGGATCCAGCGTCGCGGTATCGGCCGGAGCCAGGTCCACCGCGGCGAGGATGAAGGGCTGGTCCGAGTCCGGGATGCCCGGGGCGGGCACGCCGCGCAGTTCGGCGACGATGCGCGAGCGCACATCGAGCACATCCCCGGCGCGTTCGGCCATGTAGCCGCCGAGGGCCGACAGCTGCGTGGCGACCGCGTCGGCGGCCTCCCAGATGGCCGATTCGGCGCAGGTGCCCGATGCCACCAGCTTGGTGGCCGACTTGAGCAGCGTGCGGTCGCTGGCCATCAGCGCGGTGGCCTTGAGCACGGCTTGGGCATCGCCGGTGGCCTGCGCCGCGCGTTCCTTGAGCTGCGCGGCGACCGCCTGCGTGGCCTCGGCCAGGCGCAGGGATTCGGCTTCCGCGCTGGAACCTGCTGGCAGGGGCGCGCCGTCGGCGGGCGGGAGGATGGGGTCGGGCATGCGGCGCACGGATCCGATGACCCGTCCGGCGCTGACGCCTACTCCGGTGAATTTCTGGCTCATGCTGCGGCCTTTGCCTCTTCAGCGGCCCGTGCGGGGGCCTTGCGGACATATTTCTTCAGGATGATCACCAGCGCCGCGGAAACCAGCGTGCCGATCACGGTGGCCACCAGGAACATCGGCCAGGTGCTGTCCATCGCGAAGAAGACGAAGATGCCGCCGTGCGGTGCCTGGGAGAGCACATCGAAGCTCATGATCAGCGAGCCGGTGACCCCGGCACCCACCATGGAGGCCGGGATGACGCGCAGCGGGTCGGCCGCGGCGAAGGGGATGGCGCCTTCGGAGATGAACGCGGCACCCAGCAGCCAGGCCGCCTTGCCGTTTTCGCGTTCCGCCCCGGTGAACAGCTTCGGGGACACCGCGGTGGCCAGGGCCATCGCCAGCGGCGGAACCATGCCGGCAGCCATCACGGCTGCCATGATCATCAGCGGGGCCGGGTTCTCGGCCACCGAACCGGCGCCCAAGCCGGCTACCGCGAAGGAATAAGCGACCTTGTTGATCGGCCCGCCCAAATCGATGGCCATCATCAGGCCCAGGACCAGGCCGAGGATCGCCGCCGCGGTGCCGGACATGCCCGCCAGCCAGCCGTTGAGGGCTTCGGTGAGCTGGGCAATCGGCCCGCCAAGGAACAGGAACATCAGGCCCGAAGCGATGATGGAACCGAGCAACGGCACGATGACCACTGGCATCAGGCCGCGCAGCCAGCGTGGCACGGTCCAGGAATTGATCCAGCGGCAGGCCAGGCCGGCGATAACGCCGCCGACGATGCCGCCAATGAACCCGGCTCCCATGAAGCCTGCCACGGCACCCGCGGTGAAGCCCGGGGCGATGCCCGGACGGTCCGCATAGGCGTAGGCGATGTAGCCTGCCAGCGCCGGAACCAGGAAGGACATGGACAGGGAACCGATCTTGAACGCCACCGCGCCGAGGTAGGCCAGCAAGCCAGCTTCCGGCAGATTGAACAGCGTATTTTCGGTCAAGTACTGGTCTGCTGCATCAGTGATGGCGTAGCCGCCGAGCAGGAAGCCCAGAGCGATCAGCAGGCCGCCACCGGCGACGAATGGGATCATGTAGGAGACACCGGTGAGCAGCGCGCGCTTCAGGCCAGCGCCGAAGCCCTCGGAAGCAGAATCCGTGGAGCGCTCGTTTGCCGTTTCGTTGCCGGCTGGTACCTTGCGGGCCGCCGGATCCTTGGCCGCGGCCAAGGCATCCTTGAGCAGCTTTTCGGGTTCATCCACACCGCGCTTGACTGGAACCTGGATCACTGGCTTGCCGGCGAACCGCGATTGGTCGCGCACGTCGACGTCCACCGCAAAGATCACCGCGTCGGCCTGGGTGATCAATGCCGGATCCAACGGCTTGGACCCCGAGGACCCCTGGGTTTCCACAGCGAAGTCAATGCCGAGTTCTTCGGCGGCCTGTGCCAGGGAATCGGCGGCCATGTAGGTGTGGGCGATGCCGGTCGGGCAGGCGGTGACGGCCACGATCTTCGGCCGCGCCGTGGCAGCGGGTGCAGCTGCTGGTGCAGCTGGTGCGGCGGGGGCATCGGAGAGTACTTCGGAGACCAACGCGACGATTTCCTCGTTGCTCCTGGCTGCACGCAGGGCCGCGGTGAAGGGTTTCTTCACCAGTGCGCGGGCCAGCTTGGAGAGCAGCTTCAGGTGCTCCTTGTCGGCGCCTTCCGGGGCGGCAATGAAGAAGACCAGATCTGCCGGGCCGTCCTTGGCACCGAAGTCCACCGGGGTGCCCAGCCGGGCCATGGCCAGGGTGGGAACGGTGACCGCTGCTGAGCGGCAATGCGGAATCGCGATGCCGCCGGGCACGCCGGTGGCCGTCTTCGCCTCGCGGGCCAAGGCATGCTCGGCCAATTCGGCAGCGCTGGCGGCTCGCCCGGCCTGCGTGATCTGCTGGGCCAGGTACTTGATGACGTCGGTACTCGTGGAACCTAGATGCGCATCCAGGGTGACGAGCCGGGTTTCGATCAGATCGCTCATGGTCAGGATCCTTGCCTTGGGGTGAGTTCGATGACGCTGACCGCATCGATGCGGAGGTCGGTTGGGGTTGGGATGCCGGAGCCGGGCAGCGAGGCCGCCGCGGTTCCGTAGGCGATGGCCTGGCGCAGCTTGAACGCCGGCAAGTGGCCTGCCGTGTCTGCCAGCAGATAGCCGGCCAGCGAGGAATCGCCGGCACCTACCGTGCTGCGCGGGGTGATAGGCTGCGGCCAGCCGTGCCAGCAGCCCTCGGCAGTGGCCAGTACCGCGCCGTGCGCACCCAGGGTGGTGAGCACCGCGGCCCCGGGGCGGCGCAGCAGCTTGGAGCTGGCGCGAGCGGCCAGCCCGGGATCCGCTTCGAGCTGGGCTTCGCCCAGGTCCTCGCCCAGCAGCTCGGCAAGCTCTTCGGCGTTGGGCTTGACCAGATCCGGGATGTGGATCTCGTCGTGGGCGAAGAGCTGGCGCAGCGGCTCCCCAGAGGTGTCCACCGCAATCTTCGGGCACTTCGAGCCCAGCTGCTCGCGCAACGACGCGGTAAGCAGAGCGTAGTAGTTCGCCGGCACCCCGGGTGGCAGCGACCCTGCCATGACCAGCCAATCGGCGCCAGCGCAGGAATCGCGCACCAGCTCCGAGAGCTGCTCCAACGTGGCCGCGTCCAGCTCAGGACCGGCCTCGTTGATCTTGGTGGTCGATCCATCCGGCGAGGTCAGCGTCGTGTTGGTGCGCAGCGCAGCATTGATTTCCAGTGCCCGGTAGGGCAACTGGTCGGCGGCCAGGGCGGCGATGAGCGGATCGTTTCCGGCTCCGGGGAGTACAGCGAGGGTCCGCTGCCCGGCGGCGAGGATGGCCCGCGCAACATTCACGCCCTTGCCTGCGGCCTGCAGGTGGCTGCCAGCGGCCCGCTGCACCGCACCGGGCTGCAATGCGGCGACCAATTCGATGGTCTTGTCCAGCGCCGGGTTGACGGTCAGCGTGATAATCATGCGATCACCACCTCGACATCCGCCGCTTCCAGCGCAGCGGCAAGTTCAGTGCCGGGTTGCTGGTCGGTGACCAGGGTGTCGATGTCTTCGAGCCGGGCGAAGCAGACCAGGGTTTCCTGGTCGAATTTGGATCCGTCGGCCAGCAGCACCACGCGGCGGGCACTGGCGACCAGGGCGCGCTTGACGGCAGCTTCCAGCGGGTCCGGGGTGCTCAGGCCGAATCCTGCATGCAGCCCGTTGGTGCCGATGAAGGCGATGTCGGCCCGGTACTGGGAATACTCCTGCACGGTGCGGGCTCCGCTGGAGGCGCCGGTGATGCCGCGGACCCGCCCGCCGATCAGCTCCAAGGCGACATCCGGGCTGTGGACCAGCACCGAGGCAATGGGCAGGGCGTGGGTGATAACCACCAGTCCGGTGCCCGCGGTGCTCTTGAGCATGCGTTCGGCCAGGATTTCCGTGGTGGTTCCCGCGTCGATGATGACCGAGGCATCGGAGACCGGCAGCAGGCTCAGGGCGCGCTGGGCGATGCGGGCCTTGGACTCGGAATGGATGGCGGTGCGCACCACGTAGCTTTCCTCGCGGGTGCTGGCTTCGGTGATGGTGACCGCTCCGCCGTGGACGCGGCGCAGGTAGTTCTCGGATTCCAGCTGGGCCAGATCCCGCCGCACGGTTTCCCGGGTGATATCGAAGCGCTGCGCGAGCTGGGCGACGGTTACTTTCCCGTCAGCTTCCAGCTGCTCAACGATCAGCCGGTGTCGTTCTTCGGCGAACATTCTTGCCTCCGCAATTCCTCATGACCTGCAACACATTGATCTGTGTTTCCATGACTTTATGCCCGATTATGTGGCATCGTCAAGTGAAAATTTGGGAAATCTTTGGCTTTAGTTGGTTTTGAGTGGGTTTGCTAGGGGTTATGCAGAATCAACGCTGGGAGATATGCGTAACCAAAGCAGCGCCCGACTCGATCCTGTCCTCCGGAAATTGCCATCTGTGCGGCCTCAGCTGACGGGAAACCGCACCCAGGAGCAAGACTCCGGTACATCAGCTGCCTGCGGGCGTTCCCGGTTGTTCCCGACTCCTTCGCTCGACGCATGGCCGCGTTGGAAGCTCTAGATCCGCCCCGCATCAGGACCCGACGGCTCAGTCCGCGGCGTTTTCGGCAGGTGTTGCGGGTTCCTTGGGCGAGTCGGAGTGCGGGCTTGAGTGCACGTGTGCAGGTGTGCGGGCGGGGCCGGATTTTCTTGTGATCCACCAGATGGTGGCGGTGATGAGAATCAGTACTGCGCTGGGGACCAGGTTGGCGAGGGAACCTGAAATTTCTTCGCGGCTATTGAGTGCTCCACCGAGATCGACGTGAAGCGTGGTGCCCAGCACGAGCGCTGTGACGTTGTAGACGATGTGAAGGGCGATGGCGGTTTCAAGCCCGCCGGTGCGCCAGGTGGCGATCGCCAATGACCCAAAGAGCACGAGGTAGGAGGTGAGGATATACGGGTCCAGTGAGCCGTGCATGAGTGAGAAGAGGACAGTGGGGACGATGATGCCGATGAGGGCGCCAGAGCGTGCGCCGCGGGCCCATCCTCCGACGACGCGGAACATGAAGCCGCGGAAGCCGTACTCTTCCCCGGCCGCTGCCAAAGGCGTCAGCAGCATGCCAATCACGAAGTAGGCCACCAGGTCGGCTGTCGTCCACGGAACCTGATCAGCCGGTGCCGCGAGAAAGCCGGCGGCAATGACGAGCAGCAGTGCAGGGCCGAAGGCGAGCAGGGAGCGGGCAAAGATGCCGTATCGGAAGATTCCGGCCACCGAATGCAGCGAGGAGAAGGGGATTCCGTAGAGCAGGCGTTGCAGCAGCATGCAGTACGGGATGAGCAAGGCCAGGGAGAGCGCGCCGGCGGCCTGTTGGAGCGGCGTGAAGCCGGCACGCCCGAGGATTTCGGTGTCGATATGACGGGCACCGAGGAGGGATAGCTGCGCGAAACCTGCAAAGCCCACGAGAAGCAGGGCGATCGCGAGGATCCCGCGCGGGATCCTGCGCTTTTCGCCCGCGTAGACGCGGTGGTATTCGGCGGCGGGCGGAACGCGGGAAGCGGATATCGGTTCGTCGATTTGGAGGAGCCAGTTTGAGGCGGCGTTCGGCATAGTTGATTTCCTTTCGCGGGCTTAGCTGGCGAGTTCGTCGATCCAGCTCGATCGCATCCGCAAGGCTCGTTCTGTGCTGCCAAGGACGGCTGCGAATCCGATGAAAAGGTTGCCCTGGAGCGGGAGTTGCACAGGAGAAGTGAAGGTGCCTATCGAATCGGCGATGGGAGGAATCTGGGATATCGATTCAATGATCTGAGGCGCCGTGATGCACAGGCCGGCGAGGACCAGTGCGGTCGAGACGATGCCGATGAATCGGCTCAGGCCCGGATGCCTGTGATGCAGTCTGGCACGGCGCCCTTCCGCGGATGCGGGATCTGGGGCCAGTTGCAGTTCGCTGCCGCCTGCGGGCATATAGTGGCAGCGCTTGAGTCCGAAGCCATTGGCAGCGACTTCGATGTGGCCGCCTGGGACTGGGAAGCGCGCGGGCATCTTCGAGTACGAGTGCAACGATCCATTCACGTAGAGGCGGGCCCTGATCACGCCATCAGCCATGTCGCCGCCGTGGCGAACATCAACCGTGTAGGTGGATGCTGTCCCATCGGGAGAGGGCAGGGCGATGGTGCGCAAGGACCTGCTGAATATCTGCCACCAGCGCAAGCGCTGCACCGGCTCGCCGGATCCGGAACGCACGCGATGGTTCAGCCACCTTTTGAACTTCATTTTCCGTCCTCGCTTCCAGACTAGTACACCGTAATAGTCAATAATGGGATAGACTAGCACACTGTAATAGTTTTGTAACGAGGGGACGCCATGGGCAGCCAGCCTGATGCATCGAGAGAAGTGGGCACGCGTGAGAAGATCCTGATCGCTGCGGCGACGATGCTCGGCGAGAATCCAACCGCGCGCTTGAGCGTTCGGGCGGTCGCCGCTCGCGCTGAAGTGAGCACGGGTTCGCTGCGGCATTTCTTCCCCACGCAGCGTGCCCTCGTCGACACTGTCGTCGCCGGAATCTACGACGTCGACATTCCCGACGATCCGATCAGCAATCGGGCTCTCATGCCGGCCGAGCGCCTGACCGCATGTTTGCGGCTGCTCCTCGCGCAATTCGGTGCCGGCGATCGCGCCCGGGAGCAATGGGGATTCTTGTATGAGGCGTACGTGGCCTCCGCACCGTCCGAAGATGAGACGAGAACCTACCTCGCGCTAGAGCGGATGGGGCGTCATCGTGTGGAGCGGTGGTTGGGTGCGCTTATTGAGGAAGGTGCAATTCCCGCCGGCCAGATTGAGCAGCGGGCACGATTCCTCGCGACCGTAATCAGCGGCCTCATGACGGAGCGTGCTCTGCCCTCCGAGGCAGTACGGGTTGAAGCTGAAGCGGAAACGCTCCGTCTTGCCGTACACGCAGTGACGACCGCATGGAATGCGGCCTAAGCGGCTCCAGTGCGGGAATGCCTAATCGTCCGCAAGCGGAGCTTCAACCGTGAAGGCGCATGCCTTCGAACAGCCTCTGGCAAGTATCGGAGCTTGGCAAGGCCAGGACTGCCGATTTTGATTGCAGGCTATTGACCGTTGGAATGCAGCCGAGTATCAGCCGCGCCGCGCCATGCACGCCGCCACGATGCTTTGCGGGAGCCTCGATCACATCAGCCGCCGGATCGGAGGTCAACGTGAAACCATGCTTGCCAAGAGCCTCCATCGCCGTGTCATCAGTGGGACGAGCCGGCCACGTGTACACGAGGGCGATGGCCCGGCGATCCAAAGCCGCAGCCAGCAGCAGGCCGGCCGAGAGGTCGTGGCCTGCCGGGTCGAAATAGCAGCCGGTCTCAGCACCGGGGTCATGAGAGCCAGAAGCGAAGTGCTCGGCCAGCTTGGCCGCGCGAATTTCGCCAGTGACGTACGAGAGCGTAGTCCACCACCAGGCCGGTTCTTCCAAGGCAATCGGCAGGGGTTATGCCGGATTGATGGTGGGAGATACGCGCAACCGAAGCAGCGTACGACCCGAGTCTGTCCTCCGTGATTCGCCATCTGTGCGGCCTCAGCTGACGGGAAACCGTACTAAGGAGCAAGGCGTCGGTACGGCAAAGGGCCCGGGGCGAGACTGTCTTGAATTCGACAGGAATCCCAGGCAGCTTCGCGAGTGATTTGCGTCAGGACAAAATTCCCGGATCCATTCATGCCGCTCTCCGTGCCTGAATGCGTTCGGGCGAGTTGGCTGACATTCAACAGTCCTTTGCGCATTCCTTTTCTCCTCGGATATCACTCTGCCAAAAGGATGGATTCTGCCAGAGCAGCGTGGAAGCGATCCGGGGATTAGTTGGAGTGAGCAAATAAGGTCGGCGTTCGCCATGGTCTCCTTCGTTGGTTCGGCGATTGGCGATGGGATCGTTGATGCGTTCGCCCTTGATTTCGAGTTCCATTCGGGCCAAAGCCACCATGCCGGAGAAAAGTAATGGTTCCGATCGGCAATCTCGTGGTGGGGTCACTGCCGTCGAGGCCAGCGACCCGCAGTTCGAGGTTGTATTCGAGAACTTCGTCGGAGAGCTTGATTGTTTTCTAGTTAGAGCGTCCCGACCGAACCAAGAAAGTAATCACCGGAGTTGCATCGGCGGAGTAGCGCGTCGAGTGCTGTATCGAATTCGGGCCGTCCTACCAGCGCACCGCGCAGCTCGTGATGAATCTAGAGGTCATCGCCGCGGACTTCAGCGACGAGGAAGTCCTGGGCTTGGCGGTCGGTGCCTTAGTCTTGGCTGATCAGCGAACGGATCCGATGAGACTGGTTGTGGAATCCTTGAAAAGCGTCTCGCAACTAGTGGGGCCCGCACGATTCAACGACATTAGTTGCGAGACATAGTTGGGAGATTCCAGGACTGGTGAGTTCTCAAGGATTCTCAGGTGGCGAGTGGTGTGCGATGAGACGTCTCACAACCCATAGGTTGCAAGACGTCTCTATTGTTCGAAAAGATATTTTGGGAGGAATCGAATTTCCGGTTTTCCCGGTTCGCCTTGAACGGCAAAACGAATGCAGCATCGCTCCAAACCTGCGTAGGTCTGGAACGATGCTGTGTATATATTTTGCGGTGGCTCTACTATCCGAGCAGTGTAGTGATGAGTCTGATCGAGGAGGCGACGATGGCGACCAGGCCAATTGCCCCGAAGAGGTTCTGCCACCATTTATTGCGCAGATCGCCCATGATGGATGACTTGTTAGCCATGATCACGATCAGTACTCCCAGTAGGGGGGCGATAAGGACGGTTAGGGACTGCGCGATGACGATGAGGCCGACTGGTGAGGCTTGGAACGCGAGGGTCACCACTAAACCGAAGCCCAGGATGAGTCCAGTGATGGTTTTTGCCGTGGGCGATCCTGCTTTTGCGCCTCGTCCAAGTGCGTCTGAAAGCATGGTTCCGCCTGCGGTGGCGTTTGCGATCATGGAGGAGAACGCGGCTCCGGAAAGTCCTAGTGCAAAAACGATGGAGCCGATAGGCCCAGCGAGGGGCTCGAAGACGGAAGCGAGTGCGTTGATGGTACCTACTTCGGCTCCGGTCTTGCCCAGCACGGCGGCGGCAACCATGATGACGAGCATTGTCATGATGCCTGGAGCGATAATGCCGGGGATGGTGTCGACGAGGGTGATGTCGCGGTAGTCGGCCCGTGTGCGGCGGTTTTCCTTGATGCCGTATGAGGTGTAGAACGCTGCGTTGATGGAGAAGTTGGTTCCGACTAGAGCTACGACGAGAATTTCACTTCCTGGCGGGAGTTGGGGAACCATGCCCTCCATGGCTCGGTACCAGTCGGGCTGGGCAACGACTGCGCTGGCAATAAAGGCTATGCCCATGAGGACGACGATCACCAAAAGTACTTTTTCTACGATGCCATAGACATTGCGGAATGCCAGGACGAGAGCTACAGCTGCAGTGCAAACGATGGTCCATAGAACAGGTGATCCTCCGAAGACCATGGACAGGCCGAGGCCTGAACCGACAGCATTGCCGACAGAGAACATGAGGGTAATGCCGAATACACCGAAGCCTGCTGCAATGCCGACCCAGGTGCCCAGCCGTTCTTTGATGGTTGTGATCAAGGATTTGGGTGTGGCTATGCCTAGACGCACGCTCATGTCGGTGAAGAAGATCATGAGGATTGTGGAGATCGCAATCACCCATAGCAAGGTGTAGCCGTAGCGGCTGCCTGCCTGCACGGCGGTGGTGAGGTTGCCGGGGCCGAATTGCCAGGCACCGACGACGAAGGCGGGCCCCATGAGAGCGAGGTAGCCAAGAAAGGTTCGGCGTTTAGTGGGCGTGGGGTTGTTCATGGGAGCTGTACCCTGCAGGTCTCGGGGAGCGGGCGGGGTGGCGGCGACGACGTTGTTCTGCTCGCTCATTGCGAGTCCTCCTTATTTAACACAAGCTTAGGGTGGTCTTCGTTGACCATTGCGACAAGGTGGGAAATGCAAGGGGGTGGTGGCCGTAGCCGCCACCCCCGAAGAGCCCGTGATTAGGCTGAGACCGTTACGTTGCCAAGATTCGCTGCTTGCAGGGCAAGGGCTATTTCCTTATCTGCGCCTTCGGCAAGGGGGAGCAGCGGCGGACGTACCGTGGCGTGCTCCAGGATTCCACGTGCGACCAGGCCTTCCTTGAGTGCTACGGTGCCTTCCATGTGAGATCCGCGGTGGTACACGTTCTTCGTGACTGGGAGGATACGGTCATGAATGGCGCGGGCTGCAGCGTAGTCCTTGGCCTTCCCGGCAGCAATCAGCTCGACCAGCGGCTCCGGCGCCAGTCCACCGTAGCCGACGAGTGCTCCGTCGACGTCGAACATGGTGTGCAGCAGGTATTCGTCGTGGCAGGTGAGGATCTGCAGGTCCGGGTAGGTTTCGCGAAGGACCGGGATTTCGGTGTCCCAGCGCTTCATGTTCCGCACGCCGTTCTTGGTTGCGAAGACGCCTTCCTGGCCGGCGATTTCAAGCTGGGTTTCCAAGTCGTAGGTGGCTTTGGTGGCATCTGGGTATTGGAAAAGGATCAGCGGAAGGCCGCTGGTCTCGTAGATTTCCTTGTAGCGTGTCTGAGGTGCGCCCTTTTGGTACCCGAAGCGCAACCAGCCGTGGGAAGGGTAGACCAGGCCTGCAGAAGCGCCCGCCTCGACAGCTCGCTTGGCTTCCAGTGCGGCAACGGTGTTACCTTCGCCGGTGATTCCGGCAATGATGGGGATTTCGCCATTCACTGCGTTCTTGAACTCTCGAATGACCTGGGCTTGCTCATCCTGGGTCAGAAAGGTTCCTTCGCCAGCGTGGCCGAGCACAACTAGGCCTTTGACACCGTCTACGCTAGCGAGCCATCCGCCCAGCCGGTGGATTGCCTCGACGTCGACGCTGCCATCGCGGTTGAACGGGGTTACTGGTGCGGGAACGAGTCCGCGAAGATCGATGGTCATGAGAACTTCCTCTGCTTGTCGGTATTTCCCGTTATGATGAAAACGATTGCGGGAACGTTTTCATTCTGCAGTGTGTTTGAGATCACTGTCAAGGGGTATTTATGAAAAGATGGAAATAGAGTGTCTACTTAGACGGACTCGACGAGGAGGATTCTCATGGAACAGGTGGTCACGGGCGCTGCAGTGACATTGAAAGATGTTGCCGCCGCTAGCGGAGTCAGCCTCTCCACGGCCAGTCGCGCTTTGGATGATCGGGGCACACCAACGCGTTCAGCAGCTGCTCTACACGTGCGCAAGGTGGCTGAGGAACTCGGGTATAGGCGCAATTCCTTCGCCTCGAACCTGCGCAGGGGGCAGACGCGAACCCTTGGGGTCCTAGTTCCGCGGCTCAGCGATACGGTGATGGCATTGATGTTCGAGGAGCTGGAGCGTGCTGCGTCCGCACGAGGGTACTTCGCGATGGTCGCCACCAGTGGAGATGATCCTGAAGACGAGAGGCAGGCGGCTGAAACTCTGCTGGATCGCAATGTGGACGGACTTATTTTGGCGACTGCCCGCACAGAGGATGGCTTGCCGAAGTATCTTCGCGAAAGCAAGATCGCCCATGCGCTGGTACTGCGCACTGATGGGGTCAGTCCTTCCTCGATCGGCGATGATGAAGTGGGCGGATATCTTGCCGTCCGTCACCTAGTGGATCTTGGGCACCGCGATGTAGCGGTAGTGACGGGTCCTTCCTTCACCTCCACAGGAATTGCGCGCCTAGCCGGTGCACGCAGGGCGCTGGAGGAAGCTGGCATCCATTCTCCTGAAGAGTGGCTGATTGCGGCCGGATATGGCATAGAAAGCGGTTACTCAGCCGGCAGGGCGCTGCTGGAGAGTGGTACCCGGAAGCCCAGCGCAGTGTTTGCGGCCAACGATAATCTTGCAATGGGAGTGATAGCCGCGGCTCAGCACTCTGGAATCAGCGTGGGCGAAGAACTGGCTCTGGTCGGCTATAACGACATCCCGATGTCAGCTCTGCTGCCCACCCCACTGACGTCAGTCAGAGTTCCGCTAGACCAGATCGCCAGCAATGCGATTGATCTGATTGTCAATCCAGGTAAAGAGCCGCAAATCCGCAAGTCCATGCCGAGCTTGATGCCCCGTGCTTCCAGCGGTGTTCCCCGCTCAGCAGATAACTAGGGCCGCTCTGAAAAGCACCCTCCGCTATTTCATATTGCCGAACGCACCGGGTCGTTTTAATCCCCATGTTCAGCCGGAGAGATGCGAGTCGCGCGTCTGGGGGGGTGGCATCCCAGTCCTTGTGATGTGCAAGATTGCCGTGTGGGCATGGCCTAACGGCCTGCTTGGGTCTATTCCTCCGGGCCGCAGAAGAGTGAGTGCTGGTTCCCGTTAGATTAAGATGGATTCGTTACATAGTTTGTGGCAATGGGTTTTGCGACGAAGTAGCCTTGGAAATCTATTGATTTTTTCGCCTGCTACGTAAATTGCCGAAGAGACTTCTTAGGTGCGTCAAAAACGACCGTTTTTGATGTTTCGTAAGGGGAACCTAAAGTGCGTCGACACTTACTAGCTCCAGAGACCGGACGCTGGGAAGCCAGCAAACCTACCCGGAGCGAACCGTTCCAAGCTTGTATATTGGTGCCATGCGCGCCATAGAAACAGTTCACGCTGAACCACTTGACTTAGACGATTCACCCTCCTATCGAGTCAACTTTTGGGAACAACCTCATCCTGCATCCGGATGGAACTTGGACGCTTTTGCCCTAGTTGAAGTGCAGGACGTCTCAGAGGCACTCCGTTGGGCAGAAAAGCAAGCGAATGGGCGGATCTTCGAGCTGTTCGCAGAAGTGGACTCCGAACCAGAGAACCCGTTCGACACACCTCGAAAAACAGCGCTGATTCGCCTGTTTGGAAGCAATCCTAACGCTAGGTAGGCAGGCGACCGTTACTAGAAATCGGCGTTTAGATTAAAGATCTAATTGGCTTTACATAAGTGCCCAGCAGCGGAGCCCTCTGTGGGACGTCCAAACAAGGTCGAAGCCAATGCGCTGTGACCCTCGACATGCCGCGGATAGAGTTAGCCCTATGACAAAAATCAAAGAAGAAGCACCCACGGTAACGGCAGCAGTTATAGGAAAGTGGCTCTTTGAACAGATTCAAGAAGCATCCCCCAGGCACTATTACCAGTCTCATGCGGTGATGCACATAAGAACTTCTTTTGGCGAGGAGTGGTCCTACAAAAACCAAAATGGAAACTGGTCCATCAGCAAGGAAATCCTCAAAGAATTCGGGAAGCTAAAGGAAACTGATCTAAACATTCAATGGGACAGCGGCAGTCAAGCTTGGCAGCGTTTGACGGACGAAAAACTCCAGCATCTTTTGGAACGTAAAGCTATTCAGAAGCAACGCAGGGAAGAACGCGCGCTGCTCAAAGCGGAACAGAAGAATAAGGCGTAGCCATACCGAAATTGCTCGGAATTGGTTCTGGTAGCTAAGGCTTGTTCAAAGAGCGCTCTTTTAAGGAATTGACGACCCCAGAGCCGTCGCACTATGGCGTGGAGCCGTCGGTTCAGAATTGGAGTTCTGGTGGCCCGTTGGCCGTCCGATCCGCGGGATACTGCAATTGTCATAGATTTGCCAGTTACTCCGATCTGAAGTCTTTTTGCATCATCTACGGGACTGCCACGGCTGCACTATTGCCGCGTCATGTCGGTCCGGCAAAGTAGGCTGGCCGCATGACAAAAGGCTTTGAAGATGACGATCACACGGAATTTATCCGTCTCGAAGGTACAGGCAACAAAGACAAGGACGATCATGTCCTCTCGCGCGCAGCCTTCCAGCTTCACAGCTTCGGAATGGTGAACAGCATAAGCGATGGCAACCCGGTTTTCATTTCCGACGAATACCTAAACAACATTGCCGCCGAAACTACGCTTACGGCAATGGAACTTGTCAGCGCTGGACTCTGGGAACGCTCCATGGAGGGCTATCTTGTGACCGATTCAAAAATGCTCGAAATGGTCCTCGACGCCAACGAGCGCATGAAGGACTTCTTTCCTCACGATCCGGAAGGTTGTCCAGGGCACAGTCGTGGCCCGAACAGTCAAAATCGTTGCCGCTTCTGCGGCATCGAGGTCAGTGACGAGGACCAGCCTCTCTAGACGCTCCATGGCCTTCCCTGGGATTGCCAAAGTAGGGTGTCAATCATTCTACGTGTCACAGCATTATGAAATTACACGCCATCTCTGGCGGTGATACGCTCCCGGATCTCCCGCGTAACGTCATTGAGCGCGATATGTGCTTCCGCGGCCCGACGCTGCAATTCTGGTTGCTCATTGTCATCGACATATGCGAGGAGTTCAGCGTCGGTCTGGGCTACCCTTTTCGCCCAGTTGCGCGGCAACCTTTCTGGGCCCATAACACTAATCAACGCTCCTGCTTCGGCCCCCATATCCTTACTGACCGTCGAATCAGAATGCCCGCCGCGCCGCAAATTCTGAAGTAGCTTCAGCAACGACTCCTGCTCAAACATCAATTGCCCATGTTCCAGCGCCGCCCGTCGGTCCTCGGCCGCGATCAGACGCGAGTTCCGCCGGTCTAGTGCCGATACGACGAGAGCGACCACCGATGCGGCCACGGCAACCACCACGGCACCGGCTTGGACCAACAAGGTCACTTCATTTATATCCATGACGTACAGCCTATGTGGCGGCAGGGAATGCTGTGCCGTGATTCTTCATGAACCACCACAGTGCCGGATAGGACGGACGCAGCGTCCGGTAAAGAATATGTTCGGATAAGGTTTCTACAGTCCCGTAAGAGGAACCTCCTACGATACATATTCTCAAGAGTCCGGTAGAGAGCGGATGAGGCCCATGGCTCTCCGTGCTGATTAGCAGAAAAACCACGGGCCTCTCGGGTATAACGGCTAGTGTCCGGCTCCTAGCTTTCCGCCCATGCGTTCGCGCATTTTGAGGCTGGCCGCGTTTAGGCCCTCGATTTCGACGGTCTTACCGTATTTCGCGTATTTGGCAGTGATGGCGTCCAGTGCGGCGATGGTGGAGGCGTCCCACAGGTGCGAGTTGTACATGTCGATAACGACGCGATTGGGGTCCTCGACGTAGTTGAACTGGGTGTAGAGATCGTTGGAAGAAGCGAAGAACAGTTCGCCGTTGACCTCGTACTTGGCGATCTGCTCCTCGAAGTGCTCCTCCAGGCGGCGTTCCACGGTGACCAGGTGGGCTACCCGGTTGGCGAAGAGCACCATCGCGGTGAGCACGCCGACCCCGACCCCGATGGCGAGGTTGTGCGTGGCGACGGTGACCACGACGGTGGACAGCATGACGGTGGTTTCGCTCTTGGGCATCATGCGCAGCGTGGAAGGGTGGATGCTGTGCCAGTCGAAGGTGGCTATGGAAACGAAGATCATTACCGCGACCAGTGCGGCCATCGGGATCAGCGCCACGATGTCGCCCAGTGCCACGACCAGGATCAGCAGGAAGGTTCCGGCCAGGAAGGTGGAGATGCGGGTGCGTGCCCCGGAGGCCTTGACGTTGATCATGGTCTGCCCGATCATCGCGCAGCCGCCCATGCCGCCGAAGAATCCGGTGATGATATTCGCCGCGCCCTGGCCCCAGGATTCGCGGGTCTTGTTCGAGTGGGTGTCGGTGACGTCATCGACCAGCTTGGCGGTCATCAAGGACTCGAGCAGGCCGACGAAGGCCATGGCCAGTGCGTAGGGAAAGAGGACCTGCAGGGTTTCGAGGTTCAGCGGGATATCCGGGAAGAACAGTGTTGGCAGGGACTCGGGCAGCTGGCCCTTGTCGCCCACGGTGGGTACGGCAACCGAGGCGAATACGGTGATCAGCGTCAGCACCACGATGGCCACCAGCGGGGCGGGGATGGCGGTGGTGAATTTGGGCAGGCCGAAGACGATCAGCAGACCCAGGATCGTGAGCGGGTAGACCAGCCAGGGGGCTCCGAGCAGTTCGGGAACCTGGGACATGAAGATCAAGATTGCCAGCGCGTTGACGAATCCGACCATGACCTGGCGTGGAATGAAACGCATCAACTTTGCCACGCCCAGCAGGGCCAGGATGACTTGGAAGATTCCGGCGAGGATGACGGCGGCAATGAAGTAGTCCACGCCGTGGCTTTTCACCAGCGGGGCGATGACCAGGGCAATGGCTCCCGTTGCCGCGGAGATCATGGCCGGACGTCCGCCCAGGAAGGCGATGGAGACGGCCATGGTGAAGGAGGCGAACAACCCAATGCGCGGGTCTACCCCGGCGATGATGGAGAAGGCAATGGCCTCGGGGATCAGGGCCAGGGCCACGACAAGTCCGGCCAGGACCTCGGTCTTGAGCAGACGTGGGGATTTGAGGGTGTGAAGGACGGCTTGCCGTTCTTCCGGGGCCAGGATCGGGTGTCCTGCCGTGGTTTTCGTGGCCATTGATGGCTCCGTTCAAGGGAAATTGGCGCTCTTGTGCGCTCGGGTACATGAAATGATGAGGGGTCGGCGCGTCCTTGTGTTGCGCTGGTTGGCTACGGCGAGGAATGGCCGTGGCGACTCACCGAACGAAACCAACTCTACCCTAACGTGAGGGTAGAGTTGGAAGTCGAGGAAACAGGAGAACCCATGACTGACACCCCCACCCCAGCCACCGATGAGAGGACCATGCACATCGGGGACCTGGCCGAGGCCACGGGCCTGTCCCAGCGAACCATCCGCCACTACGACGAGGTGGGCCTACTCCCGGCCACAACTCGCAGTGAGGGAGGCTTTCGGATCTACACAGACTCTGACCTTCAGCGCATGTTGGTGATTCGTTCCATGAAGTCACTGGGGTTCACTCTGGAAGAAATGGGCGATCTGCTGGACACGGTTGACGCACTGGTCGCCGATTCAACCGACTTGAAGGCCCGGGCCAAGCTGGCGGAATTCATTGACCGGGCCAACGCGAAGCGCGCCAAGCTCGCCTTGAATCTCAGCCGGGCTGATTCTTTTATTCAAGACCTACAGGGCAAATAGTTCCCTCGCAGGCTACCGGCCTAGTGCGGGGGGCCAATCGTTCATTGAAGATCTGAGTAGTTTCACGGTCCCGTAGGGCTATGTTCGGAATGAAATTTTGGAACGTCTCGTAAGCCGGTCCGCTTAAGAGAACACCCCACGCTGACTAAGACCTTTGAAAGCACGCGCTTTGGGGTATACGGGAATCTAAAATCTTTGAAAACTCGGAGTTTCGAAAATTTACCAAGTCAACGGATCGAGTGTCCCGTATGGCGACCGGCTTACGGTAAGTGGCGAATGATTGTGGTCATGATTCGCAAATCAACCGTTCATGATCCATTTAATAGTCGTGTCGTCATCTTCTTTTCGAATCTGAATGATCGATCCGGGCCGGGGTGAATGCCTGCGCCATCTTCTTCCCGAAAGTCGCTGGAGTCCTCTTCCTCTCGGGGGTGACCGGGGTGGAAGAACTCGACAGCCTGGAATCCGCATGTATTGATGTAGAAATGGATGTTCCGCTGTTCGAAGTATGGGGTTTCAGTTTCCCAGACAGTGGTGTCCGGATACCGGGCTTCTATAGCCTTCCAAACTTGTGCGCCGGTGCCGCGACCTTGATGGCCTGCGTCGATAAAAAACAGCTCTAGACTGCGACGCCCTTCTTCATGAGGTGAAATGACTCTTGGTGCAATAACGACGCCTCCAATGGTTGCTCCGTCTTGCATCACCTGCAGTACATCCGAGGGAGGGTCATTCAAGACCTCGCGCATTTCGTCTTGCTTAGGAATCGGTTCTTCGCCCGGCTGGAGTCCAGCATCGCGCAGCCCCGCCATGAACGCCGCTTCCATACGTTCGAGCCAGAGGCTCCAGTGTGCTCTTTCCGTCGTAACTAAACTGATGGGGGACGTTTGAGGCTTCAAATAAATTTCCTTCTTTATCTTTTCAGCAGGAACGGTTTTTATCCGATGTTTCTGGTAGGAAGATCCAGCTGCACTTATGGATATCAACTTTACTGCGCTCTCAATAGACTGAAGGGATAGCAAGAGCGCTCACAGGTGGGGAGAGCTGGTTCATGGGTTCGTGTACAACCTAAGGTTGCATCACGTGAGGTATCTCGGATGCTGCAATTTTGGAGCTGGGTGCGGTCGGTCGCTTGGTTCCTGCTGTCCAGGTGTGCGTAGGAAAAGCAGCAGAGCAGGATGCCATCCGCGTGCTTGGTAGAGGCTTGTTATCTTGTTTTTTTACTACGCAGCTTCTGCGATCGCAGCATTCTGTTCGCTCTACGGGGCTGTTCCTGATCTTATATTCCCAGGACATGGACAGGGGGCTTCAGCCATTTGCAATACGGCTGGAGCTGAACCGCAAGATCCGGCACGCCAACGCGACAGGAATACGATTGCGTCCTGTTCCAACGGATGCTTAATGGACGAGCGGGCCCACTATTTTTTGGGGAACAGAGATGCGTCTGTTAGAAGTAGGTAGTAGCTTTGCGCAGCACCTCTTCTTCCGTCTCCACTTCGCGGATGTGCTTGAGCGCTTGGGATATTTCCTTGCGTTCATCTGTTTCGGCTGATGAGTTCATCCTGTAGGGCTGGAAGCGAGCTTCACTGACCCTAGTTTGCAGTGCTGCCTTGAGATCCTAGATTTGTAACGACGTGTCTCTGGTACATCCCCGACGCCGCGAGGAAGGGATACCGTCTTGCCCGACCTCGTCAGTAGGGATTCTTGGCATGGTGCATGTTTCCGTCGGTTTAGCTCAACCATAGGTGGTTTTGCGGTCGAAGTATCAACCTAACCTATAGCAGATCCTTTCTTTGGTTTTAAGAGGCTCTTCAGATTCAGGTGGGTGGGGATTGGCATTCAGCATCGGTGCGGCGGAAGATCTTTGGCGTGGGTGGAATCAGAAACGGCCACCGAGAATCATGAGTAGTGGATTCCGGTGGCCGTTATCGGCTAGATGAAAAAATGAGTTACTCAGTGATTGCACTGAACGGGGGCTTGTCCGGTTTTCTACGGCATGATTCTCAGATTCTTTCGCCGTGGTGGATCTTGACCGGTGTACAAGACCCACCCCGGCCACAGGATCACTGCCCGGCTGGCACCCAGGCGCCGGTTCCGGCGGCGTTTCCGCGCGCTTGCTCCTTGAACCGCGCAAGGCGGAAGGAGCGCAGGACGGGGCTGCTTTGACCCGTGGTGATTTCTTCGGCCAGCAGCTCGCCAAGAATTAGTCCAAGGGTAGCGCCGGAGTGCGTGAAGAGGACATGCAGCCCCTGGATGGACGGAACCGGTCCAACCACTGGTTCGCCGTCATGCGGGATCGGCTTGAGGCCGGCTCCCACGCGATTGGCGGTCAGCACGGGGTTTCCTGTCAGTACCTTCGAGGCTTCATCGAGAAGCCCCTGCACTGCGTTCGAAGGAACCGTGAAGCTTCCGTCAGGTTCGGCCACGACGGTGTGCTCTGACCAGTCAGCGTCCAGCACCAGGCGCCCATCGGGGGGGGGGCGCACGGCAACACGAGGGGTGTTGAGCACCGTGCGCACTGGGTGGTCCACTGGGTCGGTGAAGAGCACGAAAGCTGCGGGAGTGGCATCTGGAACGGTAACCCCCAGAGCCTCAAGCTGCGCAGGCACCTCGCCTCCGGTGGCCAGCACCACTTCGTCGGCATCGATGATGCTGCCATCGGCCAGGGTGATGCCTACCGCCCGCGAATCACGCATGGCGAGAGTTGCGGGCCCGGCGTGCTCGATGATCTTCGCACCGTGGGACACGGCTTCGGCGGCGAGTGCCGGCACGAAATGGGGCAGGTCGACCCAACCTTCGCCAGGGTTGTAAATGGCACCTTCCTCGGCGACGGCGGAGGCATCCACATCAGGGGCGATCTCGGGGATCTGCTCCCGGTCGATCCACCGTGAATCGTAGCCGCCCGAGCGCTCGAACTCGTAGGTGGTGCGGAAGCTCTCGCCGTCAGCTGCCCATTTCAGGGCGCCGTTGAACCGGAGGTATTCCTTGCTTTCGGGATGGCAGTTGCTCCAGGTGCGGTAGCGGTCCATGGCTAGCATGCGCAGATAGTGGTAGTCGGCGGAGCGGGCTCCGGATGAATTGAGCCAGGCAATGGAACGGCTGCTTGCACCGTCGGCCAGGCTGCCGGACGTGACCAGCGTGACCTTGGCGCCGTTGCGTGCCAGATGCATGGCGGTGGAGACACCTAGAATTCCGCCACCGATAATGGCTACGTGCTTTACAGGGTGAGATGAGGACATTGGTGTGCTTTCTTCAGTACTAGATGGTGGTGCGCAGTTTGGGGAGGATTTATCCGGACGTCGTGCTGTGGTGAATGTCTTCAATTAGGCGCAGAACGCTCAGGCTGTCCGCCGGGTCGACCGGAATCGGGCCGTTTGAACGCAGGCAGTTATGCAGGAGCCGATAGAATTGGGGATAATCCCCGGGCTCGGTCGGCACCGTGTGTGCGTCGTGGCCCAAAACCATCTGGCCCCAAGCTGATTCCGGGGTTCTTCCGTACTCGGCATGCTCCACGCCCATCCCGGATGCCAGTTGGGGTTCTTGCGGGTCGAGCCCCTCGGTGCAGTAGGCGCCGAGGCTTCCGGCGACTTGGAATCGGGGGCCCGGCGAGGCATTCAGGCTGCTCATGGTCAGCCGGGATTGCGTGCCCGAGTGGTGGTTGAGCACCAGATGCGCGTCTTCTTCGGCAGTGGCCTTTTCGGTCAATGCGCGTAGCGAACTTTGCATCGACTCGACGGGGCCGAAGAGCTCAACAGCCTGGTCGATGAGGTGGGTGCCCAAATCGTAGAGGATGCCTCCGCCGTCCTGAGCTGTCAACTTGGCCTTCCAGCTGCGCATTCCTTCGGGCTTAAACCATTCGAAACGCGACTCGAAGCTGTGGACCTGGCCCAGGATCTTCTCAGCCAGCAGTTGCTTGACGGTGAGGAAGTCGCCGTCCCATCGGCGGTTCTGGTAGACGGTAAGCGTAAGCCCGCGCTGGCCGGCCAGGGCAATCAATTCTTCACCCTGGGCGCTGCGCACCACGAAGGGCTTGTCGACCACCACATGCAGTCCGTGTTCCAGGGCGGCACGGGCAATCTCGTAATGGGTTGGCGGCGGGGTTCCGATCACCAGCAGATCCAAGTTCTCTGCTGACTCGAGCACTTCCTGATAGCTGGGAACGATGGCGGCCCGCGGGTATGCCCTGGCGGCTTGCTGCTGGCGCTCGGGATTGGACGTGGCAATCATTGAGATCTCGAAGTCCGGGTTTGCGGCCAGCAACGGAGCATGGAAAACCCTGCCGGAGACGCCGAAGCCGATGATGGCAGTACGGATGTTTGCTGGCATCTAGAGCACCTCGTTCAGGAAACGGCGCAGCCGTTCGGATTTCGGATGGTTGAACAAGTCATCCGGAGTCCCGGATTCAATGACTTCTCCTTCGTCCATGAAGACGACTTGATCGGCGACTTTGCGGGCGAAGCCCATTTCATGGGTGACTACCACCATGGTCATGCCGCGCTGGCAGAGGCTGGCCATGAGGTTCAGCACGCCCTTGACGAGTTCAGGATCCAGCGCGCTGGTGGCCTCGTCGAAGAGCATAATTTCCGGTTCCATGGCCAGGGCGCGGGCGATAGCCACGCGTTGCTGCTGGCCGCCGGAGAGGTCCCGTGGACGATGGTCTGCGCGTTCGGCAAGGCCGACTTCGGCCAATCGCGCGAAGGCCAGCTCTTCGGCCTTCTTGCGATTCATTCCCTTGATCTTCCACGGTGCCAGCGCAACATTCTGCAGGGCGGTGTGATCGGGGAAGAGGTTGAAATGCTGGAAGACCATGCCGATGCGCTTGCGGACATCATCTGGCCGGTCCCCGAGGATCGAGGAGCCGTTGACGGTGACATCGCCACGCTTGGGCTCGTGCAGCCGGTTGATGCCGCGCAAAAGGGTGGATTTGCCAGAACCGGAAGGACCGATAATGCATGTGGTGGTCCCAGGAGCGACCTTGAGATTGATATTGTGCAGGATCTCGATGTCGCCGTAGGCCATCGCCAGATTTGTCAGTTCCAGCGAGGAACCGTGAAACTCCTTGATTGCGGTCATGCCCGCCCTCCTTGTGCCGAGGTTTCCAGTTCAGTAACTTCTTTCAATCCGCTGGTGGGCGGGGTAGCTTTGCGCCGTCCCGTGCGGAATTTCTGATCGATGTAGTTCACCAGGTGGGTCAGCGGGACGGTGATCACCAGGTAGAAGATGCCGGCGGCGACCAGCGGCGAGAGATTGCCGGTGAGCACCGCGGCGTCCTGGCCCACTCGGAAGAGTTCGCGTTCCAGGGGGAGCAGCCCGAGGAAGTAGACAAGCGAAGAATCTTTCACGATGGCAATGAACTGGTTCACCATTGCTGGCAGCACGCGTCGGATGCCCTGCGGAATGACGACGAGCAGCATGGCCCGTCCATAGGACATGCCTAGTGCCCGGCAAGCTTCAAGCTGGCCCTTTTCCACTGACTGGATGCCGGATCGGAAGATTTCTCCGATGTAGGCGCTGGCGATGAGGCTGAGCGCGATTATTCCCAGTGGATAGGGGGAAGGGCCGAAAATGTCCTGCGAGATACCGGTGAATCCACGCCCAATGAGCAGAATGGTCAGAATGGCCGGCAAGCCGCGGAAGAGATCGGTGTAAATGCGTGCCGGGACTCGAAGCCAGCGCGTTTGGGCGATGCCCATGACAGCGACTAGCATGCCGAGAACCATGCCAATGATGGTTGCAGAGATCGAGATGATCAAGGTGTTGACCAGCCCGGTCTTCAGCAGCTGGGGGAGTACCTCCAGCATGGAGCCGAAGTCCAAAAAGGTCTTGGAGATGCTATCGAAGAATTCCATAAATGTTCCTTGCCCTTCTGTGGTGCGCGGCGTGCCGCTGGGCACCGTCGAAGGTTGTGATTAGGAGTCCTTGCTGGTGGACTCGGCGCCGTTCTGCTCGGCCTTTGGCAGGTACTGCTCGGGCATTGGAGATCCCGGGAACCACTTCTGGTAGAGCTTTTTCCAGGTGCCGTCTTCCATGGCTTCTGCCAGTGCCTTGTTCAAGGCCTTACGCAGTGCTTCGTTTTCCGGTGCGATCGCGAAGCCGGCCGGAGCGTCGAAGGAAGGGACGTCGAGAGCGTTTTCGAGCTCATACTGATCTGTGTAGTCCTTGGCTGCTTCGTAATCCAAGAAATGCGCATCGATTGATCCGGCGTTTAGTCCGGAGACCGCGGTGTTGTTGTCCGGGAATCGCACGATGTCCGTATCAGTGAAGTTCTTGACGGCGTACGCTTCCTGGAGGCTGCCCTGGACGACGCCCAGGCGCTTGCCGGCAAGATCTTGCGCTGAGGTGATGTTCTTCTTCGGGGACGCCAGAACAGTTAGATAGCCGGCCAGATAGCCGTCGGAGAAGGCGACGGTCTGCTGTCGTTCTTCGGTGATGCCGATGGCGGCTACACCCACGTCGAATTGGCCATTGGCTACTGCAGAGAGCAAAGCGGAAAAATCTTGGCCTGTGAATAGCACTTCATCGATGCCGATGCGATGCGCTACGTCGGTGAACAGCTCGACGTCGAAACCGGTGAACTGGCCTTCGGAATTGGTGTAGGTATAGGGCTTGCTGTCACCGATGCTCGCGACACGGATGGTGCCGGGATCAATGAGGTTGTAGGGATTATCCTGCGCCGCTTCGGTGCTGTCGGAACCGCAAGCGGTCAGTGACAGCGCACCTAGGGCGAGTGCCGTGGTGGCCGCCAGGGCGCGGAATCCAAGCCGAAATTTCATGTGGATCTCTCCGTTCGATGCTGGGCGAGCGGGTCCCGCCCAAAGAGTACTATTGATGTTTGAGACCGGTCTCAAGATGAAAGTGAGACCGGTCTCAAGCTCGTTATGAAGTAAGTTACACTTCAAATTGAAGACGCGTCAAGAGATTGAGGGAAAGTTAAATGGCTCGACGACAGGGAACCGGTGAAGTGACGATTTCCGATGTCGCACGGCATGCAGGGGTTTCCAAGGCCCAAGCCGCGCGCGCGATGGGCGGCTATGGATCGGTCAGCAACGAAGCCAAGCAACGTGTTCAGCAGGCAGCCCAGCAACTGGGCTACCGGCCTAATGCCTTGGCACGCAGCATCAATACTGGCAAGTCCCAGTCGCTGGGCGTGGTAGTGGGGGACGTGGAGAACCCGTACTTCGGCCAAGCGATCCGCGGCATCAGCGACGTGGCGCGCAGCCACGGTTTTGATGTGGTGCTGGCCAACACTGGTGAGTCTCTGGCTGACGAAGAAAAAGCAGTGAAGATGCTGCTTGATAAAAGAGTGGACGGGCTGCTGATTTGCCCGACATCCCGCTCAGCGCACGCACACATTCTCGATGCCGAACGCGCCGGGCGGCCCGTGGTTCTCTTTGACCGCGATATTTCAGTCCCGGGCCTGGATGTGGTGCAGATGCGCATTGCCGAAGTGACACGGCAAGCCGTCGCATCCATGATTGATGCAGGACATCAACGTATTGCCTATATTTCCACACTGAAACTCGCTACCCCAGAATTCGAAATGGGACAGGATCTCGACCTATCCACTGTGACGCAACGCGTAGATGGCATCCGGCAAGCCCATGAGTCCGCGGGACTTGAGGTCGACTCGCGGCTCTTCTGCTTCGGAGTGAGCAACCGCGAGGCGGCTGATGAAGCAATAGCCAGGCTGCTGCGAATGCCTGAACCGCCAACGGCGCTAGTTGCCTCGGATTCCTTGGTGGCGCTTGATCTGCTGCTCTGCCTCAAACGCAGGGGTATCCGGGTCCCTGCAGATTTGTCTCTAGTGATGCTGGACGACCAGCCCTGGGCGGAGCTGGTGGATCCACCGGTGACCTCGATCTCCCAACCTGCCTATAGCTTGGGGGAACAAGCCGCGAGGGCGCTCTTCGAACGCATTGCAGGCACGGCAGGCGGCCGCGGAATCTGGCTCAATCCGAGACTGGTAAAGCGATCCTCGATTGCTGCGCCAGCATCCAGCGCTTGTGCGGGCGAGCAGGCCATGCCATAGAGGGCTAAGTGAACTGGCGATATCCCGGCACTCGTTTGGCTGGCGTACTATTTGCGCCTGGGGAGAGTGCGGCCATTTCCCTTTCGATAGCCTCGAAACTCCGGCGAAAGGCCATCTGGGGAGCCAGTGCGTATTGGCCAGAGCCGAAAAGCTCGATGGTCATCATTCCCGTGTAGCCTGCCCGCGCCAGCGAAGCCAGGATGGCCCCGAGGTCGAGATTCCCCTCGGTCCACGCCAGATGTCCGGTGGGCGTCCCATCGACGAGGTGCACGTGCCAGATGCGATCGGGGAGTGCGGACAGATAGGTTTCCACTGTCTCACCAGCGGCAGCCATGGCTACGGTGTCGAGGCAAACCCCGAGATTCGGCGAGTCGACTTCCTCGAGCATGCGTGCCGCGTGCTCGCTGTGTATGACAAGATTGGATTCGACCCGCTGAAGCGGTTCCAGCAGGCAGCGCAGGCCGTAGCGGCCCGAATACGCGGTGATCTCGGCCAGGGCATCACGTGAGCGTTCCCAGGCAACTTCTTTTGGCTCATCCTCGGCGCCTCGTCCCGAAGTCAAGAAGAGGAACTCGGCGCCGAGCACCGAGCAAAGATGAATGGCATGCTTGAAGTGATCGATGCTCCGCTGCCTGAGGCCGGGCTCGGGGGAAGCGATATTCACCGGATAGGCCACCTGCTCCGGGGTGAGGCACAAGGCGCTCATTCCATAGGAATCCAGCAACTTCGCCAGGGATTTCGCCTCCTGCAGATCCATGGTGCCGATGTCTGCGTGCGGGGCGATGCCCCATAGCTCGAAGTGACGGCGCCCGAACTGCGCCATGTCGCGCAGGCAGCGTTCAAGACTGTGATGCTGGTAGGCAAAATTCGTCCCCGTGAGTTGGTGCATTCCAAGCTGGGCTTGGGTCATTTTCCGACCCCTTCGGAAAGCCCCTTGATGAAGTAGCGTTGGCTGGCAAAGAACAAGATGAGCACCGGTATTGCAGCAATGGCCATTCCGGCGAACACTACAGGGTAGTCGGTGCCATGCTTGCTTAATAGGCTTGTCAGCCCGACTGGTAGCGGTTCAATGCCGCTGCCACTGGTGAAGACCATGGCGAACAGGTATTCATTCCATGCGAAGAGGACGTGCAGGAGCACGGTTGATACCAAGATCGGGGTGCACATCGGCAAGATAATATGCCAGAAAGTCCTCCACCGGCTGGCACCATCCATCTCCGCGGCCTCGTCGATTTCAAAAGGCAAGTCGATCATGTAGGCGCGGATCAGGAAGGTCGTGAAAGGAATCCGGAATGCAGTGTAGAGGATCAGCAATGCCCAGAACGTATTGTAGAGGCCCAGCGACTGCATGAGCTTGACCAGCGGGACCAAAGCGACTGTGGGGGCCAACATCAGGCCGCCGAGGATGAATCCCATCCAGAATTTGGAGAACGGAATCTTGACGCGGCTCAGGCCATAGGCTGCCCAGGCACTGATCAGGACCGTGGAGATCGTGGACGTCACGGTGACCAGAACACTGGTCGTGATGTAGTTGCTCACCCCGCGGTTCCAGGCGTTGGCATAGTTCTGCCAGGTGAACTGCTGCGGCAAGGCAAATGGATCAGCGAAGAGCTCGGCATTGGTCTTGAAGCCGTTCAGGAGCATCCACAGCAGGGGGTACACCACGACGACGGCAAGGCCCAGGAGGAAAGCGAACGCAAAGGTCCGGGAAATTGTCGAGATGATCTGGGTCCGGGTTACCACTGGACTCTCCTCTTTTTGGTGTGCCACATTTGGAGCAGGCCGATCGCCAGGGTCAGCACGAAGATGACGGTGGCTATTGCAGCGGCATAACCGAAGTCATTACGGGAGAAGCCGTTCTCGTAGAGCCACGTGCCGAGCACTTGAGTGGAGTTGTTCGGGCCTCCGCTGGTCATGACCATGACCTCGTTGAATACCTGGAAAGCACCGGAAATCGTGACGATGACCATCAGGCCAGTCATTTCGCGGACCAGTGGGACAGTGATGTGGAAGAACTGCCGCAGCGGCCCGATCCCGTCCAACTCGGCAGCCTCGAACAACTCGCGCGGAATGCGCTGGATGGCCACGGCGAACAACAGTGTGCTGTAGCCGAAGCCCTGCCACTGGCTCATCATGATGATGCCCATCATGGCCGTGGATTCCTGGCCGAGCCATGGCTGCGCCAGCTGGCCCAGGTTTAAGGCGGTGAGCAGGTGGTTCAGCATGCCTAATTGGGGCTCGTAGATGAAGTAGAACAGCAGTCCGGAAACTGTCAGGGAAATCGCAGACGGAATGAAGTAGAGCGCACGCAGGCAACGCCGCAGCCTCTCGTTTCGGCGGGACTCGATGAGCACTGCCAGCGCCAAGGCGCCAGCTACTTGGAATACCAGCGAGACGAGGGCATACAGGAAATTGTTTCCCAGCGCAGTGTAGAAGACCGGGTCTTTTGCCAGTTTGCTGAAGTTCTCCAGGCCGACAAATTCGCTTCGGCCTGAATAGATATCCCATTGCATCATCGAGAATACGAAATTCTGCAGCAATGGCCAGTAGACGAAAGCGATCAGCACGGTAATGGCTGGCGCTAACCACCACAGGCCTCGGGCCATGCGCTTGCGGCCGAACATCGGCTGGGCTTTGGGGTGCTGCTTCGAGGTGCCTGCTGCGCTGAGGTGCGCGGTGGGCGCCGTATCTAGAACTGTTCCAGCCATTTCATGACCTACTTCGCCGATTCGCTAGCGGAACGCACCGATTCGATGACCTCGCCGGGGGTGCTGCTGCCGCTGGTGAGTGCTTCTCCGCCGGCGAGCCAGGCATCGGCGACTTCGGGAACGGTCACTGTATCCAGCCACATCACCAGGGAGGATGCGCTATTGACCTTCTCGATGCCGGTGGCGACCGCTGCGGAGGAGGTCTGTTCGGTCACGGCGCCCTTGACCGCACTGGGCTGGCCATATGGAACAGCGGAAAGCGTCTTGGCGTTGTCCATGCTGGTGGCAAACTTCATGAAGTCGGCCGCCAAGGCTGCCTGCGGTGACTTGGCATTGATCATGTAGCCTTCTGGAGCACCTTCGATGGCCCCGGGATCTCCGGCAGCTCCTTCTGGCGCGGGCAGCGGGAAGATCCCGAACTGGTCCGGATCGAGCTTGCCCTTGCCCGTGACGCTGTCGAATTCAAGAATTTCCTGGTAGTACATCGCGGAACGCGAACCGGCGAACGACTCCTGGGCCGTGGTGTAGAGCACTCCGTTCGAGCCGGCTTGGGTATCGGTGCATTCGTCGACCAGCTGCTGGTACTGGGTCAACGCGAGCTCGTAGCCCGGGTCGGTCCAGGCAGCCGTTTCGGGCTTGAAGTCGGCATGCAGCACGTCGGCTGGGACGTTGTAGGCGAAAAGCTGCTGCAGGTAGTGCAAGGCGGGCCAGCCGTCCTTGTTGCCGAAGGCAATTGGCTGATATCCGGCATTGCGCAGGGTCTTGCAGCTGCCGATGAGCCCGTCGAAGGTTGTGGGAACCTCAACGCCTGCCTTTTCAAAGGCCTCCTTGTTGTAGCCCATGAACTTGCCATTGTTGTACATCGGAATTCCGTAGTAGTTGCCGTCAATCGCGAAGGCCTCAAGGGAAGCCTCGCCGAAAGCCGAACCCCATTGCGTCTCCGGGCCAATCACCTCGCTCAGATCAGCGGCAAGTCCGCCCCGCACGAAGTTCTCCTGCCAATTGCCGGTCCAGGTGAAGTAGGCATCTGGCAGGGCGTTGGAAGCGGTGAGCGTGCGGATCTTGTCCTTGATGGATTGGTCGGTCTCCTGGATGAGCTCAACCGACACCTCGGGATGCTCCTTTTCGTAGCGTTTGGCGATGTCCTCGAAATATGATTCCAGCGGTTCGCCGGCGAATTTCGTGAGAATGCTGATGGTGCCGCTGTAGTTCGGCGCCGAGGCAAAATCGGTGCTTGGAGAACTTTCAGGTGCTGCTCCGCCGCAGGCAGACAGGGACAGCGCGCCAATGGCCAGCGTGCCCATCAGGGCAAGGCGTGGGTTTTTCAAGATTAACCTCCCGGTTTGGCCCCGGCCCAGTGCGTGCTGGGTTGTCGCGGCTTTCTGATGACTTGGATGTGAATATACACACATTCTGATACCGGTACCAGGCTGTTCTTGAAAAAATTATTACTCCGGGACCGTCTGCGGGGCGATGGTAACGCTCGTTGTCAATGAAATCATCTCTTTTTCACGATTTCAGGATTATCTATTGACCGTCTGCTGAATTCCATGCAAGCATGAATTTACCTGATACCGGTATCACAAGCCGCCGTATCCAGAACTCTGAGATCTTCGAAAGGATCACTCACATGCTCGGTTTCAACGAGTCGGAATTCCGCGCCCAAATTGGAAGCGCAGTATCTCTCCGTCCGCAGATTGAAAGCTACGTTGACCAGTTGCTCGCTGGCGGCATCGACAACATCCTGCTGGTGGGCTCCGGGGGAACCTATGCGCAGATGTGGCCCTACGAGCTTCTTGCCCGGCAGAAATCCACCATGCCGATTCGTGCGGCTATCGCCGCGGAAATCATCGAATCAGGAGATGCCCAGCTCAATGAGCGCACCCTTGCGGTCTTCACCTCCGTCTCCGGCACCACGGATGACGTAGTGCGGGCCATCGACTACATCGCTTCGCAGGGAGCTAGCACCATTGCCTTTACCGGCTATCCGGAATCCCCCATTGCGCAAAAGGTCGAGAAGGCATTCATCTCGCAACCCAAGACCTGGCCATTCGACATGCAGATGCTACTGCTGATCGGCTGCATCCTGAACCAGCGAGGAGAGTTCGGCGAGTACAACCTGGTTGCCGACGAAATGGAGAATCTGCCCGACGCGCTGGTTGCAGTGGCTGAAAAGGCCGAAGAGCAGGCCATTTCTTTTGCCGAGGTCAACAAGGACACCGAATACCACTTCCTCATCGGTGGTGGGCCGCTATGGGGATTCACCTACTTGTACTCGATGTGCATTCTCGAGGAAATGCAGTGGATCAAAACCTCCCGCGTGCACAGCGCGGAATTCTTCCATGGGGCCCTGGAACTCCTGGAAGAAGACACTTCGGTGATCATCTTCCAGGGCGAGGACTCGACCCGGCCATTGACCGACCGCGCCGAGGAATTCGCCAAGCGCATCAGTTCCAACGTCGCGGTCTTCGATACGAAGAACTACGAGCTTGCCGGCTTCAGCCCCGTCAGCCGGGCACTGATCGCGCCGATCGTCCTGGATACGGTTATGGGGCGGGTCAGCAAGCACCTGGAGCGCGTCCGCGACCACTCGCTGGACCTGCGCCGCTACTACCGGGTCATGGAATACTAAGCCGCTGTTCGTCCGGGCCGGGACGCTGATATGCGTCCCGGCCTGCATTCTGCTATCAAGGAGTCAAGCAAATGCGAGTGCTCGGTCTGGGTGACAATATCATCGACCGTTTCGTTGATCGCCAGGTGGATTACCCAGGCGGCAATGCTGTTAACGTAGCGGTATTCTCCCGGCGCCATGCCCCCGAAGCCGCCTATCTCGGAGTCTTTGGCGATGACCTGCTCGGAGGCTACATGCGCCGCACGCTCGAAGCTGAAGGCATTTCGACGTGGGGCTGCCAGGTCAAGCAGGGGAGCACCGGTATTTCCCGGCTCCATGTGGTGGAAGGCGACCGCACCTTCCTGAGCTGGAACGGCGGCGGCATCACCGTAACGGATCCACTGATTCTCGATAATGAGCTGCTCGACTACATTGCAGGCTTCGACTTGGTCCATTCCAGCGTCTATTCGCGGATTGAAACGCAGTTGTCCGCCTTGTCCAGGACCGGGGCGCTGATCAGCTTCGACTACTCCAGCGAAGAGGAATTCCGCAGCGATGAATATCTGGGCGATACCGCACCCCATATCGACCTGGCACTGGTTTCCTGCGGATCGCTGAGCCTGGAGGAATCCAAGGAGCTGCTGCTGCGGATCGCCCATGCCGGAGCCCCGCTGGTGCTAGGCACGCGCGGTGAGTCGGGTTCCCTGTTCCTAAGCCAGAACCGGTTCTTTTCTCATCCGGCCCACCTGCACACCGACCACAGCCTCATGGTCGACACCATGGGCTGCGGCGATGCGTTTCTGGCCGCCACCGGAGTCTCGCTGTCCAGCCAAGGATGGAAACGCGGCCAGGCACCGGAGCCAAGCGCCATCGAAGCGGCCCTGGCCTGTGGCGCGGAAGCGGCAAAGTTCCAATGCACCGTCGAAGCGGCGTTTGCCCACCCCAGATGCTGGTCGGCAGAATCCCAAGCAGTAAGATAAGTGAAACCACCGGAATAAACAGGAGACTTCTGAAAATGCCGCAGATGAGGACAGGGGCTCCGACCATCTCCGACGTTGCCAAGGCGGCAGGCGTCGGACGGGCTACGGCGGCAAGGACCCTGGGCGGCTACGGATATGTGAGTCCGCAAATGCAGGCTAAGGTCCTGGAGGCCGCCGAAGATCTGGGGTACCGCACCAACGCGCTGGCGCGCAGCATGTCCACCGGGGTGACGCATACCCTCGGTGTCATTGTGGCCGATGTCGGCAATTCCTTCTTCTCCGGGGTGCTGCGGGGGATCGCCGATACGGCTAGGAGCCATTCCATCGACACGCTGGTGATCAGCACCGACGAATCGCGGGAGAAAGAAATTTCGGCCATCAACGCATTGATCAACAAACGGGTGGACGGCATCATCATTTCCACTGCGGCCCGTACCCTGGGTGCCGCTGAGCATATCGCTCAGGCGCGGAACCAGGGGATTCCGGTGATCCTGGTCGACAGGGCCCTTCCGGGGTTGGGGCTCGATGAAGTGGTCATCGACAATCGCGCCGCCACAAGGGACGCCATCCGCAGCCTCATCCAAGCAGGCCACCGGCGCATTGCCTTCGTCTGGGGACCTCCGACCCTTTCCAGGCCGACGCTGCGACGCGAGCTCGTTGACGCCGCCTCGGATAACCTCTTCACCGAATCCGAGCGTCTTGAAGGATACCTGGATGCGCTGGACGACGAAGGCATCCTTTTCGATCCTGCGCTGGTCATGACCAGCGAGAAGACTTCGGAGCATACACGGGAAGAAATGCTGCGCATGTTCGATTTGCCCGCCGCTCCAACGGCGGTATTCTGCACGGAATCGGACGCCGTGATCGGCGCTTTGAGAGCTATCCGCGAACGAGGGCTGCGGATCCCCGAAGATATTTCGCTCATTGGGTTCGACGACAACCCCTGGGCAGAAGTCATGAATCCGCCGCTGAGCATGATCGCCCAGCCAATGCATGAGCTTGGCGTGCAGGCGGCCCGAAGGCTCCTGACCCGGATCGAGAACACGGCGACAGACCCTGAGCGCATCACGCTTTCCACTGAGCTCATCTGCCGGGATTCGGTAAAACGAATCGCAAAGTAGGGCCCGCTCGCGGAGCTGCCAACAGCATCGCAGCCAAGTGGCTGATTCCTCCTGCAAAATACCGGCACTGGTCTGAGCGATTCCTTAGGCTCTGCGGGTTAGGCAGGCTTCCCGTCAAGCCATTGCGGTGGGCCGGGTCGATACCGGTGCGTCCGGCCAGACGGACAGATCCCGGAAATGACAGCCTCTAGGGGTCAGACGATTCAAGAGTCACACCTGATCGGAAGAACCAGTACCACTCTCCCAGCTAGCCCCGGCCAGTCACCAACAATTACAGCAGCTTCTATGTTGGGAAACCAACGATCGTCGGACCCATCCAGGGGTGTCATAAATTGATTGCTAAAGCAGCCACATCTTCCTCTGCTTCGCAGTGCGCGATCTACCAGTGGATGCACAACGGCCAGAAAATGAAAGGCGCTACCGACGAGACCTACTTCCCTGACAAAAAATGAACTGAACGGTCGTATCACTGTACCGGTGACGTATTAGAAGGAGAGTTGCAACTCGAATACTGTCACGAGCGCATCTACTGGCAAGGTCGTTCCAGCGAAGCTGAAAGTAGTAAAGAAGCCTGCGACTACTGGCAAGAAAGCCACTGGCAGGGAGCCCAAAGTAAGCGCTGGTACCTGAAACTCGAAGGACGTGAAAGTTTCGTATCAGTGGCTGCGCTCGGGAAAAATTATCGGCGAGGCCCCCAGCCGAATTAGACCGTGACCAAGAAGGACGCTGGTAAGAAATCGACTGTTTGGGTAACTGCCTCGAAGCCTGGATATGCCGCAGTGGCGATGTCGCTGAACAAGAAGTAAACGTCGCTTGCTCGTGGTTGTTCATCGCTGGTTTTAGACCGTTGAAGTGTGGCCACTCTGGTCCACAGAACGTCAATCTCAGCCTGTTCACCGCTTGCAGATGCAAATGGCTAGGTGCCCAATAGGGCACCTAGCCATTATGCAGGGTTCCCGCACGGATGAGAGAGGTGAAACGCTCAATCCGAACAGTGCGTGGTGTCGCCATGAGACTGAACCACACATGAATCTAGGTTAAATCACCAGCGTGATGCGTAATCGTTCACCACGCCCTGAAGACTTCAAATTTTTCAGCAAGCCGGGTCCTGGAACAGTTCTCATGCCTAGCACCGGTAGTTTGAAAGAATCTGGCCGCACATTGTGTTGCATACTTATGGAAATTCTTGCAACATGCGACCGAGCCGGATCGTTTCGTGCTACATCGCCGTCCTAGTCGGCTATTTCCACCATACCGTTGACAGACGCGTCGAAGCCCGGGATACGGGCACCTAGCGCCATTAGATTAACCGTGTGTGAGATTCGCCGAGGCCTGTCTGAAATAGAACGAAGACCCCATTGAGGTGTACCGAGGGAACCGAGGGAAGACCCCGGCTATGGTCAAGGAAACCTCGCATGGCTCCGGCCAGCTGCAAACTTCCAAGCACCGCCCCTAGTGAAGAATCCCATCCCTAGCTGCGTCATTTTCTTCACTAGGGGGTGCTTCGTTTCCTGCACTCACCAACCAGTTGCCATATCCGCAACGTCTATACAAGACGCTTGCAGCACTTATGAGTGCTCGGATCGAAAGAGATTCAGTACGAGCGTTAGTGAGTTCCTTCAGCGTGAAGCGCCCACTACCTAAACACGCTGGAACTCATCTCGTAGACGCTTACACACACTGCTCATAGCTCCTACGTAAGCATCACCAGGCAACCACAAGAACAGCAAGCCTCTAACGTCCTACCGAGTACAAGCCCCACCACAGCAGTACCTCACTGCGTCACAAGATAGTCGCAGTAAAAACTCCTGCCCAGGGCTCCTCTCAGCCCCCAAAGACAACCACCGCCCCTCTGGCACCAAGGTGTATAACCGTAGCGAAAACCGTGACGTTGTGACCTCGTTTATCAAAGATGTAAGAGGTGTGACCGAAATAAGTGCGTTCTGCTCGAGAGCTTTGATGGGAATTAGTTTGGTCGCTTGAGCGCGTGCGATCAGGCCGTGCAGATGTTCAGCTGCACGTGTGCCACCAGGAACAGAAAACGATCCATTTGGATCAGTAGCCGGCTAACTTCTGAAGCCGACTATCTCATTGACTCAGTGACGTTAGAACAGCTTCCAGGGAACTTTCCTGCATGTGGATACACTCTAAAGCTTTAGAGCACCACACAGGGCGTTTGAGGATCAGCAAGCATAGCAACTGGATATCCAGTTGCGCGTAGACGTCAGACCCGCCTGCGCACAAGGACGTTTGCACTATGGACTTCCAGCCAATCCCGGTAACCAGACGCTGCGCGACGGAGCAAGCTATCGACTTAGCATAGCTAAGTGTCGGCTTGATCCACTCCCCGTTTCCGGTGGCGTTGCACTAGGCCGGAAAAGATTCAAAGGACAGAGATCCTTCTAAAATCGGCTGCTAAAAAATTTGTCAACCATACTTTTGGAGGATGGCGACCAGAGGATTTTTACTCTACTTTTAGTACTTGTAAGGAAAATTACTTTGAGAGTAAGGAAGCTCTTTGACGACACGTACTCAGAAGCTCTCAGCGGCTATTGCTGGATGTGCGCTTGCCCTGGGAAGCATTTTTGCAGCTTCTCCTGCATTTTCGGCGTCTACTGAAAGTTCATCTGACTACAAAGAAATCGTTGAACACCTCAAAAATGATGGTGTCCCTACCGCACAGCAAGATGCTCTAGCCAAGAAGGCTTTATCTGGTGTTCCTTTGGACAGCGCTAATCCAGTGAACGAACCCGTAGAGATCAGCACCTGGAAGGATTCAACCAACACGTATGAACGCAGAACTTACGCTGATAACTCCTATCGGTTGATTGCCTTGGAAAAAGGGCTCGAGGCTCCAGCTGGAGTCGCACTACCAGCAGTGATCACTGGATGCATCGTTACTACTGGTACCGGCTATCAGCAAAATCAGAATTGCCGAGTCTCCGAGTCCACGGCAACCTACAGCGCTTCATTCGTCGCTACCTACACGTTTAGCGGTGGAGTCTATGGTTCCATTTCAAAGGCCTCTAACGGCAACGTTAAAGGCTTTGGCGGTGTAGCTTCTTCAATCAGTACCAAGATTGAGAAGAGCCGTTCAGACGGCCGCATTCCGGCCTCTGCATACGTCAAGTGGAACTTCAAAATGACTGGTGAGGTATCAGGCGGAACCACTTATCTCTATCTGAAAGTGACACCTAAGACTGCTTATACTGTCGCTGACTAGAAAATTTAAGGAGGTGACATAGTATGAACTATGAAGGAACTGAGTTCCTACAAGTGCTGTTTTGGCATTTTGTTCAAGCTGGCCTGATCCCCGCCCTATTGCCTACGATAGCGATTGTTATCTTCGGTGTGCTGATTCTCAAGAGGCTACCTAAAAATAAGCCGACTTCTCTTCAAGACAAACAGGAATAACTTATTAAAAACAGAACTGGTGGTGGCTAGCATTTCTTTGCTGGCCATCACCAGTTCTGCGCTCTGCTCAAAAGAATCTGGAAGCGTTCACCACGTGTTCCTTAGCTATTTGCATGACAAGTTCGAAATCTGCTGAGGAAATGCTGCTCGAAGTTGGATTGCGCGGCTCCAGTTCGTTCCAGGTCTTACTCATGGTCATGTTCATCAGCACGTTTCGGGATCACCCGTGTCTTATTGCTTCGGGGGCGTACCATTCTCGTGCTTCGGTAGCTAGCTTCTTGTCGAGCAGGACTCGGATATTACCCCAAGGCAAATGTCCCACAGGCTGTGGGAGATTTGGATCCCACTGGTGCCAAGCTGCTGCAAACACTCGCATGTACTGCTGATTACTTCGTGACAGGCCGGCCATATCGGGAATTCTTGGCGGAGGTCTTCAGCTACGCGTGTGATCACGGCACTGCCCTATCCTTGGCGTTCTTGTTCCTCCAGGACGCGGTTACCTATGTTCCAGGACAGATCAACTAGGCCGTTTTGCGAACACGCTTGGCCTGCACTTGCGAAGTAGTAACTCGAACTTTCAGATCTGGGATGAACTTGGCGTAGCCATCTGGCATTAGGGGCCCTGGGAGCTCTAGGCATAAGAGCCGCCGCTTTCCGGCGCAAAGGTATGAGCACTCTGGCTACTCGCAAGCTCGCCTCCAGAGTGTATCGGGCGTCCGCTGGCACGGCCGGCTGTTAGCCCGGACTTCGTCCGGTCTTTCCTGTTTTTTGCTGCTGTCCTTCGGAGTGTACGGGCCACCTACAAACCCACAAGCCGCTCGCTGCGCTTCGGGCGTGCTCCACCAGAAATTCTCGGGTCCGCGCTCCTTCGTCGCTTCTTTCGGCCCGAGATTTTCGTGGATTGCGCACCCCTGACGGGTTGATGGGTTTCCGGCTGGCCCCGCTTCATTTCATTTCGCCAGCAGGCAAAAAACAACCGGGGGAGGGCTTCGGCGGGAGGCTGGCAACCTGCCCCTCTTTCCGTGAAGCGAAAGGATGCAAAAACCTACGCAGACCACGACCAAAGACAGCCGCGAAACCGTTACCGTCCCGGCAACTGTCGAGCGCGATATGTACGGCGAAGGGTATGACTGGATGGAATCGCTGGCCGGCACCGGGTGGTACGAAGTTCCAGGGTGGGGACGCGACGGATGGGACCTGGGATCCTGGCCTTACATCATCTTCGCCGCGGCGAAGACGACCGATGAAACCGGGAAGCTGTTCGGATACACCACCTACGTGGAAGGCGACGTGACCGCGCGCTGGTACAGCAGCTGCGAAGCCCGCAACCTGGCCATCAGCAAGGAAGCCTTCTGGTACTGGGCCAGCGGTCAATCGGACGGACCGGAAGCGTTGGAAGGAATGAACCCGCAAGAGTTCAAACAGATCGACGGGCTATGCGAACCATACATCCCGAACTTCGGGAACTAACCCCGCCAGGAGACATGACTGGTCAAAAGAACTAGGCCGTCCGGCAGAGCGCTCCTATTATGGACAAGGGAAGCAACAGCTAGGAAGCCTTTTTGGTTTGCTTGGTAGCAAACCAGCCGGGCAAGCTAATCAGCAGTCCCACGACGCCAACAATCGCCACCACCCAAAGAGCCGGGGCAGGCCATGAGTCCAGGTTGTTCTCATCCATGATGACCCCCGTCGAATACAGGGCAATCCCGCTGCATACCAAGGCAGTCAAGCTCATCCCGAGGGCCACGGACCATAGGGTTCTTCGATTTGCATCCACTGTCTGCTCCTTCGTATCTCCAGTCGATTGGCGCACTTCCAGGGAGGCTTCTGCTTCCGGAGAATTCTGAATAGTGCGTCAACCCAGAGTACTGTCTCCGATGCCTTTTAGCTGGGTGCCGCAGGGGGAATCCTCGCCCAGAGAAATTTCAACTCCGTGCAGCATCGAGGGTGCGGCACCATGCTATTGCGAGATGCTGGAATGTTCTCGGGCCAAGGGAATTGAGTTTTCATATGGCAGTGCGGGCGGGATTTTTTTCTTTCGTTCGTGCTCGTAGCGAATCGAACTCGATTCTCCCTGCCTGTTTTAGGGTTTGGGTCGTTTGGCTTTGCGTTGCAGTGCTGTGGTTTGCAGATTTTTCGATCTGTGATTGAACGCGTCGAGCACTTCGGGGCCATACCCACGGCATGCCGTGGGCCAATTGCGTCGACCATGGGTCGGCAGAGGTCTTGTTCTTCCTTCGGAATGCTCCGTCCAAAAGTTCAGCGTCGTTGACCAAACCGGCCATTTCCGGGGAATTGCCGCAGAAAAATGGGTGCATGCAACGCAACGTTGCATGCACCCATTTCTTGGAGTCCTGGACTTCCTACGCGAGTACCTGGCGCTTGGAGGAAATCACGCCGGTGTTGAATCCAGCCAGGCGCAGGCCGCCGTGGAAGCGCGCGTGCTCGATCTTCACGCAGCGGTCCATGACCACATTCATGCCGGCAGCTTCAGCCCGGTGGGCCACTTCCTCGTGCCAGGATCCCAGCTGCAGCCACATGGTCTTCGCGCCTACGGCCAGGGCCTCGTCCAGCACGGTCGGCAGGTCATCGTGCTTGCGGAAAACCTCCACCAGATCCGGGGTCTCCGGCAGATCGGCCAGCGACTTGTACACCGGCTGGCCCAGGATCTCATCGAGTACCGGGTTGATGAAATACACCTTGTACTTGGAGGAGGAGAGCAGGTAGGTAGCCACGAAATAGCTGGCGCGCGATGGCTTGTTCGAGGCGCCGACAATGGCGATGGACTTGGTGTCGCGCAGGATCTCCAGGCGCTGTGCGGCTCCCGGGCCTTCCCAAGCGGTATCAACGGCAGTCATTAGATTGCTCCCTTCGAAGCGGTTGGCAATGCGCAGGCGGAACCGTCATAGGCCGGTGCCTCGAACCCATCGGCGGAACCGGCAATCGCTTCCTGCGAAGCGGCCAGCGCCTGGTCCAGATCCCAGAGGATGTCCTCGACATCTTCCAGTCCCACCGACAGGCGGATCAGATCTTCTGGCACGCCAGCGGAGACCAGCTGCTCGGCGCTCAGCTGCTGGTGGGTGGTGGAGGCCGGGTGCAGCACCAGGGTGCGGGCATCGCCGATGTTGGCCAGGTGGCTGGCCAGCTGCAGGGCTTCGATGAACTTCGAGCCGGCTTCGCGCCCGCCCTTCACTCCGAAGCTGAAGACCGAGCCGACGCCCATGGGCAGCAGCTCCTTGGCCTGCGCGTGCTGCGGGTGGGATTCCAGGCCGGCGTAGTTCACGTAGGTCACGCGCTCATCGGCCTGCAACCAGGCAGCGACCTGCTTCGCGTTGGACAGGTGGTTGTCCATGCGCTGCGGCAAGGTCTCCAGGCCCTGCAACAGCTGGAATGCGGACTGGGCCGGCAGAGCCGGTCCGAAGTCGCGCAGCTGTTCGCTGCGCAGCTTGGTCAGGAAGCCGTACTCGCCGAAGTTGTCCCACCAGGAGACGTTGCCGTAGCTGGCAACCGGTTCGGTCATGGTGGGGAACTTGCCATTGCCCCAGTTGAACTTGCCCGACTCGATGACCACGCCGCCCAGGGTGGTGCCGTGCCCGCCGATGAACTTGGTGGCCGAGTGGATCACGATGTCCGCGCCGTGCTCGATAGGGCGCAGGATGTACGGGGGAGTGAGCGTCGAATCGACTACCAGCGGGAGATTGTGGCGGTGCGCCACTTCGGCCAGGCCCTTCAGGTCAGCGATGTCGCCGGACGGGTTGGCCACCACCTCGGTGTAGACGGCCTTGGTATTTTCCTGGATCGCCGCTTCGAAGTCGGCGGGATCATTGGAGTCGATGAAAGTGGTGTTGATGCCGAAGCGGCGCAGCGAGACATCGAGCTGGGTGATGGTGCCGCCATAGAGCTTCGAGGAAGCCACAATGTGGTCGCCTGCCTGGGCCAAGGCCGCGAAGGTGACGAATTCCGCGGCCATGCCCGAGCCGGTGGCTACCGCTCCGATGCCGCCTTCCAGCGAAGCCATGCGCTCTTCGAAAGCCGCTACGGTCGGGTTGCCGATACGCGAGTAGATGTTGCCGTACTTCTGCAGGGCAAAGAGGTTGGCCGCATCGTCAGCGTCCTTGAAGACGAACGAAGTGGTCTGGTAGATCGGCACTGCGCGTGAGCCATGCTCGGCATCGGGGGTGCCTCCGGCATGCAATGCGCGGGTGCGGAATCCAAACTTGTGATCTGCCATGGTGGCTTACGACTCCTCGTCGATTGGGGTTTCGCGGGCTCCGCAGGGCGGACCGCGATCGAGGCAGGAATCCCGGAATCAATGTCGCTTCCTGCTGTCGTCCAACGGGTAGGCGGCTGCATCGTTTCTGGCGGTAGCACCGTAACCACCGGATGTGGCAGGTTGCTGCGGCGTCATCGAACCAGATCTCTCAGCCGCTCGGGATGGTGTAATAATCTTCGCAACATGACCGTTCGTGACCCAACTATGAGTCGTAACGTTGCGTATTGGAGCTGTTATCGGAGATTCTTCGATACCTATTACCCCGGTTAGGCTGGAGTCATGGATACTTCGCTGGCACTGGTGCGACACGGGCAGACCGATTGGAACCTTGCAGGGCGCCTGCAGGGGCGTACCGATATCCCGTTGAACGATACCGGGCGCGAACAAGCTCGCGAGGTCGGGCGCCAGCTGATCGGCCAGAACTGGTCGCTGGTACTTGCTTCACCCTTGGAACGTGCCCGGGAAACTGCCGCGCTGATTGCCCAGCAGATCGGGGCCGAGACGGGGAACGCTGTTCCGGAACTCATTGAACGCGGCTTCGGCCCGCTGGAAGGCCGGATCATGGCCGAGGTCAGCGAAGCGGAATCGGCTGCTGCCAAGGACCTGCGTGAGCCGCGTGCCCAGATCTTGAGCCGTGCGGTGCCAGCGCTGCTGGACTTGGCCAGCAGGCATGCCGGGCGCAAGGTCATGATTGTCAGCCATGGGGCCACCATGCGCACCATCCGCGACGCATTGGCCGGAACCACGGATCCCCAAGGCGTGGAAAATGGCGAAATGCTCCACTTGGACTTGATCCGCCTTGAGCAGATCGCCAGCGAATTGGATCTGGTGGCATTCTAGGAATCCATGGGGTCTCTGCGAGAAGTAAATTTTTTTCGTTCACGCCTCACAAAATGGTCTCCTCGTACGTTTACATGGTGAGAAGCCATGAAGGCGCAAGAATTCCAGGAGAGCCATGCAAGCACCGTTCGAGCGGATAGTCCAGGACTATGGACTGAACGTCCTGCGCGTTTGCCGTGCCCTGCTTGATGAGCATCGCGCGCAAGACGCCTGGTCCGAAACGTTCCTTGCCGCGCTCAAGGCGTACCCGCAACTGCCGGAGGACGCCAATGTCCTGGCATGGCTAGTGCGTATTGCCCGGAACAAAGCCATTGACGAGTTGCGCAGGAACAAGCCGGAAATCCTCATCGGCCAAGACGTGGACAGCCTGGCCCCATCGGCCCAACGGCCGGATCTGCAGTTGGAAAACCTGCAGCTGTGGCATGAGGTGAACCAGCTTCCTGGCAAGCAGCGGCAGGTGGTGGCCTACCGCTACCTGGGCGGAATGAGCTACGCGCAAATTGCCGGAATCCTTTCCGGCACCGAAGCTGCCGCCCGGCGTTCGGGCGCCGATGGGATCAAGAATCTGCGGGCCCGGATGGATGACCAAGAACTATGGCGGGAGCAGCCATGAACGGAAAAAATTATTGGCAGCAGGCTACGGCCGCTGAAGCGCAAGTCCTCGACTCGCTGCAGGACCGGCTCGTTGAACGGGCCCGTGCACGGGAACTTGTTGATGTTGCCTATCGCGTGGTCGATAGCCCCGTGGGGGCCTTGCTGCTGGCCAGCACCGATGCCGGGCTGGTCCGGGTCGCTTTTGAATCCGAAGGCCATGACCGGATTCTGGAGGTGCTCTCGGAAAAGCTCAGCCCGCGGATCCTGCGCGACAAGTCGAGCCTGGATGGTGCCGCCCGGCAACTGGAGGAGTATTTCGCGGGCCAGCGGCATGGCTTCGATCTTCCGGTGGACTTGCAACTCTCCACCGAGTTCCGCCGCCAGGTGCAGCTGGAACTGGGTCATATCGATTACGGGCATACCCTGAGCTACGCCCAGCTGGCGCAGCAGATCGGCAAGCCGAAGGCGGTGCGGGCCGTCGGTTCAGCCTGCGCCACCAACCCGATTCCCATCGTGCTGCCCTGCCATCGGGTGCTGCGCACCGATGGTTCATTGGGCGGCTACCTGGGAGGCTTGGAAGCCAAGTCCGAGCTGCTGAAGCTGGAGAACCCGGACTTCGCCAGCGGCGCCGCGACGCTGTTCTGACGGGCAGCTCCCGCATGAAACAAGTGCTGGGGGGGGCCTCCCTTGC
>NZ_JBLVOJ010000012.1:109734-123226 GCF_053543715.1 Glutamicibacter sp. AGC46
CCCTTGCGGGAAGCAGCAGCCCAGCACTAATTGCTACGGGCTCGCGGCCCAGCAGCTGCTACTTGCTGCGCAGTTCGAAGCGATCTGCGTCCATGAGCTTGGCCCAAGCGGAGGCGAAGTCATTGACGAACTTCTCCTTGGCATCATCCGAAGCGTAAACCTCGGCCAGTGCACGCAGCTCGGAGTTGGCACCGAACACCAGATCCACGCGGCTGCCGGTCCAGCGGCCATCGGTGGTGGTGTAGGTCTGCTCGTCAGCGGACGGGGTCCATTCCAACCCCAGCTCCAGCAGGTTCGCGAAGAAGTCGTTGGTCAACGCGCCTGGGGTGTCGGTGAAGACGCCCAAGTTGGAGCCGTCCCAGTTATTGCCGATGACGCGCAGTCCACCGAGCAGTACGGTCGCTTCCGGTGCCGAGAGGCCCAGCAGATTCGCGCGGTCGATCAGCAGGTACTCGCTAGGCAGCTTGACGAAGCCCGAGTCGTAGTTGCGGAATCCGTCGGAAACTGGTTCCAGCCATGCGAACTGGTCAACGTCGGTTTGCTCCTGGGTTGCGTCTACGCGGCCCGGGGTGAATGGAACCTCGACCTGCTGGCCAGCTGCCAGGGCTGCCTGCTCGACTCCGACGTTGCCGGCTAGGACAACGACGTCCGCGAAGGAAGCCTTGATCCCGGAAGTGGCGTTGAAGTTGTCAACAATCTCTTCCAGCTTGGCAATTACCGGTTTGAGCTGCTCAGGCTGGTTCACGCTCCAGGAGACCTGTGGTTCCAGGCGGATGCGGCCGCCGTTAACGCCGCCGCGCTTATCCGAGGTGCGGAAGGTCGAAGCGGCCTTCCAAGCCGTGGATACCAGCTGCTGGACGGTCAGTCCCGAATCGTTGATCAGGGCTTTAAGTGCGGCAACTTCAGTTGCACCCAAGGTGGTCTGCGGAGCTGCTGGCAGTGGATCCTGCCAGAGCAGGTCCTCAGCGGGAACCTCTGGGCCGAAGTAGCGGGACTTCGGGCCCATGTCACGGTGGGTCAGCTTGAACCATGCGCGGGCGAAGGCGTCTGCGAACTGGTCTGGGTTCTCCTTGAAGTTCTTGGAGATCGGGCCGTAGACCGGGTCGAAGCGCAGGGCCAGGTCGCTGGTAAGCATGCGTGGCTCGCGGTGTTCCAAGGTCTCGAATGCAGGCTGGACCAAGCCGGCTCCGCCATTGTTGACCGGGCGCCACTGCTTGGCGCCTGCTGGGGATTCGAACAGTTCCCATTCGTAGGCGAAGAGGATGTGGAAGAACTCGTTGTCCCAGCGGGTTGGGTGGTAGGTCCAGGTGACTTCAAGACCCGAGGAGACGGTGTCCGCGCCCTTGCCGGTGCCGTGGCCGTTCTTCCAGCCCAGTCCCTGCATTTCGAGCGGAGCTGCTTCTGGATCCGGGCCGATCTTGTCATCGGCATGCGCGCCGTGGGTCTTGCCGAAGGTGTGGCCACCGGCGATCAGCGCGACGGTCTCCTCGTCGTTCATGCCCATGCGGCGGAAGGTTTCGCGGATGTCTACGGCCGAGGCCAGCGGATCCGGATTTCCGTCAGGACCCTCAGGATTCACGTAGATCAGGCCCATCTGCACTGCTGCCAGAGGAGCATCCAGGTCTCGCTTGCCGGTGTAGCGTTCGCTGTCCAGCCAGACCTTTTCAGGGCCCCAGTAGACATCGTCATCTGCTTCCCAAACGTCCTTGCGGCCGCCGGCGAAACCGAAGGTCTCGAAGCCCATGTCTTCCAGAGCCACATTGCCAGCCAGCAGGATAAGGTCGGCCCAGGAAATCGACTGGCCGTACTTCTTCTTCACTGGCCACAGCAGGCGGCGAGCCTTGTCCAGCGAAACGTTGTCAGGCCACGAGTTCAGCGGAGCGAAGCGCTGCTGGCCTGCGCCGCCGCCGCCACGGCCGTCGTGCGAGCGGTAGGTGCCTGCGGAGTGCCAAGCCATGCGGATGAAGAACGGGCCGTAGTGGCCGAAGTCTGCTGGCCACCAGTCGTGCGACTGGGTCATGATTTCGGTCAGGTCGGCTTTTACTGCCGACAAGTCGAGGGCATTGAAGGCTTCAATGTAGTCGAAGTTCTCGTCCAGCGGGTTGGAAACCTGCTGGTTCTTGGCCAGAATCCTCAGATTCAGCTTATTCGGCCACCATTCGGTGTTGGCATTGCCCTGGGTAGGGTGAATTCGACCCGCGCCGCCAACTACTGGGCACTGACCTGCAGTCATCTCAGACATGTGCTCTTTCCTTCCGGATTGTTTAGGGTTTATCTGGTTTTATCCATCGCGCAGCAGCTGCGCTGATGACGATGGCAAATCTAGGGGTTTACTTAGACAGCAACTATGCGTTCGCAGCCTGGCAATCCGGGCAGGTGCCCCAATAGATCACTTCGGCTTCATCAATGCTGAACCCATGGTCATTGGAAGCATGCAGGCACGGGGCGCCGCCGACAGCGCAGTCGACGTCCGCCAGCGTTCCGCACTGGCGGCACACCACATGGTGGTGATTGTCGCCAACGCGGGCTTCATAGCGGGCAGTATGGCCCTGTGGCTGTATCTGCCGAATGACACCCAGTTTCGTGAAGAGCCTGAGTGAATCGTAGACAGCTTGGTGCGACACATTGGGATGATCTTCACGGACAGCCGAAATGATAGTCTCGGTATCCGCGTGCGGGTGCGTCGCGACGGCGGAAAGTACCGCAACGCGCGGTTGCGTGACCCGCATCGATGCCGCCTTCAGCACCTGCTCGATCCTTGCCTGTGATGTCATGTACCCAGCATGCCTGCTTATTTTGAATCAGTCAAGATAAGTTCCAGTGTATTTCGCGTTAAAAGTGGGTGGACTCCAGCTGACTGGTTGAATCGGTGCTTCATTAGTAAGTATTCCGTATGATGCATGTTCAAGCGTGGTTTGCTTCTGGGGGAGGAAAATTACGAAATCGCAGACATTTCACCCGAAATAAGAAAGCGAATAGTGCGTGGTTTTATCTTGGGAAATATTGCGGTCCAATTGATGATTCCACGGGTTCGGGGAGCGAAAAATCCTGTGGGGCGAGGAAGCTCACATGGATGGCGCTGCCAGCGTAAACAATGTGATCCCGGGGTGCTGAAGATCCGGAAACGGCGAGAAATCAAGGATCTGATTTGACCCTTGATGAGATGTCGACCATGCTGGAAAAGGCCCATTTTGGGATTTATCGTGTCAAAATCGTGCTAAATCGAGTCAACTCGCAGGAATAATTCGCGGGATATTAGCGGAGAATGGTTGTTTCTTTCAGGCTGCTTCAACGCGAGATTTAGACACAGTGGACCGACACCCGAAAAGCAATTCGCAATCAATCACACTGCATGGCGATCGTTTACTCGAGAGGCGATGGCTCGGCAGATTCCGCCCGGATCTTATCCGCGGGATCTCACCAGTGAAGGAAGACCGCAATGAAGCAGACGGATCAATCAATCGGCGACCTCGTTGAGGAACTGCATTCAGTTCGTCACAGACGACCTAAGAAGTACTCACTTTCCGGTACGGATTACTGGGTATTCGGAATCGCCGGCGCTCTAGCGCTGGCCTTTATTATTTGGGGTTTCGCTAGCCCCGAAGGGCTGGGCAAGGCCTCCAGCGCGGCCCTTGACTGGGTTATCACCAACACTGGCTGGCTTTTTGTCATTGCTGCCGCGGTTTTCGCGGTCTTCGCCATCGTCGTAGCGGCCAAGAACTTTGGACGCATCCCGCTGGGCAAGGACGGCGAGACGCCAAAGTTCTCCACGGTCTCGTGGATCTCGATGATGTTCGCAACCGGCATGGGCATCGGCTTGGTCTTCTACGGCGTGGGCGAGCCGCTGTACTTCTACATGTCGCCTCCTCCGGGAACGGTGGAAGGTTCCACCAGTGATGCATTGAGCACCGCTATGGGCACCACGCTCTTCCACTGGACCTTATTCCCATGGGCCATGTACGCCATCGTTGGCTTGGGCATGGCGTACGGCAGCTTCCGGCTGGGACGCCCCCAGCTGTTCTCAGCCATGTTCAGCTCGATCTTCGGCGACCGGGCCATCCATGGTTGGGGCGGGCGCACCATCAATATCCTGGCCATCATCGCCACGCTCTTCGGTTCGGCTTGTTCGCTGGGTCTGGGCGCATTGCAGATTGGCGGCGGCATCCAGGCCACCGGGATGATGGAGAAGGTCGGTTCCGGCGTTCTGGTTATCATCATTGGCATTCTGACCGCATTGTTTGTCGCTTCTGCCGTTTCCGGCATCGAGCGCGGTATCCAGTGGTTGTCCAACACCAACATGGTATTGGCACTGATCATCGCATTGATCGTTTTCATTGGCGGCCCAACTCTGTTCATCCTGAACGTCATTCCCGATGCCATTGGCGCTTTCATCGGCGACTTGCCAGAGATGGCCTCGCGTACGGCCGCCGGCGACGGTGCAATGTCTGATTGGCTGTCCTCGTGGACTGTCTTCTACTGGGCATGGTGGATCTCCTGGAGCCCATTCGTCGGCTTGTTCATCGCCCGCATTTCCCGTGGCCGCACTATTCGCCAGTTCGTCACCGGTGTGCTGCTTGTTCCATCCAGTGTCACCCTGATTTGGTTCGCAATCTTCGGCGGTGGCGCCATCGGTATTCAGGAACGCGCTGAACGCGCCGGGGAAACCGGGGAAAAGCTGGCCAGCATTGTTGATGGCGCACCAGACATCAACTTCGATTTGATCCTCTTCGACATGCTTGGCAGCCTCCCGCTGTCGGGCTGGATGGCTACCGTGCTGATGGTCGTCACCGTGCTGCTGATTGCGATCTTCTTCGTGACCGGCGCAGACTCGGCCTCGATCGTGATGGGTGCGCTCAGCGAACGCGGCGCTGAAGAGCCATCCAAGAAGGCCGTGATCTTCTGGGGCGTGGCCACCGGCGCTGTGGCCGCGGTGATGCTGCTGGCTGGCGGCGATCATCCGGCGGAGGCATTGACCGGGCTGAAGAACATCACTATTGTTTCGGCGCTGCCATTCGTGATTGTGATGCTCCTGCTCTGCGTGGCGTTGTGGAAGGACCTGAGCAAGGATCCGCTGGTGCTTCGCGGCAAGGTGGCTCGAAAGGTCCTGGAGCAGTCCGTGGGCCAGGCGGTTGACCGCCATGAGGGTGGCCAGTTCAGCTTGATGACCACCGAAATCCCTTTGGTCAGGGCCGAGGGAAGGGCCTCCGAAGTGAAGCTTTTCGCCACCGAAGCCACCGCTGACCCGGTGCAGGACGGCAAGGGCAGCGCGGCCGATGGCCAGAGCCAGAAGCCAACGGCCGGGGATTCCTAACCGGCAAATCAAATGAAGCTTCTTCCCCAGCCGGGGAAGAAGCTTCATTTGTTTAACCCCAAGGGGCTTGGGAGCAGCGATTAGCCGCGCGCGCGGCAGATCGCGTTGATCTCCGGAATGCACGGCTCATTCTGCAGGCTCGTTGTGTCGCCGAGCGTGGTGCCCTCGAACAGCTGGGTGAGCAGGCGGCGCATGATCTTGCCCGAACGGGTCTTGGGCACATCCGGAACCAGGACGATTTCCCGCGGCTTGGCAATCGGGCCGATCTGCACCGCGACGGTATCACGGAGTTCAGCAATGAACTCGGCCTGCCGTGCAACGAGCTGCTCGTCAGGCGACTCGGCAACCAGGGTCTTGTCCAGCGGTACCACGAAGGCGGTTGCAGCGTGTCCGGTCTTGGAATCCGGGGTGGGGCAAACGCCGGCTTCCACCACGCCGGGGTGGGTGACCAATGCCGATTCGATTTCAATGGTGGAAAGCCGATGGCCGGAAATATTGATCACGTCGTCGGTGCGGCCCAGGATGTAGATATCGCCGTCCTCATCGAAGCGAGCACCGTCGCCAGCCAAGAACCAGCCCTGCTCTACGTATTGTTCCCAGTAGCTGGTGTAGTAGCGCGTCGGGTTGCCCCATACGGTACGGGCCATCGACGGGCCAGTGCGCGTGATGACAATATTGCCCTGCTGGTTGGCTGGCACGCTCAGGCCGCCATCGTCGACAATGTCCACCGAGATGCCCGGCAGCGCGCGTGCGGCGCAGCCTGGCTTGAAATGTCCATCGGTCGGCAGGGGAGAAAGCACGGTCGCGCCGGATTCGGACTGCCACCAGGTGTCAACCATCGGCAGTCCTGCTTCGCTGTCCCGGCCGATCTGCTGGCGGAACCATTTCCATGCCTCGGGATTGACGGCTTCACCCACAGTGCCGCCGATCTTCACCGAGGACAGATCGTACTGGGCCGGGATGCCATCCGGGAACCAGCCCATCAACGAGCGGACCAAGGTGGGAGCGGTGTAGTAGCTGGTGACCTTGTAGCGTTCAATGACCTCGAAGTGGCGGCCCGGGTGCGGGGCGTTGGGGACGCCCTCGTAGATTACCTGGGTGACGCCATTGGCCAACGGGCCGTAGATCTCGTAGGTATGCGCGGTGACCCAGGCGAGGTCGGCGGTGCACCAGTGCACGTCCTTGGCGCGCTGGGACTCGTCCGGGTTGGCGAACAGCAGGTTGTAGCTGGTGGCCGCCTGCGTCAGGTACCCGCCGGTGGTGTGAACCAAGCCCTTCGGCTGGCCGGTGGTTCCCGAAGTGTACATGATGAACAGCGGTGTTTCCGCATCGAATGCCTGCGCGTGGTGCTCGGTGGACTGGGTATCAACCACCTCATGCCACCAGATGTCGCGGCCTTCGGTCCACGGGATTTCGTCGCCGGTGCGGCGGATAACCAGGACCTTTTCGATTTCGTTCTCGCCGGCAACGGCCGCATCGGCGTTGCCTTTGACCGGAACCGAAGTGCCACGGCGGAACTGGCCGTCGGTGGTGACCAGGACCTTTGCCTTGGTGTCCTCCACACGGAACCTCAGCGCTTCGGCGGAGAACCCGCCGAAGACCAGCGAGTGGATGGCGCCGATGCGGGCGCAAGCCAAGGTGATGACAATTGTTTCAATGAGCACCGGCAGGTAAATGACCACGCGGTCGCCCTTCACCACACCCAGGGATTCCAAGGCGTTGGCTGCCTGGGAGACCCGCTCCTGCAAATTCTTGTAGGTGACGGCTACCCGGTCACCGGGCTCGCCTTCGAAATACAGTGCGACCTTCTGGCCGCGTCCCGCAGCTACATGGCGGTCGGCGCAGTTCACTGCGGCGTTCAGCTTGCCGCCGAGGTACCAAGAAATTTCCGGTCCGCGCTTGGCATCCGGATCGGCCGGAATGATGCGGCTGGTGGTGTGCCACGGGGTGTCCCAATCCAAGAGGTTCGCCGCTTCGTCCCAGAATTCCTGGCGTGCTGCCTCTGAAACTTGAGTTGAGGTTGTTGCCAATTCGGTGGTCATCGCAAACTTTCTTTGGTGAGGGGTAGTTTTGTCAGCGGGTACTAGCTGGTCCGGTTTCAGGTCCAGCGCTTGATAGCCCAGCGTTCTGCTATCGACAGCAGGGCATCGGTGATCTTTCCAAAGACGGCCAGCAGCACGATGGTCATGATTAGGCGGTCCAATCGGCCGTTGTTCTGCGAGTCGGTGAGCAAGAAGCCAAGGCCCATTGACGCGCCGAGGAGTTCGGCTGCGACCAGGAAGAGCCAAGCTTGGGCTAGTGCCAAACGCAGTCCGGAGAAGATCGAAGGGACCACTGCGGGCAGCTGGACGGTGCGCAGCAGCTTCAATCCCTTCAACCCGAAGGCGCGGGCTGCTTCGACCAGGTGGGCATCGACATGGCGCAACGCCAAGGCGACGGTGGTAAAGACCGGGAAGAAGGCACCAATGATCACGAGTGTGACCTTGGAATCTTCACCCATTTTCATCCAGAGCACCAGCAGCGGAACCCAAGCCAAGGAAGGGACTGCACGCAGGGCGCTGATGCTCAGTCCCAGAAATGCATCTGCCAATTTGGACAGCCCGACAAGCGCACCCAGCGCCAAGCCCAGCAATGATCCGAAGGCGAAACCGAGAAGAACACGCTGAGTGGAGATGCCGATGTGCTTTCCGAGTTCGCCATCCTGGAAGAGCTCAATGGCAGCAGAAACCACTGAACCCGGAGTTGGCAGTGTCCACGGAGCAACGATTCCGGTAACGGTGACAAATTGCCACACAGCCAGGGTGGTCAGCGGCAAGACCAGCGCAAGCAGCCATTTCGGGGCACGCAGGATCGTTGCGGCCATGCTGGCCTTCTGCTTGGCAGGTGTTTGGCTTCCGCGGGTTCCAGCCACGTTAGTGGGACTCATGGCTGGTTACTCTCCGGAGATCTTTGTTGCGTCTGCCTTGACGGCAAACTGGTCATCGATGAGGGTTTCCAGAGCTTCATCAACGGATTCCTGCTCCGAGACATCGCCGCTAGCGACCAGCGTGGGAGCAATCTTGCTCAGGACTCCAGTGAATTTGGCGTCGGGAACTGCCGGAACGTCCAGATTGGAGCGTTCCTCAATGACGGTGGCAGCAACTCCTGGTTCGAGCCCTGCTACGTCGGCCAGGATTTCTGCGGTTTCCTCGGGATTGTCAGCTGCCCAGCCACGAGCCTTTTCGTAGGCATCGACAACGAGCTGGGCGAGTTCGGGGCTCTGATCAATGAAGTCTTCGCGAGCGTTCAGCGCACCGTAGGTGTTGAAATCCAAGTTCCGGTAAACCAGTTGCGCGCCGTCTTTTTCGGCAGCGGCCATGATCGGATCCAAACCGCTCCAGGCATCAACCGAGCCGTTGGCCAGGGCGGTACGTCCATCGGCATGCTGGAGGTTCTGCAGCTTGATGTCAGCTTCACTCAAGCCCGCGGATTCCAGCGCCTGCAGCAGGAAGAAGTATGGGTCGGTGCCCTTTGTAGCGGCCACGGTCTTGCCAGCGAGATCTTCAACGGACTCGATTTTCGAGTCCTTATCCACTACCAGGGCCGCCCATTCCGGCTGCGAATACAGTGCGATGGTCTTGATGGGTGCACCGTTAGAACGGTTCAGGAGCGCAGCGGAACCGGCTGTGGAACCAACATCGATTGCGTCGGCGCGAAGAGCTTCATTGGCCTTGTTGGAACCTGCGGACTGGATCCATTCGACATTTACGCCCTGCTCCTTGGCGGCTGCTTCCAACCATCCCTTTTCCTTGAGTACCAGGCTCAGCGGGTTGTAAGTGGCAAAGTCGATGGACAGGGTCTGACCATCCGAGGAGGCTGTAGCGTTTTCGCCAGCACAGCCGGTCAGGGCAACTGCGCCAACGATCAAGGCGGCGGCGGACAATGCAGTGCGGCGGGTGAGACGGTTCAAAAGCATGGAGAATCCTAGAATTGTGCGTGCAAGCGGTGTAGGTGAAAAGGCAAAGGGGACGAATGGTTCGGGACCCACGGCGTGGCCGGGACTAATGGTTGGTTGGGTCGACGCCGAGCAGGCGCAATAGGTGCAGGCGATCTGCAACGAACTTTTCATCGGTATGCCGGCGTGGATGCCCAGCTGAGATGGACAGATCTTCGATGACGCCCGCTGCACTATGCCCAGCGCCTCGCCCCAGAACAATCACGCGGTCAGCCAGAGTCAACGCCTCGTCCACATCATGGGTCACCATGAGAACGGTGGTGGGGAACGATGCGTGAATCGAGAGCAGCAGATCCTGCATCTTCAAGCGTGTCAGCGCATCGAGGGCGCCAAAGGGTTCATCAAGAAGCAATACACCCGGGCGCCGAGCCAGCGCGCGAGCCAGCGAAACCCGCTGCGCCATGCCTCCGGAGATCTCGCGTGGGCGCAAGCTGGCTGCATGGCTCAGACCGGTCAGCTCGATCAACTCCTCGATCAGCGCGTTGCCGGAGCGCTTATCGGTTTCCGGTGCCAGGCCCAGTGCAATGTTCTGGCGAACCGAGCGCCATGGCAGCAGCCGGGGCTCCTGGAAAGCAACGGCGCATAACTCGTTGATGCCGGTGACCTCGCGGGTGCCGGTGCGGATGGTGCCGGTGGTGGGGTGGTCCAAGCCCGATACTGAACGCAGCAGCGTGGATTTTCCGCAACCGCTGGCTCCAAGAATGGCCACGACTTGACCTGCTGGAATTTGCAGGTTGATATCGGCCAGGACGGTGCGGCTTTCCATCTTGGTGGTGAAGGTCCGCGACACGTTGCTGAACTGCACGTCCAGGGCGCTTGAAGCTGAGACAACGGGAGCTGCCTCGGGCGCTGCAAAGGAAAGAGTCATGTTCATCTCCATCGGTCCTGGCGGTAGCACCGGCCTGCAGAGCAAAACTCCAAAGGTGGTTGCTGCGGCGTCAACGAGCCAGATCTCTCGGCCGCTCGGGATGGTTACGTGTCCATTACAACGAGTCGAACGATTTGAACGCAAATCTCGCGTAATATGAAAAAATCTTCGACAACTACGTCACATTGCCCAGAAATTTCGTTATTTATTTTATTGCAGGCCGGTTTGCTCGACATTAAGCAAAACTTTGCAACTCATCTTCGGCAGGACACGGAATAGGCTGTGAAATTTGAAGATGGGCACTGCCGGCACTGGGACGAAATGTGACTTCGCGGGTTGGAATCACCGGTTTATTACCGTTACAAATGAATTACGACCCATCCAGAGCGGCTGAGAGATCTGGCTCCACGACGCCGCAGCAACCACCCCAATAGCGGGACGGTGCTACCGCCAGGACCGATGGAAAGAATTGAGAACCCTGATGCCTATTGGTGAATCGCACAATGCCCTCGGACTGGACTTCAACCAGCTCAGTGACCCTTCGCAGGCCACCGCAATGGACCTGGACAAGTTTGAAGAACAGTTGCCGACTAGGCAATTGCTGAAAATCACCCCCGGACCAAGTGCGGATGAGCAATACGACCGGCTGGCCGAAATCTTCCGTCCCGTTTTTGCGCAGATCGCCGCAACCGCCAAGGACCGCGACTTGAACCGCGTGCTTCCTTTCGAGCAGGTAGGCCTGCTGAATCGCGAGCGGTTCGGTGCGTTGCGCCTTTCCGTTGCCGACGGGGGCTATGGTGCACGGCTGGTGGATGTCTTCCGCTTGCTCATCGAGCTTTCCGAGGCGGACTCCCACGTAGGCCAGCTGTGGCGCGCGCATATCGCATTCGTTGAGAATGTCTTGGTGCTGGACGACGAAGAACTGCGCAAGAAGTGGGTCGCTCGCATCGCTGCCGGGCAGATTATCGGCAACGCCTACACCGAACGCGGTGGCAACGCCCTGGGCACCTTGAACACCAAGGCCAGCGTCTTGGATGGACGCTGGGTGATCGACGGTGAAAAGTACTACTGCACCGGCACCATTTTTGCCGACTGGACCACCGTTGCGGTGGCCCACCCGGAGCTCGCCGGCCGCCAGATCGCCGTGGTCTCCACCCAGCGCAGCGGCGTCAAGATCCTCGACGACTGGGATGGGTTCGGCCAGGGCCTCACCGGAACCGGCACCACCGAATTCCACCAGGTCCCGGTGGATTGCTTCATGCCGCAGCAGACCAATGACTCCGAAGCGGCGATCTTCCAGCTGGTGCTCATGGCCGTGCAGGCGGGCATCGCCCGCGCCGCACTGAACGACCTGCGTCACGCGGTGCAGGCGCGCACCCGCATCTTCACCACTGGAACCGGGGTGCCGGTATACCAGGAACCCCAGGTCCTCCAGCTGGTGGGCGAAGTTTCCGCGGAGTCCTTCGCTGCCGACTCCGTGGTGATCGGCGCAGTCCTTGAAGTTGAAGCCGCCTTGGGCGATCCGGGACTGAACGACGAGGAACGCTACGCAGTATGCGAGCTGGCCGCCAACCGCGCGCAAACCGTGGTGCAGCCACTGGCCATCGGCGTGACCAGCAAGCTCTTCGACGCACTGGGCGCCTCTTCCACCAGAAGCGGCTGCAACCTGGACCGGCACTGGCGCAATGCGCGCACCATCGCCACGCATAACCCGGCGATCTACAAGGCGCGCATCGTCGGGGACTACGAGATCAATGGGGTCCAGCCGCAACGGCTGTCCGTCACCGGCGAGGATTCGACCCAGCGGGCCTGAGGGCCTGCGACGCACACCAGCAACTTTCCACGATTACCAACCTATGGGGGCAAAGCCATGAGCGAGAACAAGCGCGAGATCCTATTCAACGCATTCGACATGAGCTGCGTGGTGCACCAGTCGCCGGGCCTGTGGCGCCATCCGCAGGACAAGGCCTCGACCTACAACACCCTGGGCTACTGGACCCACCTGGCCAAGGTGCTGGAAAAGGGGAAGTTCGACGGGCTGTTCCTTGCCGACGTGCTGGGCACCTACGACGTGTACAAGGGCACCAACGTGACCCCGCTGGGCTCCGGCGCGCAGGCGCCGGTCAACGACCCGATGATGCTGGTTTCCGCCATGGCCGCTGTGACCGAGAACCTCGGCTTCGGCGTCACCGCAGGTACCGCCTATGAGCACCCGTACGCTTTCGCCCGCCGCTTGGCCACCCTGGACCACCTGACCAACGGCCGCGTGGGCTGGAATGTCGTCACCGGCTACCTGCCATCGGCGGCCCGCAATATGGGCCAGGAAGACCAGATGGAGCACGACGAGCGCTACAACCACGCCGATGAGTACCTCGAGGTGGTCTACAAGCTGCTCGAAGGCTCGTGGGAAGACGACGCGGTGCAGAACAACAAGGCCACCGGCGTCTACACCGACCCGGCCAAGGTGCACCCGATCGAGCACGAAGGCAAGTACTTCAAGGTTCCGGGCATCGCCATCACCGAGCCGTCCACCCAGCGCACCCCGGTGATCTACCAGGCCGGCGCCTCCAAGCGCGGCACCGAGTTCGCCGCGTCGAACGCCGAAGCGATCTTCGTCAATTGCCCCACCCGCGACCTGCTGAAGGAAGCGGTCAGCAAGATCCGTGACGCTGCCGAGGCCGCCGGGCGTGGCCGCTACGACATCAAGGTCTTCGCCATGCAGACCATCATTACCGCCGAAACCACCGAACTTGCCCAGGCGAAGTTCCAGGACTACAGCTCCTACGTGGATATCGAGGGATCGCTCGCACTGCTGTCGGGCTGGACCGGCATCGACATGTCCGTCTACGGCCCCGACGATGTCATCGGCGACGACGTGAAGTCCAACGCCATCCAGTCCTCGGTGGAAACCTTCAAGAAGGCCAGCGGCGATACCGGCAAGCCGTGGACCATCCGCCAGCTGGCCGAATGGATCGGCGTGGGCGGATTCGGCCCGGTCTCCGTCGGTTCCGGCGCCGAGGTAGCCGAGAAGCTCATCGACTGGGTGGAGTACACCGACGTGGACGGCTTCAACCTCGCCTATGCCGTCACACCGGGCACCTTCGAGGACATCGTCGAGTACGTGGTTCCCGAGCTGCAGGCGCGCGGGGTCTACAAGACCGAATACACCGAGGGCTCGCTGCGCCACAAGATGTTCGGCGCCGGCGACCGCGTGAAGGACACCCACCGCGCAGCCCGGTACAAGATCTCCAACCGGATGGCCGCGCAGGCCTAGGCGCATCGCCTGCTAGCGCAGCAGACGGCGGGCCCCCCGCACCTT
>NZ_JBLVOJ010000012.1:123246-177662 GCF_053543715.1 Glutamicibacter sp. AGC46
ATGAAGTTGCCGGGGGCCGTCGTCTGCCTGCGGGCCTATTCGGTTGGCTGCAGCACCATGGCTGAACCGCCGCCGCGCCTCGTGGGCTCGGCCGCGGCGGTGAGTGTGCCGTCGGCAGCGATTTCCACCGCTTCAACCGCCCCGATTTCCGCCTGCGGAGTGAAGGAATCCCCAGCTGGCGCGAGCTTGTGCCCGAAGGCTTCGAGCGCCGAACCGTGGGCTTGGATGAACTCCGGTTCCGCCGTGACCACTGCCGTATTGCGCTGGGAAGCACGTGGAGCGGCGATGGCTTCGCTGATGTCCATGCCCAGATCAATGCGGTTCACCAGGGTCTGCAGCACCGTGGTGATGATGGTTGAACCACCGGGGGAGCCAATGGCCAGCACCGGCTCGCCGTCCTGCAGGACAATGGTCGGAGCCATCGAGGAACGCGGGCGCTTGCCAGGTTCAATGCGGTTCGGATCCTGCGGGTCGTACACCGTGGAGAAATCGGTCAGCTCGTTGTTCAGCAGGAAACCGCGATCGGGGACCACCATGCCCGAGCCGCCGGTCTGCTCGATGGTCAACGTGTAGGAAACGGCATTGCCCCAACGGTCCACGACCGATAGATGGGTGGTGGAGATGTTCTCCGTATCCTGCTCCACTACCGGTTCGCTGGTGGCCGCAGGGCATTGGCCATCATAGTTTTCAAGGTCGCCCGGAGCGACCGGCTTCGTTGCGGCCTGATCCGGATCAATGGCGCAGGCACGATCCGCGCCGAATAACTTGTCCGTCAAGGTCCGGGTCGGGACGCTGGTGAACGCGGGGTCGCCGACGTACTTGCCGCGATCAGCGTAGGCGAGCGCAGTTGCCTCGAAATAATGATGCAAGGCATCGGGTTCTTCCATGGCTGGCAAATCGAATTCGCCCAGAATGTTCAGAGATTCGCCGATGGTCGTTCCGCCACTGGAAGAAGGAGCCATGCCGAAGACGTCGTAGCCCCGGTAGTTCACCTTTGTCGGTGCCTGCTCCACCACTTCGTAGCCGGCCAGGTCGGCGGTGCCCAGCTGCCCTGCGGGAACCGGGAGGGTGGTGTCTTCGCTCTTTGGCGGCGCCTGTACCGTTTGGGCGATGTCGGCAGCCAGTTCGCCCTCATAGAATCCATCAATGCCTTGCTTGGCCAGCATCCGGTAGGTGTGTGCGAGATCCGGATTCTTGAAAATGCTCCCGACTTCCGGAGCATCTCCGCCGGGCAGGAACAATTCGCTCGTGGAGGTGAACGCGGCGAACCGTTCCTTGTTGTCCAGGGTCTGCTCGCGGAACGTCTCGTCGATGACAAAGCCGCGTGAAGCGATCTGGGTCGCCGGCCGCAGAACCTGTTTCAGGTTCTGCGAACCCCAATTATCCAGTGCGCGCTGCCAGGTGGCCACTGTCCCGGGCACGCCTACGGCCACACCACTGGTGACCAGGTCCGGGGTGAAGTTATACGGCTCGCCGGTTCCAGGATCGATGAAGGCATCATGCCCAATGCCTGCCGGGGCGGTTTCGCGGCCGTCGATGGTGCTGACCTTGCCCGACTTCGCATCGTAGTGCATGAAGTATCCGCCGCCGCCAATGCCTGCGCTATAGGGTTCGGTGACGCCCAGTGCCGCCGCGGTTGCCACAGCCGCATCGACGGCGTTGCCTCCCTTGCGCAGGATTTCGATGCCGGCAGCGGTGGCTTCCGGATCGACCGACGAGACTGCGCCTCCAGTGCCGATGGCGGTCGGGTCCTTCTGGGTGTGCCGTGGTTCGGCGCTCGCCGGAAGCGCTGAGAAAGCTCCCAGGCCCAAGGCGATGGCTGCCGCGCAGGCAACTGATCTTAAACGTACTCGTGGCATGCTTTGATCTCCTCTGCAGGTGGGGATGAAGTATGCGCAAATTTACGGGAGCGGGAACTCGCCACGCGGTTGTGACACGCAGCACCATGGGTTTGCGCGGCAATTTCGGCATTGCCGCGCGAATATTCCGGGTTGTGACGCGTTAAAGCGGCGGGCAGGCACCGCGGCCTCGATCGCCGCCAATGCCTGCCCGCTGGAACCCTAGTGCACCTGGGCTACTTGTCCAGGTTGTCCTTGATGACTTTGCCCAAGGAAGCCGGGGCGCGGCCGATCAGCTGAGCCAGCTCCCCGGAGTCCACTTCCAGCGCTCCTTCTCGAATGCGCATGTCGGTATCGACGAGGATGTGCGCGAACGGTCCGGGGACGCCGGCATCAGCGTAGATCTTTTCCAGTTGCCCGGGATCCATTTCCTGGTAGGCGATGTCCTGGCCGGCGGCAGCGCCAACCGCGCCAGCAAGCTGGGCGAGGGTGAATGGCTTGTCGCTGCCCAGCTCGTAGATCCTGCCGTTCTGGTTTTCTTCGGAAAGCAGCACGGCCGCAGCGGCATCCGCGTAGTCTGCACGGGCGGCAGCGCTGATCTTGCCATCGCCGGCGGCACCGAGCACCGTGCCGCTGTTGAGGTAGCCCATCAACTGGTCGGTGTAGTTCTCGATGTACCATCCATTGCGCAACAGCACGTAGTCGATGCCGGATCCGGCCAGCAGCCGTTCGGTGGCGATGTGCTCCTCGGCGAGCTTCATGCCGCCGGACAGGGCGTTGGCAATTGAGGTGTAGGCGATCAGCGAGACATCCACGTGCTTGGCGGCATTGATGACGTTCTCATGCTGGGCAACGCGCTGGCCCACCTCGCTGGCCGAAATCAGCAGCAGCTTGTCTATGCCTTCGAGTGCGGACACGAGAGTTGGCTGGGCGTTGTAATCGGCAACGCGGGTTTCCAGGCCTTTGCCTGCCAGCGGTTCCAGCTTCTGCTCGGAGCGGCCAATTGCGACCAGATCAGCGGCATTCGCCCCGCGCGCCAGCAGCGCCTCGATGACTAGATTTCCAAGCTGTCCGGTGGCACCGGTAATTGCGATCTTCATGGGGTCCTCTCGTTGGTCTGCATCTGCTACAACCACCGTAGGCATCGCTGAATTCCCCACCCAAGATTGCTGGCACAAGCCAGCGAGAGATGGGCAGAAACTGCAAGGCTTTCGTCACAAAGAGGGGAAGTAGCGAAATGTGTCAGATTGCTACGTGGATTATTGCGTGATTTCAGCGTGGATCCGTCCGGACTATGACTTGATGACGCCGATTGAAGTAACGTTTGCCGGCCTGCGGGCGTGGACTCCAGACTTGAATTGTTCGGCTCGTACAACCGAACGCACACCATCCAGAGCGACTGAGAGATCTGGCTCAACGACGTCGCAGCAACCACCCGAGAGGGAGCGGTGCTACAGCCAGAACCGATGGAGTACTTTCACTTCGCGACGGAAAATCTGTGGAACGCAGATGATTTTCGCGAAGTGCGCTCCGCATAACCAAGCACCAAGGGAGCGATGATGATTCGTCTTGAAAACGTAACGACCGCCTTCGGCAAGGGCCAAGATCAATTCACGGCCGTCAAGGATGTCTCGCTGGAAATCCAGGCCGGAACCATCCATGGAATTATCGGATTTTCCGGTGCGGGAAAGTCAACGCTATTGCGCAATATCAATTTGCTGCAGCGTCCCACGTCGGGCCAGGTCATCGTGGATGGCGTCGAACTGACCGGGCTCAGTGAAGGAGACCTGCGAAAGCAGCGTCATGAGATCGGGATGATCTTCCAACACTTCAACCTGCTGAACAATCGCACCGCGCAACAGAACGTCGAGCTGAATCTGAAGTTCGCTGGTGTTCCGAAAAAGCAACGCCGTGAACGTGCGCTGGAAGCGCTGTCCATAGTGGACCTCGCTGACAAGGCTGCCGCCTATCCAGGACAGCTTTCGGGCGGCCAGAAACAGCGCATCGCCATTGCCCGCGCGCTGGTCACCGAGCCCAAGGTCCTGCTGTGCGATGAGCCAACCAGTGCCGTGGATCCTAGAACGACAACGTCGGTGCTGCAATACCTCAGTGACATCAACGCCAGCCTTGGCATCACCACAGTCATCGTCACCCACGAGATGAACGTTATTAAGGCCATTGCCGACAAGGTTTCGGTCATGGAAGACGGAGCGGTAGTTGAAGAGTTCGCCCTGAGTTCGTTGCGAGAACCAGGCTTTGAACCAGTGACGCCAATCGGCCGCTACCTGATCAGTGACGAACTCACGCTTAACCGCCAGCCAAAGCAGGACCAAGCCGTCGCTGCCACCGTAGCCCGCGTATAGAGAACCTGGATTACCAATGAATTTCACATCAGTAGTGCTAGCCACGAGCAACGGCAACGCAGCAGCTTTCAGTTTTGACCGCATCATCGAACTTGCCCCGGAAATCTGGGTCGCCATGGCGCAGACCTTTGCGATGCTGCTGGTTTCCATCCCGATCGCGATTCTCCTGGGAACCCCGCTGGGCATTTGGCTTTACTCGATGTCTCCCAACGGTTTGCGCCCACGTCCGCGACTGCACCGAATCGTTGACGGGCTGGTCAATACAATCCGTTCCTTCCCATTCCTCATCCTGCTGATCGCCATCATCCCGTTCACCCGATTCGTTGTGGGAACTACCATTGGCACCGCGGCGGTTATCGTTCCGCTGACCATCAACGCGATCCCCTATTTCGCCCGGTTCGTGGAGCAGAACATCAGCCAGCTTGGCAATGGCGTTGTCGAAGCAGCGCAGGCCATGGGCGCCACCCGGGGACAGATCATCCGTGAAGTGCTGCTGATCGAAGCCAAGCCTGCACTGCTGTCTTCCATCACCATCATGACCGTCAGCTTCATCTCGTATTCGGCCATGGCCGGACTGGTCGGCGGAGGCGGTATCGGCGACTTCGCAATCCGCTACGGCTACTACCGCTATGAAACCGGAGTCATGCTGCTAGCCATCGTCTTGATGATCCTGCTGGTGCATGCAGTTCAGTTCGTCGGAACTCGGCTATCGCGCGCCGCTGACAAGCGCTAAACACAAAACCCGCTCAACTCGCATTTCAGCAAAGGACAACACCATGGCATTCTCTCGCCGCACCTTCCTAACTTTCACCGCCGGCTCCGCCGCACTTCTCGCGCTGGCTTCTTGCGGCCTGGCAGGTGGACAGGCGGCCGGCACCGGTGACAAGACCATCAAGGTTATTGTCACCGAATCGGCCCCATCGCAGGAACCAACCAAAATCGCCCAGAAGCTGCTGGCCGAAAAGGGCTGGACTCTGGAAGCTACCTATGTCACCGACATCGTGCAGCCGAACCACGTGGTGTCCAATGGCGAATACGATGCCAACTTCTTCCAGCACGGCGCTTACCTGGAACAGTTCAAGAAGGATCAGAACGTCGATGTGGAGCCGGCCTTCTACATGTACAGCTCGCCTGCCGGCGTGTACTCGAAGAAATACGACGACATCAAGGACCTGCCCAACGGTGCGACCATCGCACTGCCTGTGGATACCGCCAACAACGGACGCGCGCTGGCCCTGTTGGATAAGGCCGGTGTCCTGAAGGTAGCTGAGGGCAAGAGCGTGATTCACTTGTCGCAGAACGACATCCTGGAGAACCCCAAGGGCTTCAAGTTCGTTGAGGTAGATCAGCAGTCGCTCTCAAAGACCCTGCCTGACGTGGATGCCGGGTTCCTTTTCGCCCGGCTCGGCGCCGAGATCGGACTGAACCCGAAGGACGCACTGCTCTTTGAAGAGGAAGAAGAAGCGCTCCCGTACATCAACATCATCGGCGCAAAGCCAGGGTTTACGGACACCGAAAAGGGCAAGGCGCTGGAAGAGGCCTACCACTCCGATGAGGTGCGCGAATGGTACGCGAGCTACCTCGACGGTGCATTGGGCACTCCTTGGGACCGCGATCTCGAAGCGGACTTCGCCACCTGGAATAAGTAGGCCCTTGGCCCCACGACGCTGAACTTCGGCGTTGTGGGGCACCACATTTTCCGACTCCTTTACTCAAAGTATCGACGTTCTGCAGGGAGAACCCATGACGATGATCGCCGCGCCCGCAATCGAAAGCCGCTACCAGGGACTTCTGGAGCGATTCCAAGCGGTCTTTGCCAGAATTGCTGAAGGAAGCTGTGAACGCGAGCAGCAGCGCATCCTGCCTTTCGAGCAGGTGCAGTGGCTCAAGGATGCCGGTTTCACCACGCTGCGTGTGCCAGAAAGCCATGGCGGTTCGCCTATCAGCCACGAGCATCTGTTCCGCTTGCTGATCGAGCTGGCCGCGGCGGACTCGAATGTAGCGCACCTGCTGCGCAGCCACTTCTCCTTCGTCGAAACCATCTCCCTGCAGCCGGCAGAGTTCCAGGACCGCTGGTTCCCGCGGGTGCTTGCCGGGGAAATCTTCGGCAACGCTGCGACCGAGCGTGGCGGCAATGCCCTTGGCACCACCAATACCAAGCTGGTCCAGACCGGGCAAGGCTGGGTGCTGCGCGGCGAGAAGTACTACACCACTGGCTCGATCTTCGCCGATTGGGTAGTGGTCATGGCGACCACCGACGGGATTGAGGGGCGCCAATACGCCATCGTCGATCGCCATGCCGAGGGCGTGGAGATCCTTGACGACTGGGATGGCTTCGGCCAGCCGCTGACCGGTACCGGCACCGCGATATTCACTGACGTTGCGGTGGAAGAAGCCAATATCATTCAGCGCAAGATAGCTTCCACCCTCGAACCTGCCTTCTTCCAGCTGTGCCTGCTCGCCGTACTGGCAGGTATCGGCAAGGGGGCCCGCAATGCCGCAGCAGGCATCGTTGCCAACCGCACGCGAACCTTCAACACCGGCTCCGGCGCGCTGTTCAAGGATGACGCGCAGATCCAGGAACTTGTCGGCCGTTTGGCGGCCAATGTCTTCGCTGCAGAGAGCATCGTGGTCACCGCAGCCCGGGAACTGGATTCGGCGCTCGACGAGGATCTGGGCTTGGACCCGCAAGCGGCCTACCTGCGCGCAGAGCTTGCCGTCCAGCAAGCCCACGTGGCCACGCCGAAGCTGGTCCTGGACGCCACCAGCGAGCTCTTCGACGTCACCGGGGCCTCGGCGATTTCGACCTCCAAGTCGCTGGACCGCTTCTGGCGCAATGCCCGCACGGTGGCCACCCACAATCCGGTGGCCTTCAAGGCACGCTCGGTGGGGGACTACTTCATCAACGGCAGCATTCCTACTGGTTTGAACTCGATCGGCGAAGCAAAGGCAGGAAAATAATCATGGGTACTTTCAACGAACGCCCGCGCTTGCTGCTTTCGGCCTTCTTGATGAACACCTCCAGCCATATCCTTGGCGGAATGTGGCGCCACCCCGAAGCGCAGCAGCATCGGTTCCATGAACTGGGCCTATGGGTTGACCTGGCCAAGAAGCTGGAAGAGGCAAAGTTCGATTCGCTGTTCTTCGCTGACGTGGTTGGCCTTTACGGCGAGCATGAGGGTGGTTGGGCATCGCACGTACGAAAGGGACTGCAGGTCCCCAGCCATGATCCGCTGGTCCTGCTTTCGGCATTGGCCGCCAGCACCAAGGACATCGGCCTGGCGATGACCAGCTCGGTCATCCAATCCCATCCATTCCAGTTTGCCCGGCAGATCTCCACCCTGGATCACCTCTCGCAGGGGCGTGTGGCCTGGAATATCGTCACCAGCGTACTGGAAAATGCGCACCGCAATTTCGGCGGGAAAGAACTGGTCGGGCATGATGACCGCTACGGTTGGGCCGAAGAATACGTCGACGCCGCCTACAAGCTGTGGGAGGGCTCCTGGGAAGAGGACGCCTTGCTGGCCGACAAGATTTCCGGAATCTACGCAGATCCGGCCAAGGTCAACAAAATCAACCACCGCGGCGACTACTACTCCATTGACGGTCCGCACCTGGCACTGCCAAGTGCCCAGCGCACCCCGTTCCTTTTCCAGGCTGGTTCGTCGGCACGCGGTTCGCAGTTCGCGGCCACTCACGCCGAGGCGACCTTCCTCTTTGCCCCGCACGCACAGTACGTGGCGAAGAAGAATGCCCAGCTGATCGAGCACCTGGCTGCTGCCGGACGCGGCCGCGATGACATCAAGGTCTTTGCCGGCTTGTCCTTCCTCGTCGGTTCCACGGAAGCTGAAGCCAAGGCATTGGAAGCCGAATACGACGAGTACCTGGACTTGGACGCCATCATCGCGCACATCGGCGGCGGTATCGGAGTGGATCTGGGCGGACTGGACCTGGATACCCCGATCGGCCAGATCCAGACCGAGGGCGCGCAGGGAGTACTTGAAGCAGCCCGGGCTTCGGTGCCCGGCGGCAATCCGACCCTGCGCGACTTGGCCTACTACCGCGCCAAGGCACAGCAGATTTCGGGGACCCCGGAACAAATTGTCGATGAGCTCGAACGCTGGCAGGATGCTGGTATCGATGGCCTGAACGTGATGAATCATGTTCTTCCCGGCTCCTACGACAACTTCATTGACGGAGTGCTGCCCGAACTGCGCCGCCGTGGCCTGGCCCAAAGTGGATATGCCGAGGGCAGCCTGCGCCAAAAGGTCTTTGGCCGTGGCGATTACCTGCCCGCGCATCATCCGGCGGCTAAGCACCGCGGGGCGTTCTCGCAGAACAGCGCGGCAGCCACTGGGAAAGCGGTTCAGCTGCAGCAGTGAATTCCGAACGCTTGGAAGGCCAGTGGCATGGGCGGGTCCTGCCAACTGGACGAACTTCAGTACCTGGACGCCAAAAGTGCCAGCGACGCGGTATGGTGTCGTGCATGGACACGCAGCACGTAAATAATTCGGCAACAATCCGCAGGCTGTTGAGCACGCCTGGACGCTGGGCGGTTGTCGGGCTGACCAACAACCCTGCTCGCGTAGCTCCGTCCATCGCCCGTTTCCTGCGTGATGAACTGTCGATGCAGATTATTCCGGTGTCGTTAGGCGCGGAAACTGTAATGGGCGAAGCGGGCTTCGCGAAGCTTGCTGACATTCCAGGCCCCATTGACGTGGTGGATTGCTTCGTGAACTCTTCCAAGGTGGGAGACATCGTTGACCAAGCCATCGCCGTGGGAGCGAAGGCGGTGTGGTTGCAGCTGGGCGTCATTGACGAAGCCGCCGCCCGACGGGCCAAGGATGCGGGACTGGATGTAGTGATGGATACCTGTCCCAAGATCGAGTACCCATTTCGCTAGCGAGGCATTGATGGCAACAACAGCTGGGCAAGAAGAATTGGAAAATGCGTGGACGCAGCTGTGCCTGCGCATGCCGTGCGCTTACGCCGATTATCCCTTTGGCCCTGACAGCACCGTATTCAAGGTGGCGGGCAGGGATCCGGGCAAAGGCAAAATATTTGGGTTGCTCATGCACCTGCAAGGCGAATTGGTGCTGAACCTGAAATGCGAACCGGCTCTGGCAGACCAGCAGCGCAGCGAGCATCCGCAGATCACCGCGGGCTATCACATGAATAAGAAGCACTGGAATTCGGTTCGTGCAGGACTCGACCCGCAACTGATGGGCGAGCTCATCGAGGATTCATACGATTTAGTGGTCGACGGCATGCCCCTAAGGGATAAAGAATACATTCGTTTGCAAGGCGCAATTAACAAGGGAACCCTAGACTAGAGACATGTACTTCATCGTTGTTAAATACCAAGTAAAGCCAGAATCCACCCCGAACTTCATGGGCCATGTCGCTGAATTCACCGCGGCAACCCGCGCCGAAGAGGGCAACATCTTCTTCGATTGGTCCGTGAGCGTCGAAGACCCCAACGAATTCGTCCTGGTTGAGGCCTTCCGCGATGACGAAGCCGCGGCAAACCACGTGAACTCCGCCCACTTCGCAGCCGGTCTTGAGTCCATGCGACCACACCTGGTCTCCACCCCGAAGATCGTTTCCCGCAAGGTAGACGGCGAAGGCTGGGATTCCATGGGCGAACTGGTCATCGACTAAGTTATTGGGACAAAGGCAAAGGGAAGAACCTCTTGGTTCTTCCCTTTGCCTTTATCTTTGCCCTTGGGCTCTAGCGTCCGGCCTTGTTGCCGAAGCGGCGTATCAGTACCAACGCGATGCCTGCCAGGACAACGACACCGGCGACGATGCCGATCCAGCTGGTGCCGAATCCGGTATCGGCTAGATCTTCGGAGTCCCGGTTCTGGGAATCATCCTTCTGCTCGTCCTTAGGCTCGCCAGACGAGTCAGGGGACCGGGTCGCGTCCCCAGTTGGCTCTGGCGAACTGGTAGGTTCTTCGGTCGCGTCGTCGGTTGCATCCTCAGATGGTTCCGGCGATTCAGTTGGCTCCCCGGTTGGCTCATCCGAAGGATCCGGCGACTGCGTTGGCGCAACAGGCTCTTGCAGGACCGCGCGGCCCAGCGGAGCCGGCTCAACAACGTCATGTGCCTTGAAGTAGTTCACGGTGGCGTCCAAATCGATCTGGCCGGAGTCAGCATGATCGGTGCCGGCGGCAAACGCGGCGAAGTTATCGCCACCGGTAGCCAGGAATGCATTGGCTGCGACACGGAAGGTTGCTTCCTCGTCCAGCGGCTCGCCCTTGAAGGTGATGTCCTTGATGTGCTCGCCCTGGGCAGCATCCTCGACGTAGGTGTAGGCGAGACCCTCGGAAATGCCCAGATGCAGCTTGTTGCGTTCCGAACCTGCAGGCTGCCACTGCTGCTCCAGGGCCTCGCGGATCTGCTCCCCGGTGAGGTTGAAGGTGATCAGGGTGTTGGCGAATGGCTGGACCTCGGCTGCGGCCTTGTAGGACACTGTGCCATCTTGGCCGTAGAGCAGGTCGGCACGCAGGCCGCCTGGGTTCATGAATGCGATCTCGGCTGGTTCGCTGGCGAAATCCTCATTAGAGGTAGCCCATAGGTGGATGTCGGCTACGGTGTTGCCCAGGGTGGATTCAACGCCTCGGTCCTGGCCGGGTTCTTCTCCACCACGAAGGATGTCTTCAGAGATGGCGCCGATCTTCACGCTGCCGACCACTTCAGCTTCCGCTTCAGCGGCGCTAACGATTTCTGCGACCTCGGCATTGGCATCAAAGTTGCCCACCCATTCGCCGTCAGCGCCCTCGGTTGCCAAGGCGATGCGCTCGGTAGCGGCCTCGGTGACTTCGCCAGTCTCAGGATCTACCTGCAAGGAAACCTTGCCCAAAGTGGTGCCGTACTGGTGGGACTGGATCACCGGGCGGCCCGCGATTTCGCAGTCGTAGGACTGGTGGGTGTGGCCCGAGAAGATCGCGTCGATCTCGTTGCTGGCCTCGCGAACGAGCTCGCCATAGGCGCTGTCTTCTTCGGCAATATCTGCGCACTGATCGCCAGCGGAACCGTTGTGGGTCAGCAGCACCACTACATCTGCCTCGCCGTTCGCTTCATCGCCATCGGAGAGCTGCTCAGCTACACGGTTCGCTGCTTCCAGTTCGCTGCCGAAATCCAGGTCGGCGATGCCAGCTGGGGAAACCAGTGAAGGCATGTCTTCGGTAACGGTGCCAATGAAGCCCACGGAAATACCGGAGATCTCGCGGATCGCGTATTCCTGGAGGGCAGGAGCCGTGGTGCCCTTTTCATAGACATTGGCGCCCAGTGCGAAGTCTGCGCCGTTGACACCGCTGGAATCGGCGTAGCTGTCGATGACGCGTCCGGTCAGGTCCGCGAATCCCTTGTCGAACTCGTGGTTGCCTACTGCCGAGACATCCAGGCCGCCAGCACCCAGGGCAGCGATGGTTGGTTCGTCATCCTGCGAGGCGGAAGCGAAGGTTGAGGCGCCGATGTTATCGCCGGCGGAGACGAATAGGGTGTTTTCGTTTTCTGCACGCATTCCATCTACAGCACCGGACAGCACAGCAGCGCCGGCAGAGCTTCTGTCAGCAGAAATGCGGCCATGGAAGTCATTGATGCCAACTAGATCAATGGTGACGGCTTCAGTACCCGCAGCTGGCGACAGGGAAGCACTCTGCGTGGATGTAGCCTGAGCTGTTGCGGCACCGGTGGCGGCCAGCGAAATCGTTGCCAGCGAAGCGAGACCGAGTTTTCTTATCTGCCTGAATGCAGGCATGGGTACTCCTAAAAGTGACGAGTGTGACAAGACATATGTCTATCGCATCTGAATGAACCTGTCGATGCTTTGGCGTTAAATTTAGGTGCAGAAGTACAAGTACTGTCGGTTATTCAACAGAAGCAACCTCCCAGCCATAGGCCAAGAGGTTGCTTCTGATTAGAGGAGTATGCAGTTATTGCTGACGCTTATGCCGCGGGTCACCTGCGGTGACGGTGGAAGTTCCAAGGATCGCACTCAGCAGCAGCATGGCTGCTCCAATGAACATGAGGGTGGAGACGACCCAGCAGGCAGTGGCTGCCTCGCGCTGCGTGGTGGTCAGTGCAAAACTGAAGATGCACACGCTGGAAACCAGTAGGAGGACTCCGGGGATTCGTGTCTTCATCATGCGCCCTTGCAGTAGAGGATTAGGCCAAGCCATCGCAGAACATAATCGCTAACGTGTTGAATAATATCCATTTTGCCACAAGTCCATCGATTTGACGATAAGCCTTAAGGTGGATGTTTCCGTGCGATGTCCTGCGTACGGCTATGAGGGCCGGCGAAGCTGCCTGACTGCTAGATGCAGGATTTGAGGATGTTCCCGATCGCGGTGTGCTCTGCCTTGGTCATCCAAACGTCGTATTTGGCTTTTACCTGGGTCTGCCGCGAGACGTAAGTGCAACGGAAGCTCTTGTTGGGTGGCAACCATGATGCCGCGTCCTTGTCGCCTTTGGAAGCATTAGTGGGGCCATCGGAAGCCAGCAGGTTCAGCGGGTCATTGGCAAATTCCAAGCGGATCTCGGCATCCCAGCGCTGCGCGCCCTTTTGCCAGGAATCGGACAGGGCGACAACATGGTCGATTTGCACGGCGGTGCTGGTGCCTTGGCCGCGCTTGAATTCGATGGTCTTGCCCGTGTAGGGATCATCGAACGTTCCGCTCAATACAACGCAGGGTCGCGTGGCCGGTTTATATGTCACGTCCACCAAATCGCGCGAGAGGATGTCGTTGCGCGCATCGCATCCATTGCGGTCCGGATCTTTCCATCCCTTGCCGAATTCCGCTCTGTCGTAGCCGGTTTTTGGTGCGCGGCCTTTGACCGTAACTTCATTGAGCAGTTCAAGGGATTCTGCGTAGATATCTCGTTGTTCTGCGGTGCTTGGCGTCGGTGCGGCTTGGGCATCAGGAAGGGGCGGGAACTCAATGGTCTCCAATGAAGAGCACGAGCTCAGAGCCAGGGTGGACAGGAGGGCGAACAAAGATAAGGTGCGGCGCAGCGAACGCATGCGGTAGTACTACTCCTAAGGTGGCTGGTGCTTGAGCTAGAAGATGCTCTGACTTGAACTATAGGCAGTGGAGCGGACCATTTAGCCGTCCATGATCCGTGTTGTGGCGTGAGGTCGGATGTACCGGCTTCAAGGAATGCTGCTACTCGAGCTCAGAAGAGCCCAGACCTGGAAAATCGTGTTCGAAATAGTCCAAGATCTTCTGGGTTGCGTAGTAGTCCAGAAGGTGGGCAGTGGTGAGCGGGAAGACGCTGCCGCTCTGCACCGATGGCAGCTGGGCTAGTGATTCATCCGAGGTAAATGCCGTGGTCGCTTTCTTGTTTGCGGCCAAGAGGAAGGTGGCATCTCCAGTGAGCGTTGCTGGCAGATCCCTGTAGCTGACGAAACTGAAATCTTCCCTTGGCTGTGTGGAAGTGTCGAACTTCTTTGGCGTGGATACCACCGTGAAGCCGAGTCCTCTGAACAGCTGCGCATGCGGCCCGGTGGTTTTAGCGATCGGGGATATGCCATGGGCTGCGTAGGAAATGATTGAAGCCGTGGTTCCGGAGGGGATTGCCAGCATGCTTCTCAGTGCTGAAACCCGTTCGTTAATGGCTGCAGTGTTCTGCTGTGCTCGTTCTTCGGTACCAGTGGCTTCCCCGAGCAGCTTTGAAAGTTCGTTCCAGTCCTTATCTGCGTAGTCCACGACAATGGTTGGTGCAATCTTCCTCAGCGCACCTACGTTGTCGACTTCGGAGTCTGCTCCTGTTGCCGCCACGATGATGAGGTCGGGTTTCTGGTCCTCGATTTCTTCCAGATCGAACTTCCCGATCTCGTAGAGCGGATCAACTTTGCGGTCCGAGGCAACATCAGCCCAATGCTTGAAGAAACCGTCGCCATCGGTATCAGGCCCCGCCGGCGCCGTTGCGCTGGCAATGACCGGCGCGTCCAGGGCCAGCAGTGAACCCGTGAGTCCTACCGAGGTCGAGACGATACGTTCAGGTTTTGCCGGGATCCGTATGGGGTCATGCATTGAATCAGTCAAGGTGCGTGGCCAATGCCCGGCTTCAAATGCCGCGGTGCCCGCATCTCTCCCTTGCTCGTCAGGTAACGCCGCGCAAGAGCCAAGGGAAAAGGCCAAGATGCCAAGGCACAAGGCAACTGCGATTCGGGACAAGCTGGGACGCACTAGGATTCTCCTGGGCCGACGGCCAGAAAATGGCTAGGCGGCATTGAACGGCAATGAATTACTGGAAGTCTTTCCGAACCTATTTTATGTTCCCCAGACACGGGCCCGTGCGCTGGTACAAGAACAAAAGGAATCAGAGTGGCATCGCAAACGGTTATTTCCTGCACAGGGTGGAGCCTTCAGGGAAAGCTGGCTTCCCCTCAAGCAGCGAGTGGGTGAAGGCGACAAGATCTTCATTGAGTGCCGAGTCTGCCCCGACGAGCGGCATGTGGTCCAGTCCGGAGTACTCGAGGTAACCAATCTGGGCATCCGGGGTGCAAGAACTTCTGAAGAACTCGCGCTGCATCGAGGGCAAGACCAATGAATCAGCAGCGCCCTGGGCAATGAACGCCGGGTAGCCCGCCGGAACGATGGACGAATTGCGTTTCAGCACCGAGTGCAGCTGGCCGTCGAGAGCCTCGGAACTGAGAATCGGTTCGAAGAGCTGGCTGGCCTGGGCCAAGCCGGTCAGCGCGCCCGTACCGGAAAAGCAATTCTGGGATAGCTGGTTTACCGCCATGCGAGAACGGGTCGTCAACCGCTCGTCGATGCCCAGATCCGGATACAGCTGGTTCCAGCTGGCGGCAATGTAGCTGGAAATGATTTTTCCCGCCGCGGTATCAGCAACCGACTCGGCCAATTCCGGAAGGTTGGTTGCCGGGGCCATGGCGGCGATGCCGAGAATCTCCAGGTTCGGAGCGTAGTCCCCGGCGGCTTCAGCCGTAGCCAGAGCCGCATGCCCGCCCTGGGAATGGCCCCACACTACGCTGGACTGTCCTAGCCGGACTCCGCGTGAATGCAGGTCTTGCAGCTGACCTGCAGCAAGGGTCGCGTCAAGCACCGCGTACGCCTCGGCGGCCGGAATCAAATAGGGATGAGGGCCGGCGGTGCCCAAGCCGACGTAATCGGTAGCGACTACTGCCCATCCGCCAGCCAACATGGTTTCACGGGCAGCAGCTGGACCATCATCATAAGGATTCGGTCCCATGGACAGCGCGCACTGGGACATGACGCCCTTGGTCCCATTGGCCCATGAGATGACAGGTAGGGTTCCCGTGGCGGACTCGGCCACGGTCACCACGCCCGAAGCTATTGCGGGAGTGCCATCGTGACCTTGCGTCGTATACAGAATTCGCCAGGCGAGAGTGTTCGGCGGAGTGCTCTTGGCCAGCGGTTCCGCGCGCAGCAACTGGCCATGGGCAGCAGGAACGCTAGCTGGCGGCAAATAGAAATCATCCGCGGCGGCCGTATCGCTTTGGCTATGCAGAAAAGCGGTGATCGTTCCGAGTCCGAGCACGGCGACGAGGCCAATGGCGCTCAATCCTGTCAGGCTAGCGCTACGCGCAGCGCGGAGCCAGCCAGGAATTGCCGGAAGGCGAGGCCGGAGAAAAGACCACAAGCAGTGGACTCCCAAAAGGAATAACCAGCCGCCGAAAGCGACGCCGAGCACCCACAAGGAAAGCCTGGGCCAAAACATCACCAGAGCCGCGCCAAAGACACCGGCAAGTGCTGTGAGAGCGCCGCGGAAGGAATGCTGCCGCTGCCCGCGGAGCACCGCTGCAAGTCTGAGCACTCCGCCCAGGAGAAGAACCAGTGAAGTCGCCAAAGCCAGGACCGGCAAGCTGGCGCGATGCCAGAGCGGGAGGGCGACCCCGCTGAGCGCCAGCAGGCCGCCAGAAAGCATCACTGGCCAGCGGCGAACGGAGTCCTGTTGAGCCTCGGCAAGGCGCACCAGGCCCGCAATCAACAGGCCAGCGCCCAGCAGCCAAATAATCAGCCGGACCGCGCTCGCCGAGTTGAGCATCAGGACGAGTCCGAGGGCAATCAGCAAAACACCGCCGAGAAAGCGCGCGAAGTTGCTGGTGCTATCGGGCTGAGCCATGGACACTCCTCGGATAACCAGTGCGGATGCGATGCTTCCAAGGTTATCCGGAGTTAAAGAGCTTGTCCCTGTGCGTGCCGTTGTGATGCTGCGGATCACTCTGATCCAGCTTTTAGCGGCGTAATCTCCCCTCGCGCAGGGTCCAGTAAGAGGAAATGTGGGAGGAACGCTTGTCGAGGTGCCAGTGCCGCGCAACTTGGCTGATCTCTTTGACCGTGGAACGCTCGGCATGAGCGATTAGCCCAAGCCGCAGATGGGGCAGCGGCAAGGAACGGAGCTCATCGGCCAGCAGTGAGCTGCGGCCCGCCGGAACGCCGTCACGCGGCACCCAGCGTAAATCAACGCCTGGAGGATGTTTCACGTCAAACATTGCGTTCTGATCGGCAACTTCGAGCAACGCTAGACCGCGCGCATCCGAGGGCAATACTTCGAGGGCTTTGCAGATCGCCGGGATGCCTGCTTCATCCGCGGCCAGCACGTAGTAGTCGGCATTCAGCGACAATGATGACTTGCTCCGTGAGGGGGAAATAACCAGTGGGTCCCCGGGCTGCGCTGTCCCGGCCCAATGGCCAACAGTCCCAGGCTCCCCATGAACTACGAAGTCGATCGCTATTTCCGGCACAACCGCGTTGATCCAACGTATCGTGTACGACTTGGAACGCGGAACCTGGTCGCGGGGCAGGCGCTGCCGCAAGGCGCGCAGATCATAGGGAGGCTCTAATCCGAGGGCGGGGTCAGCGGCAAAGACTTTCACGTATTCATCAATCGCCCCGTTGGAACGGTAGCCATCCAGATCGGGGGCGCCGGCAATGATGCGCACCATCTGGGCGTTCAGCTGTTCTACCCGGGTGATGGTCAGAATGTGCTGATCCACCTTTTCCCTTGGCGGATCCAGATATCCCAAGGCGGGGGTGTGCTGGGCCAAGGGCTCCTCGTAGGTTTCCGAGTAGCTGCGCGTCTGCGCAGGAGCAAATGGCTGCGGGGCAAGCTGCTGCGCGGGCCCCTGCGCCGTTGAGTGGTGGTAGTGCTTGAACGAGGTGCGCAGTGTCTTATCCAGGACTTTGCGTGCCGCGGTGAGTGCCGCCGCGGCGCCGGCACGTTCGGCAGCGGCCAGCAATTCGTCGGTTTCCTGCTCGTTGAGCACAGAGCTGTTGCCGATGTTCCGGTACAGCTGCTCTTTGGCCATCGCGTATCCTGCCTTTGCCCCGGCCTTTTCGGCCTGAGCGAGGATTTCCAGGGTGAGCCCTTCCCTTGGCGTCACCGTGTACTGCGGACCGTAGCTCTTGTACTTGTGGTGCTTAGACATGGTGTGCCCCTAACCCGGCCGGTGTGGGCACCAGCCTGTATGCCTGAGTATGGGGTATATCCGGCGTGGAAAACAAGTAATTTCAAGCTGGAGGGCAGGAAGTGTTCAAGGCCTGGGGTTCGTGCCATTTCCAGCGCGGAATTCCGGGGATTATTCGATATCCGATTCATTCGACATGGGGCATATCCGGTCACTAAAATCAGCTTCATGTCTGATACCTTGCCACCGTGCCCTGAATGCTCCAGCGAGTACACCTACGAAATGGATGCCCTGCTGGTCTGCCCAGAGTGCGCACATGAATGGAACGCTGAGGCCGAAGTAGCCGAAGCTGTCGAAGCAGTGATCAAGGATGCTGTCGGCAATGCGCTGCAGGACGGAGATACCGTCAGCATCACCAAAACCATGAAGGTCAAGGGCGCGCAGAGTGCGCTGAAGGCCGGAACCAAGGTGCGCAATATCCGCTTGGTCCAAGGCTCTGGCGACCATGATATCGCCGCCAAGGTGGACGGCTTCGGCCAGATGGAACTGAAGTCTTCCATCGTCAAGAAGATCTAGGCGTTCCGCCCGCAGTTCCTCAGGCTCCCAGCATCTACGGATGGTGGGAGCCTTTAGTGTTCCATGCTGCTTGGCACGTGCCACGGCATGCAAGGTGCTCGGCTGCGCCGCTGGCGGGAATCCTCAGGCCATGGGCTAGGCGGCAGAAGAATCCTGCTGGCTCTTCTTCTTGGCGTACGAACGGGCCGCCCGCACGCGATCACCGCAACGCGTGGAGCACCAATGCCGGCGGCCATGGGTCTTGAGCAGGTAGCGGGTGCATGGCTCGGCCTCGCATTGGGCCAGCAGGCCCGCTTCTTCGCTGCTCAGCAGTGCTGCGGCGTCCTCGGCAAGTCGCGACATGGCGTGCTCGGTCAATTGCGTGGCGGGGTGTTCCAATGCGCGGAAGAATCCTTTGCCCGGCTCATGGTGCAGCAATGGGGTGCTCGGTGCTGCCAGCAGTGCGGCGTTGATGCCCTGCAGCACTTCCCGGGCCACGGGCGTGCCCGTTGCGCTGGCATGGAAAGCTTTCCTGATCTGGCTGCGAAGGGTGACCAGTCGATTCTGGCAATAGCTTTGCAGCGCCGCTTCCTGGGGCACGAGACCCCGCACGATGAGCCATTGCGTGGTGTCCTCCGGGCTAGCCAGCGCGTCGAAGCTCTTGCCGCCAGGCAGCTGGATTTCGCTGTTGGCCAGATCGATGCTGCAGTGCTGCGCGGTTCCGGGGCTCGGGGGAAGGGGCATCTGGGACATGTTCCTCATGGTATCAGTATTGCTTTACCGTGATCACCTGCTAGTGTGTGTATCACGGTAAAAAATTGAAATAACATGAGAAAAGAGGTTGGCCTTGCAGCCAGTGCCACGATTCGGCTCCGCTCCCTTCGCCCTGTCGGTTCACACCGGAGGCGGACCCGGTGTAGGGCAAACCGCCCAAGATGGCCTGCAGGACACCATCGATATCGCCAAGGCTGCGGATCAATCCGGATATCACCGTTTCTGGATGTCCGAGCACCATGCCATGCCCGCGCTGTCCGTGGCATCGCCGCTGCTGATGATGGCCCGGCTTACCGCCGACACCCAGCGGATCAGGTTGGGCGCGGGTGGAGTGATGCTGCCCAACCATGCGCCGCTGGTGGTCGCGGAGCAGGTTGGCATGCTCGAAGCGCTGGCTCCGGGGCGCATCGACCTGGGTGTCGGGCGCGCGCCAGGTACCGATGGGGCCACCGCGGCCGCGTTGCGCCGCGGAACCGGAGCCAACGAAACCTTCGACGAGCAACTGGCCGAGCTGGTGGGATTCCTGAATGATGATTTCCCCGCAGGGCACCCCTACAGCGAAGTCCATGCAGTGCCCGGCCCGTGGCAGAACGAGCAGAACTGCCTGCCCGCACCGGAAACGCAGACCCCGTTGTGGATCCTGGGCTCCTCGCCGTATTCGGCGCAGCTGGCCGCGCGGCTGGGCCGGCCCTACGCCTTCGCCTTGCAGTTCGGCGATGCCGATATCGACACCGCGCTGCGCATCTACCGCGAGAACTTCGTGCCGTCGGCAGTGCTCGACCGTCCGTACGTGCTCATCAGCCAAAGCGTCATCGCGGCCGAGGATCCAGAATACGCCCGTGCCGAGGCCTCGACCATGGCGATGGCCATGCTGCGGATGTTCAAGCGTGAACCCTTTGCACTGCTATCCGCCCAGGAGGTCGCAGGATATCCGGCCACGCTCAATGAGCGAGCGATCATTGACATGTACACCAACCGCACCCTGGCCGGCACGCCTTCCGAAGTGGCCCAGCGCCTGGAAGCGCTGCAGCAGCGGACCGGAGCGGATGAGTTGATGATGGTCCTTGGCAGCCACACCCCTGGCGCAGCGGTGCAAACCGTGCAGCTCATGGCCCAGCACTACCGGCCGGCTAAATAAAACCTGAAACACCCGGTGCCGTATGGCGCCATCTCGACACATCGGAAAGAGGAACTCACTATGTCCGCACCACGCAGAGCACTAATCGTCATCGACGCACAGCAGGAATACTTTGATGGCCTGCTGCAGATCCAGTACCCGGATCGCGAGCAGTCGGTAGCCACCATCGCCAATGCCATGGACGAAGCGGCAAAGGCCGGGATCCCGGTGGTTGTCGTGCAGCACCAAGCGCCCGAGGGATTCCCCGTCTTCGCCCCGGAATCCGCTACCTATGCCCTGCACCCGCAGATCCAGGATCGGATGGAAGCTGCAGAGCACCAATTCTCCAAGAACTATGCCAGCATCTTCGCGGGTACAGGCCTGGAAGAGTGGCTTCGCGAGCGTGAAATCACCACGTTGACCCTGGTGGGCTACATGACCAATAACTGCGTGATCGGTTCTGCCGCGGCTGCCGAACCGCTGGGGTTCGCCGTGGAAGTGCTCTCCGATGCTACCGGCGCGATCGACATTGTCAACGCTGCCGGTTCCATCCCCGCCCAGCAGGTGCATGAAACCCTGATGGCCGTGCTGAATTCCAGCTGGGCTGCGGTGGCCCCGACCGCTACCTGGATCGAGGCAGTGGCCTCGGGTGCTGCACTGCCCGGCGATAACCTCATCGAATCAGCTGCTCGTGGCCGTGCCGGCCAATAGCCAGGTGAGCGTCCTGTAACTGGCGGATCGCATCTTGTAGAAGGTGTGGTCCGCCATTTTTCATCTCCGGGCTGTCCGGGCAAAGGTTGACGCAAGCGGCCTGCGCGAACAAGACTCGTGCTAGGACAAGGCGGCAACAGCTAGGGGTTCATCGTGGGTTCAGCAAGCGCGGACGGACAACTCGACGCGATCATCATCGGGTGGGGCAAAGGCGGCAAGACCCTGGCAGGCACCCTGGCCCGGGCCGGGCAGCGGGTGGCGTTAATCGAGCAGTCCACCCAGATGCATGGCGGCACCTGCATCAATATCGGTTGCGTGCCGACCAAGGCCTTGATCCACGATGCCGAATCCCGCGATGGCGCCGGATACGACCAGCAGGTCTTCCAAGCCGCCGTCCAGCGCCGGGACAAGCTCACTGCCATGATGCGCGCCAAGAATTTCTCCATGCTCGACGACCTGGAGTCGGTGCTGCTGGTCAACGGCAAGGCCGCATTCACCGGACCTCGAAGCGTCAGGGTCACTGCCGGTTCCGATGAGCTGGAGCTGAGCGCGGCGAAGATCATCATCAACACCGGCGCGCTTCCCGCGGTCCCGGATATTCAAGGGGCGCAGATCGACGGGCGGGTCCATGATTCCACAACGATCCAGCATGCCCAGCTGCCCAAGACCCTGGCTGTGGTGGGCGGGGGATATGTCGGCATCGAGTTCGCCTCCATGTTTGCCCAGTTCGGATCGAAAGTCACGGTGCTGGATCGCGGAAGCCGTGCACTGTCCAAGGAAGACCCGGATGTGGCCCGGGAAGTCCAGTCCTGCCTGGAAGACGCCGGCGCCGTGATCACCAGTTCTGCTTCGGTGCGTTCGATCAGCCAGGACGAGCATGGCGCCACCGTCAGCTACGAACGCCAGGGCCGGATGCACCAGCTGAAGGCGGATGCGGTGCTGATTGTCCTGGGGCGGGTGCCGAATACTGCCGGCCTGGGGCTGGAAGCCGCCGGGGTCCGGACGGGCACCCGCGGGGAAGTCGTCGTGGACGAGTTCCTGTCCACCAATGTCCAGGGCATCTATGCCCTGGGCGACGCCAACGGCGGTCCCCAGTTCACCTATGTCTCGCTCGACGATCACCGGGTCGTGGCCAGCGGGCTGCTGGGAGACGGAACACGCAGCACCAAGGACCGGGTTGCTGTTCCGTACACCATCTTCACCACCCCGCCGCTGGCTCGCGTCGGCTTGAGCGAGGAACAGGCTGAACAACAGGGGCTGCAGGTCAGGATCGCGGTGAAGAAAGTTTCCGAGATCGCCGCCATGCCACGCCCTAAGATCGTGGGCGACCCGCGGGGCATCATCAAGTTCGTTGTCGATGCGCGCAGCGAGAAGATCCTCGGAGCGGCGCTGATGCACGTGGACTCCCAGGAAGTGGTGAATCTGGTGGCGCTGGCCATGCGGCAGCGAATGACTGCCGCTGCACTGCGCGACCAGATCTTCACCCATCCCTCGTCCACCGAAGCGCTGAACGAGGTGCTAGCGCAGCTCGGCTGAGGCCTGGATCTGGGCGGCGTCGATGAGCGCTGCGAGCTCGGCCCGCGGCTTGTTCGCGCCGAAGGCAGGCTGGCCAGGCTGCAGGCGCAAGCCTTCAGCCAGGGAGCCTATCGGCAGCGGGTCAAAGCCGAAATCATCAACGATCCGGGCTGCCTGGTCAACGTCGGAGTCCAGATCGCCGGCCAGCGCGATGGCCTTGCGGCGCTCGGCGCCGGCTGGACGGGACTCGTCCTCGAGGTCGTGGTAGCCCATGTGGTTGAAGGCCTTGACGACCCGCGAACCTGGCAGGAACTCCTGGATCAAATTGCTGGTGGAGACCTGAGGGCCGTTCAGGTCCTCGCGGATGCCATCCGTTTCCCACCAGTAGTTCATGGCGTCGATGACCAGCTTGCCTTCGAGCTCGGCAACCGGGATATTCCGGTACTTGCCCAGCGGCAGGGCCAGTATGGCAATGTCGGCTTCCCGCGCGGCGGTTGCCGGATCCACGGCCAGCGCGCCCGGAGTCAGGATCTCGATGGTCAGGGCAATGGCGCCGGGGTCGCCGGAGCCGGCGATGAGCACCTTGTAGCCGGCCTGCAAGGCGCGGCGGGCCAGGACCGTGCCGATCTTCCCGGCGCCGAGGATGCCGATGGTCTGCTGTGTCATTTCTCTCCTTCAGGCATGTCTTCGAATCCGGGTCTAGCTCTCGGAAAGCATTTCGCGTACCAGCGGGATGACCTTCTCGCCGTAGAGTTCCACGGCACGCAAGCGGGCGCCAGCTTCTACCGCGCCGCCGGAGTAGATCAAATCGAAACGGCCGATATCCAAGGTCTTGAGGGTCTTGGCGATCTTGCGGGCCACGGTTTCCGGCGAGCCGACGTACAGCGAGCCTTCGCTGATCTCGTGCTCGAATTCACCGCGGCCCATTGGGCTCCAGCCACGGGACGCACCAATGCGGTCACGCTGTTCCTTGTAGGCGTCGAACATGTGCTCGCGGGCCAACTCGTCGGTATCTGCCACGAAGCCGGGGGAGTGCAGGCCCACCGGCAGGGTTGGGTGGCCGAACTGGTCGTTGGCCCGGCGGTACAGGTCGATGTAGGGTGCGAAGCGCTCGGGGGACCCGCCGATGACAGCGAGCATCATGCGCAATCCGTAGTGCGCCGTGCGGATGACCGACTGCGGGGAACCGCCCACGCCCACCCAGGTGTTCAGGCGGCCGGACTCGGTCTTCGGGAAGACTTCCATATCCTCCAGCGGTGCACGCTTGGTTCCCTGCCAGGTCACCGGCTTCTCGTCGAGCAGCTTGTGGAACAGGTCGATCTTCTCGTCGAAAAGCAGTTCGTAGTCAGCCATGTCATGGCCGAACAACGGGAAGGACTCGGTAAAGGAGCCGCGGCCCAGCATGACCTCGGCACGTCCGTTGGACAAGGCATCTACGGTGGCGAAACGCTGGAAGACGCGGACCGGATCGTCGGAGGACAGCACGGTCACGCCGGATCCGAGGCGGATCCGCTCGGTCGCCGTGGCAATGCCCGCCAGAACGGTCTCGGGGCTGGAGATGGCGTATTCCGGGCGGTGGTGCTCGCCGACAGCGATCACATCGACGCCGGCCTGATCGGCCGCGATGGCTTCCTGGACCGTGGCGCGGATGCCCTGGGCATGGGTTACCAGCTTGCCTGACTTGTCGCTGGGTACGTCGCCAAAGGTGTCGAGGCCGAATTCGATGTTCTCGAAGGCGTTCATTGCGTGCTCCCTGTAGTCCAGAACTTTGTTGATGCATCAATCATGACTTAAAGTTATTGACGTGTCAACTACATCCGGAAATTGCGCCTCGACCGGTCTCCAGCCCAGCCGCACAGGCGCCAGAACGCATCGGATTCGTGGCGGAACGGATCTTGGAGCACTGCTTAGCGCCACATCATCCAGGCATGCAAAACGGCGGCTCTCCTCGATGAGGAGAACCGCCGTCCAGGGGTGGGCCAGAAACTAGCCGAAGTACTTCTTCATGGTGCCCTCGGAAGCCTCGCGCAGCTCGTCCACCGATACGGTGAACTCGCCCTGGACTTCCAGGGCGCCGGACTGCGCATCGACAATGCCCATGCGGGCCACGGTGACACCGCGGGCGCTGGTCATGTCGTTGAAGCGGACCTCTTCGCTGCGTGGAACGGCAACCAAGGCGCGGGCCTGGGTCTCCGAGAACAGCGCGGTGAAGGAATCGATGCCGTCACGCTGCTTGATCTCGTCCAGGGCCACGCGGGCACCGACGCCGTAGCGCAGGACCATCTCGGACAGTGCTGCAAGCAGGCCGCCCTCGGACAGGTCGTGCGCGGCGTCGATCATGCCATCGCGGCTGGCATTGATCAGGATTGCGCCCAGTGCCTTCTCGGCTGCCAGGTCGACCTTTGGCGGCAGGCCGCCGAGGTGGCCGCGCAGGTTGGCGAACTCCGAGCCGTCCAGCTCATCGGCGGTGGTGCCGATCAGGTAGATGGCCTGGCCGTCGGCCTCTTCGCGCCAGCCCGAAGGGGTGCGGCGGGCGACGTCGTCGAACTTGCCCAGGGTCGCCACCACAGGCGTCGGGTGGATGGCCTTGTCGCCGGTCTGGTTGTACAGCGAGACATTGCCGCCGGTGACCGGTACGCCGAGCTCCATGCACGCATCGGACAGGCCGCGGATGCCCTCGGCCAGCTGCCACATGACGTCGGGGTCCTCCGGGGAACCGTAGTTCAGGCAGTCCGAAACCGCCGCAGGGATCGCACCGGAGGTGGCGACGTTGCGGTAGGACTCGGCCAGCGCCAGCTGGGCGCCGGCATACGGGTCCAGGTAGGTGTAGCGGCCGTTGGCATCGGTGGCGATGGCCACGCCGAGTCCGGTGGACTCGTCGATGCGGATCACGCCGGCATCATCCGGGGCGGCCAGCGCGGTGTTGCCGCCGACGTAGCGGTCGTACTGGTTGGTGATCCAGGACTTGTCGCACATGTTCGGGCTGGCGATCAGCTCCAGGGCGGCGGCCTTCAGCTCTTCGCCGGTAGCTGGCAGGTTGGCGCCGGCTTCCGAGGACTTGAAGGTGTCAGCCTGCAGCGCATCCTGCCACTGGGGGCGGGCATACGGGCGGTCGTAGACCGGGCCGTCGTGGGCGACGGTCTTCGGATCCACATCCACGATGACTTCGCCATTCCAGGTGATGATCAACCGGTCGGTGTCGGTGACCTCGCCCAGCCAGGAGAACTCCACGTTCCACTTGGCCATGACGGCCTCGAACGCCTCGATGTTCTCCGGGGTGACTACGGCCATCATGCGTTCCTGGGACTCCGACATCAGGATTTCGCCCGGGGTCAGGGTGGAGTCGCGCAGCAGCACATTGGTCAGCTCGACCTGCATGCCGCCTTCGCCGTTGGAGGCCAGTTCGCTGGTGGCGCAGGAGATGCCCGCAGCGCCCAGGTCCTGGATGCCCTCGACCAGCGAGGCCTTGAACAGCTCCAGGCAGCACTCGATGAGCACCTTCTCGGCGAACGGGTCGCCCACCTGCACCGCAGGGCGCTTGGAGGGCTTGGTGTCGTCGAAGGACTCCGAGGCCAGCACCGACGCGCCGCCAATGCCGTCGCCACCGGTGCGCGCACCGAAGAGCACGACCTTGTTGCCCACGCCCGAGGCATTGGCCAGGCGCAGATCCTCGTGGCGCAGTGCGCCCACGGCCAGTGCGTTGACCAGCGGGTTGCCCTGGTAGATCGGGTCGAAGACGGTTTCGCCGCCGATGTTCGGCAGGCCCAGCGAGTTGCCGTAGCCGCCGATGCCCGAGACCACGCCGTGCACGACGCGCTGCGAGTCCTCGTGGTCGATCGCGCCGAAACGCAGCGGATCCATCACGGCGATCGGGCGGGCGCCCATGGAGATGATGTCGCGCACGATGCCGCCGATGCCGGTAGCGGCACCCTGGTACGGCTCGACGTAGGAAGGCGAGTTGTGGGACTCGATCTTGAAGGTCACGGCCCAGCCGTCGCCCAGGTCGGTGACACCGGCGTTTTCGCCCATGCCGACCATCAGGTCCTTCTTCATTTCCGGGGTGACCTTCTGGCCGAACTGGCGCAGGTGGTTCTTGGTGGACTTGTACGAGCAGTGCTCGGACCACATGACCGAGTACATGGCCAATTCAGCGGCGGTCGGACGACGGCCCAGGATCTTCACGATCTCGGCGAACTCGTTGTCCTTCAGGCCCAGCTCTGCCCATGGCAGTTCTACATCCGGGGTGCCCGCTGCGTTATCGACGGTGTCGATATTGAATTCCTTAGTGGCTTCCTGGCTCACTTTTTGCCTCCAACAAGGTGGGTCAGAACACTGGTGAAGAATGCCAGCCCGTCGGTGCCGCGGTGGTCCGGGCCGAAGCCGGCCTCAATGGCGTGCTCCGGGTGCGGCATCAGGCCGACAACGTTGCCGGCCTTGTTGCTCACGCCGGCGATCGAGCGGCGCGAGCCGTTCGGGTTCCAGCCCATGTAGGAGAACGCGATGCGGTTTTCAGCTTCGAGCTCGTCCAGGACCTTCTCGTCGGCCACGTACTGGCCATCCTGGTTCTTCAGCACGATGGTGATTTCCTGGCCGGCTTCGAAGCCGTTGGTCCATGCGGTCTGGTTGTTCTCCACGCGCAGCAGCTGATCGCGGCAGATGAACTTCAAGTGGTCGTTCTTGATCATCGATCCGGGCAGCAGGTGCGACTCGGTGAGGATCTGGAAACCGTTGCAGATGCCCAGCACGGGCAGCTTGGCATCGGAGTTCGCGGCATCTGCGATCTTCGCCATCATCGGTGCGAAGCGGGAGATCGCGCCGGCGCGCAGGTAGTCGCCGTAGGAGAAGCCGCCGGGGATCACCACGGCGTCGACATCCTGCAGGTCGGTGTCGGCGTGCCACAGGGACACCGCTTCGGCACCGGCTGCGCGCACGGCGCGAGCGGCGTCGCGGTCATCGAGGGTGCCCGGGAAGGTCACCACGCCGATGCGCGCTCCGGAAAGTTCAGTGCTTGGCGTTGAATAGTCGCCAATCAGGGGAAGTTCGGCGCTCATTAGTCTTCGAATACCTCGACGTTGACGACATCTTCGATCACCGGGTTGGAAAGCAGGGTTTCTGCAGCCTCGCGAGCCTGGGCGAGGATTTCTTCGGTCACCTCGCCGTCCACGGACAGTTCAAAGCGCTTGCCCTGGCGGACAGCTTCGAAGGAGGTGAAGCCTAGGCGGGGAAGAGCTCCCGCGATGGCCTTGCCCTGAGGGTCAAGGATTTCTGGCTTGAGCATGACATCTACAACGATGCGGGGCATCCGGCATATCTCCTGTTGGCGAGGTTAAGTTAAATGCCACACGGAGATGCCGTCTCACACCAGGGGGATTTGGCGCTCCGCGAGCTTGCCTTCATAGTCTACCCGTGAATGTGATGGGGAAAACGTCCCTGTGCGCGATAGCACCGATATCCTGCGGTTTAAGTCATGTGATCTTAGGCTCACGGGTTGTCGAAGCGCGCTCGACGCGTATGCTGAAACTGTGAAAAATGCTAGTCAAACCGTCTGCGCCTGCCGAGTCCTGGACGCTGTGAAGCCGTCCTACGAAAACTGCTGCAAGCCCTTGCATGACGGAAGGGAAGATGGCTCCTTGCTGCCGCAGACCGCGGAGCAGCTGATGCGCTCACGCTACAGCGCCTTCGTGCTGGGGCTGTCGCAGTATTTGCTGGCGACCTGGCATGAGAGCACGAGGCCCAAGGAACTGGACGTGGATTCGCGGATGCGCTGGACCGGCTTGGAGATCATTTCAACCCGTGCTGGCGGCGCGGCGGCCTCCCGCGGGGTGGTTGAATTCGCTGCGTACTATCGCGACGGCCGGCATGAAGCGCAGCAGCATGAGGTCAGCACCTTCGTGAAGCAGGACGGCGCCTGGTTCTACCTCGACGCCCTCTAGGATTCAGCGCTTGGCTGCAGCCTGCAGCATGGTCAGCATCTGGCTCTGCTGGCGTTCACGCGCTAGCTTGAATGCATCAGAACCGGAGTGGTCCTCCAAATGCGGGTCCGCCCCGTTGATAATCAGCAAACGCGCGATGGTGATGGCATTGGCGGTGCCCTGGCCCAGGACAATGGTTTCGTGCAGGGCCGTCCAGCCCAGGTCATTAACCTGGTCTACCGGGATATCGGTGCGGAGCAACTGGCGCACGGCCTGAACCCGGCCATTCTCGCTGGCGACGGTCAAAGCGGTCCCGCCCATGCGATTCACCGCCGTGAGGTCGGCCCCGCCGTCAATGAGAAGCTTCAGCGTTTCAACCTGGCCATTGGCGCTCGCGCGCAGGAACGGCGACTCGTAGAAGTCGTCCTTCTTGTCGGGATCCGAGCCTGCTTCGAAGAGGGTCTTGGCGATGGCAGGGTTCTTGTTGATGACTGCACGCATCAGCGCGGTGCGACCGGCCTCGTCCTGCGCGTCGAGGTCAGCTCCATCCTTGAGCGCCGCCTTGACGTCCTTCAGCTTGCCTCGATTCACTGCAGCGAACAGCTGCGTGGTGGCCTTGGACATTTCGGCCGCTGAACTGGGAAGCGCCTTGATGGAGGCACCAGTGTTGGCACCCGAGGCCAGGGGCGACAGCGATGTCTTGGAGCTTTCGGGCTTGGCCGGAGTGCCGGCGGGCTGCTTGGCTGAATTGCTCGGAGTCGTGGTGGGAGCAGTGGCATTGTTCCCGGTTGGAGCCGGAAGCGGGACGCTGGAGCTTGCTGCGGCCTTGCTCGGAGCGGGCAGGGATTTTTCGGTGGCACTGCTGGAAGACGGGGCGGGAACCGGGGTGGAAGAAACTTCATGAGCCTGGGGTGAAGAAGCGGCGCAACTCGTGCAGGCGCCGATCACGGCAGCAAGGGGGAGTGCAAGCAATGCAATGCCACGGCGATGCGTGGATAGCCCGGTATGAAGTGCCATCTGTCCTTTCGCGGTTAAACAACCCTTCCCCGTATGGCTTTCGCATCATGCAGGGATTCTGCTCAGTAACTTTTGATCAATTGCGAGCTTAGCGGCCAAAGCTGAAAATTTGCGGTCAATCAGCGCCAAGATTTCTCTGTGCTCGGTGCCGGCCGATCTTCGCTAAAATCATAAGCACCATGGAATGCCTTTACTTTTCTGCCTCCCGTTGCCGCTCATGCGCCTTGATGACGGTGCCTTACGCCCAGCAACTGCAATCTAAGGTAGCGGATTGCCAGCAGCTGCTGGCCGGCTTCCCAGGCCTGGAATTCCTTCCGCCCCAAGCCAGTAGCGAACAGGGCTTCCGCAACAAAGCCAAAATGGTCATTTCCGGAACCACCGGCCAGCCGACCATCGGCATCCTGGATGCCGACGGCCACGGTGTCGATCTGCGCAACTGCGGAGTCATCGCAGCACCGCTACGTGCCGTATTCCCGGTCATCGAGCAGTTCATTCATGATCTGAAGCTCATTCCCTACGACGTTCCCAAGCGCAAGGGCGAACTCAAGCATGTGATTCTCACCCTGTCGGATACCGGTTCGGTGATGGTCCGTTGGGTATTGCGCACCAAGAAGCATTTTGTGGCACTGCGTGATTCGCTGCCGCAATTCCTTGAGCAGCTTCCACGCCACAGCGTGGTGTCGGTGAACTTCTTGCCTGAGCACAAGGCAGTGCTGGAAGGCGAAGAAGAAATCATTCTTACCCGCCGAACCACCTTGGAATTCGGGCTGAACGGCGTACCGATGCACCTGCGCCCCCAGGGCTTCTTCCAGACCAACAGCGAGATCGCTGCCGCCTTGTACCGGCAGGCCCGCCAATGGATCAACGATGCCAACCCCGAAAGCGTTTGGGATCTGTACAGCGGGGTGGGTGGTTTCGCACTGCATTGCGCTACCGAGGACCGTACCGTGTACGGCATCGAGACCAGCGGGGAAGCCGTTGAATCGGCAAAGACCAGCGCCAAGACCATGGAGCTGGATGACATCCATTTCAGGGTCCAAGACGCAACCGAATTCGCGCTGGGTGCCGGCTGGGCGCCAGAGGCGGTAATCGTGAATCCTCCGCGCCGCGGTATCTCCGCAGAGCTATCGAAGTGGCTGAACGAGTCCGATGTCCAGCACATCATTTACTCCAGCTGCAACGCGAAGTCACTGGCCAGGGACCTGGAGCGTTTGGAGAACTACGCTCCGCAGCAGGCTCGCGTCATGGACATGTTCCCGCAGACCAGCCACTACGAAGTCATCGTGAAGCTGGAGCGCAAGGCCGCCTAGCGATCCAGGGTTGCGGTGCGTCGGTCAAGGCGGCCGACAATCTCGTCAACGATGTGCGGGTCGATATTCGGTTCGCGGCGGGCCTTGAGCAGCTCGTCGCGGGCGGCTTCCAGGGCGATGGCCTGGATCGAATCGGCCTTGGCGATCACCGCGCGAATCTGCGTGTACTTTTCGTCCGAGATCGCATCGTGCGGATCCGGGTCCTTGGCCAGGATGGTATGCAGCGAGTTCATGCGCCGGCGCACTGCCTGCTGGTAATTCTCCGGCCGCTCTTCGAGCTGCACGTTCTTGCGCAGCGCCGCCAGTGCGACAGCCGCGGCGCGACGGGCCAGGGCCCGGCGGGCACGCTTGGCATCTTGCTCGTTGTTGCGCAGCTTCAGCACGCGCATCAGCGCTGGCAAGGTCAGGCCCGGGAGCACCAAAGTGCACAGCAAGACGGAGCAAGCGGCGACCACCACGAAGTTGCGTCCCTCGATGGCCGATCCATCCGCTGCGACCTTGGGCAGTGCCAGGGCCAAGGCCAAAGTCGCCAGCCCGCGCATGCCGCACCAAGTGAGCACCAGCGCATCCTTGCGCGCAGGAATCTTGGGCTTGCTGCGGTTGGGCAGGTAGTAGGTCGCCAGCATCCACAGCGCACGCACTGCGATGACCACGAAGCAGATCGCGGCGATGCCCGGGATGAAGCCGATCAGGTTGCTGCCTTCCTCCTGGATCACCTGGTTCATCTCGATGCCCATCAAGCCGAAAGCCAGGCCGGTGGCCAGTAGCTCGAGCACTTCCCAGAAGGATTGCCGGGTTAGGCGTTCGGCAGAGTCCTGTGGGCGGTCCCGCCGCACCATTTCAAGGGCCGTCACCACCACTGCGATGACCCCTGAAATATGCAGCTCCTCCGCAATCATGTAGACCGCATAAGGTGCCACCAAGGTGGCCGCGCAACGCGCTGCCAGGTTGGGAACGAAACGGTTCAAGGCGCCGATGGCCCAGCCCATGGCCAGACCCAGGACTACCGCCCCTGCGGCACCGAGCAGGAACTGCGGAATGATTTCGAGTCCGACTTCCGAGCCATTCAGGGTTGCCTGGACGGCCAGCTGGAAGATCACGATGGCCATTGCGTCGTTGAACAGGCCCTCGGTTTCCAGCAGGGACGTCAGGCGCCGCGGCATTTTCACCTTGGTGGCAATCGCATCCACCGCGACCGGGTCAGGCGGGGCCACTACTGCGCCCAACGCCAATGCCAGCGGAATGGAAGCGATGGGGGAGAAGGCCAGCGCGGTAGCGGCCACGGTGCCTGCTGTCACCACGATGAGCACCACGGCCAGCCGGATCAGGGCCTTCCAGCGGAAGCGGAACACCGACCAACTGCTGCGCTGGGCCGTAGCGAAAAGCAAAGGCGGCAAGAAGATCGGCAGGATCAGCTCGGGCTCAATATGCATTTCGGGCATGAACGGCAAGAAACCTGCCAGCGTCGCGAAAATCAGCATCAAGATCGGGTAGGGCAATTTAATGCGTTCCCCGATGCCGACAATCAAGATCGTGGCGAATAGCAGCGCGATAACCAGCAGGAAAAACTCCATAGTCTTACTATTCTAGTTTCTCCGCGCAGTTATTCAGGGGTTATCGACTCATGTTTTCACGGAACCGAGTAGAAACGAGGCGGCATCCCAACGATCGATGGCGCAGCCGTTATGCCGGGAAAAGCTCGTATTCACCGTCTCGCCGTGCAGGGTTCCGCTTATTTCGGCCCGTTGCGGTCCACCGTATATTTCGGTGCAGATTTCCTGGGGATCAACTTCTCCGGCAATGGCACCGGGTTCAAGCTCGAGCTGCAAGCAAGCTTTGGATGCGTTCGGCAATGTGCTGGATTCAGCGGCTTGTTCGCCGGTGCATTCCAGGGAGTACTGCTGTGAAATTTCGCTGCCGTCATCGCGAATGGTGATTTCCAATTGGGTCTGCGGCCCCTGTCCGATGCTGGTGGCGCAGGAAGCCAGCGAGAGGCTCACGCAGCCGAGCGCGATACCGGCCGGAATCAGGCGAAGGCCCCGTGCAGTAACCATGGATCAATCTTGCCTGCGGCCGCGAATAAGTTCTAGTCTTCCGGGAAGATTGGCAGGTTGTTGGCGACTTCCAGCAATTGATTGCGCAGCGAGTCGGCACGCTGGGCAAATTCCTTTTGCAATCTCACGTACGCGGCCTTGCCCTCGGGAGTTTCAATGCGGATGGGTTCATGGCCCCAATCGCCCAGATCATAGGGGGACGCCTGCATATCCATGGTGCGAATGTCCCAGGCGAGCTCGAAGCAGTCCATGACCAAGTCGCTTGGCACCGCAGGGGAGAGCTTATAGGCCCACTTGTACAGATCCATGTTGGCGTGCAGGCAACCGGGCTGTTCCAGGTCGCGCTGGGTTTCCCTGGTCGGCTGCAGCTCGTTGAGCTCGATCGCCTGGGGAGTGTAGAAGCGGAATGCATCGAAGTGGGTGCAACGGATCTTGTGTGTTTCCACCACTTCGTCGGTTCCCTGCGCACCCAAGCGCAGCGGGAGGTATTCATGGCGGATGCCGTTGGCCTCGGATTTGTAGGCCATCGCCCATTCATGCAGGCCGAAGCAGGAGAAGTTTCCTGGCCGCTGCGCGGTGCCGGCCAGAATGATGCGGGCAAACTCGATGGCCCGGGCACGCGCCTTGCCGAATGCCTCCGCATCGAAGTGGTATCCCGTACCGTGGCCGGTTTGGACTCTGCGGTAGAACTTCCACTCGCCGCGTTCTTGGGCCGCGTCTCCGGCTAGAACCACGTTCATCCCTGGATGCCAGCGGTAGAGCTGGCCCGGCTTTTGCGTGTAATAGGTGAACAGGAAGTCCTCGATGGGATGCTTCTTGCCCTTCATCCGCCGTTCCACGAAAGGTTCGCCAAAGGCCCGAGCCCGTGCTTCATGCTCAGCGGCATGCGGCATCCACTGCGAGGGTTCCAAAATGGCGGCGGTCAGAGGCATACTTCTAATTATTCAATTCATGGGCCGATGAAACCAGTTTGGTACGCCAACTCACACTTCTCGCAAAGGGGTACGCCATGGAAATCCTGCCTCCCTGGGAACCGCCAATGAGCGGCTCCGACCAGCAGCATCTGTTCGGGATGCTTGACAGGCTGCGCGCCACTTTCAGATACAAGGCCGACGGGCTGGACATCGAACAGCTGGCAACCAAGTTGCCCAGCAGCCAGCTCAGCCTGGGCGGATTGCTCCAGCATCTTGCCCTTGTCGAAGATGAGAAATTCACCTACTTCATTGCCGGGCAACGACCTGAAGTCCTCCTTGGGTTCACTGCCAACGGGCGCGAGCACTTCGTGGTTGATCTGGAAGAGGATCCGGAGAATCTTTATCAACGCTACGACCGGGCCGTGGCCAAAAGCCGAGGAATCCAGCAGTCCGTTATCGAGGAAAGGAAGCTGGACACGGGCTCGGGGTTGGCCTTCGAAGGCAAGCATGCGTCGATACGCAGAATCATCTGCGACCTGATTGAAGAGTATGGGCGGCATGCAGGGCATGCGGATCTCTTGCGTGAAGCCATCGACGGGCGGGTGGGCGAGGATCCTCCCTTCGACTATCTTCCTGCATGGTATGCCTAGCTTTCTGGTTGCATTGGCAGCCGCTTCGGGCAACAGCCGGTCCGTTAGTTGTCCGCAATCAAGCTCTGTCCAGAAGTTCTTGTTCCTGCTCCAAGTCTGCCGGGATAGCGTGCTGCAGGAAACCGAGGGATTCATTGCGGCGCCGGACCAGACATTGCGACGGAATCCAGCAATTTCCCATCCTCGGGAACCGGCCTGCCTGAAGCCTCTAGGATGGGGCCATGAACACTGAGCGCTCCAGCCAACTTCCGGCATCTGCATCCGTTGTCTTTGACTGGTTCTCGCGACCCGGGGCCATGCAGCGGCTCTTGCCACCGTGGCTTCCGCTGAAGGTCATTGAAGAAGCCGGTTCGCTGAAGGACGGGACGGCCGTGCTGGGCCTTCCCGGCGGAGTGCTGTGGAATGCCAAGCACCAGCCTGAGGGGTTCGCGGAGAACCGCAGTTTCGTCGACCAGCTTGAACCCGAAGGGGTTCGCGGCCTTCCTGCCCGGGTGGTGCAGTGGCGGCATGAGCATTACTTCGAGCCCGCGGGCGCGCAGTGCACGACCGTGGGTGACTGCATCCAGTCGAATATGCCAGGACGGCAGATCGAATCGATGCTCGCATACCGCCACCGCCAGCTGGCAGACGATTTTGCCGCACACCAGCGGGCGGCGCAGGCCGGGTTGAAGCCGCTGGTGATAGCGCTGACCGGTTCAAGCGGATTAGTCGGACAGGCTTTGTGCGCCTTCTTGTCCACCGGCGGGCACCGGGTCGTCAAGCTCGTGCGGCACGAGCCGGAATCGGCAAGCGAACGGCGCTGGAATCCGCTGGATCCTGACCCGGGCCTGCTCGATGGCTGCGACGCGGTCATCCATTTGGCCGGAGCCAGCATCTTCGGCCGGTTCAGCCAAGCGCATCGGCAGGCAATTCTCTCCAGCCGCATCGAACCGACCCGATCCCTTGCCCTGCTGGCGTCACGTTCAGGTGTCCGGACCTTCATCAGCGCTTCGGCCATCGGATTCTACGGTGCTTCAGCCGGACCGCACCCATTGGACGAGACCGATTCCCCGCGGGCCGGGACTCCGGATTTCCTGGCTGACGTGGTGGACCGCTGGGAACGTGCGGCGAATGCGGGGGACAGCGGCATGCGCCGGGTGCAGATCAGGACCGGTATCGTGCTGAGCCCCAAAGGCGGGATGCTCGCCGTTTTGCGTCCTGTATTCTCCGCAGGCCTGGGCGGTCCCCTGGCAGGGGGAAAGCAGATGCTTTCGTGGATCGGGCTTGATGACCTGCTGGACATCTACCATCGCGCGCTATGGGATTCGCAATTGGCAGGTCCGGTCAATGCGGTGGCACCGCAGCCGGTAAGCAACGCCGAATTCACCCGGGCCTTGGCGCGCGCAGTGCGGCGGCCTGCCATCATTCCGGTTCCTGCCGCGGCTCCCAAATTGCTGCTGGGAGCCGAAGGATCCCACCTTCTGGCCATGGCTGATCAGAAAATTGTCCCGCGCAAATTGCTCGATGCCGGTCATCAGTTCCGCAATGAGCGCATTGAGCTGGAACTGGCTCATAGCCTGGGCAGTCGTTAGGAATCGGCGACGCCCGCTGGTGATTCGGAGGCAAAGCAATTATTGTTAGCTTGGCTAGATAAAAGCTAATCTAGGTAATTGCTTGCGACTGCTTGCTCCGGGGGATTTTGCCCATGGCGGCAGTTGCCCGAGAAGAAAGCGTGGAGGATCCCGATGGGAAACATGCAGGTAGCGCCGTTTGATGCAGTTGTGCTGATGTCCTTTGGCGGGCCGGAAAAGCCCGAAGATGTCCTGCCTTTCCTGCAAAACGTTACCCGGGGACGAGGGATTCCGGACGAGCGCCTTGAAGAGGTGGGCGAGCACTACTACATGTTCGGCGGAAAATCTCCGATCAATGAGCAGAACCAGGCTTTGCAGCAAGCCGTTCAAGAGGAATTTGCAGCCCGCGGCATCGATACGCCGCTGCTTTGGGGGAATCGGAATTGGGAACCGTACCTCACCGAAGTGGTCGGAAACCATGCGCGCAGGCACGGCTCGAGAAGGTTCCTGGCCATCGATACGTCGGCCTACTCCTCATATTCCTCGTGCCGGCAATACCGGGAGGATTTCGCCGGAACTGTGGCGGCACTGCAAGAAGAGGGCCTCGAGGTGGTGATCGATAAAGTCCGGCAGTACTACAATCATCCGGGATTCGCTCGTGCGCAGTTGGACTGCGTGCGGAAGGGATTGAAGGAATTCAAGCAGCTCGTCGGCGGCCTGGACCGCAACCGGCACAAGATCCTATATGTCACCCATTCGATCCCTACTGCGATGCAAGAATCATCGCAGAAGTTCACCGCCGGCTACCAGCGGCAGCATGAGGAGCTCATAGCCTGGATTGGCGGGGAACTAGCTGGTGAGGAGCAGCTGGATGCCGAACTGGTGTACTGCTCCCGTTCTGGATCCATGCACACTCCCTGGCTGGAACCGGATATCAATGACCGCATGCGCGAGCTTGCGGAAACTGGAACTGAGGGCGTTCTGGTTGTACCCCTCGGATTCGTTTCGGACCACATGGAGGTCAAATTCGATCTGGATACCGAGGCGGCAGATACCGCGCGCGAGTTGGGGATGGCGTTTCTCCGTGCCGGCAGTGTTGGCACCTCACCGTCGTTTGTCAGCGGCTTGGTCGATCTGGTCCTGGAACGGGCAGCGCAAGTGCGTGGCGAGCAGCCGGAGTCATCGACCATCGCCGGAAGCAAAGCGCTGGGCCCGGGCAGTGGCGCCTGCTCCCTGAATTGCTGTGAAGGCGCTACTAGTAGAAATACTGTTCCGAATTGGCGCGCCGGCGTGCCTGCAAGCTAGGCCGGCAGCCGGCTGGTGGCTGATCCCGGGAATCCTTTTTCGGCCGGCCATCACGGTTGGCCGACGAACCAGCTAAGCTGGGCCGATTGCGGCTAGATGCCGGAATCCGTGCGATCCGGATGCGGGAACCGGATGGAGCTTTGGGGACTTCGATGAATGAGTCCTGTCCACCGGTCCGTATTCACTGCGCGCGTGGCCAGCGGACACTTGCGGCAAGGAGCAGTGGCGTCCTAAGTGCTTTCATCGTCAAAAGGGGCTGGGCCGGAGGGTGCTGGCGGTGATGATGAACTCTTGGTCTCGGGTCCCCTTGAGCGGGCAGAATCCGGGAATCCTTGGGCAGGCGGCTCTTCGAGTTGATCTCGCAGCGCTTCGCTGATGATCCTTCGAGGATCATATTGCCGCGGATCGAACTTCTTCAGATCCATGTCCGCGAAATCCTCGCCAAGCTCCTCGCGGAGTTGTTCCTGGGCACCAGAGGCGAGTCTGCGCAACTCGAGAGTCAGCGTGGCTAGTTTCCTTGCGTAGTCCGGCAATTTTTCAGGTCCGAGCAGCACGGCCGCCAAAATGGCCAGCACGATGAATTCATTGCCATTGATGCCTGCAATGCTCACTGTGAATCACCTCGCTGCAAGGGACGCGGTCAAACGGAATTGGCAGGTGCAGCCCAACCGGAATACGAAGGCCAACAGCCGCGGGCAAACGGAGATTCGCCTGGCAGCCATCGCGGCATGGCAGGATGTTCCGGTGGAGCTGCCCGCCCTTGGGGCCGGCTCAGCCGCAGAGTTTCTGGTCTGCTTTGCGGCTGTTCACCTTGACGGGCTGCTTTTCTGGCCGCTCCAGGTTTTGGTAATCCTGGCCCAGAATCAATTCGATGCTTTCGACATCGGCGACTGTTGCCTTGATATCGAGATCGACTGCCTTGGCGAATGCGTCGGCTGTTTTCCTGGCTGCATCAGTATCCGGAATCAGCAGCCGTGTCTGCGCCTGCAAGGACGCCGCGGTAGTGATTGAAGTGACGGTGAAGCCTTGCTCCGTGGCTTCGTTGGCGAATTTGCCGGCCAGTCCGCTCACTCGCGCTGCGTTGGCTATGCTGACAGGTAGCTGCCGGGCGGAGGCTTTCGCCGTGGCAGTTTCTCCTGCATCGGATTCGGAGCCGGATTCGGACTCGGAATCCGGATTCACCTGGATGTCTTGCTTGATGCGTTCAAAGATGAGGGGCGCGTCCGGAGCCGGGACCACCCGGTTGGCGTTTGATGGTGCAGGCTGGGTCGGCATGGTCATGAAGGTGATCCTGTCCGTGGGAACGTCCTTGACCCGCGCAGCCAATCCTGCAAGTTCCGGTAGCGAACTCAGTTCCGGGTCGACGGTCATCGAGGAGGTAATCGCGTCAAGGAAAGAGTAGAGCCGGTCCGGGCGTGCGAGAACTTCCTTGCTGGTGGCACGCTGGACTATTGCGGACATGACCTTCTGCTGGTTTCCGAGCCGAGCGAGGTCGCTTCCATCGCCAACGGCATGGCGGGTCCTGGCCAGGGCAAGCGCATCGGTTCCGTCCAGCTCCTGCAGCCCGGCTGGAAGATCCAGGTTTGCTTTCGGATCGGTCATTGGCTGGGCCAGGCACACGCTGACCCCGTCGAGTGCGTCGATGATTGAAATGAATCCCTCGAAATCCACCTCAATGAAGTGGTTCAGGTGAACTCCGGTGAGCGCTTCCACCGCGGCGACAGAGCACGCGGGACCGTAATTCAGCGCAGAATTGATCATGCCGTATCCTCCGGCATAAGCGCCGGACCCGGTATCCGCGCAGGCCGGGCGCTGCAAGACGGTATCGCGTGGGATCTGGACCGCCTCGATGCGCTCGTTGCCTGGCGACAAGTGGACAAGCAGCATGGAATCGCTGCGCCGGGAGCCGTTATCCGTGCCGAAGCCGGTGGAGCTGAAATCCCGGCTATCGGAACCGAGCACCAGCAGATTCAGGCCTTCGCTGGAGTCCGGGACATCCGCTTCAGAAGCCCTGAGCGCCGAGACGGAAATATTCCCCTGCAGGCGCAGGAAGGCAATGCTGGTCGGCACAACTATTGCCAGCACCAGCGCCGCTGCAATGATGGCAGCTACCCGGCGCCGCGGCCGTTTGGAACTACGCCTGGCAGAGTACGGTGTTCGTTGGGAATTCACGATCTTGCTCTCCTTGGTAGGACCATGGCCGGATTACCCATCAAGCTGACCACGTGGAACGCCGCTGGAACCAATAGCATGGTTGATTAGAGCCATGCATGCAGCGCATGAAAGGCCGATTTCGCGCGCAGGTTCAGGAGAGCGGAAACCGCCTGGAGATCTCTGTCTCAGAGGTATTCGAGGAATTCGCCCAGCGCCGGATTGCGGTATTCTTCGCGGCGGTAGATGACGCCCAGGGGCCTGCTGGCTGGCAAGCTCAGCGGGACCTGCTTGCCGCCGAAGATCACGGCGGTGCTGGCCATGATCCGTGGAACCAAGGTGATGCCGCCGGCGGCGATGCCCAGATGGACCAATGCGTCGCGTTGCGTTGTGGTGATGAGCCGCGGAGCGGTGGCCTTCAAGCTCCGGTAAACTTCGTCGGTGATCTTGCGAATCGAGGTGCCCTGGGGGAGGGTGGCCAGAGTCAGGGAATTGAGCAATTCTGTGCTTAGCCCAGTGTCCGGGTCCACCTCGGTATCCTCGGATACGACCGCCGAGAATTGCTGATCGCGCAGGGATTTGCCGATGAGGTCCGCGGGGATGCGCTCGTTCACGCCAAAAGCCACATCGGCACGATTCAGGCGAAGCGCATCGGCAAGCTGCTCATCGTCCTCCACGCTCAGGATCTCTATCCGGACACCGGGGTGCTGGCGATGGAAGGGGCCGATGTACTCGGGCATGATTCCTCCAACCAGGGAGGGCAACCCCGCGATGCGCAGGGATCCGGTGGCCAATGCACGCGTGGAGGAGGCGATGGTTCCGATCGCGGCGACTTCACGCAGTGCCCGGCGGCCGGCAGGAATGATGCTCCGGCCAACCTCGGTCAGCACCATGTCCCTTCCAGCGGCCCGGAACACGGGCATGCCAAGAGTGCGCTCCAACGCGCTAATGCGCCGGGACAAGGAGGGCTGGGAGATGCCAAGGATATCCGCGGCGGCGGTGAAGGAACCATAGTCCACAATCATGACAACCGCTTCGAGCTGGGCCAGGGAGATGCTGTTGTCCAGAGGTTCTCTTTCCATGCGCTGGAGCCTTCCTTTGCGTCGGGAGAAGACGGTCGAATTCGCGGTGTGGCCCAGTGGCGGGTCCATCCGGTCCAGGGGAAGCACGCGCTGTGCACGTCTTGCCCTGCCTCCAGTTTTTCACGGGAAACTGTGCTTGCTGAACCGGCGCCCTGTGCAGATGGTCAATGGCTGCCGGGAAGAAGCAACTGGGTGCTCGAATAGCTGCATGCGGCAGCCTCCGGCCGGCTGCCAACAGGGTCAGCCCGGGTTAAACACCGGACTCCGGGCCACCCGCTTGGAAATGTCCGGGTGGCACGGAGCCTGGCTGACGACGGACCTTTGGTCCTGGGGCGTTAGCCCATGTGGATGACACCAAGGAGCATGCCCGAAGCGAGCATGACCAAGGAGACCACCAACGCACGCCACAGCACCTTCTTGTGGTGATCGCCCAAGTCCACACGAGAGAGCGACACCAGCAGCAAGATGGCTGGAACGAGCGGAGACTGCATGTGCACTGGCTGTCCGGTGATGGAGGCGCGAGCCATATCCACCGCTGGTACACCGAAATGCGCGCCGGCTTCGGCGAGAACTGGCAAGACGCCGAAGTAGAAGGCGTCATTGCTCATCAGGAAGGTAGCTGGAATCGAAATCAGCCCGGTCAGTACTGCCATGTATGGACCCATGGAGGTAGGAATGACATCCACCAGCCACTGGCTCATGGCATCAACCATGCCGGTGCCGGAGAGCACGCCGGTGAGCACTGCCGCGGCGAGCACCATGGAGACCACGGCAATGATTTCGCTGGAGTGCGCGGCGATCATCTTCACCTGGTCGGAGACCTTGGGGAAGTTGACGATCAAGGCGATCGCGGTACCCACCATGAACAGGTAGGGCAACGGAGTGACATCGACTACCAGCAGCACCATGATGGCGACGGTCAGCGCCAGGTTGAAGTAGAAGGTCTTGGGGCGCAGGGTCTCGCGATCCGGATCCAGGACGGTGCCGTCCAAGGTGGAAGCTTCGGTGCCATCGCCCTTGCGAGCCACGGATTCCAGTACGGCCAGGTTGCCTCCGGCAGGGGAAGTGCCAGCAGGGCTCTTTCCTCCGGTAGGGGTGGAAACGTTGCCGCCACCGAGTTCGGTGCCCCAGATTTCCGGACGCTCGCGCTGCAAGCGGCGGCGTTCGGATACGCCCATCTGCCATGCGAACAGGGCAATGACAATGAGGGAAATTCCCAGCGCAGGGAGCATCGGCACGAAGATTTCCGAGGCGTCAACACCTAGTGCCGCTGCCGCGCGGGCCGTTGGGCCGCCCCAGGGAACGATGTTCAGCGTGCCATTGGTCAGGCCTGCAACGCAGGTCAGGACCACTGGGCTCATGCCCAGGCGCTGGTAGATCGGCAGCAGTGCCGCGGTAACCACAATGAAGGTGGTCGAGCCATCGCCATCGAGGGAAATTACGCCGGTGAGCAGCGAAGTGCCCATGACGACCTTGGCGGGGTCGTTGCCCACTAGCTTCTGGATGCCGGAGACCAATCGGTCGAACAAGCCGACGTCGATCATGATGCCGAAGTACATGATGGCGAACATCAGCAGGGCTGCGGTACTGGACATGTCCTTGACCGCGTCCATGACCATGTCGCCAAGGCCGAATCCGGCACCGGTGAACAAGCCGAAGATGGTTGGAACCAGAATCAATGCCAGCAGCGGCGTCATGCGTTTTGTCATGATCAGCACCATGAAGGTGGCGACCATGAGGAATCCGAGTACAACGAGCATTGACCCGACCTCCATTTCAGTGTGAGTGAATCCTTAGTCCCCACAAGCTAGGAGGGGCACCCATTCAAGGTACGTGTCGGTGCTCACTTTGCGCGTCTTGTGCTTATTGTTGAAGGCTTAAGTTCTTTGCCAACTTTTTGCTCATTAAAATCACGAGAGTGGAAAGATGGGTTTATGCTGGGTGGCATGTTCCGTTCTGGCGCCGGCACCCGGCATTTCGCATCACGCATCATGCGGCTTCAATTCCTGGTCGTAGGTGTTCTGATTGTTCTCGTTACCGCCGGAACGCTTTTCGCCAGCTATGACCGCGTCTATTCAAAAGCCGAAGATACCTCGCTGACCATAGCTCGTTCGGTGGCCGTCTTGCCGGAAGTAGTTGAGCAGGTCTCGCACTATGCAAAGCTGGACGAGCTGGATGCCAAGGCGCTCGCCGATGGAAAACTGCAGCAACTGGCAAACGCTGTCATTGGGCAAGAGCAAGCGTATTTCGTGGTGATTACCGAGGACCGCGGACTGCGCTTGAGCCATCCGAACCCCGAGGAACTGGGCCAAATGGTTTCTACTGACCCGGTGGCGCTGGAAGGCATTGAAGCGGTCTCCCGGGAACACGGAACCCTTGGTGAATCGGTGCGCGCCAAGGTCCCGGTCTACAGTACCGCGGGTGCGGTCATCGGAGAGGTTTCCGTGGGCGTGACCACTGACTCCTTGACCGGGGCGCTGCTTGAGTCCTTCGCCTGGATTGTATTGCTTGCGGCGATTTGCGCAGCCTTGGCAGTGCTTGCCGGACGAGTCACCGTACGCCGTTTGAAGCGCCAGACCCTTGGGCTGGAACCGGCCGAAATTGCCCAGCTTGTCAGGGACCAGCAGGCCGTGCTCTACGGTGTTACCGAAGGTGTCATGGGCATTGGCGCCGATAGCCGAATTACCGTGCGCAACAGGGCCGCCAGGCAATTGCTGGGACTGCCGCACCGCACCGAATTGGAGGACGTGGTCGGCCGCCACTTTGAATCCGCTGGTTTGGATCACCGGCTGGTCAGGGCGATCAAGGAATGCGACCCGGCACCGGTGCGCTTTGCGGCCAATGGCAACTCGCTCATAGCCCGCGTGACCAAGGTCGACCGTGACGGAGTGGACCTCGGACTGGTCGTGCTGCTCCATGATGTCACCACCCTTGAAGCGTTGGGAACCAAACTCGATGCAGTCCAGGACATGGCCGATGCGCTGCGCGCCCAGCGCCATGAATTCGCCAACCGGATGCACGCAGTCCTCGGGCTGATCAACTTGGGCAAGATCGAACAGGCAGAAGACTACCTGCGTGAGGTGATGGAATCCGGGCCGAAGATCGCTCGGGTTCCCGGGCTGGAGGCCATCCAGGACGCTTACCTCTCGGCTTTTATTTCGGCGAAGGCGGTGCGCGCCCACGAACAAGGCATAGAACTGAGAGTGTCTGCCCAATCCATGCTTTTCGGACACATCGCCTCGGCCCACGATGCCCAAGACGCCACCGCAGTCCTGGGGAATCTGCTGGATAACGCCTTCACGGCAGCTCTTTGCACAGATGCAGAACCCTGGGTAGAAATCGACTTGCTCTCCGAAGGGAACACCTTGCACATCGCCGTGGCCGATTCTGGACCCGGCATTACCACCGACGAGGATATCTTCGCCCGGGACGTCAGCACCGGGTCCCATCTGGGTGGCGATCATGGCCATGGCGTCGGATTGCCGCTGATCAGACGGCTCGCCCAAGCCCGCAGCGGGGACGTCTGGATAGCGGACCGCGGGACGGATGGTTCCGGGGCAGTTATCGCAGCAAGATTGCCGGCGGTACTGGTGGAGCCAGCCAATACGGAAAACGACGAGATTGAAGGAGCGCAACATTGAGCGAGAATTCCAGCGGCAACTACCGGGTGCTAATTGTCGATGACGATTTCCGGGTAGGAGAGCTGCACGCTGAGATGGTCAACGCCATCCCCGGGTTCCAGGCCCTGGAGCCTGTGCAGGATCCGCGTGTTGTGCCCAAAATGGTGCAGAGCCTGAAACCTGATTTGGTATTGCTGGATCTCTACCTGCCGCATGTCAGTGGAATCGAGCTGTTGAGAGAACTCGATGTTGATGCGATCATGATTTCCGCGGCGATTGAACCGAAGAATATTGACAAAGCGCTGCGCTCGGGCGCACTGGCGTTCATCATCAAGCCCTTTGAGGCCAAGACCCTGGCCGCCAAGCTCAAAGGCTGGGCTCGCTATCGTCGCCAATTGACCGGGACCGCGGAGTTCAACCAGCAGGGCGTGGACCGGTTGTACCGGGCGCTTCAAGGGTGCGAAGAAACCAACGCATCGGTGGGTGCCGCCCCCACCGAGCAGGCAGTTCTTTCCTGCGTCAAGGATGCTACCGAACCCATGAGCGTCGCCGAGGTCGCGGAGGCAATTGGGGTTGCCCGTGCGACAGCGCAACGGTATTTGGCGGCGCTGGTGGCCAATGAATCCCTGGAGCTGCAGCTTGGATACGGAACTCGTGGCCGTCCCGAGCACCGTTACGTGGCACGCTAGCGGCTTGGCCTCCTAGGTTGCGTCCCAGACCTTTCGGTAGAACGACGCCTTCCGCTCATCGGGTTCGATTCCGTACCCGGCGTAGACATGTTGTTCGAAACCAGGCCCGTAATTCCACTCGGTGCTCCATGCGGCAACGGCGAGATCCGCCCAGCGGTCTCCAAGACCCAATTTCCCCATATCCACATGCGCGCTGAAATCATGGCTATCGGTGATGATCGTGTTGGGCAGGCAAGCATCGCCATGGCAGGCCACAAGATCAAGCTCCGGGATTTCAGCCAGCAAAGCAGCTTGCTCCTGGTCAGGCAGGTGCTGGATGCGGGATTCCAGATCCCAGCTGAAGGGGCACTGGTCGACCGGCAGCCGATCGTGCAGGTGGCGCAGACCGGCGCCCACTGCATACGCGGATCGCGCCGGATCGCTTTTGCCAAGCTCGCTGACTGCACTGTGCCCGGGCAATGCTGCCGTGACGAGCAGCTGGCCGTCAGCATATTGACCGCAGCTGAGCACTTCGGGGACTCTGATGAATTCTCCCGCCCACCGCATGCGCAGGGCTTCAGCCAGGAGATCGCCGTCCTCTTCGGGAGGGCATCCCGGCGACCACTTGGCGAAGCGCATCGGCTCGCCCTGCCCAAGCCGGTATGTTATCCCGCCAAATGCGTTCTGCCAGATACCCTCGATTTCCGCCTGGCCGGCTGCAGTGCGCACAGCTGGAGGAACTGGGTGGCCAGCCGACGGCGGGCCAGAAATGACTTGAGGTGAACTCATTTTTCTAGTCTGCCAGTAATGGGCGTGCTTTGGAGTTCAGGATCTCTGGATTCGTGGTGTGGACTGGACACGAACGATTTCTCTTGGTGTTCATCTGGGCTCAAGGAAATGGCTGATCAAGTCGTGAACACAGAATCACATGAATAATATTTCGCGACGCAAATTGCTCACCGGCGCCATTGGCGCAGGTGCTTTGACCTTGGTTGGGCCCACTGGAACAGCGCTGGCTTCCAGCAGTCCCCGACTCGTGCGTTCCCGCCTGGGATTGACCAGCGGATTTTCCATGGGGGATGTCTCTGCCAGCAATGCCGTACTCTGGGCTCGCAGCTCCGGGGAAGGCCGCTTGCGCGCGCAGCTGCGTGCGGTGGACGAAGCGGGGGAAATCATCCGCGGCCGTGGATCCTTCGCCAAGACTTTGCGCGGTGCCTACGCCCGCGAGGCCACTGACTTCACTGCAAAGATCAATGCCGAGCATCTGCCTGCCGGTACCCGTTTCGCGGTCAGCATCGGTTTCGAGGACGATAACGGCACCCTTGGCGAGACTCAGAACGGCTGGTTCAGCACCGCACCGGCGTTGACCGGTCGCCGCAACCACGACGCCTCCCGTGCCCAGAGTTTTGTGTGGTCCGGCGACACCGCTGGCCAGGGCTGGGGCATCAACGAAGAAATCGGTGGCATGCGCGCCTACGCGGCCATGCATGCAACCAAGCCGGACTTCTTCGTGCACAGCGGCGACACCATCTACGCCGACGGCCCGATTGCCGCAGAAGTTGTGGAACCGGACGGCCAGATCTGGCGCAACTTGGTCACCGAGGAAGTCTCCAAGGTGGCCGAAACCCTGGCCGAGTACCGTGGGCGGCACCGCTACAACCTGATGGACCGCAACGTGCGTGCCATGTATTCCGAGGTTCCGGTGATTGCCCAGTGGGATGACCACGAGACCCATAATAACTGGTGGCCGGGTGAGGTCATCGAAGATGAGCGCTACACGGTGCGCGATATCAACACCCTTGCCGCCCGCGGCCGCCAGGCCTGGCAGGAATACCAGCCGATCGCCGACCCGCGCGCCATGCGCGCAGGCACCGGATTCGAGGCAGCACGCATCTACCGCAAAATCTCGCGTGGTCCAGCAATGGACCTGTTCGCATTGGACATGCGCAGCTACAAGTCCGAGAACACCGCCGGAATGGAAGAGAAGTCCACTTCAATTCTCGGCGAAGAGCAGCTGAATTGGCTAGTCGATTCCTTGGCCAAGTCCAAGGCAACCTGGAAAGTCATTCTCAACGACCTGCCGCTGGGCATCATTGTTCCGGACGGCAAGGCGCAGGAATCAATTTCCAACGCAGACCACGGCGCACCACTAGGCCGCGAGCTGGAACTTGCCCGCCTGCTCAAGGCCATTAAGGACCGCGGCATCAAGAATGTCGTCTTCCTGACCGCGGATGTGCACTATTGCGCGGCGCACCACTACTCTCCAGAGCGTGCAGCCTTCAGCGAGTTCAATGAGTTCTGGGAATTCGTGGCCGGTCCAGTCAATGCCGGTTCCTTCGGGCCGAACCAAATGGATGGCACTTTCGGACCACGCGTGGACTTCTCGCTGGCTGGCAGCACCAACCAGTCGCCGCGCGATGGCAAGGGCCAGTTCTTCGGCCACGTCGACCTCGATGAGCAGGGCCTGTTCACCGTCACGCTGCGCAATGGCTTGGGCGAAATCGTCTACACCAAGACGCTGGAACCGAATAAATAGCAGTTAATTGGGAGAACGCCTGCGAAACAGTAATTGTTTCGCAGGCGTTCTCCTTTTCAGCTTGTCGGCGCTTAGCGGCCGGTGCCGCCGTAGACGGTGGCTTCCACGTCGGTATCCAGATCGAACGCGGTGTGGATAGCGCGTACTGCATCGTTGAGCTTGTCGGCGTCGGTGACCACGGAGATGCGGATCTCTGAAGTGGAGATCATGTCCACGTTCACGCCCGCGCGGTGCAATGCCTCGAAGAAGGTGAAGGAGACTCCTGGATTCGAGCGCATTCCGGCACCGATCAGCGAGAGCTTGCCAACCTCGTCATTGTGCTCGATTTCCTCGAAACCGATCTCCGGCTTCGCGGTGTTCAGTGCTTCAAGCACATGCTTGGTCTCGGTCATCGGCAGGGTGAAGGAGATATCGGTGGCACCCGAACCGCGGGTCGAGATGTTCTGCACAATCATGTCGATATTGGCCTGCGCAGCGGCGATAACCCCGAAAATCTGTGCTGCTTTGCCGGGGATGTCCGGAACGCCAATGATGGTGACCTTGGCTTCGGAGTGGTCGTGGGCGACACCTGAGATGATTGGCTGTTCCAAGGGTTCTCCCTCTTGAATTTTGATTTTGTCTTCGGGATCCGGGAGCACCCAGGTGCCCTCGTTGGTGCTGAATGAAGAGCGCACGTGCAGCGGCACGCCGAACCGGCGGGCGTATTCCACGCAACGCAGGTGCAAGATCTTCGAGCCGCTGGCGGCCATTTCCAGCATTTCTTCACTGGTGATCTTCTCGATCTTCTTGGCCGAGGCGACCACGCGCGGGTCGGCGGTGTAGATGCCGTCCACGTCGGTGTAGATTTCGCAGACATCGGCGCCCAGCGCGGCGGCCAGCGCGACGGCGGTGGTGTCCGAGCCGCCACGGCCCATGGTGGTGATGTTCTTGGATTCCTTGCTCATGCCCTGGAAACCGGCGACGATGGCGATGAATCCGCGGTCGATGGCACGGCGTACGCGCTGCGGGGAGACCTCCATGATGCGGGCTTTGCCGTGGGTGGAGTCGGTGATCAAGCCTGCCTGCGAGCCGGTGAATGAAGCAGCCTGCTCGCCGAGCTGGTTGATCGCCATCGCCAGCAGCGACATCGAGATGCGTTCGCCAGCGGAGAGCAGCATGTCCATCTCGCGGGCTGGTGCATCATCGGTAAGCTGGCCTGCCAGGTCCAGCAAGTCATCGGTGGTGTCGCCCATTGCGGAAACAACGACAACGACGTCATGGCCCTTGGATTTAGTATCAATAATTCGGCGCGCTACACGCTTGATGCCTTCGGCATCTGAAACGGAAGAACCGCCAAACTTTTGAACAATTAGGCCCATGGGCACTCACTCCACCTGTTGAAAGCTGTGCCTCGCCGCCGGTGGTTTTTGATGGAACTGTGGCGCGAGACATCTACCAGATAAATATTGTGACAGCTACGGGGCGACATGTCCTAGTTGTGAAGGTAACCATTGGTCATATTGCCTAGGAACCTCAATGCAGGTTGTTGAAAAACACTGGCTACCCCTTGAATTCAGCCAAAATTTGTCGCCAAAAGCCCTTCCATCCAGACACCTGTTCAGGTGTTCCAGCCTTAGTAATGTTTATGGCAACCGAGGATTTTCCACCTTTGAGGCCAATGTCTACCTGTGTCTTGGTTCCGTCGCTGAAATCAGCTCGCCAATAGCGCCATCGCTCTGAGCCGCTGGTGCGTGCAGGTTCGGAAAGCTGGTGGCCGTTGAACTCCTGGCGCCCCTGGACGCAGGCGATCCAGCGTTCCAGCGCGGTATCCAAATCAGCATCGATCGTGCTGCTCACCGAACTTTGGAAGGTGCCGTCTTGGGATTGGCCGGGCAGGCGTCGGCCAATGTGCTGCTCATAGGCTACAGCCACGGATTGAGCCCACCAGCCCGGAGTATCGACGGTTGGGGGCATGTGGGTGAAAGCCAGTTCGGCTATCTGCTTGTGCGTAAGTTGATCGGCTCCGCCAGCGCGCAGTTTGGCGCACCACTGATCCCATTCAATGCCGGTGGCCTTGGCGATGGCCGGGAGGTTGCTGCTTTTTGTTGCCATGAGGACAGTCTAGGGCGGACTTGGAGCTGTCGGTACTCCGAAGCGATGCGCCGGGCCCGCAGGAGCCTGCCGCTTTTCTGCGGGTCCTGCATCAGCGGAAGCAGCCTCTGAATCCATTCGTTCTGCGTCATGTCGCGCAGGCCCGCGGCATCCATGATGCCTGCCCATTCCTTCCACTCTTGAACCAGTGCGGATTTCGATTTTCCCTGATCTGCCCAGTGAAGTGCCCATGTACCGAAACCTGGCGCGCTCCAACAACAAGGTGGCCGCGGCGCCGCTGTCTGGCGCCGGGGAATGGGCCTTGAGCGAGGGCGCTGTGCGAAGCCGTGAACTGCCGGTGCATGTAGTGGGCTTTAAAAGCCCCTGGCCGGGGCTTCTCGGTAATTCCGAGAAGACCGGCCTGGGATTGGACCGCTCTAGAGGGACTTGATTTCCAAATTCAATCGGCTCAGGAGGTCGATGAGTGCCGACAGATCCTCATTGTCCCAATTGGTCATGCGCGAGCGGAGCTCTGTACGCCACCCTTGGAAGCATTCATGCCACCTTTCAACCGCAAGCTCGGTAGGCAGGATGTGGAACACCCTCCGGTCTTCCGGGTCGACTTCACGCTTGACCAGCGCCAGCTGTTCCAGCTTGGTGATCATGCGCGATAGCGCAGCTTTATCGACCAGCAAGTGTTCGCAGATTTCAGACTGGGTGATGCGTTGGCTGCGCAGAATCATCCCGAGCACGGGCAGGTATCCCGGGGTGAGCCGGCTGTCGAGCCGAGTGGCCAGTTCCCGCTTGGCACGCGCCGTCAGCGCGATCAGTGAAAATAACTCCTGTTCGGCTGAGGCATAGAGATCGGGACGTTGAGCGGCGGGAACGTCTTCGGCTTTGCTTGAAACCTGCACCGGATCTCCTAGTTGCCAGCTGGCGTTTCTGCCTTGGCTGCGTCCTGGTCCTCAGCAGCCAGCTCCTGCATGCGTTCACTTGCAGTCTGGGTCTTCAGCGACTGGTTGGGGATCAGGCAGACAGCCACGACGATGAGCAGCGACAGCGGAGCGGCAATGGTGAACAGCGAAGGCACTGCGTCGCCGTAGATGGACTCGAAGATCACGCGGACCGGTTCAGGCATCGCTGCAACTGAAGGCAGGGTGCCCGATCCCAATGCTGCGGTCAGCTCCTTGGCTTGGTCGCCCAGGGAAGCCAGGGCTGCGGCCAAATCGGATTGCCGGTCGGCGATCATGTTCGGCACAGTGGTCGCCAGTATGGCGCCCAGGCCTGCGGTACCCGCAGTGCCGCCCAAGGTGCGGAAGAAGTTCACGGACGAGGAGGCTACACCCAGTTCCTTGACGTGGACCGAGTTCTGCACGACCAGCACCATGTTCTGCATGACAAGGCCCATGCCGGCGCCGAGGATGAACATGTAGGCGGCGACCAACGCGTAGTTGGTGTCGTAGTGGATGGTTCCCAGCAGGAACAGCCCAACGACGATCAGCGCCGAACCGGTGACTACCAGTGCCTTCCACTTGCCGGTGCGCGAGATCATCGCACCGCCGATGGTGGAGATGACCAGCAGGCCGCCCATCAGCGGGAAGGTCATCAGGCCGGCCATGGTGGCTGATGCGCCACGGGCCATGATCATGTACTGGCTGAGGAACACCGAGGTGCCGAACATCGAGACGCCAACGGCCAGCGAGGCGATGACCGCGAAGGTGAAGGTGCGGTTCTTGAACAGGCCCAGGCTCAGCAACGGCTCGGAGGACTTGGCTTCGACCAGAATGAACAGCGCCAGCAGGATTACCGCACCGGCAATCATCAGGTAGCTGGTCGTCGAGGCCCACTCGAACTGCGAGCCTCCCAGCGACATCCAGATCAGCAGCAGCGAGACGCCGGAGGAAAGCAGGACGATGCCCCAGTAGTCGATCTTGACCTTGCGCTTGGCCATGGCCGGAAGGTGCAAGGTGCGCTGGATCAGGATGACCGCAGCGATGGCGAAAGGCAGGGCGATGAAGAAGTTCCAGCGCCAGTTGATGGTGTCAGTAACGAAGCCGCCGATCAGCGGGCCGCCCACGGTTCCAACGGCCATGACAGCGCCGAACAGGCCCATGTACTTTCCGCGTTCGCGAGGGGAGAGGAAATCGGCCATGACGATCTGCGCCAAGGCGCCAACGCCGCCACCGGCCAGTCCCTGGACAACGCGCATGGTGATCAGGAAGCTGGTGTCCTGCGAGAAACCTGCGGCGGCCGAGGCGAGCACGAAGATGCCGAGCGAGATCTGCAGCAGCAGTTTGCGGTTGCCCAGGTCGGCGAGCTTGCCCCAGATCGGAGTGGAGATGGTGGTCGCCAACAAGGTGGCGGTGACCACCCAGGTGTAGGCGGTCTGGCTGCCGTTGAGATCGGAGACGATCACTGGCAGCGAGCTGGAAACGACGGTGCTGGCCAAGATGGAGACGAACATGCCCATCAAAATGCCCGTGAGGGCAGTGAGGATTTCGCGGTGAGTCATCTTGGGCTTGGCGACCGGTGCGGTTGCGGTCATGGAAGCTCCAAAAATTTAGGGTCAGGCGTAGAGGGCCTGAATGGTTGATTGATATCAACTATACGGCGATAGTTGACTATTATCAACTAAGCGTGTTTCACCCCACATCACCGTGCGGGCATAGAAAAACGCCCTGCGCTCAAGCCGGCGAACCGGAAGAGTGCAGAGCGTTCCAAGGCAACCAGAACTACTGGCTGCGACGGTTATCCATCTCGGGAACTACCGGATGCGAAGGCCCTTCGCCAGCGTTGCTGGAAGGTACCGGCGCACCGCCAACGTGCAGCAGGCGAGGTTCGGATAGCTGGGCTTTTGGCTTCTCTGCAGCTTCTCCGGACTGATCTTGCGGCGCCTGCTCCTCGGATCCCTGCTTCTGGGCCTTGGCGCGGGCCGGACCCGGCGCGGTGCGGCCGGCAGCGCGACGTCCCTCGAAGGCGCGGGCCAGGGTCACTTCATCGGCGTATTCCAGATCGCCGCCCACCGGCAGGCCGGAGGCCAACCGGGTGATGTGGATGCCCAAAGGGGCTAGCGCGCGCACCAGGTACACGGCGGTGGCTTCGCCTTCGAGATTCGGGTCGGTGGCCAGGATCAGTTCGGTGATCGAGTCATCGGCCAAGCGGGTTACCAGCTCGCGGATGTGCAGCTGTTCCGGGCCAACGCCTGCCAGCGGATTAATGGAACCGCCGAGCACGTGGTACTTGCCGGAGAATGCCCGGGTGCGCTCAATGGCCAGGACGTCCTTGGACTCCTCCACGATGCAGATCTTGGTGCCATCGCGGCGTTCATCGCGGCAAATGGCGCAGGTTTCCTGCTCCGAGATGTTGAAGCAGATCTCGCAGAACTTCACCTTTTCCTTGACCAGCTGGATCGAGGCGGCGAGCCGGGTCATGTCCTCGGCATCGGCGTCAAGAATGTGGAAAGCAATGCGCTGAGCCGACTTCGGGCCGATGCCAGGCAAGCGACCGAGCTCGTCGATCAGTTCCTGTACAGCACCTTCGTACACGTGCGCCTACTTTCTAGCTTGCTTCAATACCGTGAAATTGTTCCGTGGTACACCCTAGTGTCTCACTCCGACAGTTCGCCGTGGTGCCGGCTACAAGCTTCGTTTGATTTCCACTACATTCCCGTTGACGTCGCGCTGCTCGATGACCATGCCGCCGAGCAGGCGTTCCACGGCTGGAACACCGATCAGTGCCGAATCCTCGACCTCGATATCATCGTCGCTCGGGACAAATTCCTCGGGCTCTTGCACCGGAGCAGGCGCGGGAGCCGAAGCAGGACCGCCCCAGCCGCGCGCCACCTGGGCAGGCGCCGGCGCACTGGGTGCGTTCTTCGCCTGGTCCATCAGCTGCTGGTATCGGCTCATGCGGCCTGAGACCGCCCGTGCCGAATCCGCAGGATCCGGTGCCGGTTCAGCCTGTGGAGCGCCCCATCCCGGAGCGGACTCAGGGGCCGGCTGCGGGGCTGCCGGGGGTTGCAGCGGTGCGGCCGGCTCCTGGCGAGGCTGTTCCTGATGCTGGGGGCGGACCTGCGGCTGCGTTTGGGCAGTCCGCGGCGCCGGGGCTTCCGGAACCGATGGAGCTGATGGCGCCATAGCTTGTGGAGCCTGCTGCCCGGATTCGCCAACCGCTAGATTCCCGAAGGAATCGGTGGTGCTTTCCGGGTGCAACGGGGTCGAAGAAACCGGACGTGCAATGTTCGGAACACCGCCCTCAGCCTGGCGCGCCGTCATGCCAGCAGTCATCCGGGGCTTGGGAGCCACCGGAGGCCCACCGAAACTCCGTGGTGCACTAGCCGCCGGCGCTGGCGCTGGCGCTGGCGCTGGCGCTGCCGGGGTCGGCTGCGGAGCCACGGCCGGGACCGGAGCCTGTTGCTGCGGCTGAACCTGCTGCGCTTCCGGAACAGAACCAGCTGGCACGTAGTACGGGTCATCCGGGAACGGTGGCTCGTCGAAGTAGGGTTCATCCGCGGGAGGCGGGACGTCATCGTAGGAGTTGTCGTACCCGTCATGGGCGCGTGGTGCAGGCGCGACTGGTGCCGAGCTTGGCACAGCGGATACCGGGCGCTGCTGCGGTGCCGGAGCGGCAGCTTGGGCCCGTGCCGCAGCGCGCGCAGCCGCCCCAGCAGAACTTACAGCCTTGGTGAACTTAGTTGGTGCTGGGGTTGGCGCCGGGATTGGCCGGCGCTCACCTTTTGGGGAACCACCACCGTTGGGGTTGGAGCCGCCTTCGGTGAGGATCACTTCGATCGGTGCACCGGTGACCTGGGATAGAACCCCGGTCAGCGTATTCATCAGATCCGGCCGGTTGCGCAGATTCACGATTGGGCCAGTATTGCTGAACGCCAAGGTGAGGGTGCGGCCATCGAAGCCTGCCACAGAGCCATAGGTGGCAACCATGGAATGCAGGACGCGCGAGCTGCCTTGCAACTGCTGCAAGATCGTTGGCCACGCTTGCTGGAACATCGCCACCGGTGAGCCGGTGTCCTGTGGTGCTGGCTGGCTCTGCGGCATCCCGCTAGGGGCACCATGTTGAGGTTGCTGAGCACCCTGTTGTTGTTGTTGCTGTTGCTGTTGCGGTGCTTGAGCGCGTCGGGCCTGTTCTTGCGCGGCTCGCTGTTGTGCTTCGCGTTCAGCTTGTTCGCGTTGGGACTGTTCTTGTGCGGCGCGCTGTTGTGCTTCGCGTTCAGCTTGTTCGCGTTGGGACTGTTCTTGTGCGGCGCGCTGTTGTGCTTCGCGTTCAGCTTGTTCGCGTTGGG
>NZ_JBLVOJ010000012.1:177682-183214 GCF_053543715.1 Glutamicibacter sp. AGC46
CGCTGTTGTGCTTCGCGTTCAGCTTGTTCGCGTTGGGACTGTTCTTGTGCGGCGCGCTGTTGTGCTTCGCGTTCAGCTTGTTCGCGTTGGGACTGTTCTTGTGCGGCGCGCTGTTGTGCTTCGCGTTCAGCTTGTTCGCGTTGGGACTGTTCTTGTGCGGCGCGCTGTTGTGCTTCGCGTTCAGCTTGTTCGCGTTGGGACTGTTCTTGTGCGGCGCGCTGTTGTGCTTCGCGTTCAGCTTGTTCGCGTTGGGACTGTTCTTGTGCGGCGCGCTGTTGTGCTTCGCGTTCAGCTTGTTCGCGTTGGGACTGTTCTTGTGCGGCGCGCTGTTGTGCTTCGCGTTCAGCTTGTTCGCGTTGGGACTGTTCTTGTGCGGCGCGCTGTTGTGCTTCGCGTTCAGCTTGTTCGCGTTGGGACTGTTCTTGTGCGGCGCGCTGTTGTGCTTCGCGTTCAGCTTGTTCGCGTTGGGACTGTTCTTGTGCGGCGCGCTGTTGTGCTTCGCGTTCAGCTTGTTCGCGTTGGGACTGTTCTTGTGCGGCGCGCTGTTGTGCTTCGCGTTCAGCTTGTTCGCGTTGGGCTTGTTCTTGCGCCTGGTGGGCAGCGTGGCGCTGAGCATCCACGCCAGCCTGGCTAGCTTCTGGTGCCTGTTGCGGCTGTGCCGACTGCGGTGCTTGTGGTGTTCGGTTGGCAGCCGCACGACGTGCGAATTCGGCCATGGCAGGATTTTGCTTCACGTCATCAATGGAGACCCCGGTGCCGAATGACAGGTCTTCACCGCTGGAAGGATCAGGGACCAAGCTGAATGGTGCCACGCCTTCCGGACGAGCTGCCGGAATACTCGGACCAGGCTGCACCTCGGTGGTCACCGAGTAGTTTTCGCCCTTTGGACCCCAAGTTGCACCCCAGTCAGCGGCTTCACCAGTGTTCAGCGACGCTGCCGCGCCTGGATCCAGCGGAGCATTTGGATCATCATCGTGTGGCTGTGGCTGTGGCTGTGATGGCGCGGACTGCTGGGGATGCGTTTCCTGCTCGGCAGGCACTGGCTGCGGAGTCTCTTGAGGCTGCTCGGTGCGCTGAGCTTGAACTGGTTCTGCGTGCTGCGCGGGCTGCTGCATTTGCGCTGGAGCCTCGGGAGCCTGCTGTTGCGGCTGGGCATGATTTGGCTGAACCTGTGGGGCCTGTTCGCCAGCCACTGGTTCGCCCTGCGCTTCAGCCGGTTCGGGTGCACCCTCACGACGGGATTTGGCGGCGGCCAGGGCTTCGCGTACTGCGGCAGCACCCTGACGCGCGGCGCCCGGGTTAGGAGTGGCGTTCATTGAGGCACCAGCACTTGCAGCGTCGTTCTCATCAAGCGCAGGCAGCGCTCCACCGGTCATCGCATGGCGCTCCAACCGATCCAGCCGAGCGGCAAAAGCGCTGTCGGAATTCTGCGAACCGGGCAGCATCAAGCGCGCGGCCAGCAATTCCAGGTGCAGACGAGGCGAAGTTGCGCCGGTCATCTCGCTCAGGGCCTTGTTGGTGACATCGGCCCATCGCGATAGTTCGCCTGCACCGACCAAGCCAGCTTGCAAGCGAAGGGATTCAAGCTGGTCTTCTGGTACGCCGCGCAAGATCTTCTCCAGGCCTTCTGGCATGGCCTTGGCGATGATCAGATCGCGGAAGCGCTCCAGCACATCTTCAACGAAGTGCCGGGGATCCAGACCGGTCTGGATGATGCGGTCAATCGCACCGAACAGACCAGCGCCATCGGATTCGTGCAGCGACAAGGTGACCTCATCGAGCAGTGTCGAGTGGGTGTAGCCCAGCAGTGCAATGGCCGTCTCGTAATCCAGGTTGCCATCGCGGGCACCAGCGATCAGCTGATCCAGCACCGAAAGTGTGTCGCGGACCGCCCCGCCGCCAGCACGGATCACCAGTGGCAGTACGCCTTCGGCTACCGCGACGCTTTCGCGTTCGCAGAGCACTTGCAGGTACGCCAGCAATGCCTCTGGCGGAACCAGACGGAATGGGTAGTGGTGGGTACGCGAGCGGATGGTGCCGATGACCTTTTCCGGCTCGGTAGTCGCGAAGATGAATTTGATGTGCGCCGGTGGCTCTTCAACGATCTTCAGCAAGGCATTGAAGCCTGCCGCCGTGACCATGTGGGCCTCATCGATGATGAAGATCTTGTAGCGGTCGCGAGTTGGCGCGAAGGTTGCGCGCTCGCGCAGATCGCGGGCATCATCTACGCCGCCATGGCTGGCCGCGTCAATCTCGATGACGTCCAGCGAACCCGGGCCACCATTGGCAAGGTCCACGCAGCTTGGGCAGGTGCCGCAAGGAACGGGCGTAGGGCCCTGCTCGCAGTTCAAGCAACGGGCCAAAATGCGGGCAGAAGTCGTCTTGCCGCAACCGCGCGGACCGGAGAATAGATAGGCGTGGTTGACGCGGTTCTTCTCCAGCGCCGTCATCAAGGGCGCGGTAACGTGCTCCTGGCCGATAACGTCGCCAAACGTATCGGGACGATATCTGCGATATAGCGCTGTACTCACACCGGTTCCCTATCAGTTGCCTGATGCTTTAGGCATCAGCTGTTGGACAATATTCAATGGTTCGACGGTCCACGGTTCACGTGGCAGATTCTCCGGATCGAAAGCTTCCAGGGCTGCCTGCAAACTTGTGCTGGGCAAGCCCAATGACTCTAGCAAAATCGCCACAACGTTGGCTGGATGCACACCTTGTTCGGTGATCTCTTCGAGTGTTACTGCACCGTCGCGTTTAGCCAAGCGCTGGCCCTTGGTGTTCAGTGCCAGCGGTACGTGCGCGTAGGCCGGGACCGTGTAGCCCAGTAGAGTTGCCAGGTAGGCCTGCCGCGGCGCAGAAGAGAGCAAATCATCTCCGCGCACGACCTGGTCGATGCCTGAGAACGCATCGTCGACGACAACCGCAAGGTTGTAGGCGGGAGCTCCATCGTTGCGGATCAGGACGAAGTCATCTACCGCACCGGTGTAATCGCCGAATAGTTCGTCATGAACAGAAAATTCGTTCACTTCTGAACGCAGTCGCAAGGCGGCTGGACGGTTCTGTGCTTTAGCCGAGCGTTCGCTGGCGCTCAGATCGCGGCAGGTTCCCGGGTAGGCGCCGGGCGCAGCATGCGGAGCACTTGCGGCTTCGGCGATGTCCTTGCGCGAGCAGAAGCATTCATAGACCAAGCCGCGGGCCTTGAGCCGCTCAACGGCCTGGAGATAAATCGGAAGGCGGTCGGACTGTCGGAGAATTTCGCCGTCGAAATCAAGGCCCAAGGACGATAATTCAGCAATTTGGATGGCTTCGGCGCCGGAACGAACACGATCCAAGTCTTCAATGCGCAGTAGGAATTTGCGTTGCGAGGAGCGGGCGAAAAGCCAAGCGAGGATGGCCGTGCGCAAATTGCCAAGGTGGAGTGGCCCCGAAGGGCTAGGGGCGAAACGGCCAGCGCCCACGTGGACTCCATTCGGCTTGCGTAAGAAAGTAAAAGACCCCTCATGCACCTGCCAGAGCCCATCTACCCTTGCTACCTTCCGGTCCTGGGGGAGTTCAACAGGATGACACCACACGAGGGGTCACCAAAAATACTACCCGAGGTTGGCGCTTGGATGAAAATCGGCAGGCGTGCGCTTGCTCTCAGCTTGCAAATCATGGCTCGGAGATCTTGACCAAAAATGCTGTTCGTCCTCAGCCGGTCGCTTCTTCAGGCGGTTCTAGCCACCCAAGTACGCGTCGAACGCGGTCATTGAGCTGGACGGTAGGCAACATGGGCGTCTGCTCCTTCTCGAAGTCGAAGTTCTGGACGCTGGTGACGCTGCCGGGAAGCTCAACACAAATCATGCCGTTGGGGGAGCGCCAGTTCACTGAACCGTCCGGAAGATAGGTGGCTTGCCATCCCAGCACGTGCTTGAACATCTGATGCCGCTTGCACAATAAATGCGTATTGCTGCGCGTGGTGTGCCCGCCTTTTGCCCATGCATCGATGTGGTCAATCTCGGATGCTTCGGCGGGCCGATTGCACCCGGGGAAGCGGCAGACGATATCCCGATTTCGCAGCAGATCACGCAGCGCCTTGGACGGACGGTACTTTTCGCGGCCCACGTCTATAGCTGCCCCTGACCAAGGATCGGTGAGCACCTTGATGAAAGACGGGGCGTCTTTTGCGATTAGCAGCGCTGTCCCTACTGGGATCGGCCCGTAGCCCTCAAGGTCAGCTAGTGCGCGTTTAGGGTTGGCCAGCATTTCCAGCGCAGGAATCGTGACAGCTACACGAGCTTTGAGCGGGGTCCCTTCGGTTGCGGGCCAACCATCGAGCAACGCATCGCAAACAATGTCCAGCCGTCGTTGCTGTTCGGTCCGATTATCAGCTGGATCAACATTGCGTACGGCATGCCAATTGACGGTATTGATAATGCCCAACGCCTTTTCCACCGGCAGATGCAGCTGAATCACGCTCATTCCATTGGCCTCGTGCCAATAGGTGATCTTGCGGTCCTCCGCACCTTTCTTGTGGCGTTCTTCAATGGGCTTTGGATGCAATCGCTCACGCATTTTCCTGGCACGTAGGGCTATCGCGGAGTCAGCGGCCTGCCGCGCTATCGGCAGCAAGGTTCGTTGCATTAGTGCCACGTCCTCGGGTGCCAGATCCTGAGAGTGCTTGACGATCTCCTGCGCGGATCTGGTCGTGATCTCACCGACGCTCAGGGCGTCCAAAGTGTCTGCGCAAAGATGGCGCAGTCCTTCGGCGAAGAACAACTTGTCCTGGACTTTCTTTTCCGAGGAGCGCATTGCCACCGATGCCTCGGCAACAAAGGAAGAACGGATCAGCGACTCGTCGGAGCGATTGACACCGTAGAAGTAGGCAGAATGAGTTTCAGCTGTTTCTTCCGTTGTGCCGGGGTCATCCAGCAGCGGCTCTTGGGTTCCGTGGCTGATCGTCTCGGCGACCGAATACTCGTAGCTATCGGCCAACACCGCTGCCTCGGCAGCATCCAGCATGCTGTGCAGCCGGGCAATGGTCTTCAGCCGCTCCAGGCCCTGGGCGGATGCAGTGACCGGCGACTGGTCATAAAGGTTTATGGCGGTAGCGGCGATCTGGGTAAAGAGATTGTCTTTGTCCAGGTTCGCGGCCCAAAGACCATCGATTCCGGGGATACTCCTTGTCCCGGGCGGGCTGATAGGCAGTCGGCGAGGGTCGTCTTGGCTGTGAAATACCTCTCTTTTACTCATGTTTACAGTATTGATCTGTTCAAACGGCAGCCTTTGGAGAAAAGATCGGGATGGTGAAAAGGTGCAAAATTACCGAATTTCAGGGGTTTGACGCCTCAAGAATGAGCTGGGAAGCAACGTGGAAACGTCCGATTCGTGATTGAGCGAGAATTTAGATATGCTTGATCCTGCTCCACGGAGCAAACTGAGGAGGATTCGCCTAGCGGCCTATGGCGCACGCCTGGAACGCGTGTTGGGTTAACGCCCTCAGGGGTTCAAATCCCCTATCCTCCGCCGAATGTAATGTCCCGGGGGGGG
>NZ_JBLVOJ010000012.1:183277-214592 GCF_053543715.1 Glutamicibacter sp. AGC46
CCCCCCCCGGGACATTATTTTTTTGCGCTTACCGGCATTGCCAGAACCTGGCGGGTAGTATCCGTGGCAACTGTTCAGCAATCTTTCGGCAAGGTAAGACTATGGCAAGTGTATTGAGCGAAATCGCCGTCGACTGCGCGAACCCGATGCTGGTGGCGAGGTTCTGGTGCGAAGCGCTGAATTATGACGTATTGGAAGAAGAAGCCGGCTTGGTCAGTATTGGGTCCAAATCCCAAGGCCCGGGCGGGCTGAAATTGACGTTCGCGCAAGTGCCCGAAACCAAGAGCATCAAGAATCGCCTCCATCTGGACCTGCGTCCTCAAAACGCCCAGCAGCAAGAAGAAGCTGATCGCCTGATCTCTTTGGGGGCCAGCTACGCCGATGTGGGCCAGCGGGAGGACGAGAGCTGGATCGTGATGGCTGATCCTGAAGGCAACGAATTCTGCGTGCTTTCCGGCGTCGAATAAGCGAGGCGCTTTAAATGCCTATTGGCGCCGGGCCGGTAATCTCTCACCAGCTCGACGCCAACAGGTTTTGCGTGTGCAGCTCCTGATCCCTGCAGAAGCTCACGGCCTAGGCGCTTTTGCGCCCCTTGGCCAGCTCTGGGTAGTGGATGGCCGCGGTCTGCGGGTGGGCTCGCAGCCATCCCTTGAGCACGTTGGCACCGTAGGAAGCCAGCATTGGGTTTTCCGGATCATCGGAGACGCCGCGAGCTTCGGCAGCCAGCTCGGCTGGCAGTTCGACCTTGTCGATCACTGCATCCAGTCGAGGGGAGTAGAAGAACGGCACCGAGTAGCGGTCAACGCCAGCTGGTGGCGCAATGACGCGGTGGATGGTGGCCATCAGGTAGCCGTTGGTCGCGACTTCGAGCATCTCCCCGAGGTTCACTACCAATGCACCCGGGGTCGGCGGCACCTCGATCCACTCTTCCTGGCCGTAGGGTTGCACCTGCAGCCCTCCAACCTGGTCCTGCAGCAGCAGGGTGACGAAGCCGTAGTCGGCGTGCAGGCCAACGCCCTGGTTGCCCGACTCTGGTACGACGTCGCCCGAAACGTAGTGCACCAACTTGCCCATCCATGACGGGGTGTTGGCGAATGGCTCGTCGAAGTGGCCTTCGGGCAAGCCCAGCCCCACAGCGATGGCCGAAAGCAGCTCGTGGCCGGTTTTGTTCATCAGCTCGGCCCACGCCATGGCGCGCTCTTCGAGCTGGGGGAAATCGGCAGGGAACTGGTTCGGGCCCTGCAGGTTCAAGTACGGCTTGTCCTCGGGAACGACCGCCAACGTCTCGCGTTCCGGTCCGTAGTCGATCTGTTCGCGGGCATCGGCGCGGCCGCGGGTGATTTCGGTGCCCATCCGGGTGTAGCCGCGGAACTGGGCGCTATTGCGGTTATCGAGCTTGATTTTCTGCTCAACGGGCTTCTGGAAGAATTCTGCGATGGTGTCGAGCAGTTCCTGGTCCTGCCCGGCATATGCGCTGTATCCGACGATCTGGAAGAAGCCGACGCGGTGTGCGGCGTCGCGAATCGCGGCAACGAAATCCTTGTTGAAGGAGCCGTCAGCATTGCGTGCGGTAGAAATATCGAGCAGTGGGATCTCGGTGACTACGTTGTTCATAAACCCAGAGTGCACCTTATGACGCGATTGTTACCAGCTAAAGTTACGCCCGGTTCCTCCAAGTTTCCCTTGGCGTAACAATCCTTGCTTTTTCGCATTGCGTGTCTGATTATTCGCATTCGCGTGTAGCATTCGCCCGGCAACTGCGCGGCGAGTCCAGCTGCCGGCCGGTTCAATCGGCGCCGTCTCGGGAGGTGGCCTTCCTGCGGCCTGCCAACTAGCGCCTGATCTGCAGGTCTGTGGGTCTGGAGAGTTTGTCCGTATGCTTGAATAGTGATTTTTCGAGCGGTAGGTGAAGGCCGTCCATACCCGGACCACGGCTATTCTTCGGCGCGTGATTGGAGCGGACTTCCCCCGCAGCAAGTGAAACTAGCTGACTTGGTCACCACCAAAGCCACCTTGGATCTTGAAACATTGCTCTCTGAGGATTCCACCTTCTATGGCGACTTGTTCCCGCATGTAGTGCGCTATCGGGGCGTGTTGTATCTGGAGGATGGGATGCACCGCGCGCTGCGCTCGGCGCTTCATCATCGCTCGGTAATACACGCACGCATATTGGATCTGGACGCTAGTTAGATAAGCTAGCGCCACGAGGATGACGATGACGTCGCCTTCAGGCCAGCAGCTGCCGAAGGCTGACCAGAGCAAGGTGGAATGATGCGTGATCGCGATGACCCGGGGCAATGGCACGGTGCGCATATTGTCGACGAGCAAGAATTAAGTTTCAGCTCGGACGGCCAGGCTAAGCGGCGTGCCCGCAAACGCCAGAACATTGTTTTCTCCGTGATGGCCCTGCTGGTGATCGCGGTTTTGGCCGGCGCCGTACTCGTTTTCAATGGAACGCTGAAGTTGGGTGGCGAGCCTGTCGCCGTTGCGAGCCCGAAGCCAAGCGAGACGAAAATCGAAAACCCCAAGTGCCCGGCCATCGATTTCAAGTACCAAAAACCTTCAGATGTCGAAATACGCGTGCTGAACACTACCGATATTTCGGGTCTTGCGGGTGACACTGCCGAGGCACTGGAAAAGCGCGGCTTCAAGATTTCGTCGCTGACTTCCGGGTGGAAGTCGCTCTCCGAAACCACTGGCGCGGTCATTGCCGGGCCTGATGGCTATGCCCAGGCTTTCACCGTGCAGCGCCAGATCCCCGGCATCGTTTTCATCTACGACGAAAAGAAGTGGGGCAGCCGGGTGGACCTGGCGCTGGGGGAGAAGTTCGACGGCCTGGAAAAAGAACGCAAGCTCGATACTTCTGAAGGCAAGCTGGTCTGCAGCAAATAGCTGGCTACGGGGTCTGCACATCTCCGGAATGCACTTGGGCCAGCGCATTTGCGAAGACCTCGGCTGGCTGGGCGCCGGAAATGCCGTACTTTCCATCAATGATGAAGAAAGGAACACCGCTGATGCCCAGCTCGCGTGCCTGGACGATATCTGCGTTGACTTCCTCAACGTAGGATCCGGACGAGAGCTTCGCACGCAGTTCCCCGGTATCCAGCCCCAGCGTTCCGGCCAGTTCGAGCAGCGTTTCTAGGTCTCCGGTGTTCAGGCCCTTCTCGAAGTGGGCAGAAAGCAGCGCTTCCTTCATCTCGTTTCCGGCACCATGCTTCTTGGCGTATTCCAGTACGCGTAGTGCAGTGAAGGAATTAGCGACCTTCAAGTTGGCGAAGTCGTAGTTCAATCCTTCGGCAGCAGCCTGGGCGGTGACATGGTCAAGCATTTGGGCGACCTGTTCCTGGCCCAGTCCCTTCATCTTGGAGAGGTATTCGGCCTCGCTGCCGTCATAGTTCTCAGGCAGGCTCGGGTCCAGCTGGTACGAGTGCCAGTAGACATCCACGTTCTGGGAGTATTCGAACGCCTCGACACCCCGCTCAAAGCGGCGCTTGCCGATGAAGCACCAAGGGCAGGCAATATCGGAGAAGATATCCACGCGGATGCGCTTGTCTTCCGGGGACTGGACAGCAGTATTTTCGCTCATGCTTGAGGTAACAACTTTTGCTCACCGGGCATTCCTTATTCGCGGCTGCTGATTTCGGGGGAGATAATGGCAGGGCTCCTACGGAAACCGGATGGTGCTGATGGCGAGAGAAAGCAGGGCAAGTGGCAAAGAACCTTCGATGGCGCGGAATCCTCTTCGCCGGAACGATTACGGCGATGGCAGGCTTTGTTGATGGCGTCGGATTCGTGCACTTCGGCGGCTACTTCCTCTCCTTCATGTCGGGAAACTCCACGCGTTCCTCCGTGGCGCTGATGACAGGGGACCTTGCCGGATGGGCGATGGCGATGTCCTTGGTGGGCTGCTTTGTCGCAGGTGTCATCCTCGCAACGCTGGTTACCTTCCGGCTCGATAGGCTGCGCCGGCCAGTGGCCATGTATTCCAGTGCGGCACTGCTGCTCGCTGCGGCTATCTCCGGGAATTTCTTGCCGCAGCTGACGGCTCTGCTGCTGGCCGCCGCGATGGGCGTGGTCAATGTTTCCTACACTCGTTCGGGAGAGGTTTCCCTGGGCCTGACGTATATGACCGGCACGTTGGTCAAGCTCGGGCAGGCACTCGGTGGAGCAATCATCGGGTTGGCCACCGGGTCGGACCGCGGCGGCTACCGGATGCTATGGATGCGCTACGCAGTGCTTTGGCTGATGATCACCATGGGTTCCCTGGGTGGCGTCTTGGCCTACCTGCGGCTGGGGCTCGGCAGCTTGTGGATCGTCGCAGGCGGCATGCTCGCGTGGGCCAGCCTGGCGTTGTTCCAGGAGCTGCGCACACCCCATGGCCTGGAGTCGCCCTCGGAGCCTCAGGCCGGAACCTCCACCGGGATCAAGTAGAAAGACATAAAAAATATGCCTGGCTTCGCTTTATGCGAAACCAGGCATATTTTATTGCGCGGTGGCTAACTCAGCAAGGAGTCGCTGTCCTGCTTGATTGGCGCCGCTGGGCGTACCAGCAGCTTGAAGAGCACGGCCAGAAGCACGAGCCATGCGATTCCGGTGTACAGGGCTACACGCGTCGTCGGGCTCAGGGCCAAGAGCACGACAACGAAGACCATGAAGGCCAAGGCGATCCATACGGCAACGGTGCCGCCGGGCACAGCGTATTCGCGGGCAACGGCCGGTCCGCGGCCCGCTGCGGCTTCCTTGCGTCGCATGGCCAGGTACGAAGTCAGAATCATGATCCACACCCAAACGGTGGCGAAGGTAGCGATGGAAGCGATGATGGTGAACAGCGACTCCGGGAGCAGGGCGTTGAGCACCACGCCTACCAGCAGCACAATGGCCATGATGACCACGGTCATCCACGGCACGCCGTTACGCGAGATGCGGCCAAAGGACTTCGGAGCATGGCCGATCTCGGACATGGCGTAGAGCATGCGGCCAGCCCCAAAAGTATCGGCGTTGATCGCCGAAACGGCTGCGGTGATCACCACGGCGTTGAGCACGTGGGCGGCGGCCGGGATGCCCAGACCGTCGAAAATCTGCACGAATGGCGAAGCTGAGCCGTCGATCTGGCGCCAGTCAAAGAGCATCATGACTACGGCCAGCGAAGCTACGTAGAAGAGCAGGATGCGCCATGGCACGGTATTGATGGCGGCTGGAACCGACTTGGTAGGATCAGCTGCTTCACCAGCGGTGATGCCGATGGTTTCGATGCCGCCGAAGGCGAACATCACGACGGAGAACGAGAGCAGCAGGCCCACGAAGCCGTTGGGGAACAGGGTGCCAGCGCTCATCAGGGTAGCGATGCCGGTTGCGGTTTCGGTCTCAGGGGCGTTGAAGCCGAAAATGATCAGGGCGGCGCCGCCAATGATCATGGCGATAATTGCGGTCACCTTGATGATAGCCAGCCAGAATTCGGTTTCACCGAAGACCTTGACCTTCATCAGGTTGATCGAAGCGATCAGCAGGACGACCGCCAGCACCCAGATCCACTGCGCCACCTGCGGGAACCAGAAGCCCATGTAGATGCCGAACGCGGTCACATCGGCGATCGCGACAATGGCCATTTCGAAGGCAAAAGTCCATCCGGTGACGAAGCCGGCGAAGCGGCCCAGGTAGCGCGAAGCGTAGTGAGCGAAGGATCCGGAAACCGGATGCTTGACAGCCATCTCGCCCATGGCACGCATGACGATGAAGACGGCAGCGCCGCCAATCATGTATGCGAAGAGGACGGCAGGGCCAGCAGCCTGGATAGCAGAAGAGGAGCCGTAGAAAAGGCCCGTTCCGATAGCTGAGCCGAGGGCCATGAAGCGGATGTGGCGGGCAGTCAGCCCGCGGGCGAGAGACGCCTTTATTTCGTTCACGATAGTAATGCTCGGATCCTATAAGGGGTGCGTTCGATGGGGACGGGCCCGCGCCAAAGGCAGGGCACAGCCGTGAAAATCTTATGCGCTCCATGCATCCATGGCGCGCTTAAGTGTTGCAGATCCATCGTGAGCTTGGCCACCAGCGGTTGCTGTTGGCCACCTGCCGGGTGGGAGAATGGGCTTATGAAACTAGGATTCGTCCGCCACGGACAGACGCAATGGAACCTCGAAGGCCGCTTGCAGGGTTCCAGCGACATCCCCCTGAACGATACCGGGCGAGCCCAAGCCCGCGAGGCTGTCTCGGTGCTGGACGGCGGCCAATGGGACGCTATCGTTTCCTCGCCGCTCTCGCGGGCACGCGAGACGGCACAGATCATTGCCGACGGGCTGGGACTGGAACTTGGTCCTAGCTACGACCTGCTGATCGAGCGCGACTACGCCCAGGGCGAGGGCATGGTTGAGACCGAAGCGCTGGCGCTATGGCCGGACAAGAACGGTGGTGGAATTGAACCACTGGAATCTGTAGTTGACCGTGGCCTGCGCGCAATCAACCAGATTGCAGTAGACTACCCGGGCAAGAACGTCGCGGTAATCTGCCACGGCACCATTATCCGCTACACGCTCTCGCACTTCGCCGGCTACAAGCTGGACACCATCCGCAATGGCTCGGTTGCCATCATCGGCAATGAGCCCGGCGATTGGCAGCTGGAACTGGTCAATGACCAGGTGCCCAGCAAGGTCGCGGGCTAAGCCGCACTAGATGCCGGAAGGAACAATCCGGCGGATGCTGGAGGCCACCAGCGAATCACGCTGCCGGTTCTTGACGACCGCAAGCCATGAGCCCAACGCCATGTAGGCCTTGGAGCGGATCTTTGGCGAGGAGAGGAACACGTCGTGCAGCGCGCCGGGCAGGCGCACCAAATGCAGTTCCCGGCCCAGGTCGATGCTGCGCTGGGCGACGACCTGCACATTCAAGGCCACGTCGGCGCGGGTGGCGGTGTCGTGCCAGCGCGGCAGCAAATAGTCTTCCGCCGAAAGCATCACCAGGGTGGGCATCTGGAGATCCAGCCCCTTCTTCACCTTGGCTTGCGCATTGAAGACTGCAGAGATGAAACCCGCGGTGAGCTTGAAGCCGTTGACCGGACGCCAACCCAGATCGTAATCCCATTCGCCGGAAAACTGGCTGGAGACCGTGCGGGTGTAGAACCCTGGATCCACCGTCGGCAAGAAGCGGTGGGGGTTGCGGCTGCTGGCCGCCTGGACGATCCTCGCCAAGGCGGTGCGCCCGATCTCGCTGGCCTGGAATTCCAGCCACGGGCTGTTCAGCGCCAGCGCATCAACTTTCTGCGGGTTGGCTGCCGCATACAGCGAAGCGCTGAGCCCGCCAGTGGAGTGGGCGAGCAGGACAAAGCGGGTTCCCGGATGCGCGCTGGAAATGATGCGGTGGGCCGCGTCGAATTCCTCGAAGTACTCCTCCAGATCGGTGGTGAAGCCCGGGCTTCTGTGCTCGGCGATTTTGGTGGCCTGGTCTACCGGCAAGTTCCGTCCATAATGGCGCAGGTCCAGTGCGTAGAAATCCGCTCCGGCATCGCTGAGGAACTCGGCGAGCTCTTTTTGGAAGAAGTAGTCCGACCAGCCATGCACATAAAGCACCGCGATCCCGCGCAATGGCGGCGGCAGGCGCAACGATCTGCGCGGACGGTGCCTGATCAACGTCGCGGTGGAACCGTCCGACATCGGCAGCGGCCGTTGCGAGAAATCCTCGCCCAGCAGATCGGGCTGCCACAGATCCTCGGCCGGGTTCTTGAACTGGAAAGCCATGGCTACAGCCTAGCCACCGCACACGCAAAACGGCATCCACCCGCTGGACTGGTTACCAACGGATGAATGCCGCTTTGCGTGGCCGACGTTCAGGGACGACTGTTTTCTATCGGCCGGGTCTCGATTACTGCCTAACCTGCCATTTCCAGGGTGCGGGCTGGCGCATCCAGGTAGCGCAGGTAGGCGTTCTTGGTCAGGAAGGTCGGGAAGTCATCGCGCAGGGCGCAAGCTTCGAAGATTTCCACGGCTTCCTCGAAGCGATCACCCTCGAAGCGCTCCAACCCCTCCATGGTCTCCTCGGCCAGTTCCTGGACCCAGCGACGGGTGATGATCTCGCCCTCATCGGTGATCGCCGACTGGTGGATCCACTGCCACAGCTGCGAACGGGAGATCTCGGCGGTAGCAGCATCTTCCATCAGGTTGCGCAGCGCCACAGCACCGTTGCCGCGCAGCCAGGACTCGATGTAGCGGATGCCGATCTCGATGTTGTCGCGGATGCCGCGTTCGGTGATCTTGCCGGTGACACTCTCGATGTTCAGCAGGGCCGGGCCGGAAACCTCGACATCTTCGCGGGTGCGCTGCAACTGGTTGGGGTTCTCGCCGAGCACCTCGTCGTACACCTCCCGGGCAACCGAAACCAGGTCGGGATGGGCAACCCAGGAGCCGTCGAAGCCATCAGCTGCTTCGCGGGCCTTGTCCTCGCGGACCTTGCCGAACGCCAGCTCGTTGATCGAGGCGTCCTTGCGGTTGGGAACGAATGCGCTCATCCCGCCGATGGCCGAAGCCCCGCGGCGGTGGCAGGCACGCACCAGCTGCTCGGTGTAGGCCCGCATGAACGGGGCGGTCATGGTCACGGTGTCGCGATCCGGGAAGACGAAGCGCGGTCCGCGGGAACGGAAGTTCTTGATGATCGAGAAGATGTAATCCCAGCGGCCAGCATTGAGCCCCGAGGAATGCTCGCGCAGCTCGTAGAGGATCTCTTCCATCTCGAATGCGGCGGTGATGGTCTCGATCAGCACGGTGGCACGGATGGTGCCGCGCTCGATATCCATCAGATCCTGGGCCATGTTGAACACGTCGTTCCACAACCGTGCTTCCAGATGGTTCTCCAGCTTCGGCAGGTAGTAGTACGGGCCGCGTCCGGCTGCCAGCAGGCGCTTGGCGTTGTGGAAGAAGTGCAGTCCGAAGTCCACCAGCGCACCGGACATCGGGGTGCCGGCAACCAGCAGGTGCTTCTCCGGCAGGTGCCAGCCGCGGGGACGAACCACGATGGTTGGCAGCTGCTGCAGATCGTAGCTGTTTAGCTTGTACTCGCGGCCATCCGGTGCGGTGAAGTCCAGGTCCTGATCCAGCACCCGGATCAGGTTGACCTGGTTCTTGATGACGTTCTGCCAGGTTGGCGAGGAAGCATCCTCCATGTCGGCCAGCCAGACCTTGGCCCCGGAATTCAGCGCATTGATAGCCATCTTGCGTTCGATCGGGCCAGTGATTTCCACCCGGCGATCTTCCAGCCCCGGAGCGATCGGGGCGACCTGCCATGAATCGTCTTCGCGAATAGCGCGGGTCTCGTCCAGGAACTTCGGATCGCGGCCATTGGCAATGCGCGCCCGGTTGACCTGGCGGCGCTGCATCAACTCGGCACGGCGCGGTTCGAATGCGGTGTGCAGGGCCGAAAGGAAGTCCAGGGCCTCGCTGGTCAGGATCTGCTCCTGGTAGCGAACGGGGGTAGCGGTAATGGTGATGTTGTTCAGGGTGATGGGGGAGTTCATGGCAGCGTCCTTAAAAATCTTGGAAATGGTGCTGGTGCTAGCCGGCGCCTTTGCCGGCTAGCACCATCGACCCATCAGGGTCTAATGGAATTGGCCTTCTTCGGTGGATCCCACCAAGGCCAGGGTTGAGGCGTTAGGGTTCAGCGCCGTGGAGATCGCATCGAAGTAGCCGGTGCCGACTTCGCGCTGGTGCCTGGTGGCGGTGTAGCCGGCGGCCTCGGAAGCGAATTCGCGTTCCTGCAATTCGACGTAGGCGCTCATGCCGTCCTTCGCGTAGCCGGAAGCCAGGTCGAACATCGAGTGGTTCAATGCGTGGAATCCGGCCAGGGTGATGAACTGGAAGCTGAAGCCCATGGCGCCCAGTTCGCGCTGGAACTTGGCGATGGTCGCATCGTCCAGGTGCTTCTTCCAGTTGAACGACGGCGAGCAGTTGTAGGAAAGCATCTGGTCCGGGAAGTCCTTCTTGACCGCTTCGGCGAACTTGCGGGCCAGCTCCAGGTCAGGGGTGCCGGTTTCCATCCAGATCAGGTCCGAGTACGGTGCGTAGGCCTTGGCCCGGGCGATGCATGGCTCGATGCCGTTGGTGACCTTGTAGAAGCCCTCCGGGGTGCGCTCGCCGGTGATGAACTGCTGATCGCGTTCATCGACATCCGAGGTGATCAGCGTTGCCGCTTCAGCGTCGGTGCGGGCGATAACTACGGAAGGGGTGCCAGCCACGTCGGCGGCCAGGCGGGCCGCGTTCAGGGTGCGGATGTGCTGCTGGGTCGGGATCAGCACCTTGCCGCCGAGGTGGCCGCACTTCTTTTCGCTGGCCAGCTGGTCTTCCCAGTGGACGCCCGATGCGCCAGCGGTGATCATGGACTTCATCAGTTCGTAGGCGTTCAGCGGGCCGCCGAAGCCGGCTTCTGCATCAGCGACGATGGGGACCATCCAGTCTTCGACGGTCTGGATGCCTTCGGAGAACTCGATCTGGTCTGCACGCTGCAATGCGTTGTTGATGCGGCGCACGACCTGGGGAACCGAATTGGCCGGGTACAGCGACTGGTCCGGGTAGGTCTGGCCTGAAAGGTTGGCATCCGCTGCTACCTGCCAGCCCGAAAGATAGATGGCTCGAAGGCCGGCCTTGACTTGCTGCACTGCCTGGTTGCCGGTCAGTGCGCCCAACGCGTTGGTGTAGCCGCCGGTGGGGGTTTCCTCGGTGAGCTGCTTCCACAGCTTCTCGGATCCGCGTTTGGCCAGGGTGTGCTCTTCCTGGACCCGGCCCTGGAGCTTCACGACGTCGGCAGCGCTGTAGTCGCGGGTTACGCCGTTCCAGCGGGGGTTGTTTTCCCAGTCGCTCTCGATGGCTGCGATTCGGTTGTCGATCGAGGTTTCGTTGGTGTTTTCAGTAGTCATTGCCTTGGCTCCTTCGCACAAGCTGCGGGTTCATGTCGATCGGAAGGTGATCTTGTGAACTTCTTCGTGACAACTACTTTTCCGCAGGTGCGAGGGCTTCAACAGAGGTTTTTCGAATTAAGATTTCCACTTCTTCACAAAAATGGAAATTTATCGCTTCTTGCGCTGAATGTGAGTCAAAGCATGGAAATTAGCTGATATTGAATCAATCCTTAGCGAAGAAGAGTGAAATTTAACAGCAAGCCTGGATAAGGGCGAAGCCAAAGCAGGCCGATTCCGGGCTCTGCGAGAATCGGTGAATCACTGATGGGCTGGCATTTTATGGAAACCGCAGGTGCTGATTCGCCATGGAGGGCATTATGCAGCAGGCCAAAAAACGTGAAGTATCAGAGTCTGGACTGGTAGTTGGCTTTTGCCAGATGGGGGCCTGGACTTGTCGCTATGGCCCATATTCTTGGCCGGCAGTGCAGTTTCTGAGTGCGAAGATTTATGGATCTTGCGACCATGGCTGATTGAGCCGGAACGGGCTAGGGCTGGTCGAAAGAAACCACAGCCATGAAACCGCGGCCGGAGATGCGTGGTTCACCGGCGTCAGAGCCAACGACGGTGTCACGCAGGTTCAGCGACTGTTCGCTGTCGCCGAGCAAGAGCTTGGCGGAGCCCTGGACCAAAAGGCCCAGTTGCCCATCAAAGAGGTATTGCTCGCGCTTTTTGGACAGCTCGACAATGCGAACGGTGGGTCGTACCTGCTCTGGAATGGCGGCCACGTGCACGATGAGCAGTTCTTCGGCGGGCTGGCTCGCCTGGACAGAATTTCTCGTTTCGAATTTCAACGGGCGCAGCGGTTCCAATCCGTGCTCTTGCCCGTCTACATCCAGCTGCACGAAATCGCCGGCGATCAACGTGAAGACTTGAGCCGAAGGCGACGGAGTGAAGGCTGCAGATTTCTCGATAGAGCGAATCGACAGTTGCCAGGTTGATTCCCGCAGTTCGCTGGACCGCAACGTTCCGTCCTGCGCCAGAATGCCGCTCGCAATGAGCCGGACCTGCCCTAGCTCCCATTGCTTCTTGGTGCTTTGCGCCAATTCGAGAATGGAACCCGGTGCAAAAGATGCTTGTGCTTCGCTCATGGGACGAGTCTACTTGCCGATGACCAAGCGAAGTTGTTCAACCAGCTGGGATGTGGGCAGCGAGGCATCAAGAGTTATCCAACCGTGCACTTGCGCAAGGCGCAGATACTCATTTCGACTGTCCCTGAGATACTCCATGCTTTCGTCGTCTTTGCCACGGGAATTGATCCGCTCAAAGGCAAGGATGGGGTCGATGTCGAGCAGGACAATTCTCGCGTGCTCGGTACTTTTCGCCGCAAGCCAGGGGAGAAGCAGTCCCGGAGGATGGCCACGTAAGCGCCGCAGCACTAATTGGCAATACAGGTGCCGGTCCATCACGCTGAGTCCGGGAGAGCGGGCCGCGAAAAGCATATTGCGGGCAACATTGAAGCTGCGAATGGAAGTTTCGAAGAAATCCTGGGTGAAAGTCGGGAACGTGATTCCCAGGGCGCGAGAGAATTTGGTAAGCCAGCTCCGCGCGGCGACGTTTGCGAGCCTACGAGCCTGAATGCGATCGTTGCGCAGCTGCTGTACTAAAGCTTCAATAGTGGTGCTTTTGCCTGCGCCATCGGTGCCGACGATGACCAAAGTCCGGGGTGGATCGTGGGCATGGCGCGGGGCCGGTAGGGGGCGGGTGGAGACTGCGTGCATGGTGCTCCTTGCGGGATCTCTTTGTAGTTTCAACGTTTGCGCTTCGCTGAAGATTCCGCAGAAAGGCTGTGCATTTGTTGAGAGTAGCTCGCCGGGGAAGCAAGGAAAGAACCGTGAATATTTGCTTCCGCGTCCCTGCTGGGCGATTGAATTACGGGTTGAATCCGGAAGATTTAGAAATTTTCACGATCCTTGGCATAACCTTGTCATGTGACTGCAACCACATGGAATCGCTCAGTGAACTCAGCCGGCAATGGTGCTGGCAGTGAAGATACAGAACTCGACGCCATTGCTCTCGGCCGCAGAATCCGCTTTCTGCGCAAGGGCAAGCAACTGACCTTGGATGATGTCTCGGCGCTCGTTGACACCGCGCCGAGCCAGTTGTCGCTGATTGAAAACGGCAAGCGCGAACCGAAGCTATCGCTGCTTAAGTCCCTGGCTGGAGCCATGGGGGTTGGAGTCGACGATCTGCTGGGCACCGAACCGCCATCGCGCCGTGCTGCTTTGGAGATCGAATTGGAACGTGCCCAACGCGGTCCACTGTACGAGTCCTTGGGATTGCCTACCGTTCGTGTTGGCACGCGTCTGCCCATGGACGTCCTGGAATCCCTGGTGGGACTGCAGCATGAATTGGAACGCCGCCTGAACGAGCAGGCCGCGACCCCTGAAGAAGCCCGTCGGGCCAATACCGCGTTGCGCCATGAGATGCGCCAACGCAACAACTACTACAAGGATATCGAGCAGGAAGCCGCCAAAGTCCTCTCTGCAGTTGGCCACGATTCAGGGCCGCTCTCGCATCATCGTGCAGCAGATATCGCCGAGCATCTGGGATTCAGCCTGCGCTTTGTGGGCAATCTTCCGCATTCCACGCGTTCGGTGACTGACCAGAAGAACAAGCGTATCTATCTGACGCAGGCGAACCGCTCGGAACATGATCCTCGTTCGGTGTTGCTGCAGGCGCTAGGGCATCACGTATTGGGTCATAGGACTCCAACCGATTATTTCGATTTCCTCTCGCAGAGGGTCGCGACCAACTACTTTGCCGCGGCGTTGATGATGCCGGAAAAGTCCACGGTGGACTACTTGCGGCGAGCTAAGAACAACCGTGAGTTGGCCATCGAGGATCTGCGCGATGCTTTCGCCGTGTCCTATGAGTCCGCAGCCCACCGGTTCACCAACCTTGCCACCGAGCATCTGGGGATGACCTGCCACTTCCAGAAGGTCCACGAATCGGGCATCTTGCACAAGGCTTATGAGAATGACCGAGTGAACTTTCCAGCCGATCACACCGGTGCCATTGAAGGCCAGAGCATTTGCCGGTATTGGACAAGTCGCGTGGTCTTCGAGCAGATGGATAAGTTCCGTTCCTTCGAGCAGTACACCGATACCGTCAATGGGACCTTCTGGTGCACGGCGCGCACCGAGCGCCATTCCTCGGGGCTGTACTCCTTGTCCATTGGCGTGCCTTTTGAGCATGTGAAGTGGTTCCGCGGGCGGGATACCAAGGAGCGCTGCCAATCCACCTGCCCGGACGAGAACTGCTGCCGCCGTCCACCTGCTGACCTATCCAGCCAGTGGTTCGGCAATGCGTGGCCGGCTACGCGCGCCAATACCCACTTGCTGGCGGCCATGCCAACCGGAGCCTTTCCCGGGGTAGACGAAACCGAGGTCTACCGATTCCTGGAAAAGCAGGTGGACTAGGACCGTTGGACTATGCGATGTGCTTGGAGATGAAGGCAAGAGCAGTTTCCGCCAGCCACGCGCCATCCTGGGCAACGGTGCGGCCGGAGCGGGCTACCTTGAAGGAATGGTTGCCACCTTCGAACCAGGAAAGTTCGCTGTCCTGGTTCAGCTTGCTGGTGACTTCTTCCATCTTTTCGGGGTTGGCAAAGGGATCGCGGGTGCCTTCGAGGAAAAGCATCGGCACCGCAATCGGGTAGAGATGCTCATCGCGTAGCTTCTCTTCCTTCTTAGGCGCGTGCAACGGGTACCCCAGGAAGATCAACCCTGCCGATGGCATGCCCTCGGCAACTGACAGGGAAGCGATGCGCCCGCCAAAGGACTTTCCCGCTGTGAAGATTGGCAGGCCTTCAGCCAAGTTTTCTTCAACCCAACGGCGGACCTGGTGCCACACTGCGACCGCAGCTGGCGCTTTATCGGGAAACTTCTTTCCAGCGTCCATGTAGGGGAAATTAAAACGCAGGACGCTGGCACCCAGATTCGCAGCGGCTAGCGCAAAGCCGGCCATGAAGTCATGATCCTTTCCAGCACCTGAACCGTGTGCGAGCACGATGACGGCCTTCGCCGCCTTTGCGCGGTCCCAGAGCGCGCTGAGTTCCAGGTCTTCGTATGGAATGGAGAGTTCTTGGGTCATAGGTACCACCCTAGGGGCTGAGGGCCCATCAACTGATCATGAAAGGAAATGAACTACATTTCCCAGTCCTTGCGGAGTGCCGTATCGGTGTCATCGCCATTTCTGGCCAGTACCGTCAGCTTTTCAACTTTTTCGCCGGTTGCCGCACGCTCGTTGATCTTGAGCATCATATTTCCCGAGACGAAGATCGATGCGGGCATGTCGTATTCGCCGTCGATCCATGGACCGTCTGCGAGGGTGACGACGAGTTCGCCAAGCGCAGGCGACTCGACTTTCTCAACGTAGGCGTGGGGGTCAGCGGGCAGGCATGTGCGGTAGATTTCCAGCTCAGTGATTTCAGCGCCGCATAGGGATTTGTAGGTATCGTTCATGGCGGACAGCCACTGCGTGTACTTTTCCGAGGCCCAGGCTTTGCGGTCCTCGGGATCGGCACCAGTACGAGCCCGGGTGAAAGTTCCTGAGTTATTGCCGTCTTCAGTAGCGAAGGTGACGGATTCCAATTCCGGCGAGGCCTCGCCTACGCTTTCGAACATGATTCGGCCCATCATGCGCAGCTCATCCTCGTTGGTTTCGTAGCTTTCCCGCATCTGGGTTCCAAACTTCATGCTGTTATCCAAGAAGATATTGATGGCACCAGGTGCTGGAGATTCCCAAGAAGTCATTAGGTTGTAGGGATACAAGAAGCCTTTGGTGGACTTGATGCCAGAGTTTTCTTTCCACATCTCAATTTTGGAATCTGCCCAGGCCTGTCCCGAATTGGCGTTGGCGTCCAACTCCGCGGGTCCAGGCTCGGGGGCGGTTTCACCGGGTTCACCGGTTTCGGCCGCGGGCTGTGCCTCCGGAGTGGAGCCAGCGACGGAAGCCGCCGTCGAATCGGCTGGCGCTGCTTGTTCGGGAGCTGCATTGCACCCTGCTAGAAGCAAAGCCAACGATGACAGGGCAATGACCGAACGGGTGCGCAAGAATAACTCCTCATTATCGATGAATGGTCAGTCTATACAGGCCAGGCAGCGAAGGGAGAGCTGTTACGAGAATTTGGCAAAGGTCCGGATCGCACCGGGACGGAAATCCGACGCTTCCGTGAGCCCCATGGATTCGTAGAAGGCACGTTGCCCGGGTTCATCATCGGTGATCAGGACCAGCTGACGCACATGCTCATATTTCACTAGTACGGCAGAGAACAAAGCACGGCCTACGCCGGTGCGATGCGTAGATGGACGCACCAGGATGTCCTGGACGTAGCAGATGGTGGCATTATCCGAGACCACGCGCACAAGGCCGATTAACTGGTGGTCTACGTCGTAGGCGTAGATTACGCATGCTGAATTCTTCAGGCCCTCAAATAGTACGTCTGGGTTGTCTGTATAGGCGCTCCAGCCCACCGCGTTGTAGAGCGAGAGTATTTGTTCCTCGGAAGGCACCTTAGTGGTGGAGAGTTCCATCGAGTCCTTTTACTGTTGCGGGGAAACCGAAAGGATCTCTGCGTTGCCCAGCAACGGGTGCTTCACCAGTTCTGTTTCCAATGCGTGGATGATGGCTTGGGCGGAGTCGCCGTTGTAAACGAACACCGGGCCATCATGCCGGTAGTAGACATCCTCATGCCATCCGATTTCGCCGTCACCCAATGCATGCTGCAGGGCCCTGACTGTTGGCTCCAGATCCGATTCCGATTCGGCCCCAAGCCTGGTTCGAAGCAAAACGTACTCACTGCCGCCTACTTCGGTGCGTTGTCCATCAATAATCAGCCAGGAACCATGCCCAAGTCCTCCATCGATGAGCGAAGAGAGCAATTCGGAAAACAGCTTCTTCGGTTCGGGGGTGGCCACTTCAAGGTCAATGTCGCTGGAGATCGGCTCCTCGGCCGCGTCCAATGTGGTCTTGGCGCTGATGATGGTTCCGGAAGACTTGTATTTAGGCAACAATGTATCGAGCAGGCCCGCTTCATGATCTTTGCGCAGGCGTTCGGTCATCGGCTGGGCAAAATGGATCTGCACCCGGTGAGTCGAAGCCTCCGATGATTTCCTGGCGAACAGCGACATGTCCTCAGTCCTCGTGTGGGTCGGAAATGCAAAAGACGATTCCGTAAGGATCGCGCATAATGGTCCAGCCAAAACTGGGATCTTCGGTGTGGTCCTCAACGCGTGTTGCGCCAGCGGCTGTGCAACGGGCGACTTCCTGCTCGCGGCTGGTGCTTGCTTCCAAGTCGAGATGAACCCGGTTCTTGCCGGCAGTGATCTCATCAACTTTTTGGAACCCCAACCTCGCGCTGAAGCCAGGGACGCTGATTATGGTGAACCCCGGGTACTGGCCCAGATATTTCCCGCCCAGAACAGCCCTCCACCAAGCCGAGGCAGCTTTCTCGTCAAGGGCATCAAGGGTGATCATTCCAATGTTCGCCATGCAGTCAAAGGTACCGGGAGTCTTCCTGCTTAGCTAGAGGTTGACTGCATTTCTGCAGCTGACTAGCGCACTTTCTAAGTGAAGAAAAGGGGCTTGCTTGGCCGGGACGGAAGTCCCGAGCAAGCAAGCCCCTTTATGGGCTATGCCGGCCTAGCTATCGAAGTAGTTTGGCGCGTGCTCGTTGTGAGCAGGTGGAGTCGGCATCTCGACTTTCTTCTGCACCTTCAGCATGCCAGCGGCGTAGTCCACCGAAACGGTGTCACCAGCGGCAAGCGAATCACTGATCAGCAGGTCGGCAATGGCATCCTGTACCTTGCGCTGTACCAGCCGGCGCAGCGGGCGGGCACCGAACTCGGGGTCGTAGCCTTCGTTTGCCAGCCACTGCACGGCAGCGTCGCTCACCTCCAGCTTCAGCTCCTGGTCCACTAAGCGAGCTTCGGTCTCGGCGATGACCAGCTTGACGATCTGGCCAATCTCGGACTGCGAGAGCTTGGAGAACAGCAGTACCTCGTCCAGACGGTTCAGGAACTCTGGGCGCATGAACTCGCGTACCTTGCCCATGACCTTGGCCCGGATTTCTCCAGCCTCGCTGGTGGCATTGGCGGAGGTGAAACCGAAGTTTCCGGCCTTGTTGGCCAAGTACTCGCCGCCGAGGTTGCTGGTCATCAGGATCAGCGTGTTGGAGAAATCGACAGTGCGCCCGGCTGAGTCGGTCAACCGGCCGTCATCGAGTACCTGCAGCAGCACGTTGAACACGTCCGGGTGGGCCTTCTCGATTTCATCGAGCAGCACGACCGAATACGGGTTGCGGCGGATCTTCTCGGTCAGCTGGCCGGGCTCGTCATGGCCGATGTACCCCGGAGGTGCTCCGATCAGGCGCGCCACGGTGTGCTTCTCACCGTATTCGCTCATATCGACGCGAACCAGCGATTCGGCCGAACCGAAGAGGTTTGCAGCCAGGGCCTTGGCCAGTTCGGTCTTTCCGACGCCGGTGGGACCCAGGAAAAGGAACGAGCCGATGGGGCGACCTGCTGGCGACATTCCGGTACGGTTGCGACGCACGGCGCGTGCCACAGCGGCAACGGCATCGTGCTGGCCGATGACCGAAGCATGCAGGGAATCTTCCAGCGAAGCCAAGCGTGCCTTGTCATCTCCCGAGATGCGCGAGGTGGGGATGCCGGTGGATCGGGAGATCACTTCCGAAATCTGCTTCTCATCCACTACCCGGGTGACCCCTGCATCGCCGGCCTCCTCAGCAGCCTTGATGCGCGCGGTCATCTCCACGATGTGGTCACGCCATGCGCCAGCTTCTTCGAATCGTTCCTCGCCGATAGCGCGTGACTTCTCACGCTCGGCGTCTACCAATTCGGCACGCAGGGACTGCACATCCTCGGCATCTCCGGCAGCGATGGACCGCCGGGCACCGGCGATATCGATCAAGTCGATGGCCTTGTCAGGAAGCTGGCGGTCGTTCAGGTAGCGGGCAGAGAGCGTCACCGCGGCCTTGAGCGCTTCGGGGGTGTACTGCACCTGGTGGTGATCCTCGTAGGATTCGCGCAGGCCGTCCAAAATGGCCAGTGCAGTTTTCTCCGACGGCTCGGCGACAGTAACCTTGCCGAAGCGCCGAGCCAGCGCGCTGTCCTTCTCCACCTTGCGGAACTCATCGAGCGTAGTGGCGCCGATCATGTGCAGCTCGCCACGCGCCAAACGCGGCTTGAGGATATTTGCGGCGTCCATATTGCCGGACTCGCCAGAGCCTGCACCGACCAGCAGATGCATCTCATCGATGAATATCAGCACCTGCCCTTCGGCTGCGGCTACCTCGTCGAGCAGGCCGGTGAGCCGCTGCTCGAAATCTCCGCGGTAGCGGGTTCCGGCGAGCATGCCCGGAAGATCAATGGAGATCAAGGCCGCATTGCGCAGTTGGGCTGGTACCTGGTCATCGATGATGGCGCGGGCCAGGCCTTCGGCAATGGCGGTCTTGCCCACGCCGGCCTCGCCAATCAGCACAGGGTTGTTCTTGGTGCGACGGGCCAGGATTTCAATAACCTGATCCAGTTCCTCCTTGCGTCCGATCACCGGATCAATCTGGCCGTCGGAGGCCAGCAGGGTCAGATCGGTTCCGTAGCGTTCGAGCATGGACACGTCGGACTCGGAATCGGACTGGTTCTGGGTATCGTTTTGGCCACGCTGGGCCTGCTCCATGGCGGCTTGCTGCAAGGACTGGCCGGTGATGCCGTGCTGCGCCAGGAGCTGGCTGACCGGAGATTCCGGGTTGAAAACGAAGGCCAGGAAAAGATGATCAGGATCGATGTAGGTCGAACCGTAGTTACGAGCAACCTGATAGGCGTCAAAGAGGCTGCGCTGAGCTGCCGACGATAGGTGGGATGGTTTCTCGCCCTTCTCCTGGGACTTGGGCATGCGCGCGATGGCATCTGCACTCAAAGCCTCGATGTCGATACCCATGGCGGTCAGGTGCTCGCCGACTGGTTCGGTGCGCAGCAGAGCCATCAGGAGGTGCAGGGAATCAATCTCGTCGTGGCCATGCTCCTGGGAAATCGCTGCCGCGGTGGCTACCGCTTCGTGGGTGCGGGCGGAAAGCAGGCGCGTGAGGTCGATGGGACGTGCTGCCTGGGCACGTGAAGACAGGAATCGAGAGAGGAATTCCTCAAACGAGCCATCTGACGGTGCGCCGAAAAATGCTGGCAAGTGAGCCTCCTAATAGAAACTTGAGCGGTCTATGCTCATGTTCAACGCATATGGCGCGCAGATATTCCCGAACCAGCCGGGCAAGGTGTCAAAGAGGTTGACTTCACACTAATAGCTGGAAAGCAGGCGCTAGTCTTTCGGGATTTCGATAAGGCCCATACGCGCGGCCGCAACCAGGGCCTGGACCCGATCGCGAACATTCAGCTTAACGAAAATCTTCGCCATATGGGTTTTAACCGTGGTTTCGGAAATAGTCAGAGTTCTTGAAATCTCGGTATTGTTTAGCCCGCGTGCGAGCAGTTTTAGAATCTCGAATTCCCGATTGGTAATTCCCAAGTCATAGGCCAGTTCTTGAATGTCTTGGGAATTATCCCGGTAAGCTTCGCGAACCGCAGAAACTAGATCAGAAGAAACCGACGGGGAAATGGCTGCAGTTCCTTGGTGAACGGCATGGATCGCATGAATAATTTCATCTGGTTCAGAGTCTTTTACCAAGTATCCGCTGGCCCCAGCGGTCAGTACCGGAACCAGATAGTCGTCCGAAGAAAAGGCGGTAATGGCAAGCACTGAGGGGCTGTCTTCGGCAGATTTGATTGCTTTAGTAGCGCTAACCCCGTCCATTATCGGCATCTGCAAATCCATGAGCACAACGTCCACTTGATTCCCGCTGCAATACTCGACGGCGGCCTGTCCATTTTCAACAGAATTAACCGTTACAATTCCGGGGTCTGTTGCTAGGATTGTGCCCAACGCATGCCGAATTAGAGGTTCATCATCGACAATAAGGACCTTTATTTGTTCCATCTGATTCCTCTGATTCGATGCGGGTGGCCTCATGTTGGCCTGTTCACCTGAAAGTATATAAGTTGATCTGATGTGGAGTTTGTTATGAAGGGTTTGAAAATGCTGGCCGTAGCAGCATTAGTTCTGGCACCATTGACCGCCGTGGCAGCTCCTGCATCTGCCGCGAGCTCTCCAGCCTCCAGCAGTGGCAACGTTGCTACTCCTGCTGGCTTTGGCTCAGCCTTCTCGGAGTGGTTCTGCAAACGCTACGGCGTCGCCTGCCCATAGCGCGGTTTATTTGACTTGATCATCTGAGCCGGGAATTATTCGGCATATGAATGGACGACTAAAGGACACCCTGACCAAGCTCTTCGCTGGTCGGGGTGTCATTGTTTGGACTGGTATTGCGGTTCTGATCGCGGTTTCCAGTAGCGAGTTCGTGACTCTGCTGGAAGACGGATTTAGTGGTTCGTCGGATATTTCGGTTCGAGGCGCGTTGCTCGGCGTTGGACTGTGCGCAATTCTTGCGCTTGGTCTTCGCTGGGTTGCCGTATCCGTCGGATTGTTTGTGGCAGTTGCCTATTTCTTCCTCACGGACGGCGCCTTGTTCTTCTGGACTGTCGTTTCATTCATGATTTTTTCGGCGCTGGCAGCTACGGCCAGTGCCATGAGTGTTAGGGCCTTATTCCTAACCTTGTCCGCAGCGTGGATGGTGCAGTTCGGCGTCCAGTCCGGGCAAGACGCGGTTCTGCTTGTCGGGATTGCCCCGTTGACGGCGATGGCGTTCTTCTTAACGAGGAATATTTACTTGCTGCGCGAGAAGAACGAGCTCGCTCTTCGGCAAATGCATACGGTCAAAGAGCAGACTCGTCTTGCTGTCGACCGGGAGCGAAAGAACATTGCCCGGGATCTGCACGATATTGTCGCGCATGACATCACGGTCGTGGCCATGCAGTCGAAGGCCGCGAAATTCGCAAACGATGGGCAGAAGGCCCTCGAAGCTCTGGATGTCATCGCCAAACTGAGTACTGAGACTTTGCACGATTTACGCCTGATGCTCAATGTCCTGAGGGCTGATGGGACCATGGCAGATCCCTCGTCCCAGGGCATTGATAAGCCGGCCGCTACTACTGTTTACGCGCTTCAGGGTGCAGAACTTTTCGTTCAGAGGCTAAAAGAGGCAAATTTCGAGGTGAGCTCCACCACTGACGAGAAAATTTCCGAATTGCCCCGTTCTGCACAGACTGCGATTTATCGGGTCATGCAAGAAGGTACAACAAATGTGATAAAGCACGGTGCCTTGGGCGGGAAGTGCACCTTCGAACTCACGGTCCAAGGGGCAGAGGGTATCCTGGAAATTACTAATCAGATGGGGAATTTCGACAAGAAGGCGAGTGGGTTGCCCGAAGGCGGGACAGGCCTGATTGGCATGGGTGACAGGATGCGTGCATTTGGTGGAAAGTTTGCAACCAGTTCCGAAAACGGTGTTTGGGCACTGCGCGCAAGCATCCCGTTCTGACCCCTACCCTCCTACTAAAGTATGATTTCGGATTTTCGCAGGACGCGATAAGTTAGACATGTATCGGTGAAGACCGATCACCGGGAAGGTACTTGGTGGTGTTTTGCGAGTGGCATCACTAAGGATCCGAGGGTGATTAAAAGGTACGTTGCATTGCGTAAACGGACTGATCTTTCATCGGCGCTGTGCCCCCATCGCACGCCGTTGTCTGTCAGTAATGCAACGTACCTTTTATAACTTAAACCCAGCCCGTGTTTCTGCGTTCTGCCTCACACCTCAGGTCGGAATGGGCCTGCGTGGCGGGGTGTTGCGCCTATGGAGAGCATTTCCTGTCTGGGAAGCGAGCGCGCATGAGTACCCAGGCAGATACGGTTGTTTGGCAACAATAAGGCCTGGCCGTGGAGCCTAAGGGCGGCTTTGATAGCAAGACGGCAGATGCTGCGATCAACGCAGAAGCAACCGCAGATTCTTTGGCCGTGAAGGCCCGCGAACCAAGCGGGGCCCATGGTTCGATCGCCTGCCGTGGCACGACGCCGAGCTGGCCACGCGCATCGGCTAGTCGATGAATCAACGGCAAAGGGTGCGAGAACTCGAATTAGCTCTCGCACCCTTTGCCGTTGCTGGTGGTCTAAACCTCGGAAGCCTCTGCCTCTTGGGTGTCTTTCAAAACATGATCAGAGACCTTGGCCAGCGCTCGTTCCAGTGAAGAGCGCAAGACCACAGGAATTGTGATCTCGTCATTAATCTCGACAAGGCCTTCGCGTTCAAAGACGCGCAGCAGGGACTCGACCTGGGGGACAACCTCCTCAAGGCTGGCAATCAGGTGATGCTGCTCGGCGGGAAGGTCATCTTCGGTCGGAACTTGCAACGCGAACTCGGCACGTGGCGGTGTCGATGATGCGGCATTGCTCAAAACGCCGGCCACCATCTCGGCGATCTGCGCCTTGCCCGGCTGCTCCAAGGTGTTGATCAGGATGTGCGAGTAGAGAACCTCTGCAATCAGCTCCTTGACCAAGCGGGCGCCTTGTCCGCTGGATGCCAGCAGCGCATCGCTGAGCGACTCGGTTGGGGTTGCGTTCGGTTCCTGGTAGCGCAGCATGGCCGTGCCGATCAGGGCGTCCCAGTATGCCGATAGGCGTGGAATGTCGGCCAGCGAAGAAACGGCAGTGCCGTCTTCCGGCTCCCACTGGGCATCCTCTGGAACGCCGGCGGATTCATCGACCTTGACGAACAGGCCCAGCGCGCTGGCCGCATCCTGCAGCGTATCGCCGGTGAGTACGCCAGCTGGGGTGGTCGGCTTGCCTTCGCCAACCCAGCTGATCAACTCGCGAGCCGCAAAAACGAAGGGCATCGCTTCGAGGCTGCCGTTGGCCTCATCATCTTCGAGATAAGGTGCCACGATGGGTGAATCGCCAGCCATGCGGGAGAGGAATTCGAAAGTCTGCTTGAAGTCATCCACGCTTCCGCCGAAATTAGCGGTCGTGCCCAGGAAAGTCAGGTAATGCTTGAGGATCGCAGCGCTGGCTTCCGAAACTTCCTTGCCCAGCGACGTCAAGTGGCCCAGCTGTTCACCCAGAATCGTCGGATCCAGGGTTTTGACGTCAACGCTCTGGCGCAACTGGGCATGCACGGTCAGCAGGGTAGTGAGCCCTTCGAGCGCTGCGCGGGTCTCGCTGGCTGCCTGGCCCTCTTCGTGGAAGTGGCGGAAGAGCGAGGACTTGAATGGCTGAAGAGCTTGGCGCACTTCAGATTCAAAAGGCACGCTGCTGGCGCCGGAACGGCGGGCTGGATGACCCTGGGCAGGCTTCTTCTTGGCTGGTTTACGTGAGGCCATGAGTGTGGTGCAGTTCCTTAGAAATGGCTGATCGGCGGGATTGGTAATTCGCTTCTCTCCAGTCTACGCAGGACGCGCTGGAGGCGAAGTTCCCGATGGGCGATAGTGATGCAGCCTCCGGGGAAAGTGCCCGTACGGGAGGAAGTACTTGTTGAAAGTTCGGAATAGGCAATCATTTACCGCAAGAAACACGAACCTCCTGCCGGTGTGGTGGCGCTCACCGTCGAATCGTCAGGACGCGTTGATTTTCCCTGGGGATCGCGCGACAGTGAAGACATGCGGGCTCGTGTGGAGAGGCCGTCGAAATGCTAGGAGAGTGGATCATGGCTGGAGTAGGCGTGCCAGATCATGTCGTTGTTGTAGGCGCTGGCTTTGTTGGCCTGTCGACCGCTTGGTACCTGCAGGAAGCGGGCATTAAGGTCACCGTCGTGGATCGCGGCGGCGTCGCGTCCGGTTCCTCTTGGGGTAACGCCGGCTGGTTGACCCCAGCGCTGACCCTGCCCATCGCAGAGCCTGCAATTTTCAAGAACGGCCTGAAGATGATGCTCGACCCGGCATCCCCGCTGTACATTCCGCTGAAGGCCGATGCCAAGTTGCTCCGCTTCCTGATCGGTTTTGCCTGGCACTCGACCCCGAAGAAGTGGGAAGAAGCCATGCGGGTCTACTCGGAAATCGGCGCGACCGGTTTGGATGCCTTCGACGAAATCGCGCAGGCGACTTCGGCAGGGCCGGGAGTGCAGGAGCCGACCAAGCCGGCAAATCCATTCTTGACCGGTTTCACCTCGCTCAGCGACCGCGATGCGCTGCTGCATGAATTCGAGATGATCGAGAAGACCGGCGGCGAAGTTGATTACGAATTGCTCACCGGCGACGAGTTGCGCGGCATCGAGCCGACCCTGTCCAATAAGGTCGCTGCGGGCGTAGCCATCAAGAACCAGCGCTACATCAACCCGCCGAAGTTCATGGATTCACTGGCCGAATCCGTCATCGCCCGCGGCGGCGACATCATCGGAGCCTTCAACGTCACCGATGTGCGCGACAATGGCGGCTCGGTCACCGTCATCGGTTCCGAAGGCCGTTCAATCACCGCGGATCACGTGGTGCTGGCTACCGGTGCTTGGATGACCGACATGGCCAGCAAGTTCGGTGTGAACGTTGTGGTTCAGGCAGGCCGCGGCTACTCGTTCACCGTGGAGCCGGAACACATGCCAACGCACCCGATCTACTTCCCGACCCAGCGCGTTGCCTGCACCCCGCTGGGCGATCGCTTCCGCATCGCCGGCACCATGGAATTCCGCGACGCCAACCACAAGCTGGAGCCGAAGCGCATTGAGGCCATCGTTGCCGCTGCGACCCCGGTCTACCAGGGGATTAACTGGGAGAACCGCAAAGAAGAATGGGTGGGTGGACGCCCATGCACCGCGGACGGCATGCCACTCATTGGCCAGACCGGATCCTCGCGCGTGTCGGTTGGCGGTGGCCACGGCATGTGGGGCGTTGCGCTGGGACCGCTGACTGGCAAGATCCTGGCTGCCCAGATTGCTGGCCAGCAGGTTCCAGGCATCGCCCGGCACGTCAACCCCTTGCGCAAGGGGTTCTAGGCGTTTCGGTCCACACCCGGAACGAAATAAAACAACCGGCTTGCGGTGCATCATGGCGATGCGCTGCAAGCCGGTTTTCCTTTAAGGCTGTCTTTTACGCGCTTTAGGCGTGGCGGGTTGATGTCCCGGCAAGGATCGCGCGGTAGCCTTCGGCAAATCCCGGATACTGCAGTTCAAGCCCGCTGGCTAGCAGCTTGGAATTATCGAGCCGGCGGTCGGCAGCACGTCGAGCCGGGGCTTGTCCTGCCTCTTTCGGCGCAGGCAAATGAAGTTCCTTGGCCAAAAACTGGTAGACCTCGCCTAGCTGGGCTGGGGTGCTGTCACTGGCCAGGTAGAGGCCAGCGGCTTGCTCTCCCAGCGCCGCAACGTGAACGATGGCCGCGGCCAGGTCATCGCGGTGGATGCGGTTGGTCCAATGCGAGCCCGCGGGAATCTGTGCGGCTCCGGCAGTGACATGATCGATGAGCCGGGTGCGGCCCGGGCCGTAGATTCCCGACGCCCGCAGGATTGTTACCGGCAGGCCGCTGCCGGCGAGCGCTGCCTCGGTGTGCGCAAGAACCTGCGCGGTGGGGCTAGCTGGGGCAAGCGGTGCCGATTCGTCGACGAGTTCTCCGTTGGCGCCGCCCATCACTGCGGTGGAGGAAACGTAGATAAGCCGGCGAAGATTGGGGCATTGGGCTGCCAGCCGGGAAGCCAGTTCTTTGGCGACCTGCAGATAGCCGCGCGTGTAGCCATCGGCATCGCGGGTGGCTGGCACGGGAGTGAGCACGACGATTTCGGTCTGCGGATCGATGCTTGGCCACTGGACGGCATCGAGCAGGTCTACGCTATGGCCGGTAAATCCTGCGGGCAGCTTCTGGCTGTTGCGCCGCCAGCCGGTGACGCGATGGCCCTCCTGTTGGAGCCGCAGTCCTGCCTCGGTGGCGACATCTCCGCAGCTGACCAGTAATACTTTCACGAGACTCCTTTGGCGCAATATGTCCTCGGAGGCGAATCCCCCTACCCATAGACTAGAACCTTTAGGCCAGCGTGGCATGCGCGCGGAGGAAGGGGGCCAGGTGCAGTCTTCGGTGCGTTGCGTCCTGTTCTGCGTGGTTGCATTGCTCTCCATGCTCGGCGAGGGCATGGCGGTCTTTGCCTTGACCCTGGAATCCGCGGATCAGTTGGGGTCCTGGGGCGTAACCGCGTTGTTCCTCGCCGGCTTGGTTCCGCCGATCCTTGCCGCTCCGGCTATAGGGCGTTGGGTGGACGGGTCAGCCCTTGTCCGGGTGTGGATCCTGTACCTGTGCGTGCATGTGGCGATTTTCGCGGTGATGGCCATTGCCTCCAATATCTTCGCGAGCCTCGCCTTGATGCCTGTGGCCAGTATTTGCGCGGTGGTTAACGGAGCGGTCATTTTCAAGATCATTCCGCGCATCCGCGGAGGCTTCAGCATTGCTCGTGCCAGCAGCTTCCTTGTCGTAGCGACGTCCCTGGCGGGAATCATCGCGCCGACGATAGCTTCACTCGTCTTCGCGAAAACGGGGATCGGCGCGGTGCTTTGGTACGCGGCGGCAGGATTCCTGGCACTGGCCCTGGCGGCCATCTTCCTGTCCCGCTCGCAAGCCGCCAACGGGAAAGGAGCAGACGCAGGGAACGAGCCGGATCCGGGTGGACCGGTATCGCCCGGTGGAGCTGCATTGACGCGCAATCCACAATTGCGGATCTTGCTGCTCCCGGTGGCAGCGATCGTGCTGTTTACCGCAGCAGAAGGCGTTTCGGGGGTGTTCTACCTGCGCGGGATCACCGATAACGACACTGGATACGCGGTATTGCTCGGTGCCTGGTCCGTGGGCGCAGTGTTCGGTTCCCTGCTGGGAGGCAATCGCCGCTTCGGTACCCGAAGCGCCTTGCCGATTCTGCTCGGTGGAGGGCTGGTGGGCGCCGCGATCCTCACGGAAGGGCTCTGGTCCAACGCGGCTGGCCTGGCCTTGGTGTTCCTTGCCGGCGGGCTGGGCAATGGACTGCACAATACCGGAGTGCGAACAGCCATTTACGAATACGTGCCGGAATCCCGCCATGGCGCTGCTTGGGCGCAGCTGCGGATGCTCATCAACATCATGGTCGCATTGGGCTATCTCATCGGCACCCCGGGATTGCTGGTTGGCCCGGCCAGGGCAATTATCGTGATCTCCGGTGCCGCGACGCTGCTGGTTATCGTTGTATCCGCCGCGCTGTACAGCTGGAAAGCGCAGGCCAGGGTCCATGGGAGGACCTCTGCTACGGAATCCCGGGGGTAGCGCGCTCGCCGGAAACATGAAGGTTGCTGGATAACGCGCTACAATTCAAGTATTCGAATATTTGTACTAGAAAGTGGTGGGGTGTGGCTGAAGAACAGGAGCTGATGCCTCCGGGAGCAACCCAAGGGCCGGTCCAAGCGGTATCCGCGATGGGTTTCCCCTCGCCAGCACGCGATTATTTTGACGGCGGACTGGACCTGAACCGGTTGCTGGTCCGTGACCGTGTCTCCACTTTCATCATGCGCGTCTCGGGCCACGCCATGCGGTCAGCTGGTATCTTCGACGGCGATGAAGTGATCGTGGACCGATCGCTGGCCGTGCGCCACGGCTCTGTGGTCATCGTCAACCTCAACGGGCAGATGCTGGTGCGCCGCTGGCAGATTGACGGCCACGAGGTTGGGCTGCTCAGCGATGAATCGCCCCTGCCCGTGGTACTGGCCGAAGGCGATGAGGTCAGTGTCTTCGGCGTCATTACCAGGTGCCTGCATCATGTCCGCTGACCACGTATCCCTGGTGGACGTCAACAATTTCTACGTCTCCTGCGAGCGGGCCTTCGACTATTCGCTGCGCAATCGTCCCGTGGTGGTGCTGTCGAACAATGACGGCTGCGTGGTGGCCCGTTCCCAGGAAGCCAAGGATCTGGGCATTCCTACTGGAGAACCCTTCTTCAAGGTCCAACGCTATATGGACTCCCACAACCTTGCGGTGCGGTCAAGCAACTATGAACTGTACGGGGACATTTCTGCCCGGGTCATGGAATTGCTCGGACGCTTCGGGACCTGGCACGAGGTGTATTCCATCGATGAATCTTTCGTCGGCCTGGAAGGCAACCTGGAGCAGGTGCGCAGCACCGCGGCCCAGATCCGTGCCGCCATTGACAAGACTATTGGGGTGCCAGTCTGCGTGGGTGTCTCATCCACCAAGACCCTGGCGAAGCTGTCCAACCATATTGCCAAGCACAATCCGGGACTGGGCGGAGTCTGCGTCCAGCAGCTCATGGATCCCGAGGTCCTGGGCAGTATCCTGAACCGGGTTCCAGTCACCGATGTCTGGGGTGTGGGCCGCAAAACCGGTGCCAAGCTGGCAGCCATGGGCATTGAATCCATCGCGGACCTGCAAGCGGCTGACCCATTGGCGATCCGCAAGAAGTTTTCTGTCGTCTTGCAGCGCACGGTCTTCGAACTCAACGGGCAACGTTGCATCGGTCCGGTGGAGGAACGCGCGGACCGCGGCCAGATCATGTTCACCCGTTCCTTCTCCACGCCGGTGCGCACCTATGAAGCGATGGAAGAAGTCATGTCCATCTATGCGCAGAAGGCTGCCGGTCGCTTGGCGCGCGAAGGCCTGTACGCTTCATTGCTTACCGTCACCGCGGGCACCAGCCGCTTCGCCCGGGGAGAAGCCTCATTCCCCAGTGCCCAGGTGCGCCTGCCGCGTCCGACGCGGGATCCCATCGTGCTCAGCAAGCTGGCAATTGCAGCGATGCGGGATCTGATGAAACCGGGGATGGACTATGTTCGCGGGGGAGTGATCCTCTCCGGGCTCAGCGATTCTCCGGGCGAGCAACAGCTGGACCTCTTTGGCCAGAGTCCCGATCCGGCTGCCGAGGAACAAGAGAACGTCTCGTCGGTAGTCCAGGATATCTCCCTTCGGTTCGGTGCCAAATCCATTGGACTGGGGCATGCCGGGATGGCCAAAATCCCTGAATGGTCGATGAAACGAGAGCATATTTCGCAGCGCTACACCACCGACTGGGATGAACTGCTGGTGGTGCGTGCCTAGCGTTCTGCCCATGGCAAAAGGTTCTCGGCTCTTCGGCAACTTCGCAGTTTACGGTGGGAGGATGATCTCATGACTACCCGTGCCAAGCAGCTCATGTCAGTCGGAATCCTGATGACGGTGATGCTCGCTAGCTGCAGTGCGCCGAATACCCAAGAACCAGCTTCGAGCACGTCCGCGGGCAGTTCCAGCAGCCCGAGCAGTACGGGGACTCCTGCGCAGCAGGCAACTCCCAGCCCGTCCGGCAACTCCGGGGCTGAAGAAAGGCCATCGCCTAGCCGCAGCCAGGAACCCTCGCTGCGCCAGCAAGCAGAAGCGCTGGCCGACGAGCTGAGCGCCAGCGAACAGGCAGCGAGCCTCGTGATGGCCGGTGTCCCGGCAACAGGAGCAACCGCTGCGGAAATTTCTGCGATGAAGAAGCAGGGAATTTCCAATGTCTTCCTGCGCGGCCGTTCGCAACTGCCGGTGAAGCAGACCGCCGCCCAGGTCCAGGAAATTACCCAGGGCTTGGAGTCCGGCATTCCCGGGCAATTGCCGGTCTGGGTGGCCACCGATCAGGAAGGGGGTTTTGTCCGGGTGCTCCAGGGCCCCGGTTTCACCGAACTGCCGACTGCGTTGACGCAGGGAGGGTGGCCTGTATCGAAGCTGGAGCGTGAAGTGGGCGCCGCCGGGAAAGAACTGGCTGAAGCCGGCATCAACGTGAATTTGGCTCCGGTGGCTGACGTTGTTCCTGCCAGTATCGGCACCGGCAACGCACCCATCGGCTACTTTGGCCGCGAATACGCGCATGACGCCTCGGGGGTCTCCAAGGCCATTTCGACGGTGAACGAAGCGCTGCGCTCCGAAGGCGTGCAACCGGTAGTCAAGCACTTCCCCGGATTGGGCCGGGTCGCTGGGAACACCGATACCAGTACCAAAGTGACCGATACGAAGATCGATGCGGACTCCAGCGATCTGCAGCCATTCGAGCAGGCTATCGAGCAGGGCAAGTCCTGGGTCATGGTCTCCAACGCCCGCTACTCCCGGCTTGATGGAAAGAATGATGCACCGTTCTCTTCGAAGATCATCACCGGATTGCTGCGTGAGCAAATGGGGTATGGGGGAATCGTGATTTCCGATGACTTGTGCGAAGCCAAGCAGGTCGGCTACCTGCCGGTGGGCGAGCGCGCAGTGAAGTTCGTGGCCGCCGGCGGAACTGTTCCGCTATGCGTAAAATCGGCTCCGGCCATCACCATGGCGAGGGCCCTGGCAGCCGAGGCCAAGGCCGATGGGAAATTCGCGGCCCAGGTAAGAGAAGCCGCAGTACTGGTTCTCGAAGAGAAGCTGCGCATGCAATAAGCTGCGCGGCTGGATCTTAAAGGTGTAGGCCCGGGGCTCTTCCTTACT
>NZ_JBLVOJ010000012.1:214666-219152 GCF_053543715.1 Glutamicibacter sp. AGC46
GGAAGTGCCCGGGGCCTGCTCTTGGGAGGTGGAAGGCCTACTTCTTGCCCTTCTTCTTTCCGTCAGTTACTTCCAGAACCTGTGCACGGTCATCATTGCCGTTGTGCAGGTGAAGCAACAGTGCCTTCGATGCCTTGGTGCTGTCTGCAACGGTCACCGGGATCTGGGTACCGGACAGATCGGTGAACAAGGTGCCTTCTGCACCGAAATCAACCTGTGGCGCTGCCACGTTGAAGTCGATCCAGTCGGTCTGGTCAACCGGGATCATCGAGCCGTTCTCATCGGTGTTGTACCAGGAGTAGCCCAGAACACGGTAGGAGATCTCCGCGGAATCCTCATCGAGCCCCAGGGCGGACAGGGAGATCGGGAAGACCGCTGCATTGGTGTCGAAGGTGTTGGTATCGACATCGCCGAGCATGCCGTTCACTGGCTGCAGATCAACTTGCTCGCCGGTGGCGAGGTTGAAGGTTGCTGCCAGGTCAAGGTCAACTTCGTCGAATGCGGCGTTGAAGGTAACGAAGTCGGCTTCGCCGTCGCCATTGGTATCGATCTCGACATCCAGCTCGGTGCCGCCAGCCAGATGGGCCCAGTTGGCCCAGGTGGAGATGCCGACATTCAGCAGGCCGTCAGCCACGCCGGTGCGGGCAGCGGTGCTCGATGCGCCAACGTGCTGCAGGTCCACGGAACGGGCCGCCGGGATGCTGTCCAGCGAATCGTCGCCGCGCTCACTCGAAGCCCCCAGCTCGAAGGCACCGAGCAGGGAGGTCACCGAAGTAGCGCCCTCGCCAGCAGTGATGTCCTTGCCCTTCAGGCTCAGGGTGGTGGTATCCGCGCCCTTCTTCAGCTTCTTGAGCTTGCCCTCCATGTCGGCAGCCAGCTTGGGTGCTGCCTGGACTGGAATGCGCAGGGTCGGAGCATCGATGGCAGTCAGCTCGACGCGACCGCTGGCATCGGCAACCCAGGCACGAGCCAGACCGGACTGGCTGGTAGCCATGGTTGGATCGATGGTCTTGGCCCACTGCTGCGGGTCAACGCTCAGGGTGACGTTCAGCTTGGCGCTGCCGCCGGCCGGCACGGTGACACTGCTGCGATCCAAGGTGAAGCTTGCGCCTGGGATCTCGGTAGCGGCCACGTAATTGGCGTCATAGCTCTGCGCCTTGCCGCTGGTGTTCTCAATGGTGATTTCGCGCTGCGCGCTGAACGGCTTCTTGCCTCCCAGCTCGATAACGCCGAAGACCACGCTGGTCAGATCCGCTGCCTCGGAATCGTAGGCGAAAGCAGGGCTCTGGAGTGCTGCATCGGCCATCACGCGACCGGAACCAACACGGTTCGGACCGTAGGCTTCGCCATTGGCGGCCTTGATGTCGGTGGCCGCGGTGTTCATGATGATGCTCTTGGCTTCATATGGGGTGTAGTCGCTGTCTTCCAGAACCAGCGCGGCGATACCAGCAACCAATGGAGTGGCCATCGAGGTACCGGTCATCACGGCGGTGCCGGTACCGGTGCCCACGCCAACCGAGCCGATCTGCGTACCTGGGGCAGCCACATCCGGCTTGACCACGCCGTTGGAACCGTGGACGCCACGCGAGGAAGAGGAATTCAGCGTGTCTGCAACGCCGGACTCGCTGGAGGAACCGCCAACGAATTCGGGGGACAGGGTAACCTGCAGCGTGCCAGCTTCAGCTGCTGGGCGCAGCTTGTTCGACTCGTCCAAGGTGAACTGCGCACCTGGGATGGTCGCGTTGCCGGCGATGCCTGCATCGAACAGGTTGCTTTCTGCATCCAAGAGGACACCGGTGGCACCGGCGGCTTCAGCGTTGTTGAAGCGGGCGCCGGAACCGCAAGGGAACTCGCCGTTCTCGCTCCACTGCAGCCAAACCCACTTGCCTTCCAGCGAACCTTCTTCGAAAGCGTCGCAACCGAATGCGTTATCGGCCGGAGCCATCACTGCTTCTCCGGACAAGGCGGCCGGATCAGCATTGGTGTAGTTGAAGTTCGCCGAGTACTGGCCCGAGGCCGAACCGGCGACATTGTCGGGACCATCGACCTGGATCTTGTCCAGGGTGACGTGCGAGCCAACGGAGTTGGCTACGGTCAGCGAGGAACGCGAGTTGCCCGGCGAACCGCCCACGTCGGTGACATCGCCGGCATTGCCGGAAGCGACAACCGAGAGGATGCCGGCTGCGCTCAGGGCGTCGACAATGTCATTTTCAGGGTCGTTGGCCGGGGAATGATCCGAACCAAGGGACATGTTGACCACGTCGGCGCGGTCCGAGAAGTCGCCGTCGCCGTTCGGATCAAGTACGTAGTCCAGTGCTTGGCCAACCACGGAGGAGGAGCCGCCGCAACCGAAGACGCGGATGCCGATGAGCTGTGCGTCAGGGGCCGAGCCCGGGCCGACCTTCATCTGCGCCAGCGCGTCGGCGTCCAGCGAGGAATAGTCCCCGGTGAAGGTCGAGCCATCGGCGTTGACGCCATAGCCTGCGGTGGTTCCGGCAACGTGGGAGCCGTGTCCGGCAGCTTGGCAGTCAAGCGGGTTGGGGTCCGGATGCGGAATCGGCTGGTAGGTGGGATCGTCGGAGTCGGCGTTGTAGTCATCGCCGACCAAGTCCCAACCGCCAATGAACTTGTTGGTGTCGATCAGGCCCGAATCTGCACCGGGCAGCTCATCGGACGCCTGGGCTTCCTTATAGCCTTCCAAGGTGCCCGGGCCGCCGAAGCTGGCATGGGTGTAATCCACGCCGGTATCCAGCACAGCCACCTTGACGCCGTCACCGGTCTTGTCCAGGGACTTCCATGATTCCAGGGCGCCGGTATCAACTACCGAGCTGCGGTTGGAGGGCTTCTTGGGAACGATGGAGCTGATCTTGGCAACGTCGCTACGCTGTGCAAGCTTGCGCAGATCAGCGGCATCACCGGTCAGTGCGACACCCTGCAGTGCGTTGTGCGTGGTGTAGATGACCTTCGAGTTGGCCTCGGCTGCCAGCTGCTTGCCCTTGGCCTTGACCTCCTTGCCGATCTTCTTGACCTTGGCAGTGTCCTTCTTCTTGCCGGACTTCTTCACCGTCTCGAAGGCGCCATCACCCTGGAACTGAACGAAAACAGACACTTCACCAGTTGATTTGGCAAGAGGTCCGGAGACTTTCAGGTTGGACAGCGCTGATGAACTGGTGATTGGCAGGGACGCGGCATTTTCGCCGTCGCCTGGTTGGGGGATTCCTGCTGCGCTTGCCGGTCCTGACAAGGTAACAGCCAGTGCAAGCGCAGTGGCTGATCCCAAAATCAGGCGCGGCACTCTCTGCGTGCGGCGAGTGACCATGATTCTCCTAGCTGGGCTGGATAGCGGTGCTGCTCCCGTCATGGGCGGGCGACATAAAAGCGGTGCGAGCCTTGATGATCGTCCGGGGTAAACGTCCGCTAGTGCGTATACCCATAGCTGGAATCTTAGGTGACGTAGCTCATATATCAAGGGGTTATTGAATAGTAACCTTTGGCTGGATATTGTGCTGGCTTGGGAATTTCACAATAAAATCCGCGAACCACTGCGACAAACCCGCCCAGCAAGGCCTGATGGGCCCGCCCATTTTTGAGAAAATTTGGACGCTTTGTTACTCATCAGTTCACTACTTGCTGGGCGGGCGGCGCCGGAATCGGCTTAAAGGCTGCGGTTGCCTAGAGGCGGTTCAGGAAGCTATGCACGCGCTCGTCGAGCAGCTGGATGCGCTCGGCAACGACAACCATTGGGTCCGGGTAGATCGGATTCTTCGGAGGCGGGATCCGCACATTGCGGGAGCACTCGAAGTTCAGGCAGATCAAGGTTCCCAAGGTGTTGCCGTCACGTCCGGCCTGGCCAGCGCGTTTGGTCGTCCACATGCCTACCGCGCAGGGGATGTTCACATCGCGGCACATCTCGCACATCGTGGCGTTGGTCGGCTTGCGGCCACCGTCGGTGGGGCGCAAGAGGATGCCGCGGGTCTGCCCCGCTTCATCGGTGTGGAGCAGGTAGCCGCGCTGCATCATTTTCGGGTCGCGCCAACCCAGGTACTCCAGCGAATCCCACTCGAGGGAGGCAAAGTTTTCGGGCAGGGTCAATTTCTTCGCTTCTTGGCGGCTGGCGTTGATGAAAGAAGAGCGGATGGTTTTTTCGGTCAATGGCTGCATGGGAAATCCTCAAATAGTCCGCACGCGCTTCATGGGCGCACGGAATCACGAATCGTCAAGGTGTTGAGGTCTGCAAGGGAACGAAAAATTGGGGGCACTGGAACATTGCCTAAGGCAGAAGCCTTAAGCGGAAAACGTGTTGCCAACCCCGTTCGATACGCAGACGAACGGGCAGAGCGTCAAAGTGGCTTGCATAGCCGACCGCTCCCTCCTGTGGTTCTCCACGCATTGATTCCGAGCACTTCCGGAATAACCATAACAAGTGCGGTTGGCTTAGGCCAATGACTGGGATCACGGTTAAAGCAGTTTGGGGGGGCCCCCCGTG
>NZ_JBLVOJ010000012.1:219210-225469 GCF_053543715.1 Glutamicibacter sp. AGC46
CGGCAGTGGCCAGCAAACACTCCAGCAGCCAGGGCCTAGCGGCGGCCGCCCTGCCAGAGTGCGTCAAACGGGGTGTTGCCAGAAACGCGGTTGCGGATGCCTTCGGTGACAAACGCCTTGGCTGTGCGGGCTGCCTCCAGCGGGGTAGCGCCCTTGGCCAGCTCAGCAGTTACGGCTGCGGCCAGCGAGCAGCCCGCGCCGGAGACCGCAACTTCGCCGATCTTCTTCTCGCGCAAGACCTCGAGGGTCGTGCCATCGTAGAAAACGTCCACGGCGTCTTCGCCAGCGATGCGGACTCCACCCTTGGCCAGGACCGCCGCGCCGGAGACCTCATGGATCTTCTTGGCGGCTTCGATCAGATCATCTTCGGTGGTGATCTTGATTCCCGAGAGCTGTTCAGCCTCGAAGTGGTTCGGGGTGACGAACGTAGCCAAGGGCAGCAAGGCAGCCTTGAGGGCTTCGTCGGTGTCCAGTGCGTGGCCTGGTTCCTGGCCCTTGCAAATCAGCACCGGGTCCAGCAGTACGTTGTCCCACTGCTGGGAATTCAACGCGGTGGCAACGGTGTTGATCGTTGCTGGCGAGCCCATCATGCCCAGCTTGACCGTGCTGAGCTTGTCCTCGTAGCAGGCCTGGATGGCTTCGAGCTGATCGGCAATTACCTGCTGGTCAACGGGAACGAAGCGGTGGTTCCAGGAGTCCTTGGGATCGAAGGAGACGATGCAGGTCAAAGCCACGATGCCGAAGGTTCCCAGTTCCTGGAAGGTCTTCAAATCGGCCTGGGCGCCTGCGCCGCCAGTGGCTTCGGAACCAGCAATGGTCAGGGTCATGGCTGGAGAGGCAGTGTTTGTATTAGTCATAGTCTCAATTGCGGGTAGTGCGGGTAGGGAATGGGATTAGCTGTGCTGCCAGAAGCTGAGCGTGGTCGCTTTGGACCAGCCTTCGGGAAGCTGCTGGGCGTGTTCTGCGGTGGCTACCAGCAGCAGCCAGGGCAGCCCGTGGCCGAAAGCTGCGCCTGCAAAGTTAGCCAGTACCGCGCGGCGAGCCGCATCGGGATCAGCGGGGGAGAAAAGGTCCGGGTCGGTAAGCAGGCCGTAGTTTTCGCCGTAGCGCATGCGTCCTCGGGCGACCGGACGGTCGAAGTCGGTCACCTCAACGACGTCATAGTTATCCATTGGAGCCTCGAAAAGCCCGGACGTATCGGCGAGCTTGACTACCTGCTCGACGTCGTCGGGCTTGCCGGCCAGCAGATGCATGGTCGTGCTTTGCTGCCAACCCGAAGTGGCGAGTTCTGCAGCGGTGCTGTCATTGGGAGTGCCCAAGAGGATCAAGCGCTGCGCGTCCTTTGGCGCGGACCAGGAAGCATCAGGCCAGTAGCGGAGGATTTCCACGTCTTCGCCGTCTTGATTCACCGAACGAATCTCGTGCTGGTTCGGGAAGGAAGCAATGCGATCACGCAGCGTGGCGTAGTCGTGGGTCCAGCTTGGCAGTGCTCGTGCCATTGCGCTCATAGTGCTGCGTTCTCCTTTGGTTCGCTAGGGATCACCTATCGGCATGTTTGACTTTACGCCTTAAGGCGCGGTGATACGGAACTCTGTGTCAGGGTGTTTGCCGACGCGCGCAATCCGCGGCTTTTCAGGAGGCTTTCGGCCTTCTCAGCGGTGAAGGATCTGCCATGGACACCTCGGCAATCCCTGCTGGCCCTGGATCCATCAGTGCCAGCACATCTTCAAAGAGCGAGCGCACCACAGGCAAGCGGCAGAGCACCGCGAACTTGGCGGCAACCGGTGCCATGTTCTTCATCAGAAGTCTGGATCGGCGCTGCTGCGGCGACTGGTCGAAAGCCCACGCCGAGAAGATCTGGCGGGAAACCAGCAGTAAGAACTTCGGCAGATCGCGTCGTATGCCCAATGGGGGCAACGGGCGGGATCCGGAAACGACCTTCTCCCATATCTCCAATTCAATGCTGGAAATCTCGTCGTTGCCCATATCGCGCGCGAGCATCAGACGCAGGAACGCAGGCCCGAAATCGTGATAGGGAGCCAACGCTTCGACGCCCGTGTCGAGTACTGCGCGGATGTTGGCTTCGAGGGTATTTCCCTCTGCGAGCATCCCCGCGCAAAGATCATATTGCTCCCTGCGCAGGTTCAGCAGGAGCTGGGCAACGATCTCCTCTTTGGACTTGAAGTAGTAGTACGCATGCGACAGGGAAACCCCTGCGTTCGAAGCAATGGCACGCATGCTCGAGGCTTTATATCCGTCCGTGGCAAAGCACTCCAAGGCAGTTGCCAAGAGCTTGGCTTGGGTCTGCTGGCCTTTTTCGGTGCGTGGTTGCGTTGTCATGGAGCCTTTGGATGGAAGTGGGTGGATCCGATTCTACCAAGTATTTGAACGCGTTCAAAAAAGGAAAATTTTCATGCTGATGTACGGGAGGACGGTCACTGCACTATTTGTTTCCTCGAATTTATAGTTCGAAGACATTCAAGTGAGATATGAATTTTGGAATTCTTTGATTTCTGAAACATGGTTGGTCTTCAACAGGTGAGAACGTGGCCGCAGTTATGCATGGGATACTTGTTGCGTAAGTGCTAATACAGCGGGACAGCGCGCAGGCATGGAACCTTCACCCTTTTGATTCGTGGGCAGGGCCGTGCCCTTTAGCGATGTTCTGGCGAACCACTTTGACAAGGAAAAATTCATGGGCGATTCCAACGCCAGCAACAATCTGATTCGAACCAAGAACGCGGTTTTCGCTTCTTCGGGTTCTCCCTACTTCTCCACGGTGCTCACCTTGATGGGCGCGGTCGTGATTCTTTCGAATATCGGCGCCTCCAAAGGTGTCAGCTTCGGTCCGCTGATCACCGATGGCGGTTTCTTCCTCTTCCCGCTGGCCTACATTCTGGGCGACGTCATTGCGGAAGTCTACGGATTGAAGGCGGCTCGCCGTTCAATCCTGGTGACTTTCGCCTTGGCGTTCTTCGCAGTGTTCTGCTTCTGGGTCATGATCCAATTGCCATCAGCCGAGTTCTACGACGGGCAAGACGCATTTGAGCGCACCCTTGGCCCGATCTGGCAGATCGTCGTCGCCTCCGCTTGCGGCTTCCTGGTGGGGCAGCTGGCCAACTCATGGGTGCTGGTCAAGCTCAAGGAACGCACCGGCGAGCGTGGGCTGATTCTCCGCTTGATCGGCTCCAGCGGTGTTGGGGAGTTCCTGGATACCCTGATCTTCTGTGCCATTGCAGCGCCAGTTATCGGCATCGCCGATGCGCCGACATTCATCAACTACGTGGTGGTGGGCTTCATCTACAAGACCGCCGTGGAGGTCCTGTTTGTTCCGGTGACCTCGATGGTCATCAAATGGTTCAAGAAGCGCGAACCTGGCTACAGCCAAGCGGCCATCGCAAGCTAGTGATCCTGTGGGCATCATCCGTGAGGGCGATGCCCCCAGCTGTATCCGGACACTAGAATCGATGGCATGCAGACAGGTCAAAGCGCTGAAGTTCAGCTAGAAGCACGCGACTTGACCATTGGCTATCCCAATCGCGTGATCTGCGGGCCGATCAACCTGCAGCTGGCTCCCGGTGCTGGCTTAGGAATTATCGGTGCCAATGGCAGCGGAAAATCAACACTGATCCGCACGATCCTGGGACATCTCATTCCGGTGGAAGGCACCGTCGAGTTCCAAAGTCTTCCCGTGAATGAAAGCTCGGAGCATTTTCGCCGTACCGTCGCAGTACAGGTCACCGACGGCGCCTTCTTCGAAGAACTCACGGTGCGCGAACATCTGGAAATGGTCGTTCGTGGACACGGACTGGATGATTGGGCCCAGTTAGTCCAGGCAGAACTCGACTTCTTCGAAATCACTGCTGCTGCCGATCACCTTCCCGGCGAGCTGTCTTCTGGCCAACGCCGTAAGCTGCTGCTCGCCGCGGCCTTGATCCGTCCGGCAGAACTGCTGATTCTTGACGAACCGGAACAACGCCTGGACCTGCGTATCAGGCAGAAGCTGTACCAGCGGCTTGCCGGGGTACGCGGCAGGGGAACAACTTTGCTAGCGGTGACCCATGATCCGCTGATGCTGCGAAGCTGCGTGGACCAAGTGCTGCTTCTGGATGAAGACGAGGGTGAACTGCTTGATCCGCAGGCCGGGGCGCAGTGGCTTGAGCGCTAGCCGGGTTGCAACCCATGCCGTTGATTTCAATCCTCGAGAACTGGTCAATCGAGCCAAGAAGCGACGGAATTTCTCCGAGAAATTCGACAGCTTTTCCGATGCCTATGTCTGGGTGCTGGCCGCGCTGGTGGCGTTGGCTTACCTCTTCAGCGCACTCTTTGGCATGCTGTTTGTGCTCTTGGGCGAGGGCGTAGCGTACCAAGTGCTGCCTAGCGCCGTCTGGCGCTTGCAGGACCTCTCTTTCGTGCTATTGGCCTTGGCCGGCTTGGCAACCTTTCGGCTCATGCTCTACCTGGGGCCTTGCGGGCTCAGTGCGGCCAAGGCCGACTGGTGGCTGCCGCTGCCGGTCAAGCTCCGGGCTATCCGCCAGCCGACGTGGCGAAATGCGGTGCTCATCGGTCTTTTCGCGAGCAGCTTTGCCGGTGCGTTGTGGCTGATCGTGATGCTGGGGCTGGCCGGATCGCTCCCGGTACCCGTTGCAGTCCTTGGGCTCGCCTGCTTCGCAGTGGCCGGTGTCGGGCTTGCCAACGCGGCCACGGCGATCCAGGGGAAGAACCAGCAAATAGCTGCGCGACGGATCTGCGACTGGGTGGGCCTCGGGCTGCTCATCGCCTTGGCCGTGCTGTGGATGCTCTTGATGTTCCAGATTCCTTGGGCCCAAAGCCTGGTTGGCGCTATGGCTGCGGCCACCTTGAAGCCGGCTGCCTGGGTGCTCGCCTTGCTCGTTGTCCTAGTACTTAGCGGCGCGAGTACGTACGGTGCGTTTCGCCATTTTGACCAGATTCCGGGCCGGGCGTTGCGTTTTGCCGGAGAGCACCAGCAATTCGCCGTGGGGGCTTTGATGCAGGGCGACTCGCGAGGCCTCTCGGCTCCGGCGACATCCGCTATTAGCCGCAGGCGCGCACGCGGTGGCGAGCTCACCGCCAAGTTGCCGGTGGCGTGGCGCATTCTCTGCCTCCGTTTGCTGAGGGGAGGCCGTTGGCATTCGGTGGCCGGGTTCCTGCTCCTGGCTTTCGCGTTGGCCGCCACGGTTCAGCGAATTGCCAACCCGCTGAGCGCAGCGGCCTTTTACCTGGTGCTCTGCCTGGTTCTCACCTTGAGCATTTCCGCGACCATTGCACCGCTCGTTTCCGAACGGCAGCTCACCCAGCTTCTAGGGATTTCGGAACAGCGCCTGATGCGGGCAGCAACGCTGTATGCAATGCTTTTTTCAGCCACCGCCTTGCTGTTCTTGACCGGCGGGCTGGGAATGCTGGGCATGATCCAGCTGGATCGCATTTGGCTTTGGATCGCCGCAGGCCTGGGCGCCGCGTTGGGGTGTGCTGCGGCAAGCAGTGCCCACGCCAGCAGGGAAGAACGGGACTGGGATGCATTACTCGGGGGAGCCACCAGCGAGTCGGCCGTGGCCACGTATCTTTTCCTGGAAACAGCGACTTTCCTTCGGGCAGCTGCCACGTTCTCGCCAATTTTCTTCTTGGTGCTCAGCCCCGGTACTCCCATTCCCTTGTTGCTGTGGATCGCGGCAATGCTCTTTGGTGCAAGTGCCCTGGTTCAAGTTTCCGGCAGGAAGCTGGGCGCGGGGGCGTAGGTAGTCTTGGAGGATGAACGATTTGATTTCCATCCACGAGCCCGATGGGCTTTCCGCAGAATTGCTCTACTCAATACTGAAACTGCGTGCCGAGGTATTCATCGTCGAGCAGCGATCGTGCTACCCGGACATCGATGGCCGCGATCTGGATGCCGGCACTGTGCATCTGGTGGCCACCGAGAACGGGAAAGTGCTGTGTACTGTGCGAATCATGGACAGCGCAAGCGGCACTCCGCGCATTGGGCGGGTTGCAACGGCCGCAGAAGCCCGAGGCCGGGGCCTGGCCGGGGAACTCATGCAGCGTGCCGTGGCGCTTTGCGCTCCGGAGGCGGAGATCCAGCTCAGCGCCCAGACCCAGCTGGAGGGCTGGTACGGAAAGTTCGGTTTCCTCCGCTCCGGAGAAGACTATGACGACGACGGGATCATGCATTTGCCGATGACCCGCGCAGGGCAGAGGGCTTCGGCTTAGAAAAGCCAGAGGCATCGATTCTCCTTGCACTGCC
>NZ_JBLVOJ010000012.1:225518-250140 GCF_053543715.1 Glutamicibacter sp. AGC46
CTGCCCAGTGCGTGGAGAATCGCCCCCTCGACTGCTTTGCGGCCCTTGGCTACAGGGCGGCCGGCTGGCCCTGCGGATCCGGTTCGCCAGCGTAGTAGCTGGAGAGCACCTTGTCCTTGAGCTCGAAGAAGGTTCCATCTTCGATCGCCTGGCGCGCGGATTCAACCAGCGAAACAGTGAACTGCTCGTTGTGGATGGAAATCAACGTGTGGCTGAGCAGTTCCTTGGCCTTGTACAGGTGGTGAATGTACGCACGGGTGAAGTTCTTGCAGGCATAGCACTCGCAGCCTTCCACCAGCGGAGTGAAATCCCGCTTGTAGCGTGCGCCGGAAAGATTGAAACGGCCCCAGGGGGTATAGAACGCCGAGTTGCGCGCAACGCGAGTGGGCGAGACGCAGTCGAAAGTATCGGCACCATTCTCAATCGCGGTGAAGACGTCATCCGGCTCGGAAATGCCCAGCAGGTGGCGCGGCTTGTTCTCTGGAAGCTCTTCGGCGCACCAGCCGACGATGGTTCCCAGATTTTCCTTCTCCAAGGCGCCGCCGATGCCGAAGCCATCGAAGGCCATGGCCCCCAGGTCCTGGCAGGCCTTGCGGCGCAGGTCCTCGTACTGGGCGCCCTGGATGACGCCGAACAAGGCTTGGTATTCCTTGCCTTCGCGGGAGTCGGTCAATGCAAAGTGCTCGGCAATGCAGCGCTCGGCCCAGCGCCGGGTGCGCTCCAGGGACTCGACCTGGTAGCCGCGGGAATTCTGCAAGGTGGTCAGCTCGTCGAAGGCGAACATGATGTCCGCGCCGATCCGGTGCTGCACGCCCATGGAGATCTCAGGGGAGAAGCGGTGCTTGGTGCCGTCGAGATGGGACTTGAACCAGACGCCGTCCTCGTCCACATTGGCCAGGCGTTCCTTGCCCGGGGCCACGGCGTCGTCCGGACCAGACTGGTCTACGGACTTCATGTCGATGACCTTCTTGAAGCCCGAGCCCAGGCTCATGACCTGGAATCCGCCGGAGTCGGTGAAGGTCGGCCCCTGCCAGCCCATGAACTTGCCTAGTCCGCCAGCTTCATCGAGGATATCCGCGCCCGGCTGAAGATACAGGTGGTAGGCGTTTGACAGCACAGCCTGCGCGCCAAGCTCCTGAACCTGCACCGGGGTGACTGCCTTGACGGTAGCTTTGGTGCCTACCGCAATGAACGCGGGCGTCTTGACGTCGCCGTGCGGGGTACGGATAACGCCGGTACGTCCCAACATCGGGGAACCGTCCGGAGCGGTCAGCCGGGTTCCGACTTCAAAGCCGAATTCATCCTGGCGGGCATGCGGGGCACTGGGGTCAAAGTTCTTTTCGGACACGTACCAAGTGTGCCGTATTAACCGCGCGGTGAGGAAAACGACAGGGACAATGTGCGCCAAAACCTAACGCTTCACAAGGCAAAGCGCGAATAATGGAGCGTACGTGTTGTGTCCAACGCGACGGAAGGAAGATGTGGGTCTGGAGATTCTGAAGGAATCCGCCAAGGCGCTCATTACGCTGGGGCCTGCCCGCAAGGACCATTGGATCGGCCTGCGCACCAGCATCGGTGTTTTTGCGCCTCTGATCACGCTCTTCGCGATTGACCGGCTGGACCTTGTGGTCTTTGCCGTGTTCGGCGCCTTTACCGGCGTGTATGGGCGCGTGGACGGCTACTGGAACCGGTTGCGGATGCAGGTGCGTTCCGGGGCCTTGTTCTTCGCGGTAATCGCTCTGGCGCTGGCCGCTTCGCACTGGTGGATCGACCATTCGGACCCTGGAATCAAGCAGTGGCAAGTAGTTGGCGCGACGACTCTCGTGGCCGGTGCCTGCTCGGTGCTGGTGGGTTTCATGCGGCTGCGGCCCGGCGGTTCGCTGTTCCACATCTTCGCATTCGCGGCAATTGCCTCGATCCCCGTCCCCGCGCCAATCGGCGAAGCCCTGCTCGTGTCGGCCCTGACGATCTTGTTGTCGGTAGCCATCGGTGCGGCCGGTGCACTCGGGCAGTGGACCAGCTTGTGGAAGCGCACCCCGCTGCCGCCACTATCGGATAACGTCCGCAAGGCCATCTGGTGGGAAGGGCTGTTCTACATCCTGACAGCCGGTGTGGCCGGCGCCTTGGCCAATACCGTGGGCAGCAGCCTGGAAGCCGGGCACAACTACTGGGCGATGGTGGCCGCGGTGGTTCCCCTGGTCGGGCACACCACGACCTTGCGCATCCGGCGAGGCGTGCACCGAATGCTCGGCACCCTGGCAGGCATGGTCCTGATGGCGGTCTTGATCTTCCTGAACCCGCAGGTCTGGATCCTGCTCGCCTTCATCGCCATATGCCAATTCATGGCCGAGCTGCTGGTCATGCGCAACTATTTCCTGGCGCAGGTTTTCATTACCCCGATGGCGCTCGTGGGCGTCTCGCTGGTGACGGGCCTGAGCGGCTCGGTGATGTACGACCGCGTGGTCGAGACCCTGATCGGCTGCACCGTGGGCATGCTCGGGGTGCTCTTGGGAAGCTGGGTTGGATCAATCATCAAGCGCCGGCAGGGAATCATTCCAAACAGCGGGCAGCAGGGCTAAATATTCACTCCGACATGGGCTAATGCCTGACGGAGAATATTTTCTCGACCGCCAGCGAACTCGCCCTGGATGTCCGAGCTGAGCGCTTCGCTGGGCGAAAGCCAGGTCAGCTCCAACGCATCGGAGCGAGGGCTGGTCTCGCCGCGAACCGGCACGATGTAGCACATGGATACGGCATGCTGGCGATCATCGGTCAGGCCGGTTTCGCTCGGCGCCGGGAAGTATTCTGCAACGGTGAAGGGCACCGGTGAAGCCGGAAGCTGCGGAAGCACCATGGTGCCCAGGTCCTTTTCGATGTGGCGGATCAACGCGGCGCGTATGGTCTCGCGGTACATCACGCGCCCCGAAACGAAGGTGCGCAGCATGCGTCCGTCATCATCGCCGGTGAGCAGCAGGCCCACCTCGTTGACGTAGCCCAGCGGGTCCAGGCGCACGGGAATGGCCTCGACGTAGAGCATGGGCAGGCGCTGCCGTGCCTCGTAGAGGTCTTCTTCGGAGAGCCATCCAGGGTATGGGTCAGGAGTGCGCACGTTCATGGTTCTATCTTCGTACACAAACCCTCGACATTCCGTGAAGCTGGATCTGTGTTGCCGAACTCACCTATAAGGTTTCCTGCACCCCTAGTGCACCGCAATCCCAAGCGATAAAATCGATAGAGCTATTTGAACTTTCTTGCCCGGCGAAGCAGCCGCAAGCGTCAGATAGCGTTTCCTTTTTCCGAATCCTCGTGGAAGCAGATTCCTGCCGTGACGAACGCTCCAGAACGACTGAGCAAACAGAACTTCACCACGATTGCGGTGCTGATTGTTTCCAGCTTCGTGGTCATCCTGAACGAGACCATCATGAACGTGGCCCTGCCTGTTTTGATGGATGAATTCAATGTCACCGCTGACGCAATTCAGTGGCTGTCAACCATCTTCATGCTGACTATGGCCGTGGTCATTCCAATGACCGGCTTCCTGCTTCAGCGGATGAGCATCCGCAATGTCTTCGTCTTGGCCATGGGCCTGTTCACTCTGGGCACCCTGCTGGCTGCCCTCGCGCCGGGCCTGAGCGTCCTGCTGGTGGCCCGTGTGATCCAGGCTAGCGGCACCGCCATCATGATGCCGCTGCTGATGACCACCATCTTGCATCTGGTCCCTGCTGAGCGCCGCGGCGTGCTGATGGGCAATGTCTCCATCGTGATCTCCGTAGCCCCGGCCATCGGCCCGACGGTATCCGGACTGATCTTGCAGTACCTGTCGTGGCGATTCATGTTCATCGTGATCATCCCGATCGCGGTAGCGGCTCTGCTGATCGGCACCCCTCGACTGTCCAAGGACGTTGACGGCGCCTCGACGCCGCTGTCCATTCCTTCGCTGATTCTGGCCATCCCGGGTTTCGGCGGCCTGGTCTACGGCCTCAGCGGCTTGTCGGTTGGCGTCACCCCGCTGAACCTGGGCATCCTTGTTGGCGCGATTCTGTGCCTGCTCGCTTTCGTTTTCCTGCAGCTGAACCTGCAGAAGGAAGACAAGGCGCTGCTGGATCTGCGTCCGCTGAACTACAGGGCTTTCACCCTTTCGCTGGTGCTGATGATGTTCTCGATGATTTCGCTGTTCGGCGTGATCATCCTGCTGCCGATGTTCTTCACCAACGTGTTGGGCATTGAAACCCTGACCACCGGTTTGATCATGCTCCCGGGCGGTCTGCTGATGGGTGTCCTGGCGCCATTGGTCGGAAAGCTCTACGACAAGGTCGGCGCCCGTCCGCTGATCGTTCCCGGCGCCCTGGTGCTGCTGGTTTCGCTGCTGGGCTACGCGGTGGTCCTGGATGTGGACACTCCGATCTGGCTGCTGGTTGTCATGCACCTGGTGATGAGCTTGGGCCTGGCCTTCATCTTCACCCCGGCCTTCACCACTGCGCTGAACCCGCTGCCGCACAGCCTGCACTCGCACGGTTCGGCCCTGCTCTCGACCTTGCAGCAGTTGGCGGGCGCCATGGGCACCGCCCTGCTGGTTGGCGTTGTCGCCTCATCCACCGCCGCGAAGATCGCAGCTGGCGGCGATCCGCTGACCGCTTCGGTCGAAGGCTTCCAACCTGGCTTCCTGATCGGTGCCGGCTGCAGCGTCGGCATCGTGGTGATCGGTTTCCTGCTTGGCGGCAAGAAGAAATCGGCTGGAGTCGAAGCCGAGCCTGCGACGGTTCCGAGCCACTAGGCTGCAGGACAGTGCAAGAGCCGCTGGATCCCATCGCGGGGTCCAGCGGTTTTTCCATGCCCGCGGGCAAGTTTCTTCGCCTCCACGCAACTGGCCAGTAATGTAGATCACAAGACCACTGTCTACAAAGGGGTAAATATGCAGTTGCAGGATTCAGTCGTTCTGGTCACCGGCGGCCTATCGGGATTGGGACGCGCCACGGCGCAGAAGCTGGCCACCGCCGCCAGGCATGTGGTGGTACTCGACCTGCCGCGTGAGGATGGCGATGAAATCGCCGCCGAGATCGGCGCGAATGTCCGCTTCGTGCCAGCTGATGTCACTGACGCGCAGCAGGTGGCTGCCGGCATCGAACGTGCCAAGGAACTTGGCACCCTGCGGGTGCTGGTCAATTGCGCCGGTGTGGCAACACCGGGCAAGGTGCTGGGCCGCGAGGGAGTGCTGCCGCTGGAGCGCTTCGCCAAGGTGCTGGACATCAATGTCAACGGCACCTTCAACGTGATCCGCCTGGCCGCAGAAGCCATGGCGCATAGCGAAGCGCTGAGTGATGAGCAGGGGAGCACCGAACGCGGGGTCATCATCAACACCGCGTCGGTGGCGGCCTTTGACGGCCAGATCGGGCAGCCGGCCTATGCGGCCTCCAAGGGAGCAGTAGCGGCCATGACCCTTCCGCTGGCTCGCGAGCTGGCGAACCACCAGATCCGCGTCATGACCATCGCACCGGGCATTTTCCACACGCCGATGATGGCCGGCCTGCCGCAGGCTGCCCAGGACTCGCTCGGAGCCCAGGTGCCGCATCCTTCGCGTCTTGGACGTCCGGAAGAATACGCGGCATTGGTGGAGCACATCGTGGCCAACCCGATGCTCAACGGCGAAACCATTCGCCTTGATGGAGCCATCCGCATGGCGCCACGCTAGGCACCCGTGGCGGGCGCGGCCAGTCCTAGAACTCTATGGGCTTGCCGCGCTGCGCACGGTGCTCGGCATGGCTGATCTGGAACCGGCGGTTCTCGGCCATCAGGAAGACCAGCAAGGCCATGAAGATCCAGACCGCGCAGACCCACAGCGGCGCGGACTCATTGAGCCAGCCCTGGATTGCAGCGGCGATCATGCAGATTCCGAAGCCGCTGGCAAAGGCGTGGCGGCCGCGCTCCGAGTGGGCGAAGGCGGCGGCAACCACTGAAATTCCGGCCGCCACCACCACAGCAAGAAGTCCCTGCCCGCCGTCATTCCATCCGGCGGCGGCAAACCAGAGCTGCAGGGCATAGACCAGGCTGGAACCGGCAAAGAAGCTTACCGGGGCATCGGTTGCCCAGCGCTCCATGCGGTTTCGCGCAGTATTCCTGTTCAGCTGGAGCACGCCGTACAGGGACAGCAGCGAAGCAATGGTTGCCAGGATGGCCGCGCTGATGGCCAAGAACCCGGAGGCCAGGGTGATGGCGCAGGCCATCATCGCTGTGGCCGGGATCGAATAAAGGGAAATGATTCGCTGGCGTCGCGCCGAAAGCTGGTCGCGGCGCAGCGAAAACGCGGCACTGAGGACCAGCGCGATGGCAGTTGCCGGCCACAACACCGAATGCACCAGGCTGGTATCCAGCAGGCTGGACGGCGCGCGTCCATGCAGGCCGGAAGGCAACGCCAACGAGGTCAGCAGCAGCAATAAGCCCGAAGCGCCCAAGAGGTAGCCGCGGACCGTATCGAAAGGTTCCACTGCAGGGTTGGGGCGATGATCCGGCGCCGCGTAGGGCAACACGAAGGAGGACCGTTCTGCCGCCGAAGCAATGGCAGACTGGGCCGACTCCACCAGGGAATCGAGTTGCGGGGTCCGCTGGTGTTCGGCCATCTTGCCTTCATCCTTACCGGTCACGGGATAATAGGCACCAGCCTAGGGCAATTCTTCCCGCGTGAGAAGGGGTTATGGGACCGACGGCGCTTCCAGTAGCCGCTGTTGCGAGCTGAAGCTGCGCGCGTGGCCGGTCAGCGGATCAGTGAAGGAAATGGTGTGCGCCAGCAATTGCAGCGGGCGCCGGTAGTCATCCGGGGCCAGATCCCACAACCGCGGATAGAACGCATCATTGATGATGCCCAGGCCCAAGGAAGCCAGGTGCACCCGCAGCTGATGGGTCTTGCCCGATCGCGGTTCCAGATCCATCAAGGCGACCTCCAGCCCGGCATGGAAACCGGTGCTCGTCCCGATCGCCTCGAGCTTGACCAGGGTCTGGGCGTTCGGTTCGCCTTCTTCCACAATGGAACGCAGCTGGCCCTTGACCTTGGCCATCCGGTTCTCGAAGAGCAGCGGCATCCGCTGCAGCAGGTCACGCAGCTCGGATTCCGGTTTGACCTGCGAATGCTCCCCATTTGGATGCAGCACCCGTCCAGTTTCCAGGCCTTCGCCCGGCTGCAGGGCGACCACCGCCTTGTAGCGCTTGGCGATCTCGCGGCGTTCGAAGAGCATCTGGTAATCGCCGCGGGTCGCCGGATTCACCGCGAAAAGAATGACCCCGGCGGTGGCTCGGTCCAGCCGGTGCATCGGCACCAAATCATCGATGCCGGTCTGGTTGCGCAGGCGCACCAGCGCGGATTCCTGGATGAAGCGTCCGCCGGGTGTGGTGGGGAGGAAATGCGGCTTGTCCACGACCAGCAGATGCTCGTCTTGGTGCAGGATCCTGGCTTCAAAGGGAATGGGAGTTTCTACCGGCAGGGAACGGTAGTACCAAATGAATTCGTGCTCGCCCAGGGGCGTCTGGCGGGTGAGCGGAGTGCCGCCCAAGCCAACGATCTGCTGATCATCGAAGCGGCGCAGGATGCCCTCTGGATCCACATGGCCGAAGCGCTCAAGCAAATAATCTGCGACAGTTGCCCACGAACCGGTCCGCGGGAGGCGAAGACGAGTTGCATTGACGCCGTTGCGCACGGGAAGCGGGGATTCCATAGCCATAGGGGCTATTCTCCCATCTTTGCCAGGACCGCGCAGGTCGCGGTCTGCTAGGTTGGTTCGATGGCCATGCGTAAATACAGCGAAGTCGACGTCTTTTCTCCCACTGCATATCTGGGCAACCCCTTGGCTGTGGTCCACGATGCAGAAGGCCTGGCCAGCGGGCAGATGCAAGGATTTGCCAAGTGGACCAATCTGGCCGAGACCACGTTCCTGATGCAACCGGAGGATCCGGCCGCCGACTACCGGGTGCGGATCTTCTCTGCCACCCAGGAATTCCCCTTCGCCGGCCACCCGACGCTGGGCTCGGCCTTTGCCTGGCTGAAGGCCGGCGGGGTTCCCAAGAAGAAGGGACGGGTCATCCAGGAATGCGCCGCCGGGCTGGTGGAGGTGCGCGTTGAGCCGCAACGGCTATGGTTCGCTGCCCCGCCGCTGACCCGCTACGAACCGGTTGCCGAATTGCTGGTGCAGCGCATCGCCGAGGTACTGGCGATTCCCCGGGAGCAGATCCAGGATGCCTCATGGCTGGTCAACGGCCCGGAATGGATCGGGGTGAGGCTCTCCAGTGCGCAGCAGGTACTGGCCTTGGACCCGGATCCCAACGCCCTGGGGACGCTGGCCATCGGGGTTGCAGGTCCGCAGGAGCCAGGGGCCGGCACGCAGTTCGAAGTGCGTGCTTTCGTCGGCGGGGACCCAGTGTGGGAAGACCCGGCCACCGGCAGCCTCAATGCGGGCCTGGCCCGGTGGCTGGCCGATTCCGGGTTGGCTCCCGAACGCTACATCGCCGCCCAAGGCACCGCGATCGGGTACCAGGGCCGGGTGCATCTGCGCGTGGAGGACGGCGTGGTCTGGGTGGGAGGCGACGTGAACAGCTGCGTGCAGGGCGAAGTCGACCTCTAGGCTTGCAGCCGCGCCCCGCCGCCTAGGCCGATGGCTGGCAGGAAGGGCACAGGTAGCAGTCCCGTTCGGCACCGGTGGAAGCCGAGGGAATGCGCAGCAGCCCGATGCGGGTTCCGCAGCGCAGGCAGGGTTTTGACGCCCGGCCGTAGACCCACAGCGGGTCGCGGGTGCGCGGCTGCCCGGTAGTCACCCGCCGCGACCGGTCCTTGTTCACCACCAGCAAGCGGTGGGCCAGTTCGATTAATGCCGGCAGGCCGGCCACCTCGCCCACCGCGGTGAGCGGATGCACGCGCCGCAGGAACAGGATCTCGCTGCGGTAGACATTTCCCACCCCGGCCATGATCCGCTGGTCCAGCAGCGCTTGGCCGATGCCCAGCTGCGGATCGGCGCGCAGGTTGTCCAGCGCCCGTTGCGCATCCCAGTCCGGCCCGAGCAGGTCGGGTCCGAGATGGCCGACCACCTCGGACTCCTGTTCGGTTGGCAGCAGTTTCACCTGGGCGATCTCGAAGCCCACGGCCTTGGCGTTTGCTGTTTCCAGCACCACCCGGGCGGTATGCGCCGGACGCTTCCAGCGTTCGCCTGGCGCATAGAGATCCCAGCGCCCTTCCATGAGCAGATGCGAATGCAAGGTCAGCGCAGGCTGGGCGAAGGCCGGGTTCGCAGTAGCCGGCGGCTGCAGGCGCATCAGCAGGTGCTTGCCCCGGGGGATGACCTCGCGCACCGTGTACCCGGCGACGTCCACGGTGGCCAGGGCCGGGACGCGGAAATCGGAGGCCAGCAGGATTTCGCCGGCCAGCGCCCGGTGCAGGCGGGCGGTGGCGCGGTAGACGGTATCGCCTTCGGGCATGGGCAGCGCTCCTTCGATAGCGGATCAGCGGCGGAAACGGATGCCTTGGGGCGTCGCATAGAAACCGGCGCCCAGCAGGGCGGCGCCGACCGGATGGTCCTGCACCGGCTGCCCGTCGACCGTGGCGATGGCGATCTTGTCGACCTGGGCGGTGCGCAGCGCGGCGACCATCGCCGTGGCGAGGATGCGCCAGGACGGCTCGGGCAGCTGCCCGAAGGTCAGCACCGTGCGCCCGCCGCGCTCCAGATAGAGGCTCAGCGCTCCGTCGAGCAGCCCGACGATTGCGCCGGCCTTGCGCCCGGGGCGGTGCCCGGTTTCGGTCGCAGGCCAAGCCAGCGCCGCGCCATAGGGGTTCGCAGGATCGGTGGAAGCCAGCACCGTGGCCACCGGCTGGCGCCGCGGGTCATCGGCCAGCTGGAATCCGCGCAGCCGGTCAATGGTGGTAGAGGTGGAGAACTGGGCGGCGCCGAGCTTCTCGACGAAGTAGCCGCGCCGGGCATGGCCAGCTTCTTCCAGCTTCGAGAGCACCCGGTAGAGCTGGCCGAAGCCGCCGGGCACCGACTCGGCGGCCACCGAGCCGCGGGTGAGCACCCCGTAGCGTTCCAGCATGATTTCCGCGGTGGCGTGGGCGCTGATCGTTGGGTCCGCTACCGGTGCGGGCAGCAGCGACCAGCGGGCCGCGCCGCGCGAGCCGCGCGCCGGCCCGCCGGCTTGTTCCCGGGCCAGCCGGTTCAGCCCGGAGAGCCGGTTCAATCGTGCGGCGCGGGCCCGCGGGGCGGGCTTGGCGATTTTGTGCGCGGTGCTTCCGCCGGCCAGGTAGCCGCGGATCGGCGCCATGGTATCCGGTGAAATGTACCCGGCCCAGAACAGCCTCCAGCAGGATTCGGCGACCTCGTGGCTGCTGGCCGCCGGCTCATCGCTGCGGTGGATGCGTCCGGCCAGCTCCTCGGCGAAGTAGGCGCCGGTGGACTCGAAGGCCTGGAGCACGCGCAGGTCCAGGGCTTGCAGCGCGCTGGCATCGGGCTGGGGAAGGCTCAGCGCTGCATGTTCGGCGGTGTGCAGCGACAGCCAGCCGTCCTTGCCGCCGGCGGCTCCGGCGCCGCAGATCAGGATATCCCCGGAGCTGCACAGCTCATCCAGCCAGGAATTCTGGTAGCCCCTCAGCCGGGCCGGGAGCACGAAGGATTCCAGGGCGGAGGCGGGGACCTCGGCGCCGGCGAGCTGGGCAACGATTTCATAGGCGCCGTCGGCTCCCTGCAGCGAAGAACCGATCTGCTGCCAGGCCGGCAGGAAGCGACCGTAGGTGTCCTGGTCCACCGGCTCCACCTCGGCGCGCAGCGCCGCCAGGGATCGGGTGCGGATGGTGCGCAGCACCGACACGTCGCAGTATTCGTCGCCGGCCACGCCTTCGGGGACGAGCTCCAGCGGGCGGAAGGCCCCCAGCGACAAGCGGCCGGCGGCCACCAGCTGGTCGAGAACGGGGCGCAGCACCGCGACGCCCAGTCCCAGCTGCGCGGCCAGCTCCCCGAGGGTGAACGGGGCGTGGGTGCGGGCGAAGCGCGAGACCAGGTCCTGGATCGGAGCGGTGGCAGGCTCCAGGAAGGCCGCCGGGATGCCGGTGGGCAGGGGGGTGCCCAGCGCATCGCGCAGCTTGCCGGCATCCTCGATGGCCGCGTACACCAGCTGGCCGGAGCGGCGCAGGGTGAAAGCCCGGCGCGTGGAGACCAGGGCCTCGGCGTGGGCCCGGGCGCTGGCCGGATCCAGCGCCGCCTCGTCATCGGCCGGATCGCGCAGCCGGGCGGCCAGCTGCCCGGCATCCAGCGGACCCAGCAGCCGCAGCAGGTCCGCGGCGCCTTCCATGCCCGCCAACCGGCGGTTGGCTGCCAGATGCTGCAGCTGCTCCTGCAAGGCCGAGATGACCTGCGGGTCCAGCACCTCGCGCACGTCGTTGCGCCCGAGCAATTCGCCCAGCAGCACCGGATCCAGGCTCAGGGCGGCGGCGCGGCGTTCGGCCAGCGGCGCGTCGGATTCGTAGAGGAACTGCGCCACGTAGCCGAAAAGCAGGGATTGGGCGAAGGGCGAAGGCAGCTCGGTGGTCACTTCCACCAGGCGGATGGCCCGCGAGGAGATGCTGGACAGGATCCTGGACAGTGCCGGCAGATCATAGACATCATTCAGGCATTCGCGCACGGTTTCCAGGATGATCGGGAAGTCCGGGTAGTTGCGGGCCACATCCAGCAGCTGGCTGGCACGCTGGCGCTGCTGCCACAGCGGGGTGCGCTTGGTCGGGTTGATCCGCGGCAGCAGCAGGGCGCGGGCGGCGCATTCGCGGAAGCGGGAGGCGAACAACGCAGAATTGGCCACCTGCGAGGTGACCACCTCGATGATCTCGTCGGCTTCGAAGGCGAAGAGGTCCGCCCCGGGCGGCTCATCGTCCATGGCGGGGATGCGCAGCACGATCCCGTCGTCGGCGGCCATCGCCGAGGCATCCAGCCCCCAGCGTTCGCGGACCCGCGCGCCGACGGCCAGCGCCCACGGGGCGTGCACGGCCAAGCCGAACGGGGAGTGCAGGATGACCCGCCAGTCGCCCAGCTCGTCGTGGAAGCGCTCGACCACGAAATTCTGGTGGTTGGGCACCTGGCCGGTGGCCCGGCGCTGCTCGTCCAGGTAGTTGAGCAGATTGTTCGCGGCGAACGGATCCAGCCCGCTGCCGTGCAGCACTTCGGCCGCTTCGGTGCGTTCGCTGGCCAGCAGCTTCGTGGTGAATTCGCCCAGCGCCGCCCCGAGTTCCACCGGGCGTCCCAGCCCGTCGCCGTGCCAGAAGGGCAGCTTTCCGGGCTGGCCGAAGGCCGGGGTGACCAGCACCCGGTCGTGGGTGATGTCCTCGATGCGCCAGCTGGTCGCCCCGAGGGCGAAAATGTCCCCGACGCGCGATTCGTAGACCATTTCCTCGTCCAGCTCGCCCACGCGCTTGGGTGCCTTGTCATCCTCGGATCCGGCCAGGAAAACCCCGAACAGCCCGCGGTCCGGGATGGTGCCGCCGGAAATCACGGCCAGGCGCTGCGCCCCGGGCCGGGCGGTGAGGGTGCCGGCATCCCGGTCCCAGATCAGCCGCGGCTTGAGCGTGGCGAATTCATCCGAAGGGTACTTGCCCGAGAGCATGTCCAAGGTGGCCAGATAGGCGCTGCGCGGCAGCTGCTGGTAGGGCGCGGCGCGGCGCACGGTGTCGAACCATTGCTCTACGTCCAAGTCGTCCATGGCCACCGCGGCCAGGGTCTGCTGCGCCAGCACATCCAGCGGGTTGGCGGGGATCACCATCTTCTCGATGGCTCCTTGGCGCATGCGGGTGACCACCAGGGCGGTGGAGAGCAGGGCCGCCCGGTGCTTGGGGAAGAAAGCGCCCCGGGAGACCGAGCCGACCTGGTGCCCGGCACGGCCCACGCGCTGCAGCCCCGAGGAGACCGAGTTCGGGGATTCGACCTGGATCACCAGATCCACCAGTCCCATGTCGATGCCGAGTTCCAGGGAGCTGGTGGCCACCACGGCGCGCAGCTTGCCCAGCTTCAGGTCTTCCTCGATCTGGGCGCGCGAATCCTTGGACACCGAGCCGTGGTGGGCACGGGCCAATAACGGAGCTTCCGGGTGCGCGGCAGCGGTGGAGCCGGCCTGGGCCATCAGCGCTGCAGGGGTGGAGGTGGAAGCATCCTCGGCGCTGAATCCCTCGCGTTCGGCGTAGATTTCGTTCAGCCGCCCGGTCAGCCGCTCGGCCAGCCGGCGGGAGTTGGCGAAGATGATGGTCGAATGGTTGTCCAGCACCAGATCCACCAGCTGGTTCTCCACATGCGGCCAGATGCTCGCCGATGCCGCGGGGGAGGAACCCGGACCCAGATCATGCGCTCCGGCCGCGGAAGGCAGATCGGTCATGTCTTCCACCGGGACGCGCACCGCCAACTCCCATTTCTTGGTGGACGGCGGGCGCACGATGTTCACCGGGGCGGATCCGGCCAGGAAGCGGGCCACTTCTTCGGGCGGCTCGACGGTGGCAGAGAGCCCGATGCGCTGGGCCGGGGCGGGCAGCAGCGCGTCGAGCCGTTCCAGTGACAGGGCCAAATGGGTTCCGCGCTTGGTATTGGCAATCGCGTGGACCTCATCGATGATGACGGTGTGCACATCGGCAAGGGTCTTGCGTGCCTGGCTGGTGAGCATCAGGTACAGCGACTCGGGCGTGGTGATCAGGATTTCGGGCGGGTCCTTGAGCAGCTTGCGCCGGTCATTGGCCGGGGTGTCTCCCGAGCGCACTCCCACAGATACCGACGGCTGGGACAAGCCCATTTCGTGCGCGGTGGCGCGGATGCCAGCGAGCGGAGAACGCAGGTTGCGCTCCACGTCGACCCCGAGGGCCTTCAGCGGAGAAATGTAGAGCACCTTGGTGCCATTGCCTGCTGGATGATCGGCATCGGAGTCCATCCCCGGCAATGCCGGAGCATCAAGTTCCGCGTGGTGCAGCCGGTCCAGCGCCCAGAGGAACGCGGCCAGGGTCTTGCCCGAGCCGGTAGGCGCGATGACCAGGGTGTGCTTCCCGTCCGAGATGGATTCCCAGGCGCCACTCTGGGCAACGGTGGGCGCGGAGAAGACGTCGGTGAACCACTTGCGGGTGGCTGCGCCGAACCGGGACAGGACATCGCTCATGGAACCGATACTACGGTCTGCGAACGACAAGATCGGTCATTATCCGCCCGCCGTGATCTCCCGCAGGGCCGCCACATGGCTGACATAGGCCCGGCGTCCGGATTTGGTCAGTGAAACGCGCATATGGCTGCGCCCCAGCTTGGTGAACCGCTCGATGCCGATATACCCGGCATCGGCGAGCTGCTTGAGGTGCTTGCTCAAGACGGAGTCGGCGACATCGAGGATGCCGCGAAGGTGCGCGAATTCTGCCCACTGCACCGGGGCGAGGCTGGCGCAAATGCGCAGCCGGATGGGTGCGTGGATCAGCTCGTCGAATTGCGCATTGCTAGATGGCTTGTTCATTTCCATCCTTGATGCGGGATTTGATGGTTTCGCGGCGCATGATCCACAGGGAACCGGTGAAGACAGCGGCCAATGCGAGGAATTTGGGTATCGCGAACAGCCAAGTATGGGGAATCCAGAAGGTGCACAATTGCAGGGCGAGCATCATGAACAGCATGACAGCGATGTATTTGCCCGAGTGCCTCAATGCAGGGCGGGACTTGGGCCGCTGGCGCGACCAGTAGGCGTACCAGGCGATCAATGGCACATAGAGCACCGGCGACCAGTTCCAAAGGGCGATGTCGATGACTCCGTAGAGCGAAAAGATTGCCGCCGTGACGATGCCCAGGACAATCATGAATGCCCCGGGGGCTTCGGTGGCGCTGACGGTGCCGCTCGCGGCTTCTTCGGCCGCGGCGAGTTGGGAAGCGGCTTCGCGCTCCGAGGGGATCTGCGAATTGTTCACCTGGCTAGGCCGCCATTTCCTGGGCATCTTGCACACGGTCCTTGTCCCATGCCGTTTGCGCGGAGGAAAGCAAATGCCATAAGGCGGTGCAGGAAACGACTAATTTCGCACCGATGCTCCAAGGGTCCTCGGCGACCCAAAAGCGCAGGCACATCACGATCATTGAAGCCAGGAACGCGTACCAGCCGTAGGTTGCCGAGCTGCTGAGCAAAGGGCGCATCTTGGCGCGGCTGCGCATAATCACGTAGTGCACGAGGGCTGCAACGACAGCCACCGCGAATAACGCCAGAGCCATCTTTGGCGAAAGGACATGTTCAAGACTCATCGCGGTGCTCCCGAGCACCACGTACACGAAGAGGGTGGCCCGGGAAGAAGTGCCGGCAGCGACCATCTTGTTCGAGGCCTGGTCCGCGGAGGCCAGGCGCTCCGCGGCGGTCAGCTTGTCGATTCGTTCTTGCCCCTCAGCCATGATTTCCCTACTTTCCGTTATGGAAAGTCTTGTCTTTCCAAGTTGGAAAGTCAAGGGAATGGCTTAAACGTGATGGTACTTCCCGCCTGCCAGGATGTCCTGCGCGCGGTAGAGCTGCTCGGTGAGGATCAAGCGCACCAGCTGGTGCGGGAAGACCAGCTTCGAAAGCGACCAGATGAAATTGGCCCGCGCATGCACGGATGCGTCCACGCCGTACGCGCCGCCGATGATGATCACGACATTGCGCGAAGCATCAATCGGGGTGCGCAAAGTATTGGCCAACGCAGGGGAGTCCACGTTCTTTCCGCGCTCATCGAGCAGAACCACGAAGTCGCGGTCATCGATTTTCGCCAGGATGCGGGCCGACTCCTCGGTGCGGGCCGCGTCGTTCTCGCGCGAGGAATGGTTCAGCAGCTGCCAGGTGAGATTGAAGGGCTTCTTCAGCCGCTTCTCGTAGCGGGAAATTCCCTCGTCCACCCAGGATTCGTGTTTCTTGCCAACTGCCAGCACCTTGATCGTCATGCTTCCATTGTTCCGCATCGATCGAGTTCAGCGCTTCGCTCCCGCCCCGATACGATGGAAGCCATGCGATCCTCATGGTATTTCCGGCAAGGCCAACGTTCCCGCGGCGCACAGGTGCTGTGGATCATTTTCGGGCTGGTTGTCGCCATGTTCTACTTCACCCGCAGGGTGCTGGTCTCCCTGCACGCGGGCGGATGGGCCAGGGATCTGGATGCCCCAGCCTACCAATGGGCACTGGAGCACCAGTCGCCGTTCCTGTTTGCGGTCTCCGACTTCTTGTACTTCTGGGGATCCACACCGGGAATGACCATGATCATGCTGGTGATCACCTCATTGCTGTGCTGGAAAACCCGCAGCGCGTGGCCGTTGGCGGCCATCGCGTTCACTGCACTGGTCTCGGTCCTGCTGACCGTTATTCTCAAGACAAACCTCCAGGTGCCGCGTCCCCAAGGCGTTCCCGGAGGCCCGGCGCCGCCGCAAACCTTTTCGTTCCCCAGCGGGCACACGCTGAACTCGGCCGCGCTGATCGGCATCGCCAGCTACCTGGCGATCATCTACGGGCTGCGCCGCTACGCGTACCTGATCTCCATCGTCGCGGCGCTATTCGTCCTGGCGATGGGAGCTTCGCGAATCTACATCGGGCACCACTGGGTCTCTGACGTGCTGGTGGGGATGCTGATCGGGGCCGCATGGGCTGCCGTCGTGGCGATCCTGCACTACTACTTCGTGCCGCGGCCGCAGGTCCCTAGGCCAGCACCCGGATCGGTGCGCCGCTAGCCCACGCGCGGATGTCTTCCACCGCGTCGCGGTAGAACATCTCGAACTGCTCGATAGTCACATAGCCGATATGCGGGGTGGCAATCACGCCCCGGGTAGCGGCCAGCCGGTCCTTGGCCGGCAACGGTTCCACGTCGAAGACATCCACGGCGGCCAGGTGCAGCTGCCGGCTGTCCAGTGCGTCGATGAGCGCGTCGGTCTGCACGATCCTGCTGCGCGAGGTGTTGACCAGGATGGAATCGGGACGCATCCACGCCAGCTGCTTGGGTCCGATGACCCCGGTGCTGCGCTCCGAGAGCTTCAGGTGCACGGTCACGATGTCGCTGGTGGAGAACAGCTCGGCTTCGGAGACCAGCTCCACGCCCACTTGGGTGGCGCGGGCCTTGGTGAGATTCTGGCTGTAGGCGATGACCCGCATGCCGAAGGCCAAGCCGACCTTCGCAACCTTCGCTCCCAGATTTCCCAGACCGTAGACGCCCAGGGTCTTGCCGGACAGGCCCAGTCCGAAAGTGGTCTGCCAGCCCGAGCCAGCCGCCAGCGGGCGGTCCGCGGAAAACAGCTCCACGTCCAGTCGGCGCGCGGCGCTGAGGATCAGCGCCCAGGTGTGCTCGGCGGCATCGGTAGCCACGTAGCCGGTGTGGCTGACCACGATGCCCTGGTTCTTGGCAGCCTGCAGGTCGATGGATCCGTTGCGGCGGCCGGTGGTGACCAGCAGCTTCAGGTTGGGCAGCGCAGCCAGCCGGGCGGCCGGGAAAGGCGTGCGTTCGCGCATGGCGACGATGGCGTCGAAGGGCTGCAGCGCCTGGACGACGGTACTGTCCTCGTGGCCCAGGTGCTCGGTGAAGACCGTGACTTCGGCGTCCAGGACGGCGGCGAGGCCGTCGAAATCGGCCAGCGAGCGGGCCACGTTGTGGTAATCATCCAGGATTGCAATGCGCATGGATTCATCCTAGGCACCTGCAGCCGATGCTGTCCCACTGCGGGCGTAACAAAAAGCTGGTGCCTGCTCATGCAGGCACCAGCTCGAAGGATGGCGCTACCCGATGACCGTGAAATCCAATTCCTCGGTGAAAGAACGCCCATGCACGTCGGTGGCAGTCACCGTGGCCGTGTGCGCCCCGACGGAGAGATCATCTGGCAGTTCTAAGCGCCACAAGTGGCTGGTCTTCTCGGCGAAGCCGCCGCCATGGACGAATTGCTCGGCGATGGCCGCCGGATCCGAGTACTCGGCGCCTGACAGCGGGCGTTCGCCGGCCATTTTCTGCGTCCGCTCGGCCGCAACCGGGTCCTGGCCGTCGATGGAGACCTCGACAGCGGAGCCGGTGCTGCCCATCCAGAAGTTCGTGGTCAGCCAGGTGTCCTCGGCCAGTCCCTGCCGGCTCACCGCCAACGGGTCATCCAGGGCCGGAACCGTGCCGCGCTCCTTTTCCACATTCTCCTCGTACCACTGCCGGTACGCCGGGGTGTTCAAGCCCAGGGACATCTGCTTGCTGGCATCCCCGCCGGTCACGGTGAAGCGCTCGGTGATCTTGGTGTTCTTGATGTCCAAGGTGAGCACTCCCGGAGGGGTCCCGTCGCGCTGGATGGAAGTCGGGTAGCCGTTCTCGATAACCCGTCCGTCATACCACTGCCCGGAAATGGCCGGGACAGTCAAGTGCGTGAACGGCAGGCCTGCCTCGCCGACCTCGTCGCGCCAGCCATCCATCAGGTCCCCGGCGCGCAGGTTCTCTGACATGTGGGTGTGCCCGCCCAGGGAAACGACCTCGCGTCCTTCCAGCAATTCGTAGATCTCCCGGACCAGCTTGGTGGAATGCTCGTCGCTGTAGAAGAACTCCAGCAGGGGGCTGTGCCCGGCCAGGACGATGGCCTTGTTCTCGGGTACCTCGGCCAGGTCCGCGCGCAGCCACTGCAGCTGGCGCTTGCCCAGATCGTAGGTGTAGTCGCTCTTCTTGGCCGGAACCGCAGTCGGGTAATCGATGGTGCTCAGGGCGATGACGTGAGTCTTGCCCGTGTCGTAGGAGTAGTACTCCGGACCGAACTGGGCGCGGAAGGAATCGTACTCGTGCTGCCCGTCCAGCGAGTCGTAGTCGATGTCGTGGTTGCCCGGCAGGAACCGGGCCGGACCGTTGAGCATGGAGGACAGTTCTCGGGTCTGGTGGAAGAAGGTCAGGTCATCGCCCACGAGGTCGCCGATGAACAAGGCGCCGCAGCCGGTGTAGTCGGTGCGGGCCGCCAGATCGGCGAAAGCGCCTTCCCTGGCGTACTCGACTTCCTGCTGGGTATAGGTCTGCACATCCGCACCGATGACGCAGCTCTGCTCGGGCGATTGCGTGGCGCTGCTGGCCACCAGCGGGAAGTTGACTGCCTCGGGCAGCGGCCCGGTCGGGGCGATGCCGTCGTACTTCAGGTCCGGGGAGCCTTCAGGCAGGTGGGTGTAGAAGAATTGGGCGACGTTGTCGTCGTCGACCGGAACCTGGAAGCCCCGGGGCTGGGTGACGAACGCGGTCATGTTGTTGTAGGCCGGAAGTTCGTAGCGTCCCTGCCCATCGGTGGCCACGACGTCGCGGCCGTTGGAAACCGTGACGTTCGGTAGGCCAGGCTCGTTGGCATCCTGCGTGGAGTTCTTGTTGCGATCCTCGAAGACCACTCCGTCGAGCGTCTCTTGCGCGGTGCCGCTGCGGCCAGTTCCTGCCGGGATCACCTCGACTGACCCGCGGTAGGCCGAGGAGCTCCAGTCCGCGGCGGACTTGGCGGCAGGCACTGCCTCGAGTTCCGGGGTGGCGCCGATGAATGCGGTGGAAGCTGCAATGGCAACTAGGCTTCCGGCGGTGAGATGCAGTGGGGTGAGATGATTGGTTTTGCCGGGTCGAGCGAAGATTTTCACGAACGTTCCTCCGGGTGGGGACAATCTGCCGGCCCCTTGGCCGGCCGTCTTCCACGGTGCCAATGGCAGGTGAATTGCAACCCCTGCTCAGGTAATGTCTAATAATCGATCCCGTAAATAGTTATCGACTGTCTTGGCGGGATTTACTGTTTTCGAACCAGTGAAATGAAGTGGCGCGGATGGAACTAGTGCAGGCGCTCATGGCAGGCGCGCGCGGGCGCAGGATGCTGTGGGAGTTCGCCACTGCCAGCGAAGAGAAGCTGCTACCGGCGTTCGGGGAGCATCCGCTGCATGCGGCGATGTTCTACGCCGCGTATCACGTGGCGGTAGAACGCGGCGAAAGCGTTGGCCTGTTTGGCGCGGATGAATCCAGCATGCCCGAAACCAGTGTCCAGCAGATCGCCCGGCGCCTGGACGGCACCACTTTGGTTCCGGCCACCGCAGCGCTGCTGCAGCAAGCGCTGGTCCGCTCGGTCGACAGTGCCCGCTATTGGCAGGAACCGGATGGGGAAGACACCCTGCTGGCGTTGCCGGAACTGGCCGCGCCGCTTGAGCGCGTGGCCCGGCACCTGGCGGACAGCGGGCTCGCGGCCTGGTGGCTGGATCCCGTGGATCTGCGCAACCAATTCCAGGTCGAATTCGACCAGCATGACCCGCAGGGCAGGACGCAGGCTCCCGGCAGCAATGCCCTGGGCCTACTGCAGGAGTGGAGGGCCGGCATCCTGGCGACCGAAGCCCGCGATGCCGCCGAAATGAGTAGCACCCCGCTGGGCAGCTTCAGCGGGGAATGGTGGTCCAAGCCCAGCAGCCGCCTGCCCTCCACTACCGGTGTGTTCCCAGACCGGGAGCCAGTGGGCCTGAGCTGCGTGGAAGACGGTTTTGGATGGGAGCAAGCCAGCGTCAGGTTCACGAGCGTGCCTCCCGCAGCCAAGGTGCTGGAGATCGCCACGGCCGAGGACTGGATCCGGCTCTGCCGCGAGCACGGCATCGAGGTCACCGCGCACAAGCGCCACGACTGGTACCTGTCCACCGGGCGCGACGGCGCATGGAAGATCCCCGACTGGCTGGCCGTGGCGCGCGATTACGACGGGGTGCATCTGGGTATCGGCGCCTATCTGGCGCTCGCCGGGCAATGCCTCGACATCGATGATAAATACGCCAGCGTGATTGCCGGGTGGGACCCGGACCAGACGTTCTGGTTCACCGATGAGCTGCGGTGCTACGGGCCTGCACAGGAATGGATCTGCCTGGACGCCAACAACGAGGATGCACGGTGGGTGCCTTCCGGCGATGGCCCAAGTTCATGAGCCGTCACGGGCGCAGTAGCCAGCCCGGGTTTCTGGTGCAATGGGTTCCATGAGCGAAACGACAAACGATGGACTGGCCGCGGCTACCGAAGTCATCTTGCAGCTGCGCTGGTCGGACCAGGACGCCCTGGGCCATGTGAACAATGCGCGCATCGTGACCCTGATGGAAGAAGCCCGCATCCGCTGGACGCGCGAGGACGGGACAACAGGCCGTTTCGAATTCGGCACCGTGGTGGCATCCATCCAGATCGACTACCTGCGCCCGCTGTACTACCAGCCCGAGATGCTCATCCGCATGGGCATCAGCCGGCTGGGCAACAAGTCCTTCACCGTGCGGGGCATCGGCTACCAGGACGGGCAGCCGGTATTCGACTCGACCACGGTCATGGTGCCGCTGGCAGCCGATGGCGTCTCGTCGCGCCCGCTCAACGAGCTGGAGCGCAGCTGGCTCGGCAAATCGCTGATCCCAGCACGCAGCTAGGCTTCGGGTGCCGGTCCCTGGCCGTTGAGCAGCGCGGCCAGATCGCGCAGCTTCGCTTCGGAGTCCGAGCCCGGGTCGGTGGTGTAGATGAACAGGGTCTGGTCTGGTGCCCCGGTCACGTCCAAGGCCTCGTAGTTGACCTCCAGATAGCCCACCTGGGGATGGTTGAACCGCTTGATCCCGTCCCGCCGCTCGACCACCCGGTGATCGGCCCACCAGGTGCGGAATTCTTCGCTGTTCATGGACAGCTCTCCGACCAGCTGCGCGAGCAGCGGATCATGCGGATGGCGCCCGGCATCCAGGCGCAAGGTGCCGACCATCGAGGCGGCGATCTGCTCCCAGTCGGCGTAGCGCTGCCTGGCTTCGGGATCCAGGAAGGCCCAGCGGATCAGGCTGCGGTGGCGCACCGGCTTGGCGAGGAAGTCGGTGAGCAGGCTGGCGGCCAGCGCATTCATGCCCAGCACCTCGGTACGCCGTCCGCGGATGAAGGCCGGATGCCCGGTGAAGGAATCCAGCAGCTGATGCAATGAGGGGCGTACCCGCTGGATGCTGCTCGACGGGCTGTTGCGCCCGGAGCCGGACACCGAGCGGGCCAGGTTGAATAAATGCCCGGCGGCCGTCTCATCCAGTTCCAGGGCCTTGGCCAACGCGCCGAGCACGGATTCGGAGGGGCGCTTGTGCCGGCCCTGTTCCAGCCGGGTGTAGTAGTCGGTGCTCACACCGGCCAGGACCGCGACCTCTTCGCGGCGCAGCCCAGGCACGCGCCGCCGGGGGCCGCCATCGCCTGCCGGGCTGACCAGGGCCCGCCGGGCCTTGAGGAATTCGCCGAGCTCGGTATTGGAATTCATCCCTGCATTCCTTTCATCCGCGGGCCGCATCGCCCCGGTCTTATCCTAGCCCTGCGTACCTTGGGATCTGCAGCCAGAACTATCCTAGGAATGCCATACCCCGGATCAATACGCCACGCCCTACGGCCCCTGGGACCGTGCAATGGTGGTGGACTATTAATGCCAATGCCACTGCCACTGCCACTGCCAATGACACTGCCACCATCGCCCAGGAGCGCACATGCCCAAACCCGCCGATAACCTGCCCACCCGCGAATCGGCTCCAGCAGCTGCGCGGGCACCACGCGAACCGCTGCTGGAGCGGGCCGCGCAACGGCCTGCCGGAATCCGCGACCTGCTGCGCGACGTGGGCGGGGTATATGCCAGCAATGGCGTGATCGGGCTGGTGTTCTCCGCTTCGGGCCCCATCGCGGTCACCCTTGCGGTGGGTGCCGCTGGCGGGCTGTCCCAGGCCGAGATGGCTTCCTGGGTCTGCGGGATCTTCCTCTCCGCCGGGTTGGCGACCATCGTGATGTCCCTGCTCTACCGCCAGCCGCTGGGATTCGCCTGGTCCATCCCCGGCACGGTGCTGCTGGGCCCTGCGCTGCAGCACCTGTCCTTCCCCGAGGCGGTCGGGGCGTTCTTCGTCTCCGGGGTGCTGGTCCTGGCCTTGGGCGCTACCGGGGTGGTGCGCCGGATCATGGCGGCCATACCCATGCCGATTGTGATGGCCATGGTGGCCGCGGTCTTCTTGCGCTTCGGCACCGACATCGTCTCGTCCACCCAAGCCAACCCGGTGGTGGCCGGCCCCATGGTGCTGGTCTTCGTCCTGCTCGCTGCGGTGCCGGCGCTGGGCAGAAGAATTCCCCCGGTGCTGGGCACGCTGATCGCCGGGGTCATCGCGGTGGCCGCCAGTGGCCAGTTCGCGTTGGACGCAGCTGGCGGGCCCGTGCTGGCCACCCCGGTGTTCACCGCTCCGGAATTCACCTGGGCTGCGCAGCTGGAACTGGTGGTGCCGTTGGCCATCACCGTGCTGATCGTGCAGAATGGCCAGGGTGTCGCGGTGCTGCGCTCTGCCGGGCACCGGCCCCCGGTCAATGCCTTTGCGCTGGCCTCGGGCGGGTTCTCGATCCTCAATGCCTGCTTCGGCGCGGTGTCCGCCTGCGTTACCGGACCAACCAACGCGTTGCTCACATCATCTGGCGAAAAGCACCGCCAGTACACCGCAGCGGTGGTCTATGGCTTCCTGTCCCTGCTCTTCGCCTTGTTCGCTCCAACGCTGACGCGCTTCATGCTGGCCACCCCTGAGGCTTTCGTGCTGGCCTTGGGAGGCATCGCCATGCTCAAGGCCCTGCAGCAGGCCTTTGTGACGGCCTTCGCCACCAAATTCACCCTGGGCGCCCTCGTGACGTTCGTGGTAACCATTTCCGGCCTGGACCTGTTCAACATCCATGCCGCCTTCTGGGGCATTCTCATCGGATATGGAGTCTCCCGGCTCATGGAACGCACGGACCATTCGACCGCTTCACGGCACTAGCGGCAATGGCCCGCACACTGGCCAGCTGGCAGTTCGTGCCGAGCCCGCGAGCTGGCCTAAGCTGGCGGTAGCTTACATCGATCTTTTCGGACAGGACGGGCATGGCCACGGGCAGCATGTATCGGGTGGGAGTACTGGGCCACGGGGCGATCGGCTCCGTGGTGGCGGAGCAACTGGCAGCCGGGACGGTGCACGGTGCCCAGCTCGAAGGGGTGATCCTGCGCCGTCCGCAAACCGGGCTGGAGCATGAGCAGCTGAGCTGGGAGTCGGCCCTGGAGCGCTGCGACCTGGTGGTCGAATGCGCGGGCCAGCAAGCCCTGCGCGAGAATGCGGTGCGCATCCTGGCCTGCGGGGTTGACCTGCTGGCCAGTTCCATGGGAGCGCTGGCTGACCCGGAGTTCGCCGCGCAAGTGCAGGCCGCCGGACCGGGACGCTTGTCCAGCACTGCCGGGGCCATCGGCGGATTGGACCTGCTGGGCGCGGCTGCCCGGATGGGCGGCATCGACCAGGTGCTGGTGACGACGCGCAAGCTGCCGGCCACCTTGGTGCAGCCGTGGATGGATGCGCAGCGGCGCGGTGAATTGGAGCAGGCCGCCGGACCGGTAGAGGTATTTCGCGGTCCAGCCGCGGCAGCGGCCCAGGACTTCCCGAAGTCATTGAATGTGGCCGCGGCGGTGGCGTTGGCTGTGGGGGATTGGGATGCGGTGACAGCCAGATTGATCGCCGACCCGGAGGCAGGCCTGACCGAGCACCGCATCGAGGCGCGCGGCCCAGCCGGCGAGTACAGCTTCTCGATCAAGAACCACCCCTCGCCACGCAACCCGCGCACCAGCGGCATCGTCCCGTGGGCCCTGCTGCACTCGATCCGGCAAGCCGCGGCGGGGGGGGG